>NZ_CP038498.1:0-684825 GCF_012427845.1 Pectobacterium punjabense
GTGTCACTTTCGCTTTGGCAGCAGTGTCTTGCCCGTTTGCAGGATGAGTTACCTGCCACAGAATTCAGTATGTGGATACGCCCGTTGCAGGCGGAGCTGAGTGATAACACTCTGGCGCTCTACGCCCCCAATCGCTTTGTGCTGGATTGGGTTCGTGATAAATACCTAAATAATATCAATGTCCTGTTGAATGATTTTTGCGGGATGGATGCTCCTTTACTGCGTTTTGAAGTGGGCAGTAAGCCGCTGGTTCAGGCCTTAAGCCAGCCAGCGCAGTCGCACCACAATCCTGTCAGCGTTGCGCGGCAACAGCCTGTACGCGCGGCACCGGTACGACCAAGTTGGGATAACTCGCCGGTACAGGCAGAGCATACCTACCGTTCCAATGTGAACCCGAAACATACGTTTGATAACTTCGTTGAAGGTAAATCAAACCAGCTAGCACGCGCAGCGGCACGTCAGGTGGCTGACAACCCCGGCGGCGCGTATAACCCGCTGTTCCTTTATGGCGGCACGGGCTTGGGTAAAACGCACCTGTTGCACGCGGTGGGGAACGGCATCATTGCCCGCAAACCCAACGCGAAGGTGGTTTACATGCACTCCGAGCGTTTTGTGCAGGATATGGTAAAAGCGTTACAGAACAATGCGATTGAAGAGTTCAAACGCTACTATCGCTCTGTTGACGCGTTGCTGATCGATGATATTCAATTCTTTGCTAATAAAGAGCGCTCGCAGGAAGAGTTCTTTCATACCTTCAACGCGCTGCTGGAAGGCAACCAACAAATCATTCTGACGTCTGACCGCTACCCGAAAGAGATCAACGGCGTGGAAGACCGTCTGAAATCCCGCTTCGGTTGGGGGTTAACGGTTGCGATTGAACCGCCAGAGCTGGAAACCCGTGTGGCGATTCTGATGAAAAAGGCTGATGAAAACGACATCCGTCTGCCTGGTGAAGTGGCGTTCTTTATTGCCAAACGTCTGCGTTCTAACGTGCGTGAGCTGGAAGGCGCACTGAACCGTGTTATCGCGAATGCCAATTTTACTGGCCGCTCGATTACCATTGATTTTGTGCGTGAGGCGCTGCGCGATCTGCTGGCGTTGCAGGAAAAACTGGTTACTATCGACAATATTCAAAAGACTGTGGCGGAATACTATAAAATCAAAGTAGCCGACCTGCTGTCTAAACGTCGTTCCCGCTCGGTGGCGCGTCCGCGCCAGATGGCGATGGCGCTGGCGAAAGAACTGACGAATCACAGCCTGCCGGAAATCGGCGATGCTTTTGGCGGGCGCGATCATACGACGGTGTTGCATGCCTGCCGCAAGATTGAGCAGTTGCGTGAAGAAAGCCACGACATCAAAGAAGATTTTTCCAATTTAATCAGAACATTATCTTCATAACACTATGAAATTTATTGTTGAACGCGAACGTCTGTTAAAGCCATTACAACAGGTCAGCAGCCCGCTGGGCGGTCGGCCGACTTTACCGATCCTGGGCAATCTGCTGATTCAGGTGACGGAAGGCGCGCTGTCGTTGACCGGTACCGATCTGGAAATGGAAATGGTGGCGAAAGTGGCGCTGACGCAGCCGCATGAGCCGGGTGCCACGACCGTTCCTGCCCGTAAACTGTTTGATATTTGCCGGGGTCTGCCGGAAGGCGCAGAAATTACCATCATGCTGGATGGCGATCGCATGCTGGTGCGTTCTGGCCGCAGCCGTTTCTCGCTGTCCACGCTGCCCGCAGCGGATTTCCCTAATCTGGACGACTGGCAGAGCGAGGTTGAATTTTCTCTGCCACAGGCGACGATGAAGCGGTTGATCGAAGCGACGCAGTTTTCGATGGCGCATCAGGACGTGCGTTATTACCTCAACGGCATGCTGTTTGAAACCGAAGGCGAAGAGCTGCGCACGGTCGCGACTGATGGCCACCGTTTGGCCGTTTGTTCGATGCCGGTTGGGCAATCTTTACCGTCACATTCGGTGATCGTGCCGCGTAAAGGCGTGATGGAGCTGGTGCGCTTGCTGGATGGTGGGGATACGCCGCTGCAACTGCAAATTGGCAGTAACAACATTCGCGCGCATGTCGGCGACTTTATTTTCACGTCGAAGTTGGTAGACGGTCGTTTCCCTGATTATCGCCGCGTGTTGCCGAAGAACCCGGATAAAACGCTGGAAGCCAGCTGCGACTTGCTCAAGCAGGCTTTCTCTCGTGCAGCGATTTTGTCGAATGAAAAATTCCGCGGCGTTCGCCTGCATCTGATTCAGAATCAGCTCAAAATTACCGCTAACAACCCAGAGCAGGAAGAAGCGGAAGAGATTCTGGATGTGCAGTACGACGGCACCGAGATGGAAATTGGTTTTAACGTCAGCTACGTACTGGATGTGCTTAATGCGCTGAAGTGCGAAGGGGTGCGTTTGCTACTGACCGACTCCGTATCCAGTGTGCAGATCGAAGATAGCGCCAGCCGGGCGGCGGCCTATGTCGTCATGCCAATGCGGTTGTAGAATTATCGGGCAAGTTTACTTGCCCTTTCATCATTAAGATAACTGCAACATGGCCCTCACTCGTCTTCTCATTAAAGATTTCCGCAATATTGAGGCGGCCGATCTGGCGCTGGTTCCCGGCTTTAATTTTTTGGTCGGGGCCAACGGCAGCGGTAAAACCAGCGTGCTGGAAGCGATTTATACGCTAGGGCACGGGCGGGCGTTTCGTAGCATTCAGGCGGGGCGCGTGATTCGTCACGATCAGTCGGAATTTGTGCTGCATGGTCGGATTGACGGCACAGAAACAGAGCGGTCTGTCGGGTTAAGCAAAAACCGTCAGGGCGATAGCAAGGTGCGGATTGACGGCAGCGACGGTCATAAAGTCGCTGAACTGGCGCAATTGCTGCCAATACAGTTGATCACACCTGAAGGGTTTACCTTACTTAACGGTGGCCCGAAATTTCGGCGCGCCTTTCTCGACTGGGGCTGCTTCCATAATGAACCCGGCTTTTTCGCGGCCTGGAGCAACATGAAACGCCTGCTGCGCCAGCGAAATGCGGCGCTACGTCAGGTGAGTCACTATGGGCAGCTCAGGGCTTGGGATCAGGAACTGGTGCCACTGGCGGAACGTATCAGCGAGTGGCGTGCGCAATACGCTAAGGCGATTGCCAATGATATCGCTGCGACCTGTACGCAATTTTTGCCTGAATTTTCTCTCGGTTTCTCTTTCCAGCGTGGCTGGGATAAAGAAAGTGAGTATGCAGAACTGCTGGAACGGCAGTTCGAGCGCGACCGTATGTTAGGTTATACGGCGCTGGGGCCGCATAAAGCCGATTTCCGTATTCGCGCCAGCGGCGTGGCGGTCGAGGATATGCTGTCCCGTGGCCAGCTCAAGCTGCTGATGTGTGCGCTGAGACTGGCTCAGGGTGAATTTCTCACCCGTCAGAATGGACTGCGCTGTCTGTATCTGATCGATGATTTTGCTTCCGAACTGGATAGTACCCGCCGCCGTTTGCTGGCAGAACGGTTAAAAGCCACTCATGCACAGGTGTTTGTCAGTGCGGTTAGCGCTGAACAGATAGAGGACATGATTGGCGAAAAGGGCAAGATGTTCCGCGTAGAACAGGGTAAAATAACGGTTCAATCACAGGACTAAAATGAGCGAGAAACGTTGATGTCGAATTCTTATGACTCCTCAAGTATCAAGGTATTGAAAGGGCTGGATGCGGTACGTAAACGCCCAGGTATGTATATCGGCGATACGGACGACGGTACCGGCCTGCATCACATGGTATTCGAGGTTGTGGACAACGCTATCGACGAAGCACTCGCTGGCTATTGTAAAGACATTATCATCACCATCCATGCCGATAACTCGGTGTCGGTGCAGGATGATGGCCGTGGTATTCCGACCGGCATTCACGAAGAAGAAGGGATCTCCGCGGCTGAAGTCATCATGACCGTGCTGCATGCGGGCGGCAAGTTTGATGATAACTCGTATAAAGTCTCCGGCGGCCTGCACGGCGTAGGGGTTTCCGTGGTTAACGCCCTGTCGGAAAAACTGAAACTGGTTATTCACCGCGACGGAAAACTTCACGAGCAGACCTATAAACACGGCGTGGCACAGGCACCGCTGGCGGTCACGGGTGAAACCAATAGAACGGGTACGACGGTGCGTTTCTGGCCGAGCCACGAAACGTTCACCAACGTGGTGGAATTCGAGTATGAAATTCTGGCTAAGCGTCTGCGCGAGCTGTCGTTCCTGAACTCTGGCGTCTCTATTCGTCTGATCGATGAGCGTGAGAAAGATAAAGCCGATCACTACCATTATGATGGCGGTATCAAGGCATTCGTTGATTACCTGAACCGTAACAAAACCCCAATCCACCCGAACGTGTTTTATTTCTCGACGGTGAAAGATGACATCGGCGTGGAAGTGGCATTGCAGTGGAACGATGGTTTCCAGGAAAACATTTATTGCTTTACCAACAACATTCCGCAGCGTGACGGTGGTACACACTTGGCCGGTTTCCGTGCCGCGATGACCCGTACGCTGAATACCTACATGGATAAAGAAGGCTACAGCAAGAAAGCCAAAGTCAGCGCTACCGGTGACGATGCGCGCGAAGGGCTGATTGCTGTGGTTTCCGTGAAAGTACCCGATCCGAAGTTCTCCTCGCAGACCAAAGACAAGCTGGTTTCTTCCGAAGTGAAAACCGCGGTTGAATCGCTGATGAACGAAAAGCTGGTGGATTACCTGATGGAGAATCCGTCAGACGCCAAAATCGTGGTGGGTAAAATTATTGATGCCGCACGTGCTCGTGAAGCAGCGCGTAAAGCACGCGATATGACCCGTCGTAAAGGTGCGCTCGACCTGGCTGGTTTGCCGGGCAAACTGGCGGACTGTCAGGAACGTGACCCGGCACTGTCTGAACTGTACCTAGTGGAAGGGGACTCAGCGGGCGGCTCTGCCAAGCAGGGGCGTAACCGTAAGAACCAGGCGATTCTGCCGCTGAAAGGTAAAATCCTGAACGTTGAGAAAGCCCGTTTTGACAAGATGCTTTCCTCACAGGAAGTGGCGACGCTGATCACCGCGCTGGGCTGCGGCATTGGCCGTGATGAATATAACCCGGACAAACTGCGCTACCACAACATCATCATCATGACCGATGCTGACGTGGATGGTTCGCACATCCGTACCCTGTTGTTGACTTTCTTCTATCGTCAACTGCCTGAAATCGTTGAGCGTGGTCACGTGTATATTGCGCAGCCGCCGCTGTACAAGGTGAAAAAAGGCAAGCAGGAACAGTACATCAAAGATGATGAAGCGATGGACCAGTACCAGATCGCACTGGCGCTAGACGGCGCGACGCTGCACACCAATGCACAGGCTCCTGCGCTGGCGGGTGAACCGCTGGAGAAACTGGTTTCTGAACATTACGCCGTACAGAAGATGATTGGCCGTATGGAGCGTCGCTTCCCGCGTGCGTTGCTGAATCGTCTGATCTATCAGCCTACGCTGTCCGAAGCGGATTTAGGTGAGCGCGAGAAAGTACAGGCGTGGGCGGAATCACTGGTTAGTGGCTTGAACGCCAACGAATTGCACGGCAGCACATACAGCTTTGTGATTCACCACGATGAAGAGCGTGGCGTATTTGAACCGGCGCTGCGCGTGCGTACGCACGGTGTGGATACCGATTACCCGCTGGGCGCAGGCTTCGTTGCAGGTAGCGAATATCGCAAGCTGAATCAGCTGGGCGAAAAACTGCGTGGCTTGATTGAAGAAGATGCGTACATCGAACGTGGCGAGCGTCGTCAGCCAGTGGCCAGCTTTGAACAGGCGCTGGAATGGCTGGTGAAAGAGTCCCGCCGTGGTTTGAGCGTGCAGCGTTATAAAGGTCTGGGTGAAATGAACCCAGATCAGTTATGGGAAACCACGATGGACCCAACCAGCCGCCGCATGCTGCGCGTGACGGTGAAAGACGCGATTGCTGCTGATGAGCTGTTTACGACGCTGATGGGGGATGCCGTTGAACCGCGTCGTGCGTTTATCGAAGAGAACGCGCTGAAAGCGATGAACATCGATATCTGATTCGGTCTACGGTGTTATCGTTATCTGAGCCAGCTCCCTACGGAGCTGGCTTTTTTTATGGAGAGCTTCCTGCCCGCCACCCTTTGGGCCGTCGCGAGCGACGTTGAAAAACGTTCCCTACGTTTTTTTATATCTTTTTATCAGGCTAATGCCCGGCGTTTGGCGCTGCGCATTTCCTGTAGCAGCGTGATGAACGCGGTGATCAGCATAAAAATAACGGCAGACCAGAAAATCGCGTGAGGGTGACCGTGGTCCAGCATCCAGCCGAACAGCACTGGCCCTGCGGCCCCGCCCAGATTAAAGCCGGTGGATACAATACCAAACACCCGTCCTTCCGCTCCCGGTGGTGAGGCAGCGCGCACCAGCATATCCCGAGACGGAGCGATCATCCCGGAGAGGAAACCCGCAGCAGCCAGCAACGGCACTAGCGCGATGGTAGGCAAGGAATACATAGCAACGATACTGACCAGCACGGCGGTGAGAGCCAACGCCGCCGTCGCCACCAGCCCATGGCGTTTGGTTTTATCTGCTAGTGAGCCGCCAGCCAATACGCCAAAGGCGCTGGCGAACAGGAATGCGGTAAGCGCCACGTTAGCCTGTGAAAGCGACAAATCGTAGCCTGTGACTAACGCCGTAACCGAGAAGTTCTGGATCGATCCCGTACTCAAATTCAGCAGCAGGAACAAAATTAGCAGCGCTAAAATCGGCAACGTGAAAACCGGTGCGCGCAACTTGCCCGGTTGAGCGCTCGTAGCCGCCGCAGGTTTCACCCGGCTAGGTTCATCACGGTCTGTCATAAGTAGTGGGATCGTTAGCAAGCCGATAACGCCAGAAACGATGAATGCGCTGTTGATGCCAGAAAAGGCGGCAACGGACAGCAAAATCCCAGGGGCAATGGCCGTGCCCAAAAAGCCGGAGAACGTATGCACCGAGAAGGCGCGACCCATGCGTTTTTCATCAATTCCGCGCGACAGTAAGGCATAGTCTGCCGGATGATAAACCGCGTTCGCCACCCCTGCGAGCCCCATTGCGGCGACTAACCAGGTGTAGCTTTCTGAAAATCCTAGCGAAAGAAAACAGAGGCTTCCGAGTGCTAAACCTGCGGTTAACGTGCGACGTGCGCCGATGCGGTCTACCATAAAACCAATTGGCGTCTGCACGCAGGCGGAGACTATGTTGAATACGCTGAGTGCAAACCCGAGTTCAACAAAGCTGATATCGCGTTGAGTTGATAGCAACGGAATGAGTGCAGGCAGCACCATCATATGGAGGTGACTCACCAGATGAGCGGACGAAATTTGCGCCAGTAACGGTAGTTTTATGAGTTTCATGTTGTTTTTGCAGCTTACAGGTCTGTAGATTTTATTATCGTGAGAGCCGGCGCAGGAACAGGGCGTCACTCCCTGGTAAATGGATCATAAGGTTAACATATTACTTATATCATCTATGGCGAATATTGATACTGGCAGGATAGGGAGTGCGTGGAATGACGATGAAATCATACTTGGGGGGATGTTTATGTGGCCAGATTCGTTTCCGGGCCACGGGTGAGCCGGGCAATCCCCATGCCTGCTCTTGTACTCATTGCCAGCAACACTCCGGTGCGCCAACGCTGCTGTGGGTTGAGTTCCCCAAAGCGGCGGTTGAGTGGGTTGGTGAAGGCGGCGAGCCCGCACGTTATCGTTCGTCTGATTACTCCAGTCGGGCTTTTTGCCCACGCTGCGGCAGTACGCTGGGGGCGATTGATGACGAACCGACCATTGCACTGACGATTGGGAATTTTGATGAGAAAAACAGCCCAGAGCTGAAGCCAACGTCACATTCGTTCGAGGATTGCTGCCCACGTTGGGAATAACTCACAGGCTGTTGCCAGCCTGTGAGGGACTATCGGTTGTGAAATACGTTGATTACGAGAGCTTGAATACCAGTACGGTTTGTGCGAGCTGTCTGGCCTGCTCTTCCAGCGACGCGGCAGCAGCAGTCGCTTCCTGTACTAGCGCGGCGTTTTGCTGGGTAACACCGTCCATCTCGTGAACGGCCTGCGTGACCTGACTGATACCACGCGATTGTTCGTCCGATGCGGAGACGATCTCATCCATGATGTCTTTTACCGAGGTGACGGCATGCAGCATGTCCTGCATGGTTGAGCCTGCACTCTGAACCAGCGTGACGCCGCTGTCGACACGGCTGGCGGACTCCGTAATGAGTGCGGTGATATCTTTTACGGCACTGGCGCTGCGCTGCGCGAGGTTACGCACTTCGTTGGCAACAACCGCGAAACCGCGCCCTTGTTCGCCCGCTCTGGCGGCTTCTACCGCCGCGTTGAGTGCCAGAATATTGGTCTGGAATGCGATGCTGCTGATGATGCTGGTAATGTCGGCAATCTTCTTCGAACTGTCGTCGATCTCACTCATGATGTGGACAACCTGACCGACTATCTTGTCGCCTTTCTGAGCGATGTGCGCGGCATTCTGCGCCAGTGTTGTTGCATTATGGGCGTTATCCGCATTCTGTTTCACCGTTGCCGTAATCTGTTCCATGCTGGCGGCGGTTTCTTCCAGCGCCGCGGCCTGCTGCTCGGTACGAGAAGCCAGATCGATGTTGCCTGCTGCAATCTCTGTCGCACCATGGCTGACGGATTCACTGGTGTTAATCAACTGCTCGGCGATATCTCTCAGCTGCGCCTGCATCGCGTTCATGGCGTAGAAAATACTGCTGTCGTCCTTCGGCTGTACGGGGATGGTCTGCGTTAAATTTCCCTGCGCGACGGACAGCGCGATTTGGGCTGCCTGAACAGGTTCGCCACCGATAGGACGGGCGACCTTGCGGTTAAAGATGATGCCCAACACACCGGAAACCACCACGATACTCAGCACCATAAGCAGTAGCGCCATGTTGCGCTGCTGTGCGGTTTCCGCCATCACCACATTGACGGGGGCGGATAGACCGAGCATCCAGGGCGTATCGGTATCGCCGATCTTGACCGGTACATACACGGTAAACGCGGGCGTGTTCAGCACGGCGTTGTCACGTTCGATCTGATAAGGCTGACCGGTGGTGACACGCTCAAGCAGCGTCGCATCGTTTTCAATTTTTTTGGTTACCCGCGCTTTTTCAGGATGAGAAATATAGGCGCCAGTATGGGACAGTAACTGCGCGTAGCCCGTGCCTTGATAGGGTTTTATGCGGTTGGTGAGCTGTTGCAGCGTATCCAGTGAGAAATCCGCGGTGACGGAGCCGTAAAACTTATTGTTGATGATGATGGGCACGGCAATGGAGGTCAGCAGGACATCAACGCCGTTGTAAGGGTAGCTGTATGGTTCCAGAATCACTTCTTTCTGGCGCTTCTTCGGCAGCAAATAGTAATCGCCGCTGCCCGGTGTTTCATAGTCCACCAGATTATGCAGAGTAACGTTGCCTGCGGTATCGCGGTCAACATAACGAACAAAGCGACCTTGCGGGTCTTGATCGGGCTGACCGACGTACTCCCGATCTTTGCCGTCAAACGCATCGGGCTCCCATGCCAGCGACATGGAAAGGAAATCGGGGTGACTCTTCAACGCATTTTTCAGCAGTGTTTCTGCGGTTTTCCGATCGGCGTTACCCGCTTCTTGCAGGCTGACCACGCTTTGCACCAGGTTACGCGCCGCATGGAGTGCGACATCCAGCTTTTGCTGAATGAGGTAGCTATTGGTATATGCGGTTTGCTCAAGATACTGCTGGGCGATGGATTTTTGCTGCTGGCCAGATTGCCAGATTAACAGGCCGATAGTGAGAATAAAACCGAGTGCGATAGTGGTGACGCCAGCGAGTAACATCAGCGTACGTGTGCTGAGCTTTTTTTGTGGCGCGGTCGATGAAGAGTGAATCGGTAGATTGCTGTGGCGAACTGGTAACCATGTTGTAGACATATGCGTAATATCCCCTGAGATATAAGCGCTGATACCCGTCATACTTCAAGCTGCATGTGCATCGTTCAAAATGCTAACGTTTTGTCCTGCAACCCGAATTATTTAGAGTACATAGGTGCTTTTTTCATAAAAAAATCAATTGATTGTCTTCCTGTCTGTTTTATGGTCATTCCCTTGCGTGATTCGTCATTTTTTGTGATGCAAATCACAATTAAATTATCGGCGAGAAACCACATCTCTTTAGGGGGTTCACGAAAACGTCATAAAGCGGCGGAAGATGATTACACCACACGCATAAGTGGGGGATCAGGCCGCAGGACCTTTGCTAACGGAATCGCGGATGATTAATGTGCCTTTGAAGGCAGGTGCAGGTACGACGGTTTCCCCCTCTAGCCGACACAGCAGTTTCTCAAGGGTGTAGTTGATCATCTCGGCGACGGGCACGTGCACGGTAGTGAGGGGCGGGTAGAACCATGATGCCATTGGTAAATCATCGAACCCCAGCAGTGAAACATCCTGCGGAATCGCGAGGCCGTGTTCACGCAGCGCTTTTGCCGCACCAATCGCCATGTCGTCATTGCTGGCAACCAGCGCACTGAAGGAGACCGCTCTTTGAAGCAGTGCTTTTGCTGCCGCATAGCCGCTGTCATGGGTCCAGTCGCCTGGCGCAATCAGCCTGTCATTATAGGGAATCTCGTTGTCCACTAACGCCTGTCGATAGCCTGCCAGCCTGCTTGTGCCGGTGGGGGAGTTTGACGATCCACAGATAAACGCGATATCACGGTGACCCTCTGCGATGAGGTAATTGACAGCATCATGACTGTGTTGCTGGTGATCGGTGCAGATACCGTTATCACTGTGTTGATGCAGCGTGCGGTTCACGACCATGATCGGCTGTTCATGCTGTTTGATAATACTTTCCAACGCGTCGATAGAAAGAAAGCGCGGATAGATAATGACGGCATCGCAGCGTAAATCGAGCAGGAACTGGATCGCTTCTTGTTCTTCTTCCGCGCTGTGTTTGCCATCTGCCATGATGAGTTGACGACCATATTTTTCCGTCATGGTTGCCGTTTGGAACAATAATTCGCTGAAATAGGGGCCGCTGTACAGCGTATTGGTTACGACCAAACCAATAATTTGCGATTTGCTTGTGGCGAGCTGGCGGGCCAGTAGGTTGGGTCGATAACCAATCTCTTCAATGGCCTGGAATACCCGATCCCGCGTGGTTTTACTGACATAATTATTCCCAGTCAGCACGCGTGATACGGTTGCCTTGGATACACCGGCTTTTTTCGCTACATCGAGCATGGTTACCATCGTACTTTCCCGTTCTCCTTTTTGCACCGCCCTATCTCGACATTATAGGGATATTTCCTCTTTTTTATCACCAATAGAGAGTATAGGGATAAAAATATGCCTCGGTTGCGCTATTTATGATCGCCTTCAAAAAATAGTAAAAACAATATGAAACCGGTTGCATATTATTTTATGTCTTGCTTGAATAATAAAAAAACGGACGATGAGGTGCAGTATGAATAAGATTTTACTCTGTTGCGCAGCAGGAATGTCTACCAGCATGCTGGTACAGCGAATGGAAAAGGTCGCCGAGCAAAAAGCGATCGCTGTTGAGATAAAAGCCGTGGGTTTTGAAGAGTTTAATGAATTGATTGATGAATATGATTGTTGTCTTTTAGGGCCGCAAATCAAATATAAATTGCCTGAATTCAAGGCGATAGCCGATGAAAAAGAGAAGCCAATCGCGGTAATTAATATGGTTGATTACGGCATGATGAATGGGGAAAAAGTCCTCAACGATGCCTTGGCGATGATTGCATAGCATAGCGGGAGGAATAATGAGTAAATTAAGCGAGTCATTATTCAGCGTTATCGAAAATCGTATTAGCCCGATTGCGGCAAAGCTCTCCAGCCAGCGCCATGTTGTGGCAATTAAGGATGGATTCATTGCATCCATGCCCTTTTTAATTGTCGGTTCTTTTATGATGTTATTCGCCCACCCGCCTTTTAGCCCGAATAGTGAATGGGCTTTCGCGCAGTGGTGGCTGGGAATGGTGGAACGCCACAGCGAACAAATCATGATGCCTTACAATATGACGATGGGCATTATGGCGGTGTATATCACCAGCGCCATCGCTTATAACCTGGCACAGAGCTATAAAATGAACGGTTTTATGGCCGCCAGTCTGGCGCTGATGTCGTTTATGGTGGTGGCCGCGCCGCAAGTCGATAAAAGCCTACCGGTCGGGTCGTTGGGCGGCGAGGGGATTTTCACCGCGATTATCGTGGCGATCTACTCGACGGAGTTGATGCACTTTTTGCAGAAGCGGAATATTGGTATTCGCCTGCCCGAACAGGTGCCGCCGAAAATCCGCCAGTCTTTTGATTTGCTGATCCCGATCCTTGCCATCTTCCTGACGCTTTTCCCGCTTAGCCTGTTTATGCAGAACCAGTTCGGTATGTTGTTACCACAGGCGATTATGGCGATCTTTGCACCGATTATCTCAGCATCCGACTCACTGCCAGCGATCCTGATCGCGGTGCTGCTTTGTCACCTGCTGTGGTTTGCCGGGATTCACGGTGCCGTTATTGTGACGGGGATTTTGCAAGCGTTCTGGCTGACCAACTTAGGCATCAATCAGGAAGCGTTTAACGCAGGCGCACCGATCACCAAAATCTTCATTGAACCCTTCTGGCAGTTCTTCATTACGGTGGGGGGATCGGGGGCGACCATGGGGCTGGTCTTTCTCTATCTGCGCAGCCGCTCTGCCCACCTGCGTTCTATCGGCAAGCTGGCCGTGGTGCCGAGTATGTTCAACATCAACGAGCCGGTGATTTTTGGTTCACCCGTCGTAATGAATCCGCTGCTGTTTATCCCGTTTATTACGGCACCGTTGGTGAACGCCACAATCGCCTATATCGCGTTAAAAACCGATTTGGTGCATCGCGTGATTTCTCTTGCGCCCTGGACAACGCCGGGCCCGATTGGCGCAGCCTGGTCTACGGGGTGGGACTGGCGTGCGGTGGTGCTGGTGGGGGTACTGATTATCGTGTCGTCCTTAATTTATTACCCCTTCTTCAAAATGTATGAACGCCAACTGATCGCACAGGAAGTGGGTACAGCAGAGGAGGCCGTGAGTGATGCTCGATGAAACGACAGTGATGGAACTGATTATCTATGCGGGAGAGGCGCGATCCAGCTCGATGGAAGCGTTGAGCGCCGCCAGAAAATACGACTGGGACAAGGCTGAGGAATTGCTGAACACGGCTTCCGTAGCGGCGCGCAAAGCGCATCAAATCCAGACGGCTTTGATTGGTGCCGATGAGGGCAGCGGAAAAATCCCGGTCAACCTGATTCTGGTTCACGCGCAAGATCACCTAATGAACGCGATGCTATGCCGTGAACTGGTGGAGGAGCTGATTCAACTGCATCGGGAAATCTCCTCCCTGAAACAACATGTTTACCCTAAATAAGAAGGAAATAAGATGTCTATTGAACAATTACCGAAAGACTTTCTGTGGGGCGGCGCGGTAGCGGCGCATCAAGTTGAAGGTGGTTGGGATCAAGGTGGCAAAGGTGCCAGCATTTGCGATGTTCTGTCCGGTGGGGCGCACGGCGTTGATCGTGTGATTACCGATGGCGTACAGCCTGGTGTCAGTTATCCAAACCATCAGGCAGTGGAATTCTATTCACACTATAAGCAGGATATCGCCCTATTCGCCGAGATGGGTTTCAAATGCTTCCGTACTTCGATTGCCTGGACGCGTATTTTCCCCAATGGCGATGAACTGGAGCCGAATGAAGCGGGTCTGCAATTCTATGACGACCTGTTCGATGAACTGTTGAAGTACAACATTGAGCCAGTGATTACGCTGTCTCACTTTGAGATGCCACATCACCTGGTCAAACAGTACGGTGGCTGGCTGAACCGCAAAGTGGTGGATTTTTTTGTGCGCTACAGCGAAGTGGTCATGAAGCGTTATCAGTCCAAAGTGAAATACTGGATGACCTTCAATGAGATCAACAACCAGCGTAACTGGCAGTATCCGCTATTTGGCTACTGCTGTTCCGGTGTGATTTTTACCGATCACGATAAGCCGGAGCAGGCGATGTACCAAACGCTGCACCACCAGTTTGTCGCCAGTGCGAAAGTGGTGAAGCTGGGTCATGAGATTAACCCGAATTTCAAAATTGGCTGCATGCTGGCGCTGGTGCCACTCTACCCGTGGTCATGCCACCCGGATGACGTGATGTTTGCACAGGAAGCGATGCGTGAGCGCCACCTGTTCGGTGACGTGCAACTGCGCGGTTACTATCCGTCTTACATCCTGAAAGAGTGGGCGCGTAAAGGCTATCAGATTGATATGCAGCCGGAAGATGAACAGACGCTGCGCGAGGGTTGCACGGATTATCTGGGCTTCAGCTACTACATGAGCAACGCGGTGCAACTGGCGGCGAAAGGTCGTAAAACGGAAGACGCGATCGCAGGTTTTGACGGTGGCGTGAAAAACCCGCATGTGAAAGCATCGGAATGGGGCTGGCAGATCGACCCGGTCGGCCTGCGCTATACGCTGAACAGTTTCTACGAGCGTTATCAGAAACCGATGTTCATCGTCGAAAACGGCTTTGGTGCGGTAGATAAGGTGGAAGCCGACGGTAGCATTAATGACGATTACCGTATCGAGTACCTCAAAGCGCATATCGATCAGATGAAGAAAGCCGTCGTGGAAGACGGTGTGGAACTGATGGGTTATACCCCATGGGGCTGCATCGACTGTGTGTCGTTCACCACCGGTCAGTACAGTAAACGTTACGGTTTCATCTACGTGGATAAACATGATGATGGTACTGGCACGTTCAATCGCTCGAAGAAAAAGAGCTTTGACTGGTATAAGAAAGTGATCTCCAGCAACGGTGCTGAGCTATAACGGCGATTATAGGAAACGCTAGTCGCAGAGCCGTGCTTAACCGCACGGCTTTTTACGTTGCGCGTCATACGCCTGTCACCCTGCCGTATTTCACTAACGACTTCATCGCTGAATCGCGTTAGCATGAAAACAGATAACTTGATGCTGGAAAAACTATGTCTGTAAAACTGATCGCTATTGATATGGACGGGACGTTGCTGACGCCCCAAAATCAAATTTCACCTGCGGTAAAAGCCGCGATTGCCGCTGCCAGAGAGAAAGGCGTGCAGGTCGTGTTGGCTACCGGTCGCCCCTACATCGGCGTCGAACGCTACCTGATGGAGTTAGATTTACAGCAGGAAGGCTGTTACTGCATCACCAACAACGGTGCGCTGGTGCAGCGTACGGTCAATGGCGACTGTGTGGCACAAACCGCATTGAGCTTCGACGATTATCTCTATTTCGAAGCGCTAGCCTGCAAATTGGGCGTCCATTTCCATGCGCTGGACTTCAATTTCGTCTATACCGCCAATAAAGACATCAGCCCTTACACCATTCACGAATCTCACCTGACCGGGATGCCGCTGAAGTATCGTGCGGTAGAAGAAATGGATCGTAGCCTGACGTTCCCGAAAGTGATGATGATTGATGAGCCGGAGCTATTAGACCGTGCCATCAGCCAACTGCCGGCGGAAGCCTTTGAACGCTACACCATCATGAAGAGCGCCGAATACTATCTGGAAATTCTGGATAAGCGCGTGAACAAAGGTGAAGGCGTGAAAATGCTGGCGGAGCACCTCAACATTCCGCGTGAAAGCGTCATGACGCTGGGCGATCAGCAGAACGATCTGGCAATGATTCGCTATGCGGGCATCGGCGTCGCGATGGGCAACGCCATCGATGAAGTGAAAGAAGCCAGCCAGTTTGTCACCAAAACTAACATGGAAGATGGTGTCGCTTACGCGATTGAAAAATTCGTTCTTAATGCCTGATGAGAAAAATATAATATTAAATAGCCATCATCGATGGCTATTATTATTTAAAATAATAATCACGCTATCTATTTTAAATAAATCTATTCCCCAGTAGTCATTATTCAATAAATACATTAATAAAAATAAAGACTTTGGTCGATATTATTTCAACGCCAAACTCGCTGCGAGTTTTTCTTTCATCACCTGAGTGATGTGATTCACTACTTGGCTGCGAGGAATTTGCGGGGGATAGACCGCGCAATACGCCATTTTTATATCAGGATTGAATGGTTTTACGATAACGGGAGAAGGGCTGTTCAGCGCGGTAATAAAATCCACCACGCCGATGCCGACATTTCTTGATGCCAGCACGCAGCAGTTAACCATCGAGGTTTCGATAGGGTTGTGCAGATAGATTTGCTCTTTTCTGGCTGAAATATCGATTTGTGCCCGCAGCGGTGTGGTTCTGCCGGGCAAAATAGCGCGGGTGTTGGCCAGATCGGCCAGCGTAATTTCATCCGCCGTGGCGAGGGGGTGATCCACCGCTAACACCGCGACAGCACTGGCATCCGCCAGTGGTTCAGCCTCCAGCCCTTTGATACCCGTCTGGCCAAAAATAAACCCAACGTCATAGTGATTTTCAGCAATCGCGTCCGTAATGCGGCTGCTGCTTTCGATGTCTAAAAACAGGGAAAGATCGGGGTATTTCTTGAGTAAGGTAGGGAGAACCTGGTCTGAGCAAAGAAACGAGAGTGCCTGAACGGCGGCGATGCGCAGGACGCTGCCTTTAGCGTGGCGAATTTCATCGGCAATTAGCCCGATGTGATCCAACCCCAAATAAAGACGTTCAACCTCCCGATACAGCTTCATTGCCTCGGCGCGTGGGATCAGGCCGCGTCCGTCTCTATCAAACAGCTTCAGATTCAGTGCGTCTTCAAAGTCCTTAATGAGTCGGCTAACGGCTGGCTGGGTGATGTACATCATGTTGGCGGCAGCGGTGATGCCTCCGGTGAGGATGACTTTATGGAAGGCTTCAACCTGACGGGGATTGATACGCATGCTAGTCACCTTAAAACATAACATTTAGTTATCAATTTAACACAAAATGCAATTTTTCATTATCCAATCTGACGCATAGACTCACAATCATAAGATTTAATACACTTCATTAGTACTCAATCATGGAATAGAGGGTTAGTGAATGAAGAAATCAACGCTGGCGTTATTGTTTACCGTTTTATTTTCATCTTCACCTTTGGTTTATAGCGCGGACCTGAATATCGGTTTGGCTTCCTCCACCACATCAATGGACCCGCAGTTTTATGTGGGTGGAGCGAATAGCGCAATGGCGCGCAATATTTTTGACGGTTTGGTTGTACAGGATGAAAAACAGCAGATTGCACCTGCCCTGGCAACCAGTTGGAAAGTGATTGACGACAAGACGTGGGAATTTACCTTGCGTTCTGGCGTTAAGTTTCACGACGGCAGTGATTTTACGGCTAAAGATGTGATTGCCAGCATTAAGCGTGTTGCGCTGGCATCCAAAAACAGCCCAAGTTCTTACGCACCTTACGTCAGCGACATTGCTGAAGTAATAGAAGTGAATCCATTAACGGTGCGGATAAAGACAAAAGAGGCTTCGCCGCTGCTGCTGAATAATTTAAGTCGGGTTTCCATTTTGCCCGCCCGACTTGAGAACGTCCCGACGGAAACGTTGAATTCAGGAAAAGATGTGATTGGTACAGGGCCATTCAAATTTGTTTCCTGGGTGCCGGACGACCGGGTAGTCCTTAGTCGTAATGATGATTACTGGGGAGGAAAAGCAGAGTGGGACAACGTAACTGTCCGTGTATTTAAAAACAGTAGTGCACGTGTAGCAGCAGTATTATCCGGTGATGTGGACATGATTGAAAACGTTCCAACAGCCGACAGCAGTAATATTGAAAAAAATCAGCAGTTAAAAACGATTTCAACACCAGGGAATCGTGTTATTTACCTTCACATGGACCAGCAGCGAGATGAATCACCGTTCGCCAAAGGTCCTGATGGTAAAAACCCATTACTAAAAAAAGAAGTACGCCAGGCGATGTCTTTAGCACTTAATCGTCAGGCAATCGTCGACCGTGTGATGGAGGGGCAGGCTGTTGTCGCCTCTCAGCTTGTACCGAAGGGGTATCTCGGGTATTCCGCTTCCATTCCTGCGCCGGTTTACAATCCGGAGAAAGCCAAACAGGAACTGGCGGCGGCGGGTTACCCCGACGGCTTCACGCTGACCTTCCACGCGTCGAACGATCGTTATCCTAATGATTCTAAAATTGCTCAGGCCATTGGCCAAATGTTCACACGCGTCGGCATCAAAACCGAAGTGGTTACGATGCCCGGCAGTGTGTACTTCTCACGCGCATCCCGTCTCGAATTCAGTTTGATTATGGGCGGAGCCGCGATTGAAACCGGGGAAGCTTCTGGAGTATTGGGGCCATTGCTAGAAACCTTTGGCCCCAATGCAGGACAGGGGAATCGTGGTCGCTATTCCAATCCTGTCTTTGATAAAACGCTGAACGAAGCGCGCGCCACGTTGGATGATACCAAGCGTGATGCGCTGCTGGCTGAGGCAATGAACATCGGCATGAACGATCTGGGGGTGATTCCGGTGATGTTCCTGTCCAACACCTGGGCGATGAAAAAGCAGTATACCTACGTGGGCCGTTCCGATGCCTACACGCTGCCGTACTTTGTCCGTTCCGCGAAATAGTCACCTTTCAGTCATGATCCAAAAGGGGTGAGGCTTCACCCCTTATTACCGATAACAAGGAGAGCGGTGTGAATACATTTAGCGGTGTTTTTCCCTATCTGGTGTCACCCGTCAGGCCCGATGGTCAGGTCGATAAGCCTGTGTTGGCACAGCTCACCGAGCATCTGATTCAGTGTGGCGTACATGGCGTAGTGCCACTGGGTAGTACCGGTGAGTTTGCCTATCTCTCTGCGGTTCAGCGCCTCGATGTGGTTAAAACGGTGATCGAGACGACAGCAGGCCGTGTGCCCGTTATCGCGGGTGTTGCGTCGACCACCATTCAGGATGCCGTTGAGCAAACGAAACGCTACGTCGAATTGGGTGCGGATGGCATTCTCGCGGTGCTGGAAGCCTATTTCCCTTTGAACGATGACGGCGTCGAACAGTATTTCCGCGCTATTGCCGAGGCTGCACAGGGTAAACCCGTGGTGCTCTACACCAATCCTCAGTTCCAACGCTCCGATTTGAGTTTGCCCGTCATTGAACGCCTCAGCCATGTCAGCAACATCCTCTATATCAAAGATGCATCGACCAATACCGGACGTTTGCTCTCCATCATTGAACGCACCCGTGGCCGGATGGAGGTCTTCTCCGCGTCCGCGCATATTCCCGCCTGTGTGATGCTGATTGGCGGCGTGGGTTGGATGGCTGGCCCGGCGTGTATCGTTCCCAAACAGAGTCTTGCTTTGTATGAAGCCGCCCGCGCGGGTGACTGGAACAGGGCAATGGAGCTTCAGCGTCCGCTGTGGCGCATCAATGAAATCTTTGCCCGTTATTCCATTGCCGGCTGTATTAAAGCGGCGCTGCAATTGCAGGGATTTGCGGTGGGCGATCCGTTGCTGCCTCAGCAGCCGTTGGATGAAAAAGCGCGTAAAGAGATCGCGGACGTTTTAGCGTCTGTTGGTGCCCTTTAACACGTTTTTCCTGAAACTTTAATTAGTTAGAGTATGGATGTTGTTATTTTTAACGCGGTAGCCGTGCGGGCTTTCTGCACTTTGAAATCTGTCAGTACCGATTAAAAAAGAGAAAAGGGATAACCATAGGATGAGCGTCCTACCTATTATTATTGATTGCGATCCGGGGATCGATGACGCGATTGCGTTATTAAGTGCATTTGTGGCACCCGAGCTGGATATTCGCGGTATTTGCGCGGTGTGTGGCAACCAGCCAGTGGAAAAGACGGTGCGTAATGCGCTGCAAATTGTTGAACTGGGGCAGCGAACGGATATTCCGGTCTTCGCCGGGTGTCACCGCCCGCTGTTACGTGAACCGATCCACGGCCAGTTTCATGGTGAAAGTGGATTAGGTCAGACCGTGCTGCCAGTGCCGCAAAAGCAGGCCGAATCGCAGCACGCGGTGAATTTTATTATCGAACAGTGTCAGCAGGCGATTGCCAATGGCAAGCCCATTACGCTCTGTACGCTCGGGCCATTAACTAATGTGGCGACAGCGTTGCGTATGGTGCCTGCGATTGCCAACGGGATTGAGCGCATCGTGATGATGGGCGGCGCGTATCGGGAAGCGGGTAACCGCAGCCTGACGTCTGAATTTAATATGATCGCCGATCCGCAGGCGGCAAAAGTGGTATTTGATTCGTCGATTGCCATTGTTGCACTCCCGCTGGATGTCACGCATCGGGTGATTTTGACGCCGGAATTAGTCGCGCGTTTCATTGCGCTCTCTGGGCGTATTTCCGGCCCGCTGGGCGAAATGATGGCGTTTTGGGATCGCAACGATATTCGTCGCTATGGTTCACGCGGTGGCCCGTTACACGATCCGTTGGTTATCGCCTGGGTTCTGGCGCCACACTGCTTCACGACCGAAAAAGCCAGCGTCTACATTGAGCAGGACAGCGAGCTGTGTATGGGGCAAACCGTTGCTGACTGGTACGGAAAAACCGCGCGTCAGCCTAATGTGGATGTGGTGACGGGGGTGGATGCCAAACAGGTGGTTGAACTGTTTGCTGACCTACTGAGCCGCTACGGGAAGGGGGCCTGATAGGATGCGAGAACGTATTATTATTGATACCGATCCCGGTGTTGACGATGCGATAGCTATTTGGCTGGCCTTGGCTTCACCTGAACTGGACGTACTCGGTATCACCGCCGTGGCGGGTAATGTCCCGCTTGAGGCGACGCTGGCGAATGCCTGTAAAGTCGTTGGCCTGACGGGGCGAACCGATGTGCCGATTTTTGCCGGAGCGTCGCACCCGCTGATCCGCGAGCAGGTGTTTGGTAAATATGCACATATCGGTGCGTTTTCCCCTGAGTGGGTGCCAGATAGCACACTGTTGCCGGAGCAGGAACACGCCGTCGATTTTCTGGTGCGAACGACGCGACAGGCCGCGGCTGACAATAATCCGATCACGCTCTGTTCGATAGGGCCGATGACGAATGTGGCATTGGCGCTGCGTTTTCATCCCGATGTGGCGCGCGGCATCAAACAGATTGTCTCTATGAGCTGTGCTTTTACCGCGTTGGGCAATCGTGTGCCGTGGGCAGATTTTAACGTTTATGCCGATCCGCATGCGGCGGACATCGTCTTTTCCTCCGGCGTTCCCCTTGTCATCATGCCGTTAGATATGACGTTTCAGGCGCTGATTCAGGCGGAACAGGTTGATGAGATTGAGCGCAGCGGCGGTGAACCGGGCAAGGCGATGGCGGCGCTATTACGCACGTTCGATCGTAATGAAGTGGCACGTTTTGGTCGTGAAGGTGGTCCGATTCATGATGCGACCGTCATTTCATGGCTACTAAAACCTGAGCTGTTCCAAGCGGCATCTGCACGTGTGGGAGTGGAAGTCACCGGCAAGACGGCGGGTTACGTGTTTGCCGATTTTTATCACAAACTGGATAAACCGGATAATGCGCTGGTCATGCGGGAAATCGACGAACAAGGGTTTCTCGGCCTGATTGCCGATCGCCTGCGCCGCTATGGCTCTGGCACCATAATGGGTTCAGAAGCAATAACGAGCCCTGAAGCGCTAAACGGTTCTGAGGAGCGCTAATGATAGCCTACCTGCTAAGCCGAATCGGACAAACGCTGCTGACGCTGGCTGTTATGTCGGTGCTGGTGTTTGTGGGTGTCTATCTGGTCGGTAATCCGGTCGATATGCTATTGGGCGCGACAGCCACGCCAGCGGAACGGCTGGCGGTGATTCAGTCCTTCGGTCTGGATAAGCCCGTCTGGGAACAGTACGGGCTGTTTGTCTGGAACGCCTTTCAGGGCGACATGGGTAAGTCTTTTATCTTTAACCAACCCGCGCTGACGCTGATTTTTCAGCGCATGCCTGCCACGCTCGAACTGGCGATGGTGGCATTCGTGATGGCGCTGGTTGTCGGTATCCCGCTGGGAATTTACGCGGGTCTAAAGCCGGACAGCGCGGTGTCCAAATCCATCATGACCTTCTCCATTCTGGGCTTTAGCCTACCCACGTTCTGGATCGGGTTGGTAATGATCATGCTGTTCAGCGTAAAGCTCGGCTGGCTGCCCTCATCGGGCAGAGGCGATACTCACGATCTGTTCGGTATCCCATTCAGTTTTCTCACCCGCGATGGCCTCGAACACCTGCTTTTGCCCGCGTTTAATCTCGCGCTGTTTAAGATCTCGCTGGTCATTCGCCTGATGCGGGCGGGTGTGATGGAGTGTCTGCAACAGGATTATGTGCAGTTTGCTCGCGCGAAAGGGCTGTCGGAAACCCGCATTGTGCTAGTGCATGTGCTGCGCAATACGCTAATTCCATTGATTACTGTGCTGGGTCTGGAACTGGGATCGCTGATCGCGTTCGCGGTGGTTACGGAAACTATTTATGCCTGGCCGGGAATGGGTAAGTTGATTATCGATTCGATCGCCGTGCTCGACCGTCCGGTCATCCTGGCTTACCTGATGATTACCGTCGTGATGTTCAGCGTGATTAACCTGCTGGTGGATTTACTGTACGTGCTGGTTGATCCGCGCGTGCGGTTGGGAGGGGACAAAGGATGACGGAGAAGACGCTACACCAGCCCACCGCCGTGAAAAAAACGTCGCATCCGGCAGTGCGCGTCATGATGGCGCTGGTTAACGATCGGTTGGCGTTGTGTGGGCTGATCATGCTGGCGATTTTTGTGCTGCTGGCGCTGTTTGCCCCGCTTCTGTCGCCGCAGAACCCGTACGATCTCATGCAGCTCGACATCATGGATGGCCGGCTTGCGCCGGGCTCCTCCAGTATGGCGGGGATGAGCTACTGGCTGGGAACGGACGATCAGGGGCGCGATTTGTTCAGCGCTATTCTTTATGGCACCCGCATTAGCCTGATGGTCGGCTTCTCCAGTGCGGTACTCGCGCTGCTGATTGGCGCGTCGCTGGGACTGATTAGCGCCTACGTTGGGGGAAAAACGGATGCGACGATCATGCGCATCGTTGATATCCAGCTCAGTTTCCCCCCTATCCTGATTGCGCTGATTTTGCTGGCGGTGCTGGGACAAGGGGTCGATAAGATCATTATGGCGCTGGTGGTGACCCAGTGGGCGTACTACGCGCGCACGATTCGCGGTTCAGCGCTGGTGGAGCGCCGTCGCAGCTACGTGGACGCGGCACGCAGCATGGCACTGTCCAACCGCCGCATCCTGTTCCGCCATATTTTACCGAACTGTCTGGCACCACTGATCGTGGTAGCCACGATGCGCATCGCCTACGCCATCATGCTGGAGGCCACGCTCTCGTTTCTGGGCATCGGACTGCCCGTAACGGAACCGTCGCTGGGGCTGCTGATCTCAAACGGTTTTGAGTACCTGATGTCGGGTGATTATTGGATCAGCTTCTTTCCTGGGCTGACGCTATTGCTGCTGATTGTGGCGATCAATCTAGTGGGGGATGCGCTGCGTGACATCCTCAACCCGCGGAATTAACCGGTGGGAACGTCCGTGGGAATAAGGGGTAATGAACACATGACAGCGCCGATTATGTCTGTTTCGCATCTGACCACCGCCTTTCAGGTAAACGGCGAGTGGATGAACGTGGTGCGGGATTTATCCTTTACGATTGGCGAGAAAGAGACGGTCGCCGTGGTGGGGGAGTCCGGTTCAGGGAAAAGCGTGATGGCGAAATCCATCATGCGTTTGCTGCCGCCCGGCCAAAGTCGGGTTGAGGGACAGATTCATTTTGGCGACACCGAGCTGCTGTCGCTCCCCAATAAAGCGATGCAGGATGTGCGCGGCAACCGCATCGGCATGATTTTTCAGGAACCGATGACCAGCCTGAATCCGGTCTTGCCGATTGGCTACCAGATTACGGAAGTGCTACGCCGCCATCGCGGCATGGGTAAAGCGGAAGCGCGCGCCGAAGCGGTACGCCTGCTGGAAAAGGTACGCATTCCGGCGGCGAAATCACGGCTGAACGAATATCCGCAAAGTTTCTCCGGCGGGATGCGCCAGCGTGTGGTGATTGCGATTGCGCTGGCCTGTCACCCGACGCTGCTGATTGCCGACGAACCAACAACGGCGCTGGACGTTACGATTCAGGCGCAAATTCTGACGCTGATAAAAACCCTTCAGGAAGAAGAAGGGATGTCGGTGTTGTTTATTACCCATGACATGGGCGTCGTGGCGGAAGTGTCCGACCGTACGCTGGTGATGTATCAGGGCGAAATGGTGGAAAATGCCGTCACGCGGGAAATCTTTCATCATCCGCAACAGCCTTATACCCGCATGTTGTTATCCGCCGTGCCCAAATTAGGTTCGATGTCCGGCAGCGCGTGGCCGCAGCGCTTTCCGCTGGTCGATCTCAAAACGGGAGAGCGCCAGCCGGTGCCTGAAGCGGTGAATACTGTGTCGGGCGAGAAGCCAGTGCTGACGGTAAAAAATCTGGTCACCCGATTTGATATCCGATCAGGTTTTTTCCGGCGACTGTCTGGGCGGGTTCACGCGGTGGAGAATGTCTCGTTTGATCTCTGGCCGGGAGAAACGCTTGCGCTGGTTGGGGAATCAGGCTGTGGTAAATCCACCACGGGTCGATCGATTATTCGCCTTAACGATGCCGTCAGCGGCAATATTCAACTGCTGGGAAAAAATATCCTGACGGCGGATAAGCGTGAATTGACTGATTCACGGCGGCAGATTCAGATGGTGTTTCAAGACCCGTATGAAAGCCTGAACCCGCGTATACGGATAGGGGAAGCGATTGCCGAACCGATGCTGTTGCATGGGCTGGCGACCCGGCAGAATGTGAATGCGAGGGTGAGTGAATTGTTGGAACAGGTGGGGTTATCCAGCGATATGGCCTCGCGTTTCCCGCACCAGTTCTCCGGCGGGCAGCGCCAGCGTGTGTGTATTGCACGTGCACTGGCGCTGGAGCCAAAAGTGATTATTGCCGATGAATCGGTATCGGCGCTGGATGTGTCCGTTAAGGCGCAGGTGATCAACCTGATGTTGGATCTCCAGCAGACGCTGGGGCTGTCATTTTTGTTTATCTCGCATGATATGGCGGTCGTCGAGCGTATCAGCCACCGCGTGGCGGTAATGTATCTCGGCGAAATTGTGGAGATCGGCCCACGTTCGGCGATCTTCGACAACCCGCAGCATGACTACACCCGACGTCTTATTTCAGCGGTGCCTGTGCCTGACCCAGACACCCGCCCGGTGCGTAATATCACCAATGATGAACTGCGCAGCCCAGTACGCGCCCCCGATTTCCATCCTCCTGAGCGTCGCTATAAGCAAGTCGGAGAAGGGCATTTCGTACTGGAGTGAAATTAAGTGCGCGGAGTGTGCAACTGAGGTTTTAAGCTAACGCTCTATTTCATAATGCGATGGTATAGTCATTCTTTCACGGTGACAGGGAGGCGGTAGGAATGGCAACGTTCGTGGTGCGTCATATAGGCAATAGCGATATTGACGATTTCAGGAGAGTACGGCTTGAAGCACTCAAGCTACATCCAGAAGCATTCGGTGCGTCTTTTGAAGAGGAATGCCAGCAACCAGAAACGTTCTTTGCTGAACGCCTCCGTCTAAACCTGGTTTTTGGCGGATATGACCTGCAAAACAGGTTGCAGGGTATCGTAGGGGTAAGCATTAACACTGCACCGAAGCTACATCATGTCGCCATGATTTGGGGAATGTATGTCCGAGCTGAAATGAGAGGAGCCGGCCTGTCTCGATCGCTTTTGGAAACGGCATTACAGGCATCTTGCAAGGCCAAAACAGTGAAACTTTCAGTAGCGGCAACCAACAAATCGGCACGAGCCCTTTATTGTTCTTTCGGGTTTAGAGAATGGGCAACGGATACTGCTGCTCTATACATTGATGGTGAATATCATGACGAAATTTTGATGAGACTTGATATTAATTAGATAAGTCGTAACTCCAGACGTCTTTGCACTGGCTACTACGTACTTGCTAAAACACGCATAGAGACACGTCGTGCCGCACCACCGAAGTATTTACAGGATCGTCTCAGAGCGAATTTGACATCATTTTCCCATAAAAAAACGGACTTTCCTCTTGAGTGAGGAAAGTCCGTTTAATTTTTTGATTGTCTATCAGCAAGCATTATTTGTAGATGACGGCGACGCCGCGCAGCTGGTTGTCACCAGTGGCAGACGTGATGGTGAAGGCGTTGGCACCGGCTTTTTCTGCTTTCTGAGCCAACTGGGATTGCAGTGAATCCAGGCTGTGTGCAGTTGCGGTAACTACCCCCACTTTTTCCAGATGCTGTGCCTGTTGTGAAGAAACCTGATCGGCAGCAAACGCACCAAAAGACAGAGTAGAAAGTACGACAGCAGCGGCGAAGAATTTTACGTTTTTCATGTGATGTATCCTATTCAATGTTGTTCGGAGTGAAAGGTCATTTCCTTTCGATGAAGAGGATATTACGCCGATGCTGATAGAAGGAAAAACGGAGTGTTTTGAGAATATCTGTCAATATTTTTGATGTTATTTCTGGCGATAAGATGCACTATCTCGATCGCCAGAATGAAGGTTATATCGCCGCTTGCTGAGGTAAGGGAGATGAGGTTGGAGCCAGCACGCGTTCTAGCACGCGGGCTTCCAGTTCCGCCAGCTTTGCCGACCCGCGGCGTCGTGGTCGTGGCAAATCCACCGTAATATCCAGCCCCACACGACCTTCTTCGATCAGAATAACCCTGTCAGCCAGCGCAATGGCTTCGGAGACATCGTGCGTCACCAGCAGTACGGTGAACCCGTGCTGGAGCCACAGATTTTCGATCAGGCTTTGCATCTCGATGCGGGTCAAGGCATCCAGTGCCCCCAGCGGTTCATCCAACAGCAGCAGACGCGGATGGTGAATGAGCGCGCGCGCCAACGCAACGCGCTGTTTCTGGCCACCGGACAGCGCCGCTGGCCAATCGTTGGCGCGATCCGCCAGCCCGACAGAAGCTAGTGCGTCCTGTGCTTTCTCACGCCAGTCGCCACGTAACCCCAGCCCGACATTATCGATCACCTTCTTCCATGGCAGCAGTCGCGCTTCCTGAAACATCAGCCGCGTGTCGTCTTTCGCGCTGCTGAGTGGTGCGGTACCTGTCAGAAGCTCACCGCTGCTGGCGGCTTCCAGCCCGGCGAGCAGGCGCAGCAGGGTACTTTTGCCACAGCCGCTGCGGCCAACGATGGCCACAAACTGCCCGGAAGGAATGCGTAGCTGCACGTCATTCAGTACCGTACGGTGGCCGTAGTGCTTGGTGATGGCATCCAACGAGAGCGGCGTCCCCTTGGTGAGCGGCGACGGTGAATGGGATGGTATTGCAGAATCGGTAAAAGCGGTCATGATGCGTCCCCCGATGAGGTTTGATAAGCCGGATTCCAGCGCAGCCAAATGCGTTCCAGCCCTTGAGCGCTGACATCAGCTAGCTTGCCGAGCAGCGCGTAAAGGATGATGGCAACCACCACCACGTCAGTTTGCAGAAATTCACGGGCGTTCATGGCGAGATAGCCGATGCCGGAGTTGGCAGAAATGGTTTCCGCGACGATCAGCGTCAGCCACATAAAGCCCAACGCGAAACGGATACCGACCATGATAGACGGCAACGCACCGGGCAGTACCACCTGATAGAACAGGCTAATGCCGGACAGACCGTAACTGCGCGCCATTTCCAACAGGCCGCGATCGATGTTTTTAATACCGTGATAAGTGTTGAGATAAACCGGAAACAGCGTGCCTAGCGCGACCAGAAAAATCTTGGCCGCCTCGTCAATGCCAAACCATAGAATCACCAGCGGAATCAGCGCCAGATGGGGGACGTTGCGGATCATCTGCACTGAGCTGTCCAGCAGACGCTCACCCCAGCGCGACAGCCCAGTAATAAAGCCGAGCACTAATCCGATACTGCCGCCGATAGCAAACCCGATCAGGGCGCGCCAACCGCTGATCGCCAAATGCTGCCACAGTTCGCCGCTATAGATGAGTGACCACCCTGCGGTAATCACCGAACTGGGCGCAGGCAGAATCCGGTTGGATAGCCAGCCGAACTCGACGGATATTTGCCACGCGACCAGCAGCGTCACGGGGAGTAGAAAAGGCGCAAGCCGTTTTGCCAGCGAGGAGAGCGTTCTTGCCATGATCGATTCCTCAGCTTTGTGAGACCTTGCGCGGTACATAGCGGTTTGCCACCACTTCTCCCGCGTTATTCACGGCATGCAGCGGCGTCGGCTGTTGCGCCAGATTGAGGTGCGGGAACAGCAGTTCACCTACGCGATACGCCTCTTCCAGATGCGGATAGCCAGACAAGATAAAGGTATCAATCCCAAGATCGGCGTATTCCTGAATGCGTTCGGCAACCGTCGGACCATCGCCGACCAGCGCTGTACCCGCACCGCCACGAACCAGACCGATACCGGCCCACAGATTTGGACTAATCTCCAGCTTGTCCTTTTTGCCGCCGTGCAGGGCCGCCATCCGCTGTTGTCCGACAGAGTCGAAGCGCGCCAGTGCCGCCTGTGCATCGGCGATAGTCTTTTCATCCAGATGGGAAATCAGCCGATCGGCAGCCTCCCAAGCCTCTTCGGTGGTTTCCCGCACGATGACGTGCAGACGAATACCGAAGCGAACTTCACGTCCCTGCGCCGCTGCTTTAGCGCGGACTTCCGCTAGCTTTTCTTTCACCTGCTCAGGTGGTTCCCCCCACGTTAGGTAGAGATCGACCTGCTCTGCCGCCAGATTCTGTGCTGCCTCAGACGAACCGCCAAAATAGAGCGGTGGGCGTGGCTGCTGCACGGGTGGGTAAAGCAGCTTGGCGTCTTTGACCTGAATGTGTTTACCAGCAAAATCAACCGTTTCGCCTTCCAACAGCCTGCGCCAGATGTGGGTGAATTCCGCCGAGGCTTCATAGCGTTCTTCATGGCTGAGGAACAGACCTTCGGCGGCCAGCTCTTCCGGGTCGCCGCCGGTTACCAGATTGAACAGCGCGCGACCGTTAGACAGTCTGTCCAGCGTAGCGGCCTGACGTGCGGCGATGGTGGGGGAAATGACGCCGGGGCGTAGGGCGACGAGAAACTTAAGCCGCTGCGTCACCGGAATGAGTGATGCCGCAACCAGCCAGGAATCCTCGCAGGAGCGGCCTGTCGGCAGTAAGACGCCGCCAAATCCCTGCCGCTCGGCGGCTTGCGCCACCTGTTGTAGATAGCTGTAGTCAACATGACGTGCGCCCTCGGTGCTTCCAAGATAGCGACCGTCTCCATGGGTGGGCAGAAACCAGAATACGTTAAGACTCATGGTATTAACTCCTTGAACAGTCTTGTTTGGGTAAACAAAATATGTGTGGTAGGTAGGTTAAGGCGTTTGGGGATGCCAGACGCGCTCCGCGATGTTGACCTTCACCGGCACCAGACGGTTTTCATAAAACAGGTCGGCCGTGGATTGCTGTGCCTTGATCGTGGCGGCATCCAGCGGTTCGATGGTGGTTGGTGGGCGATGATCGAGTGCCGTTTCAATCACTTTTTCCGGCAGCCCTACCGCGTTGGCTAACAGCGTGACGCTTTGTGCCCGGTCGCTGATTGTCAACGCATCGGCTTTGGTCAGTTCGTCCAATACCTGGCGAATAAAGCTGCCGTGTGCCTCAGCGTAAGGGCGACCCGCCAGATAGAAAGAACCGGTTTTATCGAGCCCGCTGCTATCAACCAGCACCCGAACGCCGCCTTCCAGCAGCGCAGCAGAATAGTAGGGGTCCCAGATTGCCCAGGCATCGACATTACCTTGCTGGAAGGCCGCGCGGGCGTCAGCGGGGGTTAGGTAGGTCGGTTTGATATCGGTGAATGTTAGCCCGTCGCGTTGCAGCGCACGCAGCAGCGTGTTATGCGCGCTGGAGCCTTTCTGGAAGGCGACTTTACGACCTTTCAGATCGGCAACGGTTTTCACCGGGCTGTCTTCCCGCACCAGAATCACTTCGGCCTGTGGTTTCGGTGGTTCCACGCCGACATACAACAGGTCCGCGCCAGCGGCTTGCGCAAAAATAGGTGGGATATCACCTGTGCCGCCGAGATCGATACTGCCAACATTCAGCGCTTCCAGCATCTGTGGACCCGCAGGGAATTCAACCCAGCTGATTTTGGTGTTAGGGAACTGTTTTTCCAGCAACTGGTGGGATTTTGCCAGCACCAGGCTGACCGAACCTTTCTGATAGCCGACCCGTAGCTGCGTGGGTACGCTGTCCTGTGCATAAGCGGTGGACATGAACAGCACGGTGCTGGCAGCGAGAATCGTAGCGATCTGGCGTAGCCGCACCGTCACGTTTTGCCATAACGGTGTGCGCTTTCCACGTCTTTCCGTGACCGATCGGTTCATCATCAATGGCATGCGTGTGACCTCTCCCTTATAACGAAAAATTAAAATACAGTGAGAAAATGCAACATCAGGTGATAACCATAACAGGCAGGCGATGGGCTTTTTAAATCTCAATTTGTCGTTTTTATAGCCAAAAGTAGGAAATGCCTGAAATCAGCACACTTAGCGTAATAAGCGCGGCAATAGTCGGGTTTATCCGTCTTTCATGTCTGAAACACGTTTTCCATGACCTGCCTCACATTGTTTCCCGCAATGTCTATCATTTCGTGAACCTATTCTCATATATTGTTTTTTTACATGGAAAACGGTTTCCGTTTTGTTTCCAATGGCGGTGTTTCCACTGATTGTGTGTTCACTGGACGTGTTTATTCACGACGCTTTTATTGATGACGTTTTTTGATTCATAACGCACGTACGACGGGGTGTTGAAAATGAAAAGGATCATGCTTTGTTGTTCCGCTGGGATGTCCACCAGCCTGTTAATGAGAAAGATGAAGGAGGCGGCCGATACGCGTGGTCTGGACGTTGAGATTGCCGCCTACGCCGCCCATGAATTTGATGAACAAGTCGGGAAGTACGACGTTGTGCTGCTGGGGCCGCAGGTGAAATACATGCTGGCGTCATTCAAGGAGAAAGCCGAGGGAAAAGGCGTGCCTGTGGCCGCGATAGATATGATGGATTACGGTATGCAGCGCGGTGACAACGTGCTGGATTTTGCATTTTCACTGATCGAAAAATCAGGACAACCGCTATGAGTGGCCTCTATCAATCGATGGTTAATGTCATCGAACAAAAGATTACCCCGCTGGCGGGTGTGGTGGGACAACAGCGCCACATCATCGCGATTCGTGATGGCTTTATCGCCGCGCTGCCTTTTATGATCATCGGTTCATTCATGCTGGTGTTCATCTTTCCACCGTTCTCGCCGGATACCACGCTGGGGTTTGCCCGCGCGTGGCTCGATTTCTCCGTTGCCTACCGCGAACAGCTGATGCTGCCGTACTACCTCAGTATGGGGGTCATGACCTTCTTTATCTCCGTGGGGATTGGTGCCAGCCTGGGTAAGCATTACAAGCTGGACCCGATCATGACCGGCCTGCTGGCGCTGATGGCATTTTTGCTGGTGGCTGCGCCTTATCACGATAAGCAGATTTCTACTCAGTATTTCTCCGGTGAGGGGATTTTTACCGCGATTCTGACGTCAATTTATGCAGGTGAGGTGTATGCCTGGCTGAAGAAGCGAAACATCACCATTCGCCTGCCGAAAGAGGTGCCGACCGGCGTGGCGCGCTCGTTTGAAATCCTCATCCCTGTGCTGGTGATCGTCGCGACGCTGCACCCGTTTAACCTGTTCATCCAGTCTGCTACCGGCATGATTATCCCGGAAGCCATTATGCACCTGTTGGCACCGCTGATTTCGGCGTCGGATTCGCTGCCTGCGATTCTGATTTCGGTATTTATTTGCCAGATTCTGTGGTTTGCCGGGATTCACGGCGCGCTGATCGTTACCGGGATCATGAACCCGTTCTGGATGACCAATCTGGCGTTGAATCAGGCTGCACTTTCAGCGGGTGCACCGCTGCCGCATATTTATTTGCAGGGTTTTTGGGATCACTACCTGCTGATTGGTGGGGTCGGTTCTACGCTACCGCTGGCCTTTTTGTTACTGCGTAGCCGTGCGGTTCATCTACGTACGATTGGCCGGATGGGCGTGGTGCCGAGCTTTTTCAATATCAACGAACCGATTCTGTTTGGTGCCCCGATCATCATGAACCCGCTGCTGTTCCTGCCGTTTATTTTCGTGCCAATGGTCAATGCGGTTATTGCCTATACGGCGACGAAACTCGGCTGGATCGCACAGGTGGTTTCCCTTACGCCGTGGACGACGCCCGCACCGATTGGTGCATCGTGGGCGGCGAACTGGGCTTTCAGCCCGGTGATCATGTGCTTGTTGTGCATGGTGATGTCGGCCGCGATGTATTACCCGTTCCTGAAAGTTTATGAGCGCACGCTGCTCAAACAGGAGCAGGAGAAACAGCAGCAGGCGGCAGGCGAAGCAAGTGCCAGCGCATAAATACGAGTGAAACAGAGAGGAACGTATGCACGATCATCTTCAGAACGATTTCCGCTTTCCCGCGAATTTCTGGTGGGGCAGTGCCAGTTCGGCACCGCAAACGGAAGGCGAAAGCCTCAATTATGGTAAAAGCGCCACCGTGTGGGACGAATGGTTTGCCACGCAGCCCGGCCGTTTTCACCAGCAGGTTGGGCCGGCGGATACTTCCACGTTTTATCAGCACTGGCGTGAAGATATCGCGTTGCTGAAGACGCTAAATCACAACACGTTCCGAACGTCGATCTCGTGGGCGCGGCTGATTCCCGACGGCGTGGGTGAACCTAATCCGCAGGCAGTGGCATTTTATAATCAGATCATTGATGAAATGCTGGCGCAGGGCATCACGCCGTTTATCAATCTGTTCCATTTTGATATGCCAATGGTGATGCAACGCCTGGGCGGCTGGGAAAATCGGGCGGTGGTCGTGGCGTATGCGGGTTATGCGGCGACCTGTTTCCGCCTGTTTGGTGACAGGGTAAAACATTGGTTTACGTTTAATGAGCCAGTGGTGCCAGTGGAAGGCGGGTATTTGTATGATTTCCACTACCCGAACGTGGTGGATTTCAAGCGTGCGGCGACGGTGGCGTACCATACGATGCTGGCGCATTCGCTGGCGGTGAAAGCCTATCGCGAGCAGTCTCAGGGCGGAGAAATTGGCATCATCCTCAACCTGACGCCTTCCTACCCGCGTTCCCAGCATCCGGCCGATGTTAACGCTGCCAACATCGCCGATCTGATGTTTAACCGCAGTTTCCTCGATCCCGCTTTGAGGGGCGAGTACCCACAGGAACTGGTCGATCTGCTGCATCGCTATGGCCAACTGCCGCATTGTCAGCCTGACGATCGTGCGCTGCTGGCCGATGGTGTTGTCGATTTACTGGGTATTAACTATTACCAGCCGCGCCGTATTCAGTGCCGTGACAGTCTGGTCAATCCCGATAGTCCGTTTATGCCCGAATGGTTCTTCTCCAGCTATGAAATGCCGGGACGAAAAATGAATCCCTATCGCGGCTGGGAAATTTATGAACCGGGCATCTATGACATTCTGACTAACCTGCGGGTGAATTACGGCAATCCGCGCTGCTTTATTTCGGAAAACGGCATGGGGGTGGAGAACGAACAGCGTTTCGACGCCAACGGCCAGATTCAGGATGATTACCGCATCGATTTTGTCCGCGAACACCTGAAATATGTACACAAAGGTATCGCGGAAGGCAGTCACTGCCTCGGCTACCATATGTGGACGTTTATCGATAACTGGTCGTGGTCGAATGCCTATAAGAATCGCTATGGTTTCGTGCAGTTGGATTTGGCGACGCAGACGCGCACGGTGAAGAAAAGCGGGAAATGGTTCGCGGCGGTGGCGGCCGAAAATGGTTTTCAAGGTTCAACGTTGTAAGTCTATCCACGTCGGTGTGGCACTCTGCTACACCGAATTCATCGCCTTTCCTGCTTTCCCATGCCCCCCTTTCGCATAAATAAAAAAACCGGCTTGCCCTGATGAGGAGGCAAGCCGGAAAGAGGGTAATACAGGTCTATCTATGATGACTTATCGGGACAAACAGCTCAGGCTCAACAACACTTAGTTGAAGATTACCGCAGAGCCACGCAGCTGATCGTTACCGGTCGCAGACGTGATGGTATAAGATTTAGCGCCTGCTTTTTCTGCTTTCGCTGCGAGCTTAGATTGCAGTGAGCTTAGGTCTTGAGCAGTAGCAGTAACAACACCCGCTTTTTCCAGGTTCTGTGCCTGTGAAGGAGACACGTATTCAGCAGCAGAAGCACCGAAAGCAACGGTAGCGAGAACAACAGCAGCAGCGATGGTTTTTACGTTTTTCATGATGTCTTATCCTTTTCTTATTTGATAGGTGAAAGGGGGCTTCCCTTTCGATATGAAGAATGTTACGCCAATGCTAATAAATTAAAAAACGGATGTTATTGAGGAAGTCTTTCTATTTTTTTGAATGATAATATTCGTTGTTGTTTGTTTTTTTTAAATTTAAAACAATGACTTATACATAAAGCTGAATTTTATTTACAAACTATTGACTGATATTGAATAAATGGGGTGATGTCTTGTCTGTTGAAAAACAACTAACCTTTAATGCTGCTGGTCATCAAATTACCAATATTAACTGCTGGTCATGCGATGGAAATTGGCTGGTTTATGACATAAGGCCCTATGGATCTTCATTCACAGGGCTGACCATTGAGCGCATACACCTGAAAAGTCGTAAAACCGAGGTTGTTTATCGAGCAGCGGCGGGTGCACATGTGGGCGTGGTGACCTGTAGCCCGCGGGAGCCGCTGCGCTATGTCTTTATCCACGGGCCGGAAAATCCGGATAGCGAATGGCAGTATGATTTTCACCATCGCCGTGGAACGATAGTGGCGGATCGCCAGCGCGATGAGGCGAGCACGCTTGACGCTCTCTCTATTACGCCGCCTTATCAGGCCGGTGCGCTGCGCGGCGGTACGCATGTCCATGTCTTCAGCCCGGATGCCAGTCGTCTGAGCTTTACCTATAACGACCATGTGCTGCATGAGCGCGATCCGGCATTAAACTTGCGCAATGTAGGCGTGGGCGTGCCGCTACAGGCCGTCACCGTTGAGAAACGCCATCCGCGTGAATATGACGGCAGCCACTATTGTGTTCTAGTCAGCAGAACGACACCGCAACCGCAACCCGGCAGTGATGAAATCAATCGCGCTTATGAAGAAGGCTGGGTGGGCACCACGGGCTATATTCGACAGGACGGTTCGCACCAGCGCTGGGCGCTGGTATTTATTGGTGATACGCGATCGCTGAACGGGACAATGGTTCCTGAGATTTTTATCGTCGATTTGCCGGAGGCGCTGGAAGATTACGCCAAAGAGGGTGATGCGCCACTGGCGGGGACGGCAACCTCGATGCCTGCGCCGCCTGCGGGCGTGCATCAGCGGCGTTTAACCTTTACGCACCAACGCCATTATCCTGGTTTGGTGAATCAGCCGCGCCATTGGCTACGTTCCTCGCCCGATGGCAGCGAGATCGCATTTTTGATGCGTGACGAGGCTGGTGTGGTGCAATTGTGGACGCTTTCCCCGAATGGCGGTGAGCCAAGACAGGTAACGCATACGGAACACGGTGTACAGTCTGCTTTTAACTGGCACCCGGATGGGCGTTCTCTGGCATTTGTGTGTGACAACAGTATCATGCTGTGTGATGCGAAAAGTGGTGAGCTTGTTCGGATGACGGCGAGGACGGACAGCGCGCCGAGCGCGGATGCCGTGGTCTTTTCCCCTGATGGGAAACACGTTGCGTATATGCGGGAAATTGACGGTTTTAATCAGCTTTTCGTCGTGACCTGCTTGCGATCATGACTGCGGCGTAGCGGGTTCACGGCGAATGCGGTGCTATCAAAGCTGATTATGCGGTGTGGTGGCAAATTGTGAGTTGGCAGTTTGGTTTTGCTCTTCGCTTTGCGAAATGCGCTCACGCGTCGACAGTTTGCTCTTCTCGCTGCCCGCGCGATAGTAGTCGTAGGGCAGCAGCAGCGTATCGGCCACCGCGGAGAACGGCAGATCGAGCGCAACCAGTGGCATCATGGCCCAACTGGTGTCGTCGTCACGCAGCATACCCACGCTGGCGCGTGTGCCGGAATAGTATCCCTGATCGCTTCCAGTATGCGTCATCACGCTGGAGCAGCCGCCGGTTACTACCGCGCCGCTACCGGTAATAATGAAAGAGAACAACGCACTTTTCAGTAAAGTCATATTACTTATCCATTAAGAACCTGCTGCCAGAGCGGGTCGAAGCCTAGTACTGGCCACTTAAGTCCGTTGTTAGGGGAAACACAGGGGAGGTTCCCGCAGGGACGCCTCACCCCTGTGGCCGCCCCGTGTATCTCAATGCTTAAACGATCGGCACTAGGCCAAACCTACCTATCTTGAGTGTATGTGATAACGACCACTGTGTGAGTGAATATTGCATGAAACACAGCGATTTTTCTTTTTTGCCTCTTGAAAGTCTGAGGGGGGTCACCATATTGATCGTAAGCCGGAAGAAAACGATATGCCGTCAGGGTATCTGTCCCGGCTGTGAGCCTGTCCTTAGGGAAGGTAAAGAATAAATCCTCGCTGCATGTTTAGGAGGCTGTTTTATGCGTAACCCCGATTTTTCCCCACTGTACCGTTCCGCTATTGGTTTCGATCGCCTGTTCAATCTATTAGAAACCGGCCAGACCCAGAGCAACGGCGGCTATCCTCCCTACAACGTCGAACTGGTTGATGAGAACCAATACCGCATCGCGATTGCCGTCGCTGGTTTCGCCGAGCAGGAGCTGGACATCACCGCGCACGACAATTTATTGATTGTTAAAGGTGCCCACGCTGGTGAGCAGGTTGCCCGCAACTACCTGTATCAGGGCATTGCCGAGCGCAATTTCGAACGTAAATTCCAGCTGGCCGAACATATTCAGGTAAAAGGCGCCAATCTGGAAAACGGGCTGCTGTATATCGATCTCGAACGTATCGTGCCGGAAGCGATGAAGCCGCGTCGGATTGAAATTAAGTAAACCAATATCAAATTAATTGAGCACTGCCTGAAACGGCAATGCCATGAATGACTATATCGTCTGCCGAATGGGGACGACGCCAGCGATTGAAACGTGGCTGGCATAAGCTATGCCCACAGGGGCATCATTAATCTCGCTTCTTAGAAGGAGTCATATTATGCGTAACTACGACTTATCACCTTTACTGCGTCAGTGGATCGGTTTTGACAAATTAGCTAGCTCAATGCAGGGCAGCCAGGAACCGATTGATTTTCCTCCGTATAATATCGAGAAAAAAGACGACAACCACTACCGCATTACGCTCGCACTGGCAGGTTTCCGACAAAGCGATCTGGATATTGAAGTCGAAGGCCCACGCCTGACCGTGAAAGGCAGCCCGGCACCGACCGAGAAAGCCGTGGAATATCTGCATCAGGGGCTGGCGTTTAAACCTTTCACGCTGAGTTTTACGCTGGCTGAGCATCTGCATGTGTCCGATGCGCATTTTGAAAATGGCCTGCTGCACATCGATCTGGTACGTGACGTACCGGAAGCCTTGCAGCCGCAGCGTATCGCCATCGGCGGTGGCCGCCCGGCATTGAACCAGCAGTCTGCCGAAGATGCGTCATAACGCGGCATCTGCGTTATTAACCTGATAACTTCCCGCGCTCGTCTCATTACGGGCGCGGTTTTGTGTTGCCCACCACGTTTCTCTCCCCAGCATTCTGCCAGAATCAAAATAGACTCGTCGTAGAGTATGGCAGCAGTGGCATTTCCCAATAAAAACGTCCGCAAAGGATACGGGTATGAGTGATATCGCACTTACCGTGAGTATGCTGGCGCTGGTTGCCGTTCTGGGGTTATGGATTGGCAACTGGCGGATTTATGGCGTCGGGTTAGGGATTGGCGGGGTTCTGTTCGGTGGGATCATCGTCGGGCATGTTGCCCATCAGTACCAGATTCAACTGAATGATGACATGTTGCATGTGATTCAGGAATTTGGGCTGATCCTGTTTGTCTACACCATTGGCATTCAGGTTGGGCCGGGCTTCTTTTCCTCTCTGCGCGTATCTGGCCTGCGCCTCAATGCGTTCGCTCTGCTAACGGTGTTCCTCGGCTGCGTGGTGACCGTCCTGCTACATAAACTGCTTAATATCCCTTTGCCCATTATCCTCGGTATTTTCTCCGGTGCGGTGACCAACACGCCGTCGCTGGGTGCGGGTCAGCAGATTCTGACCGATCTCGGGTCGAGTTCCGCATTGGTGAACCAGATGGGGACGGGCTACGCGATGGCGTATCCGCTGGGGATCTGCGGCATTTTACTGGTGATGTGGCTGATGCGTGTCTTGTTTCGTGTCGCGGTGGATAACGAGGCAAAACAGTTTGAAGCCAGTAATGGTCAGCACCATGAACAACTGCACACGATGAATGTGTCGGTGACGAATACCAATCTGCAAGGGCTGGCGATTCAGGCTGTGCCGATTCTGAACCGCGACACCATCGTCTGCTCCCGCCTGAAACGCGGTGATGAACTGATGGTGCCGTCGCCGCAGACGCTGATTCAATTGGGCGATTACCTGCATCTGGTGGGGGCGAAAAACGATCTTGAACAGGCACGTCTGGTCATCGGTAATGAAGTAGAGACATCGCTCTCGACGCGGGGCACGGATCTACACGTTGAACGTGTAGTCGTGACGAATGAGAAAGTGCTGGGGCGCAAGATTCGTGAGCTTAATCTGAAGCAAAATTATGATGTCGTGATTTCGCGCCTGAACCGTGCGGGTGTCGAGCTGGTTGCCAGTAATCAGGCCAGCCTGCAATTTGGCGATATTCTGAATCTGGTCGGGCGAAAAGCGGCGATCGATGCCGTCGCGGATATCGTGGGCAACGCACAGCAAAAACTCCAGCAGGTACAGATGCTGCCCGTCTTTATCGGCATTGGGCTAGGTGTGTTGCTGGGTTCTGTGCCGCTGGTGATCCCTGGGTTTCCTGTGGCGCTGCGGCTTGGGCTGGCTGGCGGACCGCTAGTGGTGGCGTTGGTGCTAGGGCGCATCGGCAGTATCGGTAAACTTCACTGGTTTATGCCGCCCAGTGCGAATCTGGCACTGCGCGAACTCGGCATTGTGCTGTTCTTATCGGTCGTAGGGCTGAAATCCGGCGGCGACTTCGTCGATACGTTATTAAACGGCGACGGCGTGTGGTGGATTGGCTACGGTGCACTGATTACCATTGTGCCGCTGCTGCTGGTCGGCATACTGGCGCGCACGCTGGGTAAGATGAACTACCTGACGCTGTGTGGCATGCTGGCGGGTTCTATGACCGATCCGCCTGCGTTGGCGTTTGCCAATGGGCTTCACCCGACCAGCGGTGCGGCGGCGTTGTCTTATGCGACGGTTTATCCGCTGGCAATGTTTCTGCGAATTATGTCGCCGCAGCTTTTAGCCGTACTTTTTCTTACCCTTTAAATGTTATCAGCTGGATAAGAAATAATATTTTCTCGCCAAATCATGATTATTTTGTTTTTTATTTTTTAATAAAAAATACCTGAGTAAATAAATAAGGAATAGATAACTCACTGTCTAGGAAAGAATTATATTACCACTATTAGGTATAAGGTTTTTTTATCATTGATGTGTCGTTAATTTCGTTAATTTTATGTTTGTAAAATGTCAATTATTATTGAATTTAAAGGATTTTTTATCTGGAAATTAAAACCACGAAAGTTTCTTAAATAAATTAATGAACCTATTTAGTAACTAAAGTAACGCTATTTTGCAGGCGCATTATAATACTATCTCTTCATTAATCACTTGATTTGATCAGACGAGAGAAGCACCCTGAACCCTTGTTTTCTCGTCTTTTTTTCCGCAGATGATTCCTGTTGCGTGGTTTCAGCAGGGTGACGAAGGAAGAATAACGTAATACCCACTCCTCCGCACGGGACATCCGTCGTGAATACAGCATTCCGTTTTAATGAAGAGTGGTGTTCTTATGTCTGCGAATAATAGCAGGTTGATAAAGCTTCTAGTTATCCTTTGTATTGCCGGTGGCTTATGGTTATTGCCGGTTCCTGATGGCGTTAAACCTGATGCCTGGCATCTGATGGCGATTTTTATTGCCACGGTTGTCGGTCTGATTCTTTCTCCTTACCCGCTTGGCGCGATGGCGATGTTCAGCCTGACCTCGGTCGCCATATTAGGGTTATTATCCATTAAAGACGTGTTGGCGGGTTTTAGCGATCCCACTATTTGGATGATCGCCTGTGCCTTCTTTATCTCGCGCGGCTTTATTAAAACCGGTTTTGGTCGACGTATTGGCCTGCTGTTCATCAGCAAGCTGGGAAATAGTTCCCTCGGTCTGGCGTATGGTCTGGTGTTTACCGACCTGCTATTCGCTCCAGCGATGCCTTCCACGTCTGCACGCTGCGGTGGGATCATCACTCCGCTGTTCCGGTCAATCGCCGAAGCCTATGATTCCACACCGGAAAAAGGCACACAGCGTCGCATTGGTGCGTTTCTGGTGCAGTCCATTTTCCAGTGTAACGCCGTGACTTCCGCGATGTTCATGACTTCCATGGCGGGTAACCCGATGGTGGCCAAGCTGGCTTCCCAGTTTGGTATCCACATCAGTTGGACGGATTGGGCGTTAGCAACACTGCTGCCGGGCTTCCTGTCTTTGGCGCTGATTCCTTATCTGATCTACCGTTTCTACCCGCCTGAACTGAAGAAAACCTCAGAAATGCGCGCCATCGCCGTCGAAAGACTGCGTGAGATGGGCAAAATGACCCGCGATGAATGGGTGGTGCTGGGTGTGTTCCTTGGGCTGGTGACGTTCTGGGTACTGGGCTCTACGCTGAATATCGACGCGACGCTGACCGCGTTGGCTGGCCTGAGCGTGCTGTTGCTCAGCCGCGCGCTGACCTGGGACGATGTGGTCAGTGAGAAAGAAGCCTGGCACACCGTGGTGTGGTTTGCCGTACTGATGACGCTGGCTGGCCAGCTTAACAAAATGGGTCTGATTGCCTGGCTGGGCGGATTGGCCGGTAATGCGGTTAGCGGAATGCACTGGCTGCCGATGCTGGGTCTGCTGCTGCTGGTTTACTACTACAGCCACTACCTGATGGCGAGTGCGATTGCCCACATCAGCGCCATGTACGCAATTTTCGTCTCTATTGCACTGGCAGCTGGTGCGCCGCCAATGCTGACCGTACTGGTATTCGGTATCTTCAGTAACCTGTTTATGTCTACAACTCACTACTCCAGTGGCCCGGCACCCATTTTGTTCGGCACAGGCTACGTGCCGTTGGCAACCTGGTGGAAGATCGGTTTCTTTGTCAGTCTGGTCATTATCCCTATCTGGCTGGGTGTTGGCGGCATGTGGTGGAAACTGCTCGGTTTCTGGTAATGCATTGATACCCGATGGCTTTCCTGATGCGAGACATTCCTGACACACAAAATGTACCGCGATAGGTTAAGCCTGATTCCCTTTCTTTAAGCTTACGCCCTGTCCTTGTGACGGGGCGTATGCATCACGACACGCGAAACGCGGCGAAACAGTATAAGATAACGGTGTGATGATGTTTGTTTCGGAGAGTGACATGGGCAAGAAAAAGGCACCGCTCAAGCTGGGAACATCGGTGTTTTTGATGGTATCAGTGGTACTTGGCGCGGTGTTGTTGGTGGTCTATTCTCTGCTGTTTTTTCGCATTAATCAGCTGTCGGAAGATCATCTGCGAGAAAAAGCCTTTGCCATTGCTCGCACATTTGCGGCTTCCCCTGTTGTTATTGATGAACTTAAAGGGATTGGGCGGCCGGAGGAAGTGCAGATTGCTGCGGAGACGATCCGCCAGCGTAATCAACTGCTCTTCGTCACCGTCACCGATATGGATACGGTGCGCCATAGCCACCCTGAACCGGAAAGAATTGGCGAACATTTTGCCGGTCGGGATATCTACCCGGCGCTGTTGGGGATGGAAAATACCTCAATCAACCGGGGGACGCTCGATCCGGCACTGCGGGTATTTACGCCGGTTTTCGACAATAACCACAAGCAGGTGGGCGTTGTCGCGTTGGGGATTGCTTTAACCAGCGTGCAGAAGGTGATTAGCGATAACCGCTGGATGATTCCCTGGACGCTATTGGCGGGGGCGCTGGTGGGTTGGCTCGGTACGCTGATTTTGGTGAAGGTGCTCAAGCGTATTATGCTGGGATTCGAGCCGTTTGAGATATCGAACCTGTTTGAACAGCGCAACGCGATGCTCAAACATATTAAAGAAGGGGTTATTGCGGTCGATCAGCATGGTCGGATTACGGTAATCAATGATGAGGCGCGACGGCTTTTCCGGCAGAATAAGCCGCAGGGCAGTGAAGCGTCGGCTCTGAAGCCGGCCGAACGCGTTAGCGAACAGTGGCTTGAACACCTGCACCTGAAACAGGTGTTGGAAAGTGGTACGCCACGGCGCGATGAAGAGATTAACTTTAACGGGCACCTGCTGCTGACCAACACCGTTCCCGTTTTTGTGAAAGGCGATATTATCGGCGCGATTGCGACGTTCCGTGATAAAACGGAGATCAGCCAGTTACTGCAACGGTTGAGTGGGATGTCCTACTACGCAGATGCACTGCGGGCGCAGTCGCACGAGTTTATGAACAAGCTGCACGTCATCTTAGGGATGCTGCACTTAAAATATTACTCGCAGTTGGAAGATTACATCCTGAAGACCGCCAATAATTATCAGGCGGAAATCGGTTCGATTATTCGTAAAGTGAAGTCGCCAGTGATTGCCGGCTTCCTGTTGGGTAAAATTAATCGCGCGCGCGATCTCGGTATTACACTCTCCATCAGCGAGGAGAGTCTGCTACCGGATACCGATGATGTTGATGCTACGAATGAATTGATTACCGTGTTGGGTAATCTGATTGAGAATGCGATGGACGCGATTGATGAACAGGAAAACTGTGAAATCAGCGTGAGCTTCCATCATCAGAATAACCGCCTTCACTGTACCGTGGGGGATGACGGCCCCGGCATTTCGTTGGAAAGCCAGGCGCGTATTTATGAACAGGGATTCTCTACCAAAGGCAGCGGGCGCGGTATTGGCCTGTACCTGACCAAACAGAGTCTGGAGAAGATTGGCGGCACTATCGAGTTTGAATCAGAACCTGAGGTGTACACCCAGTTTTTCGTTACTATTCCTTATCAAGCAAGGCTGTTTGACCATGATTAATGTACTGATTGTTGATGACGATGCCATGGTTGCAGAGCTTAACAAATCTTATCTGAACCAGGTTTCTGGATTTAGCTGCTACGCGACCGTCCCCACGTTGCAGCAGGCACGGAACCTGTTGATGCAACCTGACTCGGAAATCGATTTGGTACTGCTGGATATTTACATGCAGCAGGATAATGGACTGGATCTGTTACCGACTATCCGTGAATTTAGTGAAAAGACGGATGTCATCATCATCTCTTCTGCCAGCGACGTGTATACCATCAAAAAAGCACTGCACTACGGCGTGGTGGACTACCTGATTAAACCTTTCCAGTTCTCGCGTTTTGAACAGGCGCTGACGGCCTATCGCGAAGAGGCGAACTTGTTCAAGCACCGTGATTTTGTTGCGCAGTCGGACATTGATAGCCTGATTCGCCGCACCAGCGGTAGCACGGCCAGCGAGCGCAAGAAATTGCCGAAAGGGCTGACCAGCCTGACGTTGCGTACCGTATGCGAGTGGATTGAAGGCAATCAGGGTATTGAATTTTCTACCGAAATGCTGGCGAATGCGATTGGCATCTCCCGCGTATCCTGCCGTAAATACCTGATCTACCTGTCCGATACCGGAATCCTGACCACCAATATTCTGTACGGTTCGACAGGGCGACCGGTGTACCTATATCGTCTGCTGCCAGAAAAACAGGACTCATTGCGTCAATACTGTGAATAAATCGCTGTGAATCGCTAGCGGTAATGTCATGTACTACTGCAAAATTCACCAGCCTTTTGAATAAAGATGATAGTGACTCAGGGCTGAAAATCGCCCTGAGCGCGTCTGAGGTTGCATTAATCATCAAAGAGCATGGTGTGTAAGCACCTGCCACCTGGCGCATCCATCGTGGTTTTTCCTGTGATGTGGCTGTTCAGGCGCGTTCCTCTTCGTCATTCTCGTCGTACCACTCGCTATACATAGTCCTCTCTCAATTATTGCCGATAATTTATGCTGGATTATATCCAGCTCTGAACTACGGTCGGTTCAGCGTATGTTTTTCAGTCAGTATAATGCATTTGCATTGTTCAATGCGCCTGCATTATAATTACCGTACTCATGCGAGTCATCGTAGATGATGCGACTTAAACTTGAGAGCAGAAATCCCAGCGGCTTAGCTAACCGATGACTCCGCCGTATGGGAAGTTCTGTTGCATATGGCAATGAATATATTCCCGGCGAGCTAGGCATTCGCCCCTCGTGATGTAGGAAGTGGGGATAAAGAGGGTTCAATCAATGGCTATTCAAATTAATACGGCAGATGTGTCACTGCGCGCTGAGTCTCGACTCACCGAACGCAGCCAGACAACGATTCCGGCAGCAATACGCGATGCTTTGCATCTCAAGCCAGGTGAGTACATTAAGTACACCTTGCTTGCAGGTGGCAAAGTCATCATGTCTCGACAGGAAGAAGAACAGGACGACCCCGTTGTATCGCAGTTTCTGACTTTTCTCGAAAACGACATGAAGAAAAACCCACAAAACATTCACCCCGTACCTGTGGCGTTCTGGGAAAGCATCAAAGCATTAACTGCTGGAGTTGAGGTCGATCTAGACGCGCCGCTTACTGATGACTAACTAAAAAAGCCAGGCGGTGAAACATGGAGTATTTAGAAGTAAATGGCTGGAGAATCTGCTTTCACTTATGCTTTTTGCAGCAGATTGCAGAACTTGCTCAAAAGGTTGCTGAATTAAAGGCTGCAAAGCCCGGTGAATACCTTGGCAAGAAAGAAACAAAGCTCCTACGTGCGATTGAGCGAGTGATTGAGGAATGGATAGCCGTCGATCCTCTCAACGCGCAATACCGTCAGGGAGACACGTTAGGCGATGAATTCAAACATTGGTTCCGCGCAAAGTTCTTGTCGCAGTTCCGTTTGTTCTATCGTTGCAGCGCAGAGCATAAGACTATCATTATCGGTTGGGTAAATGATTTTGATACGCTTCGTGCTTACGGTTCAAAGACAGATGCCTATAAGGTGTTCGCAGGGATGTTAAAAGCAGGCGACCCACCAGATGACTGGGAGAAACTTCTCAGTGAGGCAAAAGCCGCTACCGCCACAACTTCTATTTCAGGTTTCCTTGGAAAATAGACCTAACACAGAGTCCGTGATGACAGGCTTTGTTTGTCGTTTCGCCAAATGAACCATCACACTGCTGGTGGTCGCGCTTAATAATTTAGGTTTCCCCCTGATTGGGGGAAACCGTGATACTAGAGAGTGAAATCAGGCAACCCAGCCCAGCAGCAACGTTGCGGCGATGACGGTAGACGCGCCGCCGATGCGGGTAGCGATCTGTGCGAACGGCATCAGAGACATACGGTTAGAGGCAGACAGAATTGCTACGTCACCTGTGCCACCCAGCCCGCTGTGGCAGGTGGTCACGATGGAGGCCTCAATCGGGTACATGTTCAGATAAGGCGCAATCAGGAAGCTCACCAGCGCCATGGACAGCACCACAGAACCACAGACGATGACGTAGCCCACGGAGAATACCGCGACGACGCTCTCCAGTGGGATATACAGCATGCCAAGCCCGATCATCAGCGGCCACACCAGAGAGCTGGATACGAATTTGTAAACGCTGTGCGCACCCGTTTCCATGATGGCAGGAATAACGCGTCCGTATTTGCAGAAAACGGCGATCAGAATCATCAGCACTGGACCTGGGATATGTACCAGTTTTTCAAACAGCCCACCGACGATGAAGAAGGCGCAAATCATCAGCAATCCGCCGCCCATCAGGTGAAAATCGACCGGCTTTGGCGCGTCGTTGACGGCAAACATCGCGTTGTCTTCATCGCTGCGAACCAGACGACCTTCACCGTTCAGATCCTTGCGGCGCATACCGAGACGGGACAGCACCCCAGCACACAGAATTGCGAAAATGTTACCGACAACGGCTGCGGGCGCTAACTGAGCGACATAAACGTCTGGGCTTTGTCCCAAAATAGCTGAATAGGCGAGGGACAACGGCAGGATACCTTCACCAATACCGCCACCGATGATAGGCACGATAATGAAGAAGAAGGTGTGATAGAAGCTGTAACCGCACAGTTTACCGACCAGCAAACCGGTTGCCAGCGCTGTCGCGGTGCCGATGACCAGAGGGACGAACATACGCACCATCCCCTGAATCAGGATTTTGCGATTCATACCCAAGATACTGCCGACCACCAGACAGGCGATGACGAAATACAAGAAATTCGCCTCTTTCATCAACAGGTGTACGGTTTTCATGGTGTTGTCATTAAATAAATTAAAATACACCATAATGGAAGGCACCATCAGGCATAGAATTGCCGGGCCGCCGATATCTTTGAACACAGGAATGTTGCTACCAATGTGCGCCAGTAAAAAACCCATTGTCATGATGACGGCGAAACCGCCAATCATATTTTTAGGTAAATATCCTTCATAGGCAGCGATCGCAACAATAGCGGTAATCGCCATAAACAGAGCAACGGGAACGGAGCCAATTTTCTTTTTAAAGAAGTCGCCGATAAACGATGACTGTGTTTCCAGAGCGAGATCGTTCTCACATAAAATATCAGTTTCAGTTTTTTTCATTATATTCACCCTGCTAGGACAGTTGGTACAGAAAGAAATTACATCCCTGCCGTTTCATATCGTTACTATATTGATAGTGCATCGTTATCGACGTAGGTTATTGCCTTTTTTATCACCAGTATCGGTGTGATTATCGAGCGTCGCTAATGCCATTGGCGGTAGAATGTTTATTATCAGAAAGAAGAAAAATACTCTTTTTTGTTTTTTATCAATTACTAACAAAAAGATAAAGAATGATGGATGTTATTTAACAATGAATCAATTCTGAGGGTAATCTAGCATGATGAAATGTTAAAAATAATACGTTAATTACGTATTTGTGAAGTTATCAGCAACTCCATTTTAAATAACTTACGTCATTTTTTTGTAATTAAAATAATTTTTCAAAAAAGAAAGTGAGATAAAACAGGAGGGGAAATAAATCGTAGAGTGAAAATACCACGTTGTGAGAATAAGTAAATAATGTAATTCCATTTTAGTGAAAATATTTATTTAACTAAAATAGCCACTTTATTATTGAGCCATGTCATTTTCTTGCGAGTATATGAAGAGATCGTCAGTGAAGCATGAAGGGACAAGTACGTCCCTACCAGATAGGCTGCTACATTACTTTTTCAAACGATAAATGCCATTAAAACGGACGTTCATTCCACCACATTGACCATTATCTTCCACGATCAAATTGCCGTTAATCAGCTGCATCACGCCGCTACATTCAATCACGTCACGTGAATCATTCCATTGAAGCCGATTGCCGTTTGGCGTTGCTGAGGCAGAAAAACTGCCAAAATGCGCAATTTGCTCGCCATAACTCGATCTACCTCCATGCCAGATGGCGCGTCCTCTAAGATTCAGCGTACCGTTTTTCCCACGGGTAATCGTGATGCTATCGCCGAAATTGCGCCACGTGCCAAGCCAGGTATTGATGTCTGCCGTTTTGATGGGCTGTTTTTTAAGATAAGTCGATTCCACCCAACCGACAAATTCGGATTTTTTGCCAAAATGCCACACGCAGGACCAGCCGTTTTTTTCCTGCGCCACCAGCACGCGGTCACCTGCTTTCAAGCTGGTTTTACTCTGGCAAGCCGCCTTATTATCCGGGCATCCATTCCTTATATCATCATCGTAAAAGTGGACTTTATCGCCATGCACCGCCGTGATTTTGGCGACAGAGTACTGGTCTGGATAATCAGGAAACGCGCCATTACGGCACATCGTCATCTCATAACCCCAGCCTGCAAAACAGGGAAATGAAGTACATAACAACACAACGCTCACCATTCCTTTCATTGCTTAGTTTTCCTTGTCAAAAACACGACCAATACAACCCATGCCAATGGCTATTTTAATTAATTATATCAAAATCTTATATGATATTCAGCACCAATAAATGAAGGATAACATCTTGTCTGATATCGGTGAGAAAGGGGGCGATATCAGTGTATATGGCAGATCAGGTAAAAGCGGAGCGAGTGTTGCATGGAATCATGTGCGCTGTTGACCCGTCGAAGAGGGGAAAGCAAAGTTTTTTTATGTAGCGTAGATAGTCATTCACCTGCTTATCACACCATGGTAAATATCAGAATTTCTTATCATCCGTCAGAGTTTTCACCTGCTGTTAACGTTTTTAACAAAAAATAGTGCTCAGATCTTGGACATGTAAGACCAGATGACTATAGTTTTTTTAATGGTGATAATTTCTTTTAGTAGACAATGAATCGGTTTTTATCGCTGTTTTTTAAAATAAATGCAAAATATACGACTTAAATTATGTGATAGAGCTGTATTTTATATATTAATAAAATGTAAGGAATTTTTGTAAATCCTTACAGCTTATATTGACGTCACCGCCATCTGTTGAGAAATTGAAGCCGTCATAGGGATATAAGGAGGAAAGCAGCGGTTTGCCTGAATGATTCTACGTCTTCATCCAGCATCCGTGAGCGGGTTGTGACGTTTCAAGATATAGGTGGTAGTTATTATGACTATATCCCATAGCGTGACGGCAGTTTGCTCTGGTGACCACGATTCCTCCCCCAGTATTTTAGTTTTGCCTTCGGGCGACAGGGTACAGACCGCAGCACATAAAAATACAGGTCTGGCCAACCATATCCAATTGATTTCGAGATGCAGGACAGGATATCCGCGTTGTTAACATCTGCGTTTTTCGCGATCGCGCGTTTAACGATCGTGTTTTAACACTTATGTTTTAACAACAGGATTAACGCGTATGCAGCTTGGTGTCGGACGGGTATAGCACACAACATCATCCACAATGGAGCATAAGTAATGGAAAAATCCCTGGTTAAATCAAGGGTGTTGAAGTTCGGCCTTGGTTTGCTCGCCCTGTCCGTCGCGGCAGGTGTTCAGGCAAAAACGCTGGTTTACTGCTCAGAAGGCTCCCCGGAAGGTTTTAACCCACAGCTATTCACCTCCGGTACGACGTTTGATGCCAGCTCTATCCCTATTTATAACCGTCTGGTGGAATTTAAAGACGGTACCACGGACACCGGTCCGGGTTTGGCTGAAAAATGGGATATTAGCGAAGACGGCAAAACCTATACCTTCCATTTGCGCAAAGGCGTGAAATGGCAAGACAGCAAGGATTTCAAACCTTCTCGTGAGTTCAATGCTGATGACGTCATTTTCTCCTTCATGCGTCAGCAGGATGCTAACCATCCGTACCATAAAGTTTCTGGCGGCAGCTATGAATACTATCAGGGTATGGGTATGCCGGAATTGGTCAGCAAAGTCGAAAAAGTAGACGACTATACCGTCCGCTTTGTGTTAAGCCGCCCTGAAGCGCCGTTCCTGGCAAACCTGGCGATGGACTTCGCTTCTATCTTATCTGCGGAATATGCGGACAACATGCTGAAAGCCGGTACGCCGGAGAAGATTGATCTGAACCCAATCGGTACAGGCCCATTCCAGCTACAACAGTACCAGAAAGACTCGCGCATTCTGTATAAAGCTTTCGAAGGCTTCTGGGGCAGCAAGCCGGGCGTCGATCGTCTGGTCTTCTCCATCACGCCAGATGCGTCTGTGCGTTACGCTAAGCTGCAAAAAGACGAATGCCAGATCATGCCGTATCCAAACCCGGCCGATCTTGCCCGCATGAAAGAAGACAAAAATATCACGTTGCTGGAACAGCCAGGCCTGAACGTTGGCTATCTGGCCTACAACGTTGAGAAAAAACCGCTGGATAACGTCAAGATTCGCCAGGCGCTGAACTATGCGGTGAACAAGTCTGCCATCATCGATGCGGTCTATCAGGGCGCGGGTCAAGCAGCAACCAACCTGATCCCACCGACTATGTGGGGCTACAACAACGACGTTAAAGACTACAGCTACGATCCTGAGAAAGCGAAAGCCCTGCTGAAAGAAGCGGGTATGGCTGACGGCTTCTCTATCGACCTGTGGGCAATGCCGGTACAGCGTCCGTACAACCCGAACGCGCGTCGTATGGCGGAAATGATTCAGTCCGACTGGGCGAAAGTGGGTGTGAAAGCCAAGATCGTTACCTACGAGTGGGGCGAGTATCTGAAGCGTGCGAAAGACGGCGAGCACCAGACGGTGCTGATGGGTTGGACTGGCGACAATGGGGACCCAGATAACTTCTTCGCGACCCTGTTCAGCTGCGACGCAGCTAAAAATGGCTCCAACTACTCCAAGTGGTGCTACAAGCCGTTTGAAGACCTGATCCAACCGGCGCGTGCCGTTTCCGATCACGAAAAACGTATTGAGCTGTACAAGCAGGCTCAGGTTGTGATGCACGATCAGGCTCCGGCGCTGATTGTCGCGCACTCCACCGTGTACGAGCCTGTGCGTAAAAACGTGAAAGGTTATGTGGTTCAGCCGCGTGGCGTGCATAGCTTCAACAACGTGACGTTGGATTAAGTCAGCCACTCGATTTTCACGGACATTGAAAACCCCGACCTTGCGGTTTCTCGTTAGAGGAGCCGTGGAGGCGGGGTTTCTTGCCCGTTAAATATTTATGGCGGACCGTCGCATACGACGTTTTAAAATCGCTCCTGGCGATTTTTTGGCTGTGAGCAATGATAAGCCTGATGGCCAATGAGCCAACGGGCATGAATAGAGAGTTCGGGATATGTTGCAGTTCATACTCCGGCGTTTGGGACTCGTTATCCCAACGTTTATTGGTATCACCCTGTTGACGTTTGCCTTCGTGCACATGATTCCGGGTGACCCGGTGATGATCATGGCGGGGGAGCGTGGTATTTCCGCTGAGCGCCATGCGCAATTGCTGGCTGAAATGGGGCTGGATAAGCCGCTTTGGCAGCAATACATCCACTATATCGGCGGTGTGTTACAGGGCGATCTGGGGATCTCCCTCAAGAGCCGCATCCCCGTGTGGGAAGAATTTGTTCCTCGCTTCAAAGCGACGCTGGAACTGGGTATCTGCGCGATGCTGTTTGCTATCGCGGTTGGGATTCCGGTTGGTGTGCTGGCTGCGGTTAAACGCGGTTCTATTTTCGATCATACCTCTGTTGGCCTGGCGCTGACGGGCTACTCCATGCCTATCTTCTGGTGGGGCATGATGTTGATTATGCTGGTCTCCGTTCAACTCAACCTGACGCCCGTCTCGGGGCGCATCAGCGATACGATTTTCCTCGATGACAGTATGCCGCTGACTGGCTTTATGCTGATCGATACCTTGTTCTGGGGCGAAAAAGGCGATTTTATCGACGCGGTTGAACACATGATCCTGCCAGCTATCGTGCTGGGCACCATTCCGCTGGCGGTGATTGTGCGTATGACGCGTTCCGCGATGCTGGAAGTGCTGGGAGAGGACTACATTCGTACCGCTCGCGCCAAAGGGCTGAGTCGTCTGCGCGTCATTGTTGTGCACGCGTTGCGTAATGCGATGCTGCCGGTGGTAACAGTGATTGGCTTGCAGGTCGGCACCATGCTGGCCGGGGCGATCCTGACGGAAACCATCTTCTCCTGGCCGGGCTTGGGGCGGTGGTTGATCGATGCATTGCAGCGTCGTGACTATCCGGTGGTTCAGGGCGGTGTGCTGCTGGTGGCAACCATGATTATTCTGGTTAACCTGCTGGTCGATGTGCTCTACGGCGTGGTTAACCCACGCATCCGTCACAAGAAATAAGGGGAGGCTAAGATGACACACGTCACTGAACCGGTTGTAAACAACGCGCCGAAGCCGATGACCCCGTTACAGGAATTCTGGCACTATTTTAAACGTAACAAAGGGGCGGTTGTTGGCATGGTGTATGTCGCACTGATGCTGATTATCGCTATTGGTGCCAACGTGTTGGCTCCGCACTTACCTGCCGAGCAGTTCCGCGATGCACTGCTTCGTCCGCCTGTCTGGCAAGAGGGCGGAAGCTGGCAGTTTATTCTGGGAACGGATGACGTCGGGCGTGATGTCCTGTCCCGTCTGATGTACGGCGCGCGCCTGTCGCTGTTGGTCGGCTGTCTGGTGGTTGTGCTATCGCTGGTGCTGGGGGTGATTTTCGGCCTGCTGGCGGGATATTTCGGCGGGGTGGTCGATGCGTTCATCATGCGTATCGTCGATATCATGCTGGCACTGCCAAGCCTGCTGTTGGCGCTGGTACTGGTCGCTGTCTTTGGACCTTCGATTGTGAATGCCTCACTGGCGTTGACCTTCGTGGCGTTGCCGCACTATGTCCGTTTGACTCGCGCCGCGGTACTGGTGGAAGTTAATCGCGATTACGTCACCGCTTCACGCGTGGCGGGTGCTAGCTCGGCACGCCAGATGTTCGTCAACATTCTTCCTAACTGCCTGGCACCACTGATTGTGCAGGCTTCTCTCGGTTTTTCTAACGCCATTCTTGATATGGCTGCTTTGGGTTTCCTCGGTATGGGCGCACAGCCGCCAACGCCAGAGTGGGGCACCATGCTGTCGGACGTTTTGCAATTTGCGCAAAGCGCCTGGTGGGTGGTGACGTTCCCCGGTCTGGCAATCTTACTGACGGTATTGGCGTTTAACCTGATGGGGGACGGCTTGCGTGACGCTCTCGACCCCAAACTCAAGCAGTGATAGAGGTAGAGAGATGGCGTTGCTCAATGTAGATAAACTGTCGGTTCACTTTGGTGATGAGGATCTACCGTTTCGTGCGGTCGATCGTATCAGCTACCAGGTTGAACAAGGTCAGGTCGTCGGTATCGTCGGAGAGTCTGGTTCTGGTAAATCCGTCAGTTCGCTAGCGATTATGGGGTTGATTGATTACCCCGGAAAAGTGATGGCCGACAAGCTGGAGTTTAACCAGCGTGATTTAACGAAAATTTCTGAGAAAGAACGGCGTAATCTGGTGGGCTCGGAAGTCGCGATGATTTTCCAGGACCCGATGACCAGCTTGAACCCGTGTTACACCGTCGGCTACCAGATCATGGAAGCCATCAAGGTGCATCAGGGGGGTAACCGCAAAACGCGTCGTCAGCGAGCGATTGATCTGCTGACGCTGGTTGGGATTCCCGATCCGGCTTCGCGTCTTGACGTGTATCCACACCAGCTTTCCGGTGGGATGAGCCAGCGCGTGATGATCGCGATGGCGATTGCCTGTCGGCCAAAGCTGTTGATTGCGGATGAACCTACCACGGCACTGGACGTGACTATTCAGGCGCAGATTATCGAACTGCTGCTCGAATTGCAGCAGCGCGAGAATATGGCGCTGATCCTGATTACGCACGATTTGGCGCTGGTGGCCGAAGCGGCGCACCACATCATCGTGATGTATGCCGGGCAGGTGGTGGAATCGGGTAAAGCGGCGGATATTTTTCGTGCTCCCCGCCATCCGTACACTCAGGCGCTGCTGCGTGCGCTGCCGGAGTTTGCGGTGGATAAAGCCCGTCTGGCATCGCTGCCGGGTGTGGTGCCGGGTAAATACGATCGCCCAAATGGCTGTCTGTTAAACCCGCGCTGCCCCTATGCACAGGACCGCTGCCGTCAGGAAGAACCTGGGCTGCGCGATATTCCTGGTCGTCAGGTGAAATGTCATACACCGCTGGATGATGCGGGGAGGCCAACCCTATGAGTGAACTGAATGCCACATCGCAGCCGTACTTGCTGCATGCGATCGATTTGAAAAAACACTATCCGGTGAAAAAGGGTTTTTTTGCGCCGGAACGGATGGTGAAGGCGCTGGATGGCGTGTCCTTTACGCTGGAGCGTGGTAAAACGCTGGCGGTGGTGGGAGAATCCGGTTGTGGGAAATCTACGCTGGGCCGCCTGCTGACAATGATCGAAACCCCGTCAGAAGGCGAGCTGTACTATCAGGGGCAAGATCTGCTGAAGCCGGACCCCGCAGCGCAGAAACTGCGTCGGCAGAAGATCCAGATCGTTTTCCAGAATCCTTACGGATCGCTGAATCCGCGCAAGAAAGTCGGCCAGATCCTGGAAGAACCACTCCAGATCAATACTGAGTTGTCGAAAGCCGAACGCCGTGAAAAAGCGCTGGCGATGATGGCGAAAGTGGGGCTGAAAACGGAGCATTATGACCGCTATCCGCATATGTTCTCCGGCGGTCAGCGTCAGCGTATTGCTATCGCCCGTGGGCTGATGCTAGACCCAGACGTGGTGATTGCCGATGAACCCGTTTCGGCGCTGGATGTGTCTGTGCGTGCACAGGTGCTGAACCTGATGATGGACTTACAGCAGGATTTGGGGCTGTCTTATGTTTTCATCTCGCACGATCTGTCTGTGGTCGAGCATATTGCTGATGAAGTGATGGTAATGTATCTGGGTCGCTGTGTTGAGAAAGGCAGTAAAGATGCCATTTTCAACAATCCGCGTCACCCTTATACGCAGGCGTTACTGTCCGCGACGCCGCGCCTGAACCCGGATTTACGCCGCGAGCGCATCAAGCTGACGGGGGAGTTGCCTAGCCCGCTGAATCCACCGCCGGGCTGCGCGTTTAACGCCCGCTGTCAGCGCTGCTTCAGCACCTGCACGCAGTTCCAGCCGCAGCTGAAAACCTACGGCGAACAGCAGGTTGCCTGCTTTGCCGTCGATCAGGACGAACAAGGCACCGCAATCGCCTAGTTTTCCTCTGATGCCCCACGCGGTTAAAGCGTGGGGCATCCTGCCAGTGGCGCATTACCCTTCCTGCATTGCCTTTTCAACTTCTTCCGCCAGTATCGCAATACCCTGTTCGATTTTCTCCGGTTCCGGCACATAGTTCATGCGCATGCATTGATGAGCGTGTTGCCATTCCTGCTCCATGCCGGGGAAGAAATAGTGGCCCGGCACCATGAGGACGCCGCGTTTTTTCAGGCGCTGGTATAGGATTTCTGTCGTGATGGGCAGATCCTTAAACCACAGCCACAGGAAGATCGCCCCTTCTGGTTTATGAATCAGGCACTGCTCTGGGGACAGGTAGCGACGGATAATGGCGATAGTTTCTGTCACGCGCTGCTGGTAGAACGGGCGTATGACATCATTAGATAAGCGCAACAGATCGCCACGCTGAATCATCTCATGCGCCAGCGCCGGGCCGACCGCGCCTGGTGACAGACTAATGATGCCGTTCATGTTGCCGATCGCTGAAATCACCTTTTCATCTGCAATCACGATGCCGCAGCGCGAACCGGGTAGACCCAGTTTGGACAGACTCATGCACAGGATGATATTTGGGTTCCACAGCGGCGTGGCATCACTGAAAATGATACCGGGGAAAGGCACGCCATAGGCGTTATCAATCAGCAGAGGAACCTTGTGCTGCTGCGCCAGAATATCCAGACGCATCAGTTCGTCGTCGGTCAGCACGTTACCGGTTGGGTTGGTTGGTCGGGATACGCAAACTAGCCCGATATCATCGGTAATCGACAGATGATCGAAATCGACGTGATATTTAAATTGTCCTTCAGGCAACAGTTCGATCTGGGGACGAACAGAAACGAACATGTCTTCGTCCAGCCCGGAATCCGAATAGCCGATATATTCCGGTGCCAGCGGAAACAGCACTTTTTTCAGACTGCCATCGCTATGGCGACCAGCAAACAGGTTAAATAAGTAGAAAAACGCGCTCTGGCTGCCATTTGTCAGCGCAATGTTCTGTGGTCCAATCTGCCAGCCTAATTCACTACTCAGGAGTTCGGCTAACGCATTAAGCAGCGTATCCTTACCTTGCGGGCCGTCGTAGTTACACAGCGCTTCCGTTAATTTTCCTTGTTCCAGCATGTCCTGACACAACTGCTGGAAGTAACTATCCATCTCTGGAATGTGCGCCGGATTGCCGCCCCCCAGCATGATTGCGCCTGGCGTACGCAGCCCTTCGTTCAGATCGTCCATTAATTGGGTGATGCCAGCGTGACGCGTGAATTTCTTGCCGAAAAGAGAAAAGTTCATAGTTTATTTATCAGTGATCGTACACAGGTTAGCGGCAACCATAGCGCTTGCGCTAATAGGGTGCAATGTGGTCAAAAAACAATCCAATAATCTTTTATCCTGCAATGATTAGATATTTCAGTATTAATCGCTAATGTTATCGTTATCGGCAAAATGCTTTTAGTCGACATGCGTTATTTTGCTGAAACGATGTCAGCATTTACCGATCAACATCTCAATAATTATGCAATAACAGTATCTATTTCCAGATGATAAGTGATGTTAATCAGATAAATGGCGCGATAATGCTGAATTTCTCTATCTGGTGATAGCTATCACATTCTGACCATCCGCTGATTTGTAGTCTTTAGCTCGCATTAGCTAAAACAATTCAGCAAAGAGGGATGGGTAACATGAAAAAATTACTGGCTATAGGAATTACACTGGCGCTGACATCATGGCAATTATCGGCGCAGACGTTTGTGCTGACAGATGCTGAAAGCAGTGTGGAAAAGGGAAACTGGCAAATCAGCAGTGATGCTCTGAAGATCAAGAATCAGCATTTCAGCATTGAACAAAAAGTCCTGCACGGTGGACGTCAGGAAGGCAGTAAAGTGATTACGATTACCAGTCAGGATGGACTGAAAATTGCTCTCAGCCCAACGCGAGGGATGAATTTACTGCATGCGGTAGGTAAAAACATTCGTTTGGGGTGGGATTCGCCGGTTGATGAGGTCGTCAATCCGAATACCATCAATCTGGAAAGCCGTAATGGACTGGGTTGGCTGGAAGGTTTCAATGAGATGATGGTGCGCTGTGGCTTCGAGTGGACGGGGCACCCGGTTGTCAGCGATGGCATGATCTACACCCTGCACGGTCGTGCGGGTAATACGCCTGCCTCAAAAGTGGTGGTGGAAGTCAGCGATAGCGCGCCGTATACCATTACGGTACGGGGTTTGCTGAAGGAAAACAGTTTTAAGAAGTCGAATCTGGAAACCTGGACCGAGCTGCGTTATGTCCCTGGCAGCGAGTCGTTTACTGTGCATGATGTACTGACTAATAAAGCCGACTACCCGCGCGACTATCAGATTATCTACCACAGCAATTTCGGTACGCCGATTCTTGAAGAAGGCGCGCGTTTCCTCGCGCCAGTAAAAGAGATTTCTCCGTTTAATGACCACGCCAAAGCGGGTCTGGCAACCTGGCAAACCTACAAGGGGCCGACAAAAGACTTTGATGAGATGGTGTTCAACATTACGCCGTATACGGATGCACAAGGTAAAACGCTGGCGGCGCTGGTGAACAAGGCGGGAGATAAGGGCGTGTCGATTGCCTTTGACACCCATCAACTGCCGCTGCTGACGCTGTGGAAAAATACGGATACGGAAAAACAAGGCTACGTGACAGGGATCGAACCCGGCACCAACTACGCCTATCCGGTCACGATTGAACGTGAGCAAGGGCGAGTCAAAAAGTTACAGCCCGGACAGAGCACCACGTTTGAGCTAACGTACAGCTTGTTGAGTAACGCGGGTGCGGTACAAAAAATGGAACAGAAAGTGAAAGCCATTCAGGGCGACAACAAAACTACGCTGACGGAAAAACCGATCGCCGTCGAGTAACCGCCATCTATTATGCCGACCACCGATGTGGTGGTCGGCTATCTCATGTGACGATAACGTGTTGTCATCATCACGTGACGCCATAATTATCTTTTCTTATCCGTTTTTTCATTTTACGCGTACCTTGAGGAAGGTATTTGTTACGTATTTGATCAGGGGATGAGGATGTCGTTGAAAGATGCGCTGCTCGCGCTGTGTGTTGTCGTGTTATGGGGCGTGAATTTTGTCGTAATTAAGGTCGGGCTGAACGATATGCCGCCTTTTTTACTGGCAGGGCTGCGGTTTTCGCTGGTGGCGCTCCCGGCTATTTTATTTGTTCCTTTCCCGCGTATTCCTCTGAAATGGCTGCTCGCCTATGGCATGACGATTAGCTTTGGCCAGTTTGGTTTCTTGTTTCTCGCTATCAAATTGGGTATGCCCGCGGGAATTGCATCGCTGGTATTGCAGGCTCAGGCCTTCTTTACACTGCTGGTTGGCGCGATCTTACTGTCGGAAAAGCTGCGCTGGAATCACGTTGTTGGCATTCTGGTCGCTGCGATAGGGATGGTGGTGCTGGCGGAAGGGCGCACAGCGCTGCAAATGTCATCCGGTATGACCACCACTACGCTGCTGCTGACGCTCGCGGCAGCGCTGTCATGGGCGGTGGGTAACATCACTAATAAAATAATCATGAGTAAAAATAACGATGTACGCATCATGTCGTTGGTGGTGTGGGGTGCATTAGTGCCCGTCGTGCCGTTTTTCATCAGTTCATGGCTGTTTGAGGGCAAGGAGGTGATTGTTCACAGTTTAACCACCATCCAACTGCCGACGATTTTATCTCTGATGTATCTGGCGTTTGCGGCAACGATTATTGGCTACGGGATTTGGGGCAGCCTGCTGGCGCGCTACGAAACCTGGCGCGTGGCTCCCTTGCCGCTGCTGGTGCCGGTGGTTGGGCTGGTTAGCGCCGCTGTATTCCTTGGCGAATCCCTCTCGCTATTACAGATCGTGGGGGCAGTGCTGATTATGGTTGGTCTGCTGGTCAATGTGTTTGGTGCGCGGCTGCGTGCATGGCGGCCTGCGCGGCAACCATAGCAGAACGTATTAACTTGCAGGAGAAAACAGCGCCCGCCGGGCGCTGTCGAGGTTGCTGACAAAGTTCGCAGAGCGGGGGTAACGGATAGATCGTAAAGACGCTGTAAACACGTCCTTGTGCGCTCGGCTTGCGCCATCCCTGGCGCAAACGCTTTACTATTCTATTCCGTTACGCCCGTTTTCATTCGACAAGTAGGTTTGTCAACGGTCTGAACAGCGCCCGTCGGGCGCTGTCGATCATCATTATCCCCGCGCTTTCACCGCCTGACGCATCCCTTGCGCCAAAATATCGCTCAGATCGGCTGTCACCTGCTCCACTAAACCTGACCGTTGGGTGAGATCTTCCTCCCAGTGTGCGGTATCGGCGAGCACCTCGTTGACCAATTCATACACGGTTAGATCGGTTCCCACGCGTGGCCACAGCTGGCGGTAACGGGTGAGCCACTGTTCATCATCCTGTAAAGGATAAGTCTCGCCCGCTCGTTCTCCACGGTAGAAGGCAATCAGCGCGGCCAGCGCAAACGTCAACCGTGCCGGAAAGCGCCCGTTGCGGTGGCCTGCCAGCAGCTGTGGCAGAATACGTGTGCGGAATTTAGTCATGCCATTGAGTGCGATGGAGAGCAACTGATGGCGAATATAGGGATTCTGAAAACGTCCGGTGACGGCATCGGCAAATTCACGCAACTCATTCGCCGGTAAATCCAGCACTGGGATGATCTCTTGATGTAGCGTATTTTCTACAAAGCGACGGACATCGGCGTCCTGCATCGCTTCACCTACCGTATCCAGCCCGCAGAGCCAGGCAACCGGAACCAGAGCGGTGTGTGCACCATTCAAAATCGCCACTTTACGTTCTTTATACGGCCTGATGTCGTCAACAATGCGGATATTAAGCGGACATGCCGCAAGTTTCAGCTCATCCGCCAGCCAGTGGGGGCCTTGAATGACAAAGAGGTAAAAATGTTCGGCGGTATCCAAAAAGGCATCGTGGTAGCCCAGTTTCTCTTCCAGCGCTGATGATTCTTCACGCGGGTATCCCGTTACGATCCTGTCTACGAGCGTGGAACAGAAGGTATTTGCCGTCTCAATCCAGTCGATAAACGCGGGTGAGAGTTGCCATTCCTGAGCATAGCGTAGAACCAGAGTTTTGAGCGCCTCACCGTTATAGTCGATCAGTTCGCAGGGGATGATGACCCAGCCTTTATCGCTCTCACCGTTAAAATGCGTAAAGCGTTCCAGCAACAGGCGTGTCAGCTTGGCAGGAAAGCTGACCGGCGGCGTATCGTTGAGGCTGTCGCCAGCGTGATAGCTGATGCCCGCTTCCGTGGTGTTTGAAAAAACAAAACGAATGGCGGCGTTATGGGCTAATGCCAGATAATCGGCAAAATGCTGATACGGGTTAATCTCGTTATTCACCGAACGGATCAGGCGCGCATCGCTGACGGCCTCGCCCTGTTCGTTAAGTCCCCTAATGACCGTAGTGTAAAGCCCATCTTGCGTATTGAGCGACGGTGGAAAATCGGTATTAATGGGGCGCACAATCGTTACGCCCGCCTGAAGATCGGTCTTCTCATTCAGCACATCCAACAGCCAATCTACAAAGGCGCGCAAGAAGTTGCCTTCACCAAACTGAATCACTTTTGTTGGATAGCATGCGCCGGGAAAGTCTTTCCGATTCAATGTCTTCATGATTATTCCCTCATCAGAATGTGATGACGCCTTTGATTAGCTCGCGGTTGTTAATGACATCCTTTTCATAGATGTCAGCCAATGTGGCAAACGGGTAACGGTGCGTCAGCATCATTTCTGCGGTGAGTTTGCCTTCAGACATCAGACGTCCCACTTTGGCGAAATCTTCCGGTGTGGCGTTACGGCTGCCCATCATCGTGGTTTCTTTCTTATGGAATTCAGGATCGGAGAACTGCAAATCACCTTTAAATAGACCGACAAACACGATGCTGCCACCGTGGCGGATCAGGTTAATGGTGTTGTTCATCGCATGTTGGTTTCCCGTGGCATCAATCACTTTCTCTGCCAATGAACCGCCAAATTCGGCACGTAGCTGGGTTTCAAAATCCTCGGCAGAGGGATCGACGACCGGCAGATTCAGGTTGGCAATGACGTGTTCGCGGCGGGCAGCGCTGGTATCCGCAACGACCACCTGAGCGCCGTCTGCTTTGGCGATGGCTGCTGCACCGAGGCCAATGGGGCCGGCACCGACGACCAGCACCTGTTCGCCATGTTGCACTTTCGCCCGACGAACGGCATGCGCGCTAATGGCGTAGGGCTCGATTAATGCTGCCGCTTGTGGATCGATCCCTTCTGCCAGCAGTACGTTTGTGGCGGGCACCGCCAGATATTCGCTGAATCCGCCATCCTGATGTACGCCAATGACTGAAATTTTCTCGCAGCAGTTGGTACGGCCGCTCTTGCAGGCTGGGCATTGCTGACAGGCTACGTAGGGAATGACGGCCACCTGCTGACCTTTTTTAAATTGATGTACATTTTTGCCTGTATCGACAACCTCACCACATATTTCGTGACCTAATACGCGTGGGTAGCTAAAAAAGGGTTGATTCCCTCCCCAGGCATGAATATCTGTTCCACAAATACCCACAGACTTAATTTTAATTAATGTTTCACTCTCACCCGGAATAGGTATTTCACGTTTTTTCCAGACAAGTTTTTTCGGTTCCTGGCAGATCAATGTATTCATTGTTGACATGATTCTTCTCTCCTGTTTTTTGTTTTTTCAGATATTGATGAAAAAAAATATTGATGAGAGACAGGAGCTGTAAATTGTGAATACGGACTCATAAAAATGTTTTAAATCGGTTTTTAATGTGTGCAAAAAAGGAGATCTCTCATGAGCCGTTCACAAAATTTACGTCACAATGTGATTAACCAGATTATCGACGATATGGCTCGTGGTCATATTCCGTCGCCTCTGCCGTCGCAAAATGCGCTGGCGGAGATGTATAACATCAGCCGCACGACGGTGCGCCATATTCTGGTTCATCTGCGTGACTGCGGTGTGCTTACACAGGTTGGCAGCGATTATGTGATTGCCCGAAAACCCGGCCACGACGATGGGTTCACCTGCATTACCGCGCCAATGGATGAGCAAAACCGTATTTTCGAGCAGGCGTTTTTCACCATGATCAACCAGCGTCAGCTCCGTGTCGGCGAGGTCTTCTCAGAGCTACAGCTCGCGCGTGACGCGGGTGTCAGCCCGGTGGTCGTACGCGAGTATCTGTTAAAATTTGGGCGCTACAACCTGATTCAGAACGAAAAACGTGGGCAGTGGAGCATGAAAGAGTTCGATCAGGCCTACGCGGAACAGCTATTTGAATTGCGGGAAATGTTGGAGACGCACGCTCTGCAACATTTCCTCAATTTGCCGGACGATGACCCCCGTTGGCTACAGGCCAAAACCTTGCTGGAACGCCACCGTATGTTACGTGACAGCATTGGTAACAGCTTTCGTATGTTCTCGCAGCTTGACCGCAACTTTCATGCGCTTTTACTCTCTGCTGCTGAAAATGTCTTTTTTGATCAGTCTCTTGAAATCATCTCTGTGATATTTCATTTCCACTACCAGTGGGATGAAAGCGATCTCAAACAGCGCAACATCATCGCGATTGACGAGCACATGACCATCCTCAGCGCACTGATTTGTCGAAGCGATCTGGATGCCACGTTGGCGCTACGTAACCATTTGAATTCAGCTAAACAATCGATGATTCGCTCAATTAATCAGACAGCGCGAGCTGATCATTAAAAACCGATTAAAAACCATAAATCATTATCAAGAGCACGGTTTTATCAAAATAAAAACGCCTGAGAAATATCTCTTATCTATGCTCACGAGAAGTCGACTTTATTAATAAAAATCGTGAGTGGTGATGAAATATTTCATTGCTTTCCGTTTAAAACCACTTTGCTCAACCCTGCGTTGAGTAAAGATAAAATTATAATTTCCAGGAGCCAGACGTGGAAAAAAATAATATAACGCTAGACCCGCGTTCTTCGTTTGATACCCGTTCTTCAGCACCGCCAGAGGGAATAATTCAGCGCAGTAGTCGAATTAAACGTATTCAAACTACCGCAATGATTATGCTATTTTTTGCGGCGGTGATTAATTACCTCGACCGAAGTTCTCTATCGGTGGCTAATTTAACGATTCGTCAGGAATTGGGGCTAAGCGCAACGGAAATCGGGGCATTGCTCTCCGTTTTCTCTCTTGCCTATGGGATTGCACAGCTCCCTTGTGGCCCGTTGTTGGATCGTAAAGGCCCGCGCATTATGCTGGGCCTTGGGATGTTTTTCTGGTCACTGTTTCAGGCGCTGTCTGGCATGGTACACAGCTTTACTCAGTTCGTACTGGTTCGCATTGGTATGGGAATTGGTGAAGCACCGATGAATCCATGTGGCGTGAAGGTGATCAACGACTGGTTTAACATCAAAGAACGTGGCCGCCCGATGGGATTCTTTAATGCGGCTTCAACTATTGGTGTTGCGATAAGTCCACCCATTCTGGCGGCGATGATGTTAGTGATGGGCTGGCGCGGTATGTTCATTACCATTGGTCTATTCGGCATTTTCCTCGCTATCGGCTGGTATATGTTATATCGCAACCGTGAGCAGATCGAACTCACCGCGGATGAGCAGAATTACCTGAACGCGGGCAGTGTGAACGCTCGCCGCGATCCGTTGAGCTTTATTGAATGGCGCAGCCTGTTCCGTAACCGCACGATGTGGGGCATGATGCTGGGTTTTAGCGGCATCAACTATACCGCGTGGTTATACTTGGCCTGGCTGCCCGGCTATCTGCAAACGGCTTATAATCTGGATTTAAAAAGCACGGGTCTGATGGCGGCGATCCCTTTCCTGTTTGGTGCCGCCGGGATGCTGGTGAACGGCTATGTCACGGATTGGTTAGTGAAAAAAGGAATGGAACCGATCAAGAGCCGTAAAATCTGCATCATTGCGGGTATGTTGTGCTCAGCCGCTTTTACTTTTGTGGTACCACAGGCGACAACCTCAATCGAGGCGGTGTCACTGATTAGTATGGCGTTGTTCTGTATCCACTTCGCGGGAACATCGTGCTGGGGGCTGATCCATGTTGCCGTCGCGTCGCGTATGACGGCATCGGTCGGCAGTATCCAAAACTTTGCTAGCTTCATCTGCGCATCATTCGCCCCGATTGTGACCGGCTTTATTGTGGATACCACGAATTCCTTCCGTCTGGCGCTGATCATCTGCGGCTGTGTGACGGTATTGGGTGCGCTGGCCTACGTTTTCCTCGTTCGCCAACCGATTAGCGATCCTCGTAAGGATTGATTCTCCGCCGTCCCGCATCCTTATTTGTTCTTTTCTTTTGCGGGGCGGTTTTTTGTCACGTTGCTTTATGACGGTGCGTATAGATCGTGCCGGGTCGCAAAGGTGGCACGACATGTTCGCAATTTCTCATGCCTTTCCTACGCTTTTTACTGCCGTTAGTGAGTCTGTTGAGCCGCTGCTGTTTGTTGGCGCGGACTTTGCAAAACCTTGTCGAAAGAGTAGTCATAAAATACGGTGAGTAACATCAACGGGGTAAAGGGGTCTTCATGAGAATAAAAAATGCGGTATTGGGATGCAGGACGTCAGGAAAATGGCTGCTGTCGATGAGCACGGTGGCGCTGCTGGTGACGGGAACCGTGCAGGCTGCGTCGGCTCCTGCGGTGGAAGCGAAAAACGGCATGGTGGTCAGCTCGCAGCACCTGGCTTCGCAGATTGGCGTCGATATCATGAAAATGGGCGGCAATGCGATTGATGCCGCCGTGGCCGTTGGCTACGCACAGGCGGTGGTGAACCCCTGCTGTGGCAATATCGGCGGCGGTGGATTTATGACGCTGCATCTGGCCGATGGGAAAGACACCTTTATCAATTTCCGTGAAACCGCACCCGCGGCGGCCAGCGCCAACATGTATCTCAACGCGGATGGGAGCGTGAAAAAGGATGCGAGCCTGTACGGCTATCTGGCCGCTGGCGTACCGGGAACGGTACTGGGGCTGGATACTGCGCTACAAAAATACGGCAAATTGACGCGTGAGCAGGTGATGGCTCCGGCGATTAAGTTGGCGCGTGAGGGCTTTGAACTCACACGTGCGGATACCGACATTTTGGATACCACCATCAAACGCTTCAAGGCCGATCCTGAAGCCGCGCGCATCTTCCTGCGCCCTGACGGCAGCCCGTTGCAACCGGGTGATAAACTGGTGCAAACCGATCTGGCGAATACACTGGCGGCAATTTCTGCTCAAGGGCCAGATGCCTTCTACAAGGGCACGATCCCACAGGCAGTGGAGAAAGCGGCGAAGCAGGGCGGTGGCATCCTGACGGCGGCTGATTTTGCCGATTATCGCATTACCGAAACGGCACCAGTAACCTGTAACTATCGCGGTTATCAATTCGTCTCTTCACCACCGCCCAGCTCTGGCGGCGTCACGATGTGTGAAATTCTCAATATTGTCGAAGGCTATGATCTTAAGTCGACGGGCTTTAACTCGGCAGCCACCGTTCATGTGATGACCGAAGCGATGCGCCACGCGTACATGGACCGCAATACCTACCTCGGTGACCCGGCGTTTGTCAGTAACCCCGTTGAGCGCTTATTGAGTAAGGATTACGCCGCCGACATTCGCAAACAAATCGAGCCGGAGAACGCGACGCCGTCCAAAAACGTACAGCCGGGGATTGGCCCGCATGAGCGACCAGAAACCACGCACTATTCCATCGTGGATAATCAGGGCAATGCAGTGTCCACCACGTATACCGTGAACGGGCGTTTTGGGTCGGTGGTGATTGCGCCGGGCACGGGTTTCTTCCTCAATAACGAAATGGACGACTTTACCGTTAAAGTTGGCGAGAAAAACCTGTACGGGTTAGTGCAGGGGGAACGTAATTCGATCGCCCCCGGTAAGCGCCCACTTTCGTCCATGAGCCCGTCACTGGTGACGAAAGACGGCAAAGTCTTTATGGTGCTCGGCTCGCCTGGTGGTTCGCGTATAATCACCATCACGCTGCAAACGGCGCTGAATATCATCGATCACGGTATGGCACCACAGGAAGCGGTAGATGCACCGCGTATCCATCACCAGTGGTTGCCGGATGAGGTGTATTACGAACAGCGCGGGCTGTCTGCCGATACGCTGAACCTGCTGAAGCAGCGCGGCTACAAAATGGTAGAGCAGACCCCTTGGGGCGCAGCGGAGCTGATTCTGGTCGGTTTACCGGGGGCGGTGGGCGTGACACCGGCGGATTCGGGTAATGACTCGGCGGTATCCGGTAAAGTGCGCGAAGGCTACCTGTACGGTGCCAATGATATCCGCCGTCCGGCTGGTGCGGCGATCGGGTATTGAGGTTAAGGAACCTCAGGGGGGCGGTTCTCTACCCCCCTGATTTCAGCGCGTTAACGTCCTGCTACGACCAAGTAATCAGAGAAAAGATTGAGCTCATTTCTGCAATTCGTAGACTTTGAACGTATTCTCGCTATCGATACCGATCAGCTTATTTTCTCCAGCACGACGGAAGACGAAATCGTCTTTCTGGCCTCGTGGAATACGAACCAGACCATTATCGAGCTGCGCCTTAACCGAGGCGTTCCCTTTCATTTTTACCGTACCGTCTTGTGCGATAAACAACTCTGCTCCACCGCTGCGTGTGACATAGTGCCCTACCGGCAAACCAGAAGTTGGGGAGGAAATATCACTCTCTGTGAGCGATTGTAGCGCTTCGGCTTTTGGACATCCTTTATTGTTCCATTCCAGCGCATCGCAAGCACGCTGTAGTGCATCTCGTGCTGCAAGGTATTGTCCGCTATACCACAAGGCGTTGGCCGCTTCGTTGCACATTTTCCCTGACAGCCCGATACGACATGATTCAGAAAGGGTAGCGATCCACTCTGGATCGGATGGCATGGGTAAATCCAGATTCGTTGTCGCGGCTAATGCTTTTTTAATTCGATCGCCGGAAAAGGCGACACTGTCCCAACGGTCACAAGCGGCGTAAATATTATCTCGGCATAGTTTTTTAAGTGCATCAACATCACTTTTTTGCACTAGCGCCGAGCATTCTGACATATTATTCCAACATTGTTGGCCTACTTCACTCTCTGGTTTTTTTACATTCTCACTACACTCTTTGGTCTCCGTTAAAACATATTCTCCCGAGAAATCTTTAAGTGTTTTATGGTCGGGGGAGATATCAAAGTCTGACGTCATGAGTGATTCCATGGAGACCATGTCAACTTTGTTACCATTCAGAACGTAGTGTGATGTGATGCGGTCATTTTTATACACTTTGTGTAATAGCTGTGTATTCATGACATGAATTTCAAATCCACGATCGCTTGTGTAGATCCCGCAGCTGAGCCCAGAAGAGGGCTGTGCGAGGGCGGGGAATGCGAAGAAAGTTATGATGAAAAGGAAAAACGTACGTAATTGCATAAATAAAGACATTGCTTTTCACTCCATTGATGTTTGCATTCATTGCCACAATCGTTTGGCAAGAGCGCAAATCATACTCGTATAACTCCTCAATGGCGAACGTATTCTTTTAATTAACCAGTAAAATATAAGGTGATAATGTTACTATCACCCGACTTTACTGCTTCTGCAATATATTCAATTGCATTATAAAAAACTTTACCTGATATCATTGCATCTATTTTTTTCTTATTTTGGACCTTCCCACTGAAGCTTCGACTTCATTTCTTGTGGAACCATCTCAAAAAGAGATGATATAAGCTCTTTCTGACCACTATAAGCTATTGAAATATTATCATTACAGTTTTCAATATAATACCTTGCTTGGTTGTTAAGAAAATAGATGTCGTGATCTTCAAAATCTGGTGTCAAGATCGTGTAAGCTAGGTTATGGACAAGTTCCGCTTCATAGTAGCATGATAAATCAGATGCTTTTTTATGTTGTTGCATGTTCCTGATATAAGGAATGGAAAGTAACAACATTTTTATATATATATCGTTCTTTTTTAATTTTTTCATGAATATGATTTTCTCTCTATTTCTGTTATATTTTTAAATTATCTTCGGTACTTTCCATTCAAATTTTACTCTAAAATGATCTGAAAGGATTCTTAATAATATTTTATATTATTATCATGTTACCTCAGCCAAAATGGCAGATCATCAGACCCCAGCGCATCATACTGTTCGAGGGGACGATTTTTATCTTCGATAAACCAAGGTAAATCAGAGATAACGGTTTTTACAGAGACGTAAGTGCCAAAATCATGATAAAAAGATTCGGCCGATTTTATGGCATGATGCAAATTTTTAAAATGTTCTGAAAAAATGGTCGCCAAATTATCTTTATCAAAGCATAAAGTTGATAAATTAATATTTCTGCCAATATCACCCCAATTTATTTCTGTGGGTAAAGTTCGACTAAATAGCGTCTCTATCTGAATTGCTTGCTCGGAAGCGAGATGGAGATCATTTTTTTCCAAGTAGCGACGATAAAGTCCATCAGCCAACAAACTAGTATCCATCCCTGAAGTGACCTGCGCGATACATTGGAAAAAAATATACATATCAAGAGATGTACCGCAGTTGTAGACGGTATGTCCACCATGGAATCCTACGTTTTTCATTTCGTCATGAATCCTATATCTGTCACGCTAAGTATTTTATTTGGTTACAATTTCTTTGATGTTCGCACTCTTTTGAGCATCAGTCACAGCCTGCCTGCGTATATCAATAATAATCTCTTGCCTCATTCCTGCAGGTAAATTCGCCTGACGTTCAATGGCTTGTTTTGATTCAATGTTAATCAGACCATTTTAGTTAGTAGCCAGATTATAAATTTTTTACTCTCCACCAATCAGCAATTGATAATTTATCATCCCCAGTGACGTTTGGGATACGAAAATATTTATTCATATTGCTTTTTTGTATTATTCATCAATACTTTCTTCTTCGTCAGGAAGAAAATAAATGTTAAGTGAGCACTCTAGATCTAAATCAGCTAATGCTTTCATTTGCTCTGGCCAGAGAACGGGGCCACCTTCGCCATGTGCAGACCACCACACGCACCTCAGTGTCATTTGTATGCCAGAGGTGTTTTGCAACTCTCGTAATCCAGAATGAGAGGCGCTTAGCTTATCGATGACCCAGTCAATATGCTCTCTTAAATCTTTCGATTTAACATTGTTTTCAGATGAAAGAAACCATGATGATATTTTTACCTTGCGTGTACGTCCAAGGCTATTTGTTATTTCATCACCAACTATAAATTTCTCTGTTGGCTCGATGTTTAGTAATTCACTAATGTTATCTGGATGCATTTCACCAGGATAGATTGATAGCATTGCATGGCATTCTAGGCATGTCTGAAAATCAGGATCTACGGCGTTTATCCTTGAGTGGATAGGATTCATTATAAGCAATCTCCGATGTTTCTGAGTATTCTACCAGTGTGATCAATATAGTCGCCATTGTCTAATATTCTTCCGTGAAAATCATGTCATAAACTGTGATCCTAGCTGATAATAATTTATTTCATGAGAGTCGATGGTGTGGCGAACTGGGTTTCGGCATCAATTGTATCATGCCAGTTATCCTGCGATATTTTATTATGATCACATGTGCTCATAATTATTCCCTCATCTCAGGCATGAATCTTACATTGTTACTATAAAGTGTGTTTATATTAACGAATAGGGACAGCCCGGCAGGGGGCGCTCTACCTGCGTTATTCTGGTTTTTTATCAACTAATCCTAATAAAGACATGTCATAGAGAAGATCTGATTTTTCTTCCTCAGTGATCTCCTCTAACAACTGTTCCAGAGAATGTTCAGTGAAAATTTTTTCTATCATCTCTCTATGATATTTCTCTGCTTTTCCTGGTCCTCTTCCTGCGATCATAATTAAAGATAATACCTCAAGCATTAAATTTTCAATGGGGAAATCATAAGCATCTTCAGACTGGTAGTAGGCATGCCCTATTTCTGAGTCCCCATACTCCCATAATTCACCTAATTGATTAAAGGTGTGTAACTTATGACGACAGCATAAATAGTAATCTTCCAAGAAACTCCTACGTATTTTATTATAATTTAATCTTTCTTCACTCATTTTTTCTTTCCTGATTTCAGTATGATTCCATTTTTTATAGCACGTCTATTTTTATACATTTTATTAAATTTTTAAATAACACCTAAATAGCTTTCACATTCAGGCTGTTAATTAAAGACTGCCAACTTATAAGAAATTACACAGCCTTATGGGATTTCGACCTAGAAAGAGCCACTCTGCCGCCTCTATTTTAAACTATCTTGGGTCCTTCCCATTCAAGTTTTTCTCTCAAATCATCCGGAACAATTGAGAAAAGGTCAGAAAAAATTTTTAAGTGGTCGTTATAAAGCATACTGATCTTTGCGTTACAATTTTCATAGTAATATCTACAGTGATGATTTAAGAAACGTATGTCATCATCTTTAAATTCTTCATGAGACAACAGGGAATAGAATCCATGAATCAACTGTGTCTCATATATCGCGGAACGGTTTCTAATTCTGCGAAGAAAGCTAGACTGGGCCACCATGCGCAAATGAGGTAGTGTTACTTGTAGTATATCGATGTAAATTTCATTTTTTTTCATTATACCTCCCTCTAAAATTGGGTTTAGTAAATAACTTAGTGATAGTTGCAACCGAGGATAGCGGCCCACAAGGGCCGCTTTGTTATTTATTAGGATTGCTTATCAATCAATCCCAGTAAAGACATATCATAGAGAAGGTCTTTTCTATCATCATCAGCTATACAGTCGAGGAGTTCATTTAGACTGTGTTTTGATAAAATAGTTGAGATTACATCTTTGTGATATTTTTTAGTTTGTTCAGTCTCCCTTCCTGCGTCCGATATAAGGGTAATGACTTCAAGCATTAGGTCTTCTGTTGGTGAATTAAAGGAGCCTTCCAATGCATCATAGGCAAATGCATGCTCGGACTCATTCTCACTCCATGTTTTACCGTTTCCTTTTGATACCAAATTTTTATTTTGGCAATAAGAGTAGCATGCATTAAAAAAAATGTTCTTTATTTCGTCATAATTGTTCATTTTCAATTCATCCTTTCTTCTTCGGAATCAATCTGACATGATTGTTATCTAACACGTCTATATTAATATTAGGATATCTATCTTGGAATTTTTTCATAACACCTAAACAACTCTCACAGGATGCCCGTTCTGTGAATATGGGGGTTACACTGCCTTTTGCTGAGATATTTCTTCCTAATCTATCGGCTAAGTTATCTAGTATTTTGTATTCTGAATCAGTGTTTCTTGAAATAGGTCTCACAGCCTGCGGTTGGCGTCACGAGGCTTTTTGACAGGTACTGATTATCGACGCCTGCTTTCCCGATGCCCGCGAATGTATTCGCTATCGAAATGCTAAATCCTAAGGTTTCTTTAGCCTCAAGATGAGGTCAATTAATTATTTTTTTGGCGGCGGCCCGCAAGGGCCGCTCTATCTTAACTATTTAGATTTCTTTTCAATCAATCCAAGTAGTTGCATGTCATAAAGTAAGTCTTTCTTCTCATCTTCGCCAATATCTTTAATCAGTTCTTCCAGAGAGTTTTCCGCAAGTATATCAGTAATGAATTTTCGTAGGTTAGACTCTACATCTTTCAGTCCTCTACCTGCTTTAAGTATTAGTGTGAGTACATTAAGCATGAGGTTTTCTATAGGCCGTTCGAATGCATTTTCATATTGATAGTAAGCATAAGCTATTTCTTCGCCACTATATCCCCATTTTTCTCCGGTTTTTTTGTATGTATCTAATTTGCTTCTACAGCAGCTGTAAAAACAGTCTAAAAATTCAGCTTTTAATTCATAATACGTTATGCGGTCTTCCATTAATTTTTTCTCCGAGGGATAAGCATTACATCATTGTTATCGAGGATTTCTATTTTGATATTTGGATATTTTTTCTGAAACTGATCCACTACGCCTAGGCAGCTTTCGCACGCAGCTCGCTCTGTGAAGATTGTCACCGTCCCTTTAGCATCTGTGTTTTTTCCTAATTTGTCAGCTAGATTGTCCAATATCTTGTATTCTGAATCAGAGTTTCTTGATATTTTATCTCCCGCCTTATTTGGCAAAATCATATGAGTAAAGTTGCTCTGACTACCTTTTCCTACAAAACTTTTTTCTCCAATGTCAATCTTACTGTGTGCCGCCATGGATTTTGGCATGTCGGGTATATCAATTTGTGCCACGGCTACATTACCTGAGGTTCTTATGTCATGTGAAAATGGTGCTCTTGCGTCCAGCACCTGCTGCCTAAAGCCAGCCGCTTGCTGTATGGTCTTCTCATTAATCAGATAACTTTTCCAGCTTGCGGTTGGCGTCACGAGGCTTTTTGACAGGTACTGATTACCGACGCCTGCTTTTCCGATGCCCGCGAATGTGCTCGCTATCGAAATACCAAATCCTAAGGCTTCTTTAGCCTCAAGATGAGGTCAATTAATTATTTTTTTGGCGGCCCATAAGGGCCGCTTTGTTATTTATTAGGATTGCTTATCAATTAATCCCAGTAAAGACATATCATAGAGAAGGTCTGATTTTTCTTCCTCGGTGATCTCCTCTAACAGCTGTTCAAGAGGATGTTCAACGAGAATTTTTTCTATCATCTCTCTATGGTATCTTTCGGTTATTTCTGGCCCTCTTCCTGCGATCATAATTAAAGATAAGACTTCAAGCATCAAATTTTCAATGGGGAAATAATAAGATCCCTCTGCTTGATCATAGGCATAGCCAATCTCTTGAAAGTAAATATTTTCTATTTCTTTCCCTTTGTTTTTAACAAATATCATGTTTCTACAGCAGTCATAATATTTAATTAAAAATGATTCTTTTATTTCTTTATAATAAATATGTTCCATTTTCTAGTCCTTTCTCCCAAAAATAAGCCTGACACCATTATTATCTAAGACATAAACTTTAATTTCAGGTTTTTTTTCTGAAATTTTTCAATAACACCTAAACAGTTTTCACATGCTGGTTTTTCAGTGAAAGTAGTTTTATTATTGATTTTGGTGATCGTCTGTGCAGCCACTTCTAAGAAATGGCCTGTTCACCGAATGGTAAATAGGCTTGCAATTTAAATGATATCAATTAACTATAGGTCGACGTTTTTTATGTTCATATTTATTTCCCATGAAAATGGATTTTTTAACTATTCACAACATCCATGAATTAAATTTCATGGATGTTGTCTAAATTACTCTTAATCTCTTATTTTGGACCTTCCCACAGAAGTTTCGACTTCATTTCTTGTGGAACCATTTCAAAAAGAGATGATATAAGTTCTTTTTGTCCACTATAGATTATTGAAATGCCATCGTTACAATTCTCAATATAATACCTTGCCTGATTGTTAAGAAAATAGATGTCGTGATCTTCAAAATCTGGCGTCAAGATAGTATAAACTAAGTTATGGACAAGTTCCGCTTCATAGTAGCATGATAAATCAGATGATTTTTTATGTTGTTGCATGCTCCTGATATAAGGAATGGAAAGTAACAACATCTTTATATATATTTCGTTCTTTTTTAATTTTTTCATGAATATGATGGCTCCTCTATTTATTAGTGTGTTGTTTTAAATCAGATACTTTATGATGTTATTCTTCAGGAGAAAAATAGATATCAAAAGCACACTCTAGATCTAAATCAGCTAATGCCTTCATCTGCTCTGGCCATAGTACTGGGCCAGAGTGACCGACTGCCGACCACCATACACAGCTGAGTGTCATCTTAACGCCAGGTATATTTTGTAGTTTTTTTAGACCCTCTTGGCAAGGATCAAGCTTAGCGATAATCCAATCAATATGATCTCTTAGGTCTTTTGAAGAAATGAAGTCTTCGGATGACAGAAACCATCCTGATGTTTTTACTTCACGGGTTCGACCTAAACTATTTGTTTTTCTATCACCAATGATATTTTTCTGAGTCGGTTCAATATTGAGGATCGCGCTAACTTCATCAGGGTGCATCTCACCAGGATAAATCAGCAACTTTGCGCGACACTCCAAACATGTCTCATAGTTCGGATTTGGCGGTGTGATTCTTGAATTAACAGTGTTCATGGTAAGTAATCCTCAATATTACCAATTATGTAAACCAATTTATCTATATAATTTCCGAATTTTCTGCTCTATTTTTAAATTATCTTCGGTAATTTCCATTCAAATTCTCCTCCTAAATGATCTGGAAAGATTCTTAATAATATTTTTATTATTTAATTACCCCTGAGCCTATGGTTGGCTCAGGGGGATGGGTTTTATATTATTATCATGTTATCTAAGCCAAAATGGCAGATCATCAGGCCCCAGTGCATCATACTGTTCGAGGGGACGATTTTCATCCTCGATAAACCAAGGTAAGTCAGAAATAACGGTTTTTACTGCTTCGTATTCATACCCCTGATATGAATTGAAAAGATGGTAATTTATTTCAGCAGATTCCACACACTCTAAGAATGCTTCGAAATAACGCTTGAATATATCTGATAGCATAGCTTGATTCGGATTTATCCAGCTTTTTTCTCGACAGCCTATCATTTTATGATCCCAATCAATTGATGTACTGGGGAAGATAGAAAACAAGTCTCTTACTCTATTCATTTTTTCTTTAGCAAGTGATAGTTCTTCAAGGCGTAGATACCTCTTGTAGAGTCTATCAACTAAAATATCCCAATCTGTATCTGGGTAGTTCAATTTTGTTAAATTGTTAATACACTGAAAGAATAGTGAAAGATCATTGACTGTGCCCAGCTCAACGACTAAACCTCCACCACTGAATCCTATTGTTTTCATTCTGTTTTAAACCTGATTGATGAAGGGGTAATACTGCCATTGGATCTCTCGGCTATACTTTTTCTGATAACTGCTGTTTTCCTTTGTGTCATCTGTCGCGCCCCAGCTCCGCAGGCCATGGCTTAGCATCGGGTTGAGCGTAAAATATCCCCCGACCAGCGTGGTGCTATAGCTGAGCCCAAGGCTGGCGCTACTGACCGTAGGGCTGCTGACCTCGAGGCGCTCACCCGCCATCCGGTTCTCGGTGCGTCGACGAGAGAGCGCGCCATCCAGCGCCAGCTTCTGCTTCCCATCCCGATAGAGCGTTCTGTTGAGGCTGAGCCGATGAGTGTTGCTTTGTCCTTCATAGCGATACGCGCTGCTGCCGATCGGGATCGGTTGGAAAAAGTCATTCCAGGCGTATTGGTAGCCGAGCGTCCAGTAGCCATAAGGCAAAGACATCCCGCCCGATAAGGCTTTGCTGCCGTAGTTATGGCTGAACGCGCTATCGCGGCTGGCGGTGAACCACCAGCGATCGGCGAGCCGCAGCGGGTTATCGAGGGTAAGGCGGGTCGAAAGCTGTTCGCGCCCCGTGTTTTTTTGTCCGCTGTTGTCAGCGCTGAGAGAGAGGGTGACAGGACGGGCTTGCGTGGTGCGCTTGAGATAAACAATCGAACTCCCTGCTTGTTTTCCCGGTTGAATATCAATGGCAACCTGCTGCGAAGGCAGACGATTCAACTGTTCCATCCCTTGTTCGATGTCGCGCAGATTAAGAATATGTCCTTCCAGCCTAGGGAAGGCCATCTTGATTGCGAGTGGCGTTTCCCCTTCCATGCGAATAGCTTCTATCTTTCCCTCGCTGACGCTGATGATGAGCGTGCCGCCGGAGAGGTCTTGCTCCTGTAAATAGGCCTGACTGGTGACAAAGCCACGATTGAGGTAGGCATTGGTGGTTTCCCTCACGGCGTTATGGATTGTGGCTAAATCAAGGCAGCGGCTTTGGTAGCGTTGCTGAATGGCCGTGCGATCTTTCGCTGGGAGCGACTCTGCATCATGAAAGACAACTTTTTGGATGGGGAAGCAGACGGCATCTCTTGTGGTTGGTGCGGTGACCGCCGGTATTGTTAAGGTTGTGCTGTTTTCCAGCGATAAACGCTGCTGTTTGGCCTGTTCCAGTAATGACTTTTGTTGGAGTTCCAGCGCATCTCGATCCGTTGGGCTGATGGCGGTGGCGGCAAAGGTTGAGCTGCTGAGACTCAAAAAAATAAGGCTTATAAAAGAAAGGGTTTTACACAAAATGAACGCAATCCTTACGTTGATTTACATTTTGCGCTTATATACACAAATGCCTTATGCCGTGGCTAGGTAAAATCGATACCCGATAGAAATTCGACAGAATGCATTGAGAAGTTTAATTTATGAGAATAAAAATGATAGTCATTATCATTTTTATATAATTAGGCAGATAACTCTATCGCAAGATAGCGTTATCTTTATATTTATCATAGGGTTTCCGCTGTGGTGGAAACCCTATGAAGTTTGAAGCGAGGAAGGCTATTTAAAGTCTGCGTACGGCGTAAGCGGTTGCGGCGGGCTGTCGAGATCGCCCTGCCAGCCGGCCGCTGAGTAGCGCAGGTAGAGGAGACCGTGGCTTGGGGTATAGTCCTTCGCTTGCTGAATATCAATACCGACACCCAACGTCCAGTGTGAGCTGAGGCGGCGTTCGACGACTGCACGTGCCGTATAGCCGAAGCCGGAACTGCTACTTCCCTGCTCGATGGTGTCTCTGTCGGTGAGCGCGGCGTTACCGAGCAGGCCAGTTAGCGGATAGCGGCGCTGGTCTTTGGTAGAGGAGCGTGACCACGACAGCGATCCGCCAAGTTCCCATGACCAGTTTTCTGTCCGCTGCCGATAGTTTACCGGCACGCCCAGCGAGAAGTATTGCTGTGGACTGTAGTAGCCGCCCTGACCGAGTGAATAGCCGCTTAAGTCTTTCTGGTGGCGCCACCACATGCTGTTCAGGCCGACCGTGACGCGTCGGTTATCTTCGTTAATCAGCTTGTAGTAGTAGCCTGCCATCGCACGGGCGCGATCGTTATCGGCCACGTTTTTACCGGTAATCTGGTGGACGCTGAAATCACTCCAGACGCCGTGTGCTTCGCCCCGATCGTAGCTCAGACCAAGGCTGACACCCGCCGCACGTACGCCGCCCCAGGTAATGCCGGTGCCCGGATCTCTGGTGCCGCCGAATGCCAGTAATGAGCTGGAGATCGGACGGCGTGAGGCGGTCGCTGTCCAGCCGATCTGGCGCCAGTCGCCGCTGTAGCTGGCACCGCCGACGACATCGACGACGTCAAAGCCGAGCGGCGTGGTGCCGATATCCGCTGACCAACGGTTGTTTTTCCAGCCTGCGGCGACGCTGGTTCCGGTGGCTTTCTGTGATTTCCCGTCGAAACAGTCCCGCGTGGCGCAGGTGCCGAAGGTTTCTCGGTAGGCACCGGTACTGTCTGCTGAGAAGGAACCGGCGTTCATCTGCACAGTATCGGTGCGGAAGAAGACGCGGCCATCGTACAGCGGCATATCTAACTGCAACAGGGTGTTGTGGGCGCTTAGATCGGAAATCCCCCCGGTGCCGCTTGAACTCGAGTAATCATGATCGAGGGTGACGGTAATATCCTGTTTGCGATACAGGTCTGCGGCATCGGCGCGGATGCTGCGTTGTAGCCAGTCGTCGCTGCGATTATTACGCGTCAACCGGGTGTAGTCGTCGTCACTTTGTGGCAGCGCGGGGGTAATGCCGCTGGCGACCATGGCCTGTTTATAGTCCTGCTTTGCCTGCTCTGGTTGAGACTGCTGCTGTTCAACGCGCGCTGCATCGCGATAGACCAATGCTTTCCCCTGACCGATCGGTTCTTTCTGTGCGTCGATTTTTAGCTGACGGAAAAGCGCGGTCGATTTTTGTGGATTCCCTACCGCTTGCCAGGCGTTGGCGACGCGCCGTTGGCCGTTGAGTGTATCTGCTGCCTGCGCTGGAAGCTGGTTCAGACGCTGACGCGCGTCATCTTGTCGACCCTGTGCGATAAACGCGTCGATCTCACCTAATTGTGCATCGGGGTTCTGCGGTTCTCGTGTACGAATGCGTTGATATTCCGCCAGCGCCGTCGCGTATTCACCCCGAGCCAGCGCCCAGTCTGCCAACAGCAGGTCGATACGGGAGTCTGTCGGTTGCTGACGCAGAAATGCAATGGCAGCGGATTCGTCACCCGCATCGCGCATCGCTTCCGCTTTCGCCAGCGTGGTCTGAATTGTCAGGCGCTGGGATAAATCGCGCATGTCATCGCTCCACTGCGCAGTAGGCAATGTGTTCAGGTGAGCGAGTGCTTGCTCATCCCGGTTGGTGGATGACAGGTAAAGTGAATAAACATAGTTTTTTTCCGCGTTGGCTGGTGGAACGGCAGCAGCACCGTGTACCACGCTGTCCGCCTGCTGCGTTTTCCCCTGTTGGCGCAGCACTTGGGCATAGTGATAGGCCAGCCAGACGTCATTCGGATCTTGCTGGTTCGCCTGACGATATTTTTCCTCCGCCTGCGCCCATTGCTGCTGTTCTGCCAACTGATCCGCCTGCTGTTTCAGGATGTCGAGTTGCAGCGCCGCCAGCGTCTCTCGCATTGTATTCTGCTGGCTGCGCGGCAGGCTGTTGAGGTAAGCGAGTGCTTTCTCCGGCGATTGACGTTGGTAAATACCGACCAGACCGCGCAAGGCGTTGTCATTGCCGGGTTCGAGATGTAACGCCTGTTGGTAGAGCGGTTGTGCGGCGGCATCATTTTTACTGGCAACGGCCACGTCGCCCAGACCAATCAGCGCATAGGCATTGGTGTTATCCATCTGGCGTGCCTGTTGATACTTCTGCCGCGCCAGCGGTAGATTGTTGGCCTTCAGCGCATTGTCACCTTCCGCAATGGTGGTCCAATACTGTGTGCTTTGGATGAGTCCTTCCCATTTGCCGCTGTTCAGGCGATTCACATCCGCCTGTAATGCCTTCTGGAACTGCGCCAGTGCTGTTACCCGATCGCCTGCACGCAGGTAAACCAGACCAATTGCACCGATTAGCTCAGGATCGTTTGGTGTGGCAGCCAGCGCTTTATTTAACTCGCCAAGCGTGGCGCTATTGCCGCCGCCATCCTCAATCTGTGCCAACGCGCGCAGCCGACCTTGATAAACAGGGTCGGCGAGTATTCCCTGCTGACGACTGAGTTCTTTACGTGCAGTTTCCGCCTGCTCACCTTCATCAAACACGGTCAGAAAACGGTTTAGTTCAGCCACGCTTTGTGGCGTAACCAGCATCCGGCCGATAATTTCCAGCCACAGCGAAGCCGCCTGTCCACGCCCGACAGGATCGTTAGAAAGCTGCTTCAGTAGAGGATAGGCTTGTTCGTTACGATTCTGACTAAACAACAAGCGCGATAGCGCCATGCGCAGCGGCACATTATTCGGATAGGCCTGATCCAGCGTTTCCAGTTGCTTAATGGCAAGAGGTTGCTGGTTTGGCAAACGTGAAACCAGACGCCAATACTCCACGGCAAGATCGAGTGTGGGTGGGTCGCCGTGAAAGAGCGCGTCGTACTGCACTTTGGCTTCCGCATAGTGCCCAGATGCTGATAACAAGCGCGCCTGCTGCAATTGTTTACGCGGCTCTTCCTGCGTCAGCGCCAGCGTCATTGCTGACTGACGGTAGATTGCAGAGTCGGGTGCCACAGCCTTCAACTTTTCCAACTGCTGGCGAGCCTGCGCCTGATCGCCTTGACGCAGTACCAGCCGCAACCTGGCAGCGATAACATCGGGGTTATCCGGGTTGATCAGCTCCAGTCGATAGAGCGACTGGCGCACGATATCGTCTTTATTGCTGGCTTCTCCCAAACGCACCTGATCCATCAGGAACTGCTCTGGTGATGCGGTTTCTGCGCTGTAGGCCTGCGGTGCCGCAATCAACAATAACGGGAGGAGTCGCAGCCAGTTTACGGTGTTGTTGTGCATTGGCTGCCTCGGGACGGTAAAAGTTGGCCTTGTGACGTGAAGCGGTAGCGCTTCTCATCCCATCCCTGACCAAAGAGCGTCAGGGATGCAGCGAAATAGGCATTGTCGCCCGGTGGATTCGCGGTGAGCCGTTGTCGCTGGGCCGCTAGTGCATCCGGCTGGCGTGATAGCATTGGCAGCAGTGAAGCGGAAAACCCTACCGGCCCCTGTCCGGTGACGGCACCTGTTGCCGTGTCCGTTTTTTCAGGTGGTAGCCCTTGTTGGATCGTGTGTTGAATCATGGGCTGAAACTGTTTGATCAAGTCGGCTTTTCCTCTGCTGCTATCAGCCATCATCCCCGCCCATAGATAGACGCGAATGGCGTCATAGCTACCGACATTGGGTTTGGTGGTATCGGGTTGCCAGCCTTTGTCTTTTTGCCAGATGACCCAATCAGGCGAAAACCCTTTCGGCGCGGTTTCCAGCAGCAGGCGCTGCGTGGTGCGCTGCATGTTCTTCCACGTTTCACCCAGCGGAGCAAAGCGAGCCAGCAACTGTGGCGGCAGGTAGCTGGGGTTTACGCGCCAGCTTTCTTTTTCTGCAAAGCCTACCTTGCCAGGCAATAGCATCACGCCCAGCCCCGGAATCGTCACGACCTCTTCCTTAGCAATACGTTTAAGCAGTGCCGTCCCCAGCGTTTTGTAGCGCGTATCTTTCCACAACCGACCCGCTTCAAGCAGGTTATAGGCGATCCACAAATCGGCGTCGGACGCGGAGTTAGGGTCGAGCACCGTCCACTGCTTATCTTTGCTTTCTCCCCACAGCCAGGCGGGTAGGTTGGCACGTAAATCGCCTGCGGACAGGTTGTTTTCCGTCCATTGCAGCAGCCGATCAAACATCTCTCGATCGTTGGCGACCAGGGCAAAGAACATGGCGTAGCTTTGCCCTTCAGACGTGGTGATTTTATTGGGGGCGGAGGTATCAATCACCCGCCCTTGCTCGCTGATGTAATACCGTTTGTACTGTTCCCAGGCGGGCCAGTCACAGACGGCCGCGGTGGCTAGGGAAGCCCATAGCCACAACAGCGTTGGGATCAGGTAGCGCAGCACGCGTGGCATGGTGCGTTAATCCCTTTCATCTGGTGACAGGCGACGGCGGCTGAAGAATTTCAGGCCACGCCACAGCAGCCAGGCAACAATAATCACGGTGAGCGTCGATATGACCGCGAGCCAGATGGGATGTTGTGCTAATGCGTGCCAGATACGTTCCCACCACGGCAGATGACCGACGTAATAAACGTCTCCGACACGCAGATTATTGATGCCTGACTCGCGGATGACGGAAACGGAACCGAACAGCGACGCTCTTTTCTCGCTGTCGATTAGCGCGTTGTTGAGTAACGCATAGCCCTGTGGACTATCGGCCAGTAGGGCGACAACACTGCGCTGGTCGTGATACGGGGATTGAAAGCCAATAATCGCCGACATCGCCCCCGCGCTGCTGACGGTGGTTTTACTGTCTGGCTTCGCGTCAGAATCGGGCGAGCCGATGTCTGGGATAGCGGTCTGGCGTATCGGCTGCTTGATCCAACTTTGCGTTTGCTCGACCAGTAGATTGATCTTGCCGTCGTCATGCAGTTCAGGCGGGATCGCGCCGATCATCAAAATATCGCTGTCCTGTTTGTCGACCTGTGTCCAATCATCGCTGAGCTGTACCGCCAATGCTGGGTAGCCAGTTTGTGCCCCAATATTGCCGATGGCGTTCAGCATTGCGCTGACCTGAGCGGGTTGAGGCTGTTTGTTCACCAGTACCAGCGTTTGTGATAGGTCAGCCAGCCGGCTGAATGGGTAGCCCGCATTGGCAAAGGCACGCAGATCCGGCATCGCCATAAAGTGGCGATAACCAGAGAAGTTAATGGTTGAATTGCTATCGATGACGGCGTGATTCACGACCGGTGTATAGGTTTCACAGCGGTCAGCAGTGCCGCTGGAGAGCAGCGTGGTGTAATTGAAATCAAAGCGCAGCTGGTTGATGGTGCCGAGTTTCAACGCAGGGATAGTCAGGGTTTTGTTGGAATCCAATAACCCCTGTGTGAGCGGCAAACGCATCAACAGTGAATTCTGGTCGTGTTCCGCTGCCAGCGAGAAGGCTTGTACAAACTGATTATTTAGATTGATGCTCAGACGTGAACCGTCCTGCACCTGCGGCGCGGTGTAGCGATATTTCAGGCGCATATCGATGCCCTGACTGCGGATAAGAAACAGGTCAGGCGGCAGGTTCATCGTCAGTGAAATTGGCCGAGGTACGATACCGTCGGTCTGCAACTGCTCGTTATATTGCTGAAGCTCGGCGAAGGTCATCGGGCGGTCGGTGCGTACCCAGTTTGGCGCATCATACGGTTGGCGTGGGGCGAGCTGTTCGACCTTATCGATGGTAACGCTTTGCCCACGGAACAGCGTGTTCCCCTGTGCAATGCCCTGCACGGCGGTGAGCAACTCATTATCATCACGACCCTGTACCAATAACAGCTTAACGTGGGGATCGTTAGGGTGGCTGATGATAGACACTGTCGGTCCGTTTACGGCCGGGGCATCATGCAGGAAATCAGGGCGCTTGTCGTTGGTGGCGAAAACAATGCCGTGGCGATCTGGCAGTTGGTTGAAAAGAGCAGGGAAAGATTGCCCACGCCATTGTGCTTTGCTGCCAAACCAGGAGGCGAGCATGGCGGCGGCACGCTGTTGCACCAGATCCGGCTGGCCGGCAAAGACAATAGGCAGCGTCAACGGTCGCGTATCGCGACTGTCAAAAAATGGTGCGGGGAACGGCGATAGGTCGTCCTTCAGCGTCAGCTTCTGGAATTGCAGATTGAGCGCGCTGGCTTTGCTGACATCCAACCACAGGCTGGTGCTGGCTGGATTTTCACAGATGTTTTGATAATGACCGACGAACACCAGTTGCAGGCGGTTGAAGTCCGTGATGTAGCGCGGGTCGATAGGAATACGGACGCGGCTGGATTTACCCATCTGCTCTTTGCTAATGGTGGTGACGCCCATCAGCTCATTGTTCAGGTAAACCTTGATATGAGATTCGGTGGGGATTAGCGCCGGTGACGGCGTAAATTCGAGGTCAAGCGACGCCTGCGTGACCACCTCATCACTGCGAACGCCGAATTCAATCTGTCCGTCGGGATTAATACCGCGCAGCGCAAAGGAGCCCGGTGCAGGCGCAATTTGCGCAAACGGCAGCACCATGTTGCGCACGGCGGCGTTGGCTGACGGTTGCACCAGTGGGATCGTGGGCATGTTCGTCGTAGACATGCCAGTCGCTGGCGCGGCGGTGGCAGCATTGGCGGGTGGCAGGGCGGCACCTCCCGCAGCCGGAGTGGGTGCGTGCGGCGCGGTGACAGCCTGAGATAATGAGCTGACGCCTAAAGCCAATGCGGTGAACCAGATTATTTTTTTCGTCATTGTGTCATCATCAATGTTAAGGGTCTTTTTCTTTGTCGGGAAAAAGACCGTTGGTCACGGCCTGTGAATGGCAATCAAGCCACTGTCTTTTCTGTAAACAGGTTCTCTTGTGCAAATCGCGTTTCATGGGCAGATGGCGTATTGCCCCGATGTACGGCCTTTTTCGCCAGTACAGCATCTGGCTGGTCAGTTACTGCGCGTCTTCCTACATAGCGCGGGATGAATGACACAACCCACACCACGACGTTGAGGAAGGCCAGGATAATATTGCGTATCACTGGCGGTGCGTAATCTGCCAGACGCAGGTAGCCGCGAAAGCCAAGTGCCAGTACATCGACCAGACTTTCGACCGGTTTATCCTGCGGGAAGCTGTCTTGCCAGAGCGCCCAGGTATCGGCGCGGGCAAAGGTACATTGAATGAAATCAATATGCTGGCGGATGCTCAGGTTGGTCATGCGTAAGCCAATTTTATTGTCGAATGCGCGGGTGACGCTGAAAGGGAAGGCGTACTCCTGCTGGCCGCGTTTTAGCAGCAGCGAGACGTTGTCTCCGACCTGAAGAATACCTGATTCACGGGCTTCAACGCCGACTCCGCCGTCAGAGTAGTCGCGCAAGACGCAAGGGAAAAGGTGGCCATCGGCACGGAGGATGGAAGCGGACATCGACATTTCCACCCGGTGGGCCTGACGTACCTGCTTGGCTTCTACGGCAACCGCGACGGCTCCGCCTAAAATGGTCATGTTGTACACGACCCACAGCAGGCTGATGAGCACCGTCATGATCTCTTCCGGCGGCCCGTAAATTAGACGCCAGAGGCCATACACGACCCCTGCGATATTCAGCAGCACCAGCACCAGATAAGGTCGCGTAATCACCCAATCGACATGCTGTTCTTCCACCAGTCCGCCTTTGGCCGTCACGTTGAATTTCCCTTTGTGTGGGTTAAACAGCGCGACGGTAGTCGGGCGGGCGATGTACCAGGCCAGCACGGTTTCATAGATCTCACTCCAGAACGAGTGACGGTAGCGTCCCTGAATGCGCGAGTTGGTCAGGCTGGCGTGCACCATGTGCGGCAGCACGTAGAGCGCAATAGCTAACGCCGGGGCGAAGATGATGTAAGCATGCATCAGGAGAAACGCCAGCGGCGCGGTCAGGAAGATCAGCCGGGGAATACCGGACAGAAAGTGCATCATGGCGTTGGCGTAACACAGCCGCTGTCCTAGCTTCAGCCCTTTGCCGAACAGCGGGTTATCCAACCGGAAAATTTGCACCATCCCGCGCGCCCAGCGAATACGCTGACCGATGTGAGCCGAGAGACTCTCGGTTGCCAGTCCCGCCGCTTGCGGAATGCGGATATAGGCTGAGCTGTAGCCACGGCGATGCAGACGCAGTGAGGTGTGGGCATCTTCCGTCACTGTTTCGACCGCGATGCCGCCAATCTCATCCAGCGGTTTACGCCGCAGAATGGCGCAGGAGCCGCAGAAGAACGTGGCATCCCACATGTCGTTACCGTCCTGAACCAGACCGTAGAACAGTGTGCCTTCATTGGGCGTACGGCGGAAGCGTCCCAGATTGCGCTCGAACGGATCGGGCGAGAAGAAATGGTGCGGTGTTTGTAACATCGCCAGCTTTTTATCTTTGAAAAACCAGCCCATGGTTAACTGCAAAAAGGAGCGGGTAGGGACGTGGTCGCAGTCGAAAATGGCAACGAACTCGCCTTTTGCCTGCTTCAGGGCATTGTTGATGTTCCCGGCTTTGGCATGTTCGTGTGTGACGCGGGCGATGTAATGGACGCCGACTTCTTCTGCGAAGGCCTTAAATTCGGCGCGGCCGCCGTCATCCAGAATATAGATGTTGAGCTTGTCTTTAGGCCAGTCGATGCCTAGCGCGGCATACACCGTTGGTTTCACCACGCTCAAGGGTTCATTATAGGTCGGGATCATCAGATCGACGGTCGGCCACGTATTGCTGTCTTCCGGCAGTGAAACCGGGTGGCGGTTCAGCGGCCAGATCGTCTGGAAATAGCCTAGCACCAACACAACCCAGGCGTAGGTTTCCGCTGCGAGCAGTAACAGGCCACATACCAGGCTGACAGGGTCGTCCCAGTTCAGGGTTTCGGTATAGCGCCACCACAGGTAACGGCAGGAAACCGTGAAGGAAAGGGCAATCATCATGAGCGTCGGCATGCGTCCCGGCATGTTGCGAACGAACATGGCGATGCCCCACAGCAGCGTCATGAAAATAAACTGCGACAGCAAATCAAACGGCTGCGTGATGCACAGGAGTGCCAGCGCCGCACACAGCAGACTCAGTGCCACCGTGACCAGCCTTTGTACGCGGTTCGTCGGTGTGGTGCCTGATTGACTATCTTCGCGTTCGTTCGTATTCGCGTGGCTAAAGCGGGCGAACAGCGCTTGCTGCGCGTTCATGTAGCGTTGCCGCCAGCGCGGCAGCGCGGAGAAGTAATTGCGGCGCGATGTCGGCAACTGGCCATTTTTGATGGTCAGCAGCCAAATACCCTGCGTCACATAGCGAAGCACATCGGCTGGGCGCGGGCGCTGAGGCGAGATGTGCGGGAACCAGTAGGTTCGCTGCGCGCGAATCTGTTGCCATCCCTCAGACTCCAGCCGCAGGACGATCCAGCCGAGTATCGCAAACAGCGTGGCGAAAAAGGCGGCAAAGGCGGAGGCACCCTGCTGACGATAGCTGCGGTAGCGCCGCTGTATCGCCTGTCTGGCGGGCGGAACGAGGAACAAGCGCAGGATGCCACTCATACGCCGCTTTCCTTAACGTGAATCAGGCACCAGTTTGCCAGCGTCATGATCTCTTCCGCTGCCACGCTGTCCGGGCGACATTCGCCCAGCGGTTGCTTCAGCATCAGCGATTCTGCTAAGGCTTCGTCACGGTGTACCACCAGCGGCAGCAGGTGTGACAGCGTGTGCAGCCAGAGCTGGTGCAAATCCTGTTGAAGTGTGCTGAGAGTAGAAAATTGATTCACCAGAAAATGGCACTGGCGCGGCAAGGCCTGCTGATGTAAGCGCGAATGGCAGTTGGCATCGGCCACCACCACCTGAAAAACGGTATTCGCGGTGGCTAACGCCTGCCGCGTGAGCGGGCTATTGTCTGCCGGTACATCGATCAGTATCCAGCGATGGCGACCTGCCGCGCTGAGCTGTGCCAGATTGTTTTGCCAGAGTGCGGGGTGCTGGTGGTAATGCTGTTGGAGCGTCGCGATCTCCTGTGTATTCAGGCGACCAAACGGCAGGAAATCCAGTCCGGGGAGATATTGCATGGCACCCGTTTGCCACGGCGCGCCATCGGCTTCCGCTCGCGCCCAGCCGCGGCGCTGTTCAAACGGCATATTAAAATTAATGCGCAGCAAGTTGTCCGGCGAAAAATCAATCACCAGTGCGGATTCGCCCAGCCGTTGGAAGGCCCAACCCAGCGCGGCGGCGATTGAGGTGGTGCCTACGCCTCCGCGGATTCCTTGCAATGCAATAACGGGCATTGTCAGTTGCTCCCAGCCGGTTCTTTTAATTCATCCAGCAGCGGCCAGCGAGCCATCATTTGGCTCAGACGCGCCTGACGGGAAATATCGATATAGCTTATTTCAGGCAAAGAAAAAGCCTGACTGAGAACCCGTAGATCGTCGTCGGTTCTTGCATTTTCGGTTAAATCGGCGCGTGCGCTGGTATCTATACGAGTCGGTTCGTTATTCATCCCATGCCTCTGAAATAGGCTATCCATTATCATTGATATCGATAAAGGGAAAACATCCAAATAACAGATGTGGTGCGTCTTTTACTGCACCCATAACAGACAGTCTGGCAGATGAAGGGTTACGCCTCTGCTGTCTTTAATAAGGAGTCAGGTGTGCCCGTTAACTATAGCAATGAATTGATGATTGCAATGTGAATAGGAAAAAATAGTAACGGGTGATTTATCAAGGGATAGGAATAATTTATAGCGCAAAGTTGTGATCCTTCGGGGGGCTGCTAGAGTTTATTTTGACTGCGTCATTCTCGTCATACTTCGAGTTGCCTATGCGTTGACTTTCTTAAGTACCCGGCCCGCCGTAAAGGGCTGCGGCAAGCAGCGTTCAAATCTGCTCCCAGCAGGTTTGCTACTCCAGTCTCCTACTGGTGTATGTCTTATAGCCGCCTGCCTGCAATTCGAATTATCTAGGGAATATTTAAGGGTTGGTTGCTGCCATTAACGGAAAAGAAAATCAGTCTATGAAGCAGAACTTTTCATTAGGTATCCGTCACCTTTGGGATGAGTTGGCTACGCTCCAACTGGCGGGATTTTATTGGGTGAATATTGACCGACAGGTTGATGCCGCATTATTTTGCCAACAAGTTATGCATAGCCAAAATAACGACGCGAGAGTGGCGTTAATCGGCTGTGGGGAACGGTCTGACGCGCTGTTGACGACATTGTTTAATACCGAAACAAAACAGTTATCTTGCTATATATTGCCGGAAAATAAAGCCGCGTTGCTGAATTTAACCGATGACTTGATGCGCGCATTACGTCCGAAACATCGTCTGTTAGTGCTTTATGCTCCCGCCAGCCTGTGGAGAGATATCTCACCGGAAAGACTACAGCGCTGGGTGGATGACACGGCAGTATGGCTACATCAGCGCCAATGTACGCTGGTGGTTCTCAGCCATAGCAGCGGCGTAACCCGTTTGAGAAATATGTTGATCTCCCAACACCGCGGGCTTTACGGCTTGGCCAGCCTGCAATGGCAGCAGGATCGCGCACAGTATCTGGTGTCATGGTGGGCAACGGAAAGAGGCGTGCGGGCGAATAAGGTACAGATGCTGCAACCCGATCATGGCGGTTGGCAAATGCTGGCGGAAGAGGAACCCATCCTCACACCATCTCTGAATGACGATGGGCTCTTTCTGATGGAAAAGAGCGTGATGGAGGGTGCCCCCGCGCTGTCAGAAAATTGGCAGTTACTGGACGATAATGCCATTTTGGTACAAACCGGCATGTTGACGAATGCGGCGACGCTCGTTTTTGCACTGAATCAAACCAATCAGGTGGATACACTCGTCAAACAGGTTCATAGCCTGCGGCGGCAGCGTGGTGAATTGCTGAAGATTGTGGTGCGGGAAATGAAGCCCTGCCTGCGCGCCAGCGACGAACGCTTGTTATTGGCGTGTGGCGCAAATCTTATTGTCTCCCATTCAGAACCGCTATCTCGCTTCCTGACACGGATTGAAAGCGTGCAAGGGCAGCGCTTTACTAAACATGTTCCTGTCGATGTCGAGGTTCTGCTGACCACCATGCGGCCGCTGCAAATTAAGGGCTATCAGCCGCCTGAGACCTTTCGCCAGTCTGTGCAAATGTTGATTGATAGTACGTTGATGCCTGAAGGCAGCAAAGGCGTGCTGGTGGCATTGCGCCCGGTTCCGGGGGTACGAGCAGCGCAGGTGCTGACGCTGTGCACGCTGCGGCGTTTTGGTGATGTCGTCACGATCGCGCAGGGCCGTCTGTTTTTATTTCTGTCTAATTGTCGTTTGAATGAATTGGATATCGCGCTGAAGTCTATCTTCCGTCTTCCGGTAGATGAAGTGTTCAGTAATCGGATTGTGTGGTCACAAGACTTACAGATTTTAGCGGAAATCAAATCGTTGGTGCAGGACAGCACTTCCGGGCAAGAACAGCAGATTAATGATTACGTCCAATTGCAGCAGACCGAATCTGCACCACGCAGCCAAACGCCGCGGCGTGAGCCTATTGCGATTGATTTACTAAACCCTGATTTACTGGGACCCGATTTACCGACCCGTGTACCGGGAGAACCATCATGATGAACCTGATTGATATCGTTCAACTGGTGCTATTAAGCGCAGTCATCTTCTTTACGCTCGGCTATTTGGCGCACCGTGTGATTCCCCACTGGCTTCAGTATTGGAAAAACAGGCTGTTGTCACCGCGCTACCTGAAGCCAGCAAGTGTCTGGATGCGTAGCCCTTCTTCAACCAAGACGGTCTCAACCAAGCCGACTTCAGCAGAGACTAAAAAATAAAATGGACGAAAAAACACGCAAGCAACAGCAGGATACGCAAAAACAGCAGGATATATGGCGCTACTGGCGCGGGCTCGGTGCCTGGAATGTGTATTTCTTGCTGAAATTTGCCCTGTTATGGTTTGGATACCTGAATTTTCATCCGTTGCTTAACCTGGTATTTCTGGCGTTTTTGTTGTTCCCGATCCCCAATGTCACGCTGCACCGCTGGCGTCATATTATTGCTATCCCACTCGGTATTGGGCTTTTTTACCACGATACCTGGCTGCCGGGCATCAACAGTATTCTCAGCCAGGGGACGCAGGTTGCTGGCTTTAGCGCCGCCTATTTGCTGGAGCTGTTAAACCGCTTCATTAACTGGCAAATGGTCGGTGCGGCTGTGGTTATCACCGTGGCCTACCTGTTTTTCGCGCAGTGGATTCGTATTACGGTGTTTACCGTGGCGGCGCTGACATGGCTAAACGTTGTCAATCTGGCAGCCCCTGCCGTTTCGCTGATGCCGACGGCCTCGATGGCACCCGCGCCCTCGGCGGCGGCTTCCCCAGCGGGTGGAGATACTGCGCTGCCTGAAGCCACGTTACCGCCAACGAACGCGAACCTCACCGCTTATCTGAACCAGTTTTATACGCGAGAGAAAGCACGAACTACGGCCTTTCCTACCGCGCTGCCACAGGATGCACAGCCGTTTGATCTCCTGATTATCAACATTTGTTCGCTGGCATGGTCGGATATAGAAGTGGCGCAGTTGGAAAATCATCCGCTGTGGAAGAAGTTCGATATCCTGTTCCGTCAGTTTAATTCCGCTACCGCGTATAGCGGACCGGCGTCAATTCGCCTGCTGCGGGCAAGCTGTGGTCAACAGTCTCACACCGATTTGTACCAGCCAGTGAACCAGCAGTGCTTCTTGTTCAGTAATTTGGTGAAACTGGGTTTTGAAGAGCAACTGATGCTCGATCATTCCGGCGTCTTTGGGAATTACCTGCGTGAGGTGCGTGAAGAGGGTGACATTCAGATTCCGATGCTGTCACAGGAGGGCATCAGCCACCAGATTACCTCGTTCGACGGTGAGCCGATTTATAACGATTTGGAGCTGTTAAATCGTTGGTTGGGTGAGCGAAATAAAGCAACGCCGACGCGTAACGCGACCTTCTTTAACCTGATTCCGCTGCATGATGGTAACCGCTTCGTGGGCACCAACCAGTCGGCTGACTATGCGCCACGTGCAAAGATTCTGTTTGACCAACTGGATGCTTTTTTTGACGTGTTGCAGAAATCTGGTCGCAAAGTCATGGTGGTGGTGGTACCGGAGCACGGCGCAGCGCTGGCTGGCGATAAGATGCAAATGTCTGGCCTACGTGATATTCCCAGTCCGAGCATCACGCATATTCCTGTCGGCGTAAAACTGTTTGGTTTGCAGGCCCCGCATCAGGGCGACGCGCTGGAGGTGACGTCACCGAGCAGCTATCTGGCGATTTCGGAACTGGTCGCACGGATGGTGGATGGCAAAGTGTTCACCGCACCTTCTGTGGATTGGCAAACGCTGGCGAGCACGTTGCCGCAAACGGAAGCGATTTCGGAGAATGAGAACGCGATCGTGATGCAATATCAGGGAAAACCCTACATTCGTTTGAACGGCGGAGACTGGGTGCCATATCCGCAATAGCGTCAATCGCCATAACATAGTGCGAATCGTTTAAGTATCGAGATACACGGGGCGACCACCGGGGTGAGGCATCTCTGCGGGAATCTCCCCTTGTGTTTCCCCTAAAAACGGGCTTAAGTGAGCAGGAGTAGCCCGTCATCACACGTCTTATCGGGTAGCGGCGAGGCTGCTGCCCGCCTTTCTTCATCGCTCGTTATCTTCGCTCTGCCCCTGAATCGCTATGCTGGCTTATACAGGGGATATCCCCTATTCTGAGGCCGCGTTACGGCTCCCACCAAAGGGAGCCTAGGATTAAGATGAAATCCCCTGAGCACCAGCAGAAAACAGCGTTGAGGCGGCGATAAGCTGCCTTATACTGTTTGCTGCGCGTTACTGGTGCGCGTGGCGGTGCGTTTTTCGCGCTGGGTATGGGGCAGATATTCAGATCTGCATAAAAGGTTGACGGAGAAAGCGCTTGCGGCTCAGACGTTCATTAACGATTAAACAGATGACAGCCGTGTCTGCCGTGGCACTGGTGACAATCAGCCTGTTCATCGTCATACAGCTTTTCCACTTCGTTCACCAGCGCCGTGAAGATTATGCCAAGCAGTTGGAAAGCATCGCGTATTCCGTGCGTCAACCACTGACGGACGCGGTGCTACAAGGGGAGGTGCAACGCGCTGGCAATATTCTGGATAGCTTGCTGCCGGTTGCCTTTCTTAGCCGGGCAGATGTATTGCTGCCGGATGATTTTCAGACGCTCCACGCCAATTTCCCGAAAGAACGCCCGGTGCCGGACTGGATCGCGCGGGTCTTTAAGCTGCCGATCCGTATCTCTATTCCACTCTATTCGCCACCGCAGACGCAATATTCGGCACCGCTGGCGCATCTGGTCTTGCAGGCAGATTCCTATCGGATGTATCAATTTATCGTCAGCACCTTTTCAACCATGTTGGCGACGTATCTGCTGCTGGCGTTGATTATGTCGATCGCTATTACCTGGTGCATTAACCGACTTCTGATACACCCGCTGCGTGGGATTATTGTCGAGTTACAGAATCTACCGCCGGATGCGATGCTTCACCGACCCCTCACGCTGCCACCCTGGCATCAGGATGATGAGCTGGGCGCGCTAGTGCGCAGCTACAACCGTAATCAACAACTGCTGGAGCAATCTCTCTCTGCCAGTACTGAAGGTGTCGGGTTGCCGGACAACGCGCATTTTATACGACGCCTTGAGCAGCGTCTGGCGGATGCGACTCCGTTTAGCCTGCTCGTTTTTGGGCTTGATTCCTCCGCCAGCCAGAGTGATATGGCTGCGCTGGCGAAGCAATTCTGTGCGGTGATAGAAGAACAACATGAGGCAGGGAGCCTTTATCTGGCGCGCCTCGATTGTGACGAGTTCGCTATCATCGGGAAGACGCTAGAATCCGCTGGACGGGCGCAAGATTGGGCACAAAACGTGATGCTGGCGATTAATTCCCCCTTTTTACCTACGGGATCGCACCCTGCTCGGGCTGTCAGCGCCGGTGTCCTAACGATTACCGACCCTCGGCCAGAGGAGGCGGCACTGCGTTTGTCGCAGGCGCGTTTCGCCATGCAGCTGGCGCGGTGTGATAAGAAATGCGGTATTCATCTCCTTATCGCGTCTTCCTGAGTATTAAAAGGTAACGGAAATGTTACTTTTTATCGTGGTATTCCCTGAACGGCATCTTCCCCGTATAGCGGGGCTTTGAGAGCTTTTTACGGATTTTTTATGCTGTAAAAATGTGCATCTGTTACAAGTAAATTGCACTGATGTTTCTTTATAACTCTTGCTGACGTGATTCAGCTCTTGTTTTTAACCTGTCGTTCACAAACTAAACTTATAAAACATTCTCAGCTTGTTATTGCAATGTTACTTTCCGGCGCAATCACAGGCGGCATTTTCGTACCCTATTCCCCTCCTGTGTTTTCCCCACCATAGGACGTATGTATGAAAACATCAATTTTTAAAAGTCTTTATTTTCAGGTTCTTGCCGCCATTACGATAGGGATACTGTTGGGGCATTTCTACCCCCAGCTTGGTGAGCAAATGAAGCCTCTGGGCGATGGGTTTGTTAAATTAATTAAAATGATTATTGCGCCGGTTATCTTCTGTACGGTCGTAACCGGTATCGCAGGCATGGAAAGTATGAAGTCGGTCGGTCGTACTGGTGCGGCCGCTCTGCTGTATTTTGAAATTGTGAGTACGATTGCGCTGATTATCGGTCTGGTCGTGGTCAACGTGGTGCAACCAGGCGTGGGAATGAATATCGACCCGAGTACGCTTGATGCTTCTGCGGTGGCGGTCTATACCCAACAGGCTTCGCAACAGGGTCTGATTCCATTCCTGATGGATGTGATCCCGGCGAGTGTGGTTGGTGCGTTTGCTAGCGGTAATATCTTGCAGGTTCTGCTGTTTGCTGTGATGTTTGGCTTTGCGCTGCACCGCCTGGGGCCAAAGGGCAAGGTCATTTTTGATGTGATCGACAGCTTCTCCAAGGTCATTTTCGGCGTCATTAACATGATCATGAAATTGGCTCCTCTGGGTGCGTTCGGTGCCATGGCCTTTACCATCGGTAAATATGGCGTTGGTACGCTGGTGCAGTTGGGGCAACTGATCCTCTGCTTCTACATCACCTGTGTTCTGTTTGTATTTCTGGTGTTGGGCAGCATTGCGAAAGCAACGGGCTTCAGTATCTTCAAATTCATTCGTTACATCCGTGAAGAACTGCTGATCGTACTGGGTACGTCCTCTTCTGAATCCGTGCTGCCACGTATGTTGGAGAAGATGGAGAAGGTCGGTTGTAAGAAATCTGTCGTCGGGTTGGTTATCCCTACCGGCTATTCGTTCAACCTTGATGGCACCTCCATCTATCTGACAATGGCGGCAGTGTTTATCGCTCAGGCAACCAACAGCCACATGGATATCTGGCATCAGATTACGCTGCTGGTGGTGCTGTTACTGTCCTCTAAAGGCGCAGCAGGCGTGACGGGAAGTGGGTTTATTGTACTGGCAGCAACGCTGTCTGCCGTAGGCCATCTGCCTGTTGCTGGTCTGGCGTTGATTCTGGGTATTGACCGCTTCATGTCAGAAGCTCGTGCGCTGACCAACCTGATTGGTAACGGTGTTGCGACTATCGTGGTAGCAAAATACTGCCGCGAGCTGGATGAGAAGAAACTAGACGCTGAGCTGTCCGGTAACAATAAGGGCGATAACGCGGCCACGCCAACGGCACAGTCGTAATTCCAGCATGCAGTTGTAAGCATGTAGTTATCATGTAAGCCTGGTTCTCGTAAGCCTAGTTTTCTAAATCAATTCCCTACGGCGCTCTGCACCGTGGGGAATTCTTTTGTCTGTAAATTTTTTGTGTGTAAACAAGCTGCACCCAACTCAACGGTTTTCCTCCACTTTTTGAACGTCCCAAAACGTAAAAATATTGTTAAATATGACTATTTTTATCTTTTTTGCAGATTATTTCACCTCCTGAAGTGACATAGACAAAAGCGCGCTGTCCAAGGGAATGGTACACTTCGCGTCTTCAATTTTTTTCCGTGATATATCCACGAGAGTGTGCGGTGGCAGACGCAAGGCCACCATAATGATCAACAATAACCACATTATTATGTTGGATAGCTATAAGTAGGGGTTCACATGCAGGGCACCAAAAAGGCGCTTTTCGTTGGTGGTGTGTTGCTGGCCATGGTCAGCAGCAGCGTGCAGGCTGAAGCACTACAGCCCGATCCTGCCTGGCAGCAGGGTAAACTGGACAATGGTTTTACCTGGCAGTTATTAACCACACCACAGCGCCCCGGCGATCGGGTTGAGCTACGTCTGGTTGTTAATGCTGGATCGTTGCTGGAAAACGCCCAGCAAGTGGGCTTTGCACATTTTCTTCCTCGTCTGGCACTCGCGCCCGGTGATAAGCTGTCCGCTGCTCAGTTGCCTTCCATGTGGATGCGTGACGCTAACGGTTCACGCGTCCTGCCCCCGGTCATTGTTTCGTACGATTTCACGTCGTATAACCTGAGCCTGCCGAATAATCGCCCGGAACTGCTGAAAGAAGCGTTGGCGTGGCTAGCGGAAAGCGCAGGGCAGATGACGTTCGACGAAAAAAGGCTACAGGCCGCGCTGAAGGTTCCCGATCAGGTGACCACCTTTCCGATTAACCCGCAGGACCCGAGCTGGCGCTATCGCCTGAAAGGCTCACCCCTATTGGCGCACGATCCGGCTCAAGACGTTAAACCGCCGCTGAATGGCGAGCAACTTCAGCAATTTTATAAAACCTGGTATACGCCAGATGCGATGACGCTCTACATCGTTGGTCATGTGGATAACCGCAACGTGATCGAGCAGATCGGTAAAGCCTTCTCCCCGTTGGAAGGCAAACGCGAAACGCCTGCGCCGCTGCCGACATTAAGCCCGCTGCCACCACAGGCGATTAGCCTGATGAATAACAATGCTCAGCAGGATACGCTGTCGCTGATGTGGGATGCGCCGTGGCACCCGATTCGTGAATCTCAGGCGCTGGTTCGCTACTGGCTGGGTGACATGACGCGAGAAGCGATGTTCTGGCACCTTCAGCAGGTGCTCGAGAAGAGCCCGCAGAAGGGCAACAATCTCCGTTTCGACTGCAACGTGTTTTATACCCGCTCTCAGTGTGCAATTCATATGGATGTCCCGAATAGTGAGAGCGTTGAGCCGAGTGTGATATTTATGGCGCGCGAGCTGGCTACGCTGCGTGAAAAAGGGCTGACACAACAAGAGTTTGACGCGTTGATCGCGCGTAAGACGGACGAGTTGAATAAGCTGTTTGCCACCTATGCACGTACCAGCACGGACATCCTGATGGATCAGCGTTTGCGATCCCAGCAGAATGGTGTGGTGGATATTGCTCCCGAGCAGTATCAGAAACTGCGTCAGACTTATCTGTCTGCCTTAACGCTTGATATCCTGAATCAGGAGCTGCACCAGCAACTGGTACAAGATACGACGATGATGTTGATCCAACAGCCGGGTGAACCTGAAGCGAATATGAAGGCGCTACAGGAAACCTACGACCAGATTATGACGCCAGCCGTCGAACCTGTTGCCAGCGCGTCTGCGGCAGCGTCTGAAGACGCTAAATTACAGGACAAGGCTCCCGCTGCGCAGTAATCCCACGATCCGTAAAGAGAAAAGGCCGCAGTCGCGGCCTTTTGCTTATTATCACACGACGTCATGTTTACGCAGGCATCGCGTCAAGCGGGATGATCGCGCCACGGTATTGAATGACTGTGCTAGCCGTCAGGTGACCGCGCTCTGCCGCTTCCTGCGTGCTGCCGCCGTTCAGGCGAACTGATAGATAGCCCGCGCTGAAGGAATCACCTGCGGCCGTGGTATCAACCACTTTCTCTTTTGGCAATTTTATTGCAGGGACATCAACCAGCGCTTGTCCGCGCTCTGACACGATACAGGAATCGGCACCGCGTTTGATGACGACTTCGCTAACGCCCAAACCGTGCGTCCGTTCCAGCACCGCTTCCAGCGGCTTTGTTCCCCACAGCATGTCTTCGTCATCCAGCGTCAGGAAGGCAATATCCGTACAGGACAAGATGTCGGTGTAGGCCTGTTGCGTTTCTTCCTTACTCTGCCACAAGCGTGGGCGGTAGTTGTTATCAAAAATCACTTTACCGCCGTTGGCGCGGCAGGCGCGCAGCAGAACGAGGAGACGCTGACGGCTTTCGGCATTCAGAATCGCTAGACTGATGCCGCTCAGGTAGAGATAGTCAAATTGCGCCAGCGCCTGACCAATTTTTTCTGCTTCCGGGCTGTCCAACCAGTAGCGTGCCGCGGCATCGTTGCGCCAATAGTAGAATGTGCGTTCGCCGCTATCGTCGGTTTCAATGAAATATAAACCGGGCAGTTTGTTATCCAGCCGCTGAATCAGGTCGGTTTTCACCCCTTCGTTTTGCCAGGCGGCAACCATCTCTGTACTGAAGCTATCGGTGCCGAGTGCGGTCACGTAATGCACGCCCAGCTTTTCAGCGTTTACCTGACGGGCAATGTAAACGGCAGTGTTCAGCGTATCGCCGCCAAATCCACGGTTAAGATCCGTGCCCTTCTGCGACAGTTCGATCATGCATTCGCCGATTACGGCAATGTTAGTAGTTGTCATCACTTTTGGCCTGTTTGAAAAGGTACCCTGGGACGCGAATTATTCGGGTATAAAAAACGCGAAATTAACCTCAGTCTCAACATTACGTGAGACTGAGTCAATAGCCTTGAAACGATGTTTTATTTTTTCATGACGCAGATCGGAAAACCAGCGCTTTCCCGCTGTTTTTAGCGAGGAGGGGGCGGTTCTTTCTCTTTCTCTTGTTCGCTCTGGTCTGTCGAGATGTCGCCTTTGTAGTTCGCCGTCGCGATCCAGGCAGCGCAGAAAAGCGTTAGGCGCGCGAAGAAATAGAAGAACGCCATTAGGCCAATAACCGAGCCGAACGCAGCTCCTGAAGGAGAACTCGCGAGTTTAGGCAGCGCGACGGTCATCGCGAACTTGATGGCTTCAAAACCGACGGCGGCAATCAGCGTGCCGCGAAAGAGTGCTTTTCGTTTGGGTTTATGACGCGGTAAAACAAAAAATATCCATAGAAATAACAGATAATTGGCAAATATAGAGATGGATAGCGCAATCAGCGTCAACGCGGGGCGCAACCACTCAATGCCATCCAGCCCCAGCGCGGTCACAATCATGTTCTGCGCGGTGCCAGCAACGGAAGTCAGGAAAAGCGTGATAATTAGCGCAATAACCAAACCGGTCAGCGACAGGAAGTCCCGCGTGTACTGAAAGTAAATTTTTTCTTCATCTTTTGGGTTCCGCTCCCATACGTCGCGCGACTGAGCGCGAATCGCTTCACGCAGATTTCCCATCCAACTGATACCAGAATAGAGTGCGATCAGCAAACCGGTAAGCCCGACGGTGGTACGCTGCTGTACGGCGGTGTTGACGGTACTTTTCAACGTATTAGCCAGATTGGGATCGCTGATACTGTTGACGATGCGGTTAATCAGCCCGGTCAGCAGGTCGGGGTTAGAGGCCAACACGAAACCTACGGCGGCAAAAGACACCATGAGAATGGGGATCAGCGACAGAAAGGAAAAATAGGTAATTGCCGCGCCAAACTGGTTGCCCATGCGATCGTTGAAACGTTCGCCTGCGCGAATCAGGTGTGCCACGCTGGGAATCGCCTGAATTCGTGCGGCCAGACGTTTGCTCTTGCCCAGAAACGAGAGCGGCTTCTGTGGCAATGTGTCCCCTTCTGGGGTTGACGATGTTGGTTTGCGATCCGGGTCTGCCGGTACAGGCATTGCGTTTCTCCTGTGTTCGGGATTATAAGATTGATTATAACCAACAATATAAGAATGTTACTTTTCGATGTTTTTTGAACGTACGTCATACACGGACGTTAAGCGAGTGAATTTTCCATGCCAACACCTTCCCCATCCGAACCGGCGCTGAGTGGTCTGCGCCTTAATCTGAGTATCGTTTCGATTGTGGCGTTCAACTTCGCCAGCTATTTGAATATTGGTCTGCCGCTGGCGGTGCTGCCGGGGTATGTGCATGACCACCTTGGCTATAGCGCATTCTGGGCCGGATTGGTCATCAGCCTGCAATATTTCTCCACGCTATTGAGCCGCCCCCATGCCGGTCGCAGTGCTGATGAAAAAGGGCCGAAAAAGATTGTCGTTTGGGGATTAGTCGGTGTCATGCTGAGCGGCGTGTTTTATCTGTTTGCTGCCTTTAGCGATGCGTCGCCCGCGATCACGCTGCTGCTGCTGTGTCTCGGACGTGTCGTGCTGGGTGCCGGACAGAGCTTTGCAGGAACCGGTGCAACGCTCTGGGGCGTTGGCGTGGTGGGCTCCCGACATATCGGGCGCGTGATTTCGTGGAATGGCATCGCGACGTACGGTGCGATGGCGATTGGTGCACCGCTCGGCGTCTGGCTCAATCATGTTGGTGGGCTAAAGCTGCTCTCGGTGTGCATCATTCTCATCGCCGCCGTGGCGATTATCTTCGCGCTGCCGCGTCCGGCCGTGCAGGTCGCGCCCGGTAAAAAGATTCCCTTCCGCGAAGTACTGGGGAAAGTCTGGGTTTACGGCATTATTCTGGCGATCGCCTCTGCGGGTTTTGGCGTGATCGCCACATTCATCACGTTGTTTTATGCCGATCGTCATTGGGATGGGGCTGCGCTGACGCTGACCATTTTCAGTTGCGCTTTTGTTGGGGCGCGGCTGGTTTTCCCTAACAGTATTCAGCGGTTTGGCGGGCTGCGCGTCGCGATGGTGTGTTTTGTGGTTGAAATTGTAGGCTTGCTGCTGGTGTGGGGCGCGGTGCAACCGCTCATGGCGGAAGTCGGCGCATTCCTCGCAGGGGCGGGTTTCTCTTTGGTATTCCCAGCATTGGGGGTTGTGGCCGTCAAGGCGGTATCACCACAGAATCAGGGCAGTGCGCTGGCAACCTATACGATATTCCTCGATCTGTCGCTGGGCATCGTCGGGCCAGTGGCGGGCGTACTGATGGGCTACACCGGCATCGCTTCTATTTATCTGGCGGCGGCGCTGCTAGGACTGGCTGGTTTGACGCTGACGTGGCGGCTGACTCAGCGAATCACCAGCGTATAAGAGAATGACAATACAGGCCGTAGACAATCCTAATTCATGAAATGAAAACGGGGATAATGGAATAGAAGAGTAAAGCGTCCGCGCCAAGGATGGCGCGGCTCGAGCGTACATGGATGTATTTACAGCGTCTTTACGATCTATCCATTATCGCCGCTCTGCGTGCTTTGTTATGTCCTTCGAATAGCCACCGAAGTGGCTACTCTCAGACGATAGCGTCGATTATTTCAGCTTCAGCGTGTGGATGATACCTTCCGCTTCGCTCTGCGCCTGTTGCTGATTGCTGGCTGGCAGCGTGATCTGCAAGGTCAGCAGTTGATTTTCCACTTTGCCTAGTACTACTGAGGAATAAGCCTGCTGTCCGCTACTAGTGATAATGCTGTCGAGCTGTTGCAGCTTCTTGCCGTCAACGTCGATGGTTTTGTTGGTGACGACCTGAAGGTTGGCGTCACGCGAGCGCTGATGATTTTCCAGACGCTGTGCCAGCACGGCCAACTCGTCCGTGGTGTCATCGCCAAGAATCACGATGACAGCTTTCTGCCCGTTGTCATTCGCGTAAACGTGCATGTTGTTTGCTTGTGTACCGACTTTACCGCTTTGGTCACTCATATCGGCTGGTAGAGTAAACGCAATTTTACCCTCCAGTAATTCAATGTTCTGGCCCGCGCTGGCTGCGGCGGCAGGTTTATCTTGTGCGCCCGCTTTTGCGGCGTCATCCGTTTTGCCATCACAGGCAGCAAGCAGGCCGACAAGCAGGCCGACACCGAGGTATTTGATTACATTCGACATAGGTTCCCTTTCTCTCGTTTTTTAACAGGTAATCTTTTTAAACAGGTAATAACAGTATGGCACCTTATTCAGATAGCAAAAACAAGCGTTTTGTTGTTGCAAACCATTGTTTGAGCCTGCGTTATTTTTACAAAACGATGAGTGGCTTAAGGAAAAAGGCGGTGTGAATCACCGCCCGATAAGAATTAATGGTGACTGCTGGCGGAGTGATAGTCGGCAGTGCTTTTCTGCTCGCTCAGGCGTTTGAGCACCATGTTCAGCATGACACCGTACATCGGCAGGAAGAACGCCAGACTGATAAGCAGTTTGAAGGCATAATCCACCATCGCAATTTCGACCCAGTTTGCTGCCATGAAAGCATCGGTACTGCGGTAAAACGCGATGAAGAAAAAGGCCAGCGTGTCGCTGAAGTTACCAAACACGGTTGAAACAGCTGGTGCCACCCACCACGCACGATTCTGACGCAGTCGATTGAAAACGTGGACATCCAGAATTTGACCGAGAACATATGCCATGAAGCTGGCGCAGGCGATACGTGCCACGACGATATTCACCTGACTCAGCGCCTCGAATGACTGCCACGATCCCTGATAAAACAGTGACGAAACCAGATAGGAGATCGCCAACGCAGGCACCATGACGGTCAGAATGATACGACGCGCCAGCGGTGCACCGAAAACCCGAACCGTCAGGTCAGTGGCCAGAAAAATAAACGGGAAGGTAAACGCGCCCCAGGTAGTATGAAAACCGAAAATCAATACCGGGAGCTGAACCAGATAATTACTCGACGTAATGATCAGGACATGGAACAACGATAGCCAGATCAGCGCCGTAAGCCGCTGCTGGGGAGTAAAACGATACATAATGTGACCTTTTTGGTTATTGGGGTTAGGGAACCCAAGGAATAACGTGCAGATTTATGCTGCAACGCGGCGGCATAATACGCAATTGCCTCGCTAATGCAATGTCTTTTGCCAGGAAAAGATGGTTGTTTTCTGCGCAAACGTTGTCGTCGCTTGCGTCGGGAAATCCTCAGCGTAAACTAAGGCGGTTTTTTGATTCCAGTACTGAGAATGTTGATGACCGATCCCTTTACCAACCCGGATGAAACCCTTGATGCGCAGGGGTTGCGCTGTCCTGAGCCTGTGATGATGGTACGTAAGACGGTGCGCCAGATGGAAACCGGGCAAACGCTGCTGATTATTGCCGACGATCCGGCCACCACTCGCGATATTCCCGGTTTTTGCGTGTATATGGAGCATGAGCTTCTGGCGCAGGAGACCGAACAGCTTCCCTATCGTTATCTGCTGCGCAAGGGTTAATACTCGTCATACTTCCAGCCGCAGGTACGCGGCGTTACACCGCGCACCGTAGACTGCGATTAGTCCTGTTTTCTCAGCAGCCGCAGCGCGTTGGCGGTGACCAGTGCCGTTGCGCCGGAATCCGCCAGCACGGCGAGCCACAGCCCGGTAATGCCCAGAATACTGGTGACCAGAAATACGGCTTTCAGCCCCAGTGCGATCGTAATGTTCTGACGAATATTATGCTGCGTCGCTCGCGACAGGCTAATCATGGCCGCCAGCCCAGTCAGGCGGCTGTGGGTTAATGCTGCATCGGCGGTTTCCAGCGCCACATCTGTACCGCTTCCCATCGCGATGCCGATGGTTGCGGCTTTCATCGCTGGCGCGTCGTTGATGCCGTCGCCCACCATCGCTACGGGGTGCTGCTTACTCAATTCGCTGACTGCCGTAACTTTATCGGCAGGGAGCAGGCTGGCTCGGTAATCGATCCCCAATGTCGCGGCAATGGCTGCCGCCGCACGGGGATTATCGCCCGTGAGCATGACGCCGCGAATCCCCAACTGCTGTAGGGCATCCAACGCTTCACGCGCATCGTGGCGCAGCGTATCGCTCAACGCCAACAAACCTAGCAGCCTGTCGTCTTCTTGCACTACCACCACGGTTTTCCCTTCGCTTTCCAGCGAATCAACCCGTTGCAACCAGTCAGCATCAAGCAGATTGGGCGTGATGCGAGTTGGGGCGCTGACCTGAATCCGTTTGCCGCCTATCGTACCTTCAACGCCGACACCTGCCAGCGCTTTACGGTTTTCTGCCATCGGCAGAAATGTGCTGCTGGACAACGCATGCTGGACGATGGCTTTGGCAAGCGGATGGTGCGAGCCTGACTCCACTGCGGCGGTTCGCGTTAGCAGCGCCGTTTCGCTAATACCTGTGGCGGGTAACACGTCCGTCACTTGCGGCTTGCCTTCCGTCAGCGTACCCGTCTTATCAAACGCGATGGTCTTGATGCTGCCCAGCGACTCCAGCGCTGCACCGCCTTTAATCAGCGCCCCACGGCGCGTTGCCGCAGCCAGTCCAGACGTAATCGCCGCAGGCGTTGAAATCACCAGTGCACACGGGCAGCCGATTAACAGCAGCGTCAAACCGCGATAAATCCACTCTTGCCACGGCTGTGCCAGCAGCAATGGCGGCACCAAAATCACCAGCAGTGACAGCAGCATGATGGCTGGTGTGTAGTAGCGGCTGAACTTATCAAGGAAGCGTTCTATCGGTGCGCGCCGCTCTTCTGCTTCTTCTATCAGTTGCAGAATGCGGTCGATGGCGCTGTTGCCCGGCTGTGAAACCACACGTAACTGCACAACCCGATCGACGCACAGGCTACCTGCGGCAATTTTTTCACCCGGTGTGCGCTCAACGGGCACCGATTCGCCGGTCAGGGCGCTTTCATCAAAGCTGGCGTCGTTGTTCAATAGCTCCGCATCGGCAGGGAGTCGCCCGCCGGGGGCGACTTCAATGACATCACCGGGGACCAGACTCGCAACAGGGACGAGGCGTCGCTGCCCGTTTCCGACGACCGTTGCGTCTTCAGGAAGCAGCGCCATCAGTGCCGTTACGCCACGCCGGGCGCGGTTTGCCGCGTAAGACTCCAGATATTCGCCCAACATAAACAGCAGCAAAATAACGGTGGCTTCGGTGGTGGCACCAATTAAGAGCGCCCCGATGGAGGCCACGCTCATTAGCGTCTCAATCGCGAAGGGTGTACCCGTACGAATGAGCTGCACCGTTTTTTTCAGGATTGGAATCAGCCCGACAATTGTGGTTGCGATAAACGCGATCTGCCCGCCGCGCTCGCTTAGCAGGGAAAGTCCCCAGCTTGCAGCAGCCAGCAAAGTGAAAAGTATTAAGAAACCATATTCATGTACGAAACGACGTACGGTAGAGGTGTCGGGTGGTGCAATAGGGAGTGCGGTGTCCTGCAAGGTGAAGCCCGCTTGCTGAACAGCATGTTGAACCTGAGGGCGAATATCGGTGTAGGCATCAACCACCAGTTTTTCGGTGGCGAACAGCACTTTGGCTTGTTCAATTCCGGTGATATTTTTTACTGCATTTTCGATTTTACGTGCGCAGCTGGGACAATCCATTCCGCTGATTTTCCAGCTGAAACGCTGGTTGGGTCGGGGCCTGTCGCTGTCGCCACCGTCGGGGTCGTCAGAATCCGCGCTACCGCCGCTGTCTGACGAATGCTGCTCTGTGCCACACGCGGTCTGTACTACGGCATCAGACGTGTGTTTGGTTGAACAGCAACTGTGGTCGGCGTGGCTCGAATGCTGGGTGTGTTCACTACAGCAGCTTTTAGTGCTGTGCGTGGTGCTGCGTGGCGCATGGTGAACGCCGTTATTGCAGCAGGCTGATTTCTCAGCGCTGTGATGGTGCTGATGAGAGTGCATGTCTTCCTCCTGGGTTATTAGTGATTGCCATTCTCATCAGGAACTTTACACCGCCGCTCAAGGCTTAGCCAGATTTTCGTGAGCGCCGCGAACGTCAGAAATAGAGGGAGCGAACAATCAAGAAATGGCCGCCAAAATAGCCCGCCGCCACAATCGCCTGATGGGCGCGGAACGGGAAACGATAATGGTGAATCAGCCATACCGCATGGGCAATAAACAGCAGTACGGTGCCCGTCAGCAGGGAGAAGTTCGCGTTTGTCCCCAGCGCAAAATAACGTTCACCGGCAATCCAGACCATCAGCGTCGTCATGATAATAAATGCGCAGGCAGGCCAGCGCTGTGCGTCCAGTCGCCCCCAAATAATGGCGATAAGCAGTGCAGCCACCACGATCAGCGTCAATGCCAGCGGCCAGAAAAACGTGAACGAGACTTGCCCGGTAAAAAACCCGATGGTGTACAGCAAATGGGAAAGGAAATAGGCCGCAAAGGCGTAAAGCAGGCGTTGAGTCGGGAGCAGCAGCAGGGTATCTGCCACCAGCGTTGCCAGTAACCCCAGCACGATCAGGTAGCCCGGCACGCTGAGCAGCGGTGTCTGCCAGGCTAGCGCCAGCAGCAATAGCATGGTGACGGGTTTGAATAACCAACGCTGCCACGTTGGGCCACGATAGCTGGCGTCCACATACAGCCAACCAGAAAAAAGCACAGCAATAAATGACCAAAGCATAGCGTGTCCTTTTTGTGTTTTTGTTTGTGTCAGGATAAAAATAAACCGTTCTTTATCCAGTGTAGGGGATTGTGAGGAAGTTAAACAACACGGCGTGAGACGGATACGCCTTCTGTGAGCTTCATGTTATGTTATCGCCTGTTTTTATTGTAGATGGGCGCCGCGACGTCGCTGAAAGGAGCATTGTGTTGAATGAGTAATGAATCCGCACTTTATCGTATTCAATTTATAAATAACGGTAAGAACTACCAGCTTTATGTGCGTGAGTTGGTACAAAGCAGCCTGTTCGGTTTTATTGAAATTGCCGACTTTGTGTTTGATAGTCAGTCTACGCTGTTGGTTGACCCGTCAACCGAGAAGCTAAAAACGGAATTCTCCGGCGTTAGCCGCAGTTTCATCCCTTTGCAGGCGATTATTCGTATTGATGCCGTGACGGAAAAAGGCAGCGCTCGCATTTCTGATTTAGGCGATAACGTCACCGCGTTCCCTTACCTTCCCGGTAAAAAGTCCTGATTTTTGCGGTGCGCCCTCTGCGGAACGAAAGGGCACGGTATTGATGCTTGGTGCCCCAGGAAATATTGTGTCCCGGAAGCGGTTACGGCTTCGGCGGCTTAGGCTGTTTTTTCTGCCACGCCAGTAGTTCAAACACGCCAAAAAGGAAAATACGTGCCTGAAGCGCGCGGTTCAGCGCAGGGCTGTCTTTCGGTTGGCTGGATTTCAGCAGCAGCAGTTGGAAACCGTGCATCAGAATCATAAATATCATCGCCACGGTCATGAAGATATTCAACGGCTTGGGAAACGGCTGAATCAGGTTAAGCAACAGAAATCCCCACACGCCAAGCATCAATAATCTGCCAAGGTTAATCAAAATCATCTCTTACCCTTATGTTGCTGCAAAGATCACTGACGGATGTACAAACGGTAGGCGACCTGACCCGCAATCTTTTCACGGTGTAGTTGCCAATTCTCTGGGATGGTCAGTTGCGCATTTTCCGCTTCGGTTTCCACGTAAATCCACGCGTCTGGTGCCAGCCAGCCCTGTTGTTCCAGCAGAGCAAGCGTGTTGTTCATCAGCTCCTTGCGGAACGGCGGATCGAGAAACACGACGTCGAACGGCGTACCCGGTTGCGCCAGCCAGTTCAGGGCATCAGTATTGACCACCTCAGCGTTTTCCGCCCGAAGCAGCGCCAGATTTTGCGTTAATTGCTGGGCGACTGCACGCTCCATCTCCAATAATGTGGCATGAGCCGCATAACGGGACAGCGCTTCCAGCCCGAGTGCGCCGCTGCCAGCAAAGCAGTCCAGACAGCGCGCTTGTTGAATCACGGGAGCCAGCCAGTTAAACAATGTTTCCCGCACGCGGTCAGTGGTGGGGCGTAAACCGGGGCTATCAGGTACCGGGAGTTTTCTGCCGCGCCATTGACCACCGATGATTCGGATTTGTCCGGCGGCTGACGATGCATTTTTTTTAGCCATAGCTCACAGGGTTATTGTTGTGCCGCATCATCATGGTGTGGATGCGGGCAGGAAATTTCTGGCGCTATTCTAACGGCGGTTACGTGTAGAGGGAATGTTAAGATGGGCGTTAAGGCGCTTAAGCCAAAATTTTGTGCTGTCGGCGGTCTTCGGGTAACACGCGGCGTCTGACACACTTCGTTACGGACATTGCCTTTCGTTACGAAGATTGTGAGTAGCGAGGAAGATTGTCTGCCATTGCTCCTGCTGGCTGCGTGTTGCTGTCGGCAGGAAAGTGTTAAACTTGTTGTTTAAATATGATTTTCATTGATTGATTCGCTGCGGTGAGCAGCGTGGAGCGCGATTACACATGTCAAAAGAAAAGAAGCGCGGTTTTTTTTCCTGGCTGGGACTTGGGAAACAGGAAGAAAAACAAGAAGAGAAGCCGGTCGTTGAAGATGCGCCCGTTGCTGAATCAGATGCCGCCGCATCGACTCACCAGACCGTTGAGCCTACGCCGGAGCGCGTAGAGCAACCTCTGCCGGAAGAATCGGTAGTGGAAGAAAATAGCGTTGTTGACGAAAAGAGAGAGGTTGAAGCGCAAGCGTTGACCCCATTGGTCGCTGAGCGTGAGGATACCGTTGCGGCAGGCGAATCGACACATGTAGCCCCAGACGTTAGCGCGTCGTCTCCGATTATTCCCGCAACAGACGATCGTGACCCGATCGAGCATGACGTCCTCGATCGGGATGCTCTCGATCCGATCGTGCAGGACGAAGAACAAGAACCCGCGCAGTTAGATGACGTGCCTGTTGTGGCGCAGGAACAAGAACGCCCAACGAAAGAAGGTTTCTTCGCCCGCCTGAAACGCAGCCTGGTGAAAACGCGCCAGAACTTAGGTTCCGGATTTATCGGATTGTTTCGCGGTAAGAAAATCGACGACGATCTGTTTGATGAACTGGAAGAACAACTGCTGATTGCGGATGTTGGGGTCGAGACGACCCGTAAGATCATCGGCAGCCTGACGGAACACGCCAGTCGCCGCCAACTGAAAGATGCTGATACGCTTTTTGTGAAGCTGAAAGAAGAAATGGCGGAGATCCTTGCTAAGGTGGACGCCCCGCTGAATATCGAAGGTAAAACGCCGTATGTCATTCTGATGGTTGGCGTTAATGGCGTGGGCAAAACCACCACCATCGGCAAAATGGCTCGTCAGTTCCAGGCACAGGGTAAATCTGTGATGCTGGCGGCGGGAGATACCTTCCGTGCGGCAGCCGTCGAGCAGCTTCAGGTCTGGGGACAGCGCAATAATGTGGCGGTGGTCGCGCAACATACGGGTGCGGATTCGGCATCGGTGATTTTCGATGCGATTCAGGCCGCGAAAGCGCGCGGTATTGATGTCCTGATCGCAGATACCGCGGGGCGTTTACAGAACAAAGCGCACCTGATGGAAGAGCTGAAAAAGATTGTGCGCGTGATGAAGAAGCTGGACGAAGACGCGCCGCATGAAGTGATGCTGACGTTGGATGCGAGCACTGGGCAGAATGCAGTGAGCCAGGCCAAGCTGTTCAATGAAGCGGTCGGGCTGACGGGTATTACCTTGACTAAACTGGACGGCACCGCGAAAGGCGGGGTGATTTTCGCCATTGCCGACCAGTTTGCGATTCCTATCCGCTATATTGGGGTAGGTGAAGGCATTGAAGATTTACGGCCATTCAAGGCCGACGATTTTATTGAGGCACTTTTTGCCCGAGAGGATTAAAACGGATGATTCGTTTTGAACAAGTCAGTAAAGCTTACCTCGGTGGGCGTCAGGCATTGCAAGGGGTGGATTTCCATCTGCGCCCTGCGGAAATGGCGTTCCTAACTGGCCATTCCGGCGCGGGGAAAAGTACCCTGCTGAAGCTGATTTGTGGCATTGAACGTCCCAGCGCGGGTCAGATTTTGTTTGGCGGCCACAATATTAGCCGCCTGAAAAAACGCGAAGTTCCATTCCTGCGACGTCAGATCGGCATGATCTTTCAGGATCACCACCTGTTGATGGAACGCACGGTCTATGACAACGTCGCGATGCCGCTCATTATCGCGGGTGCCAGCAGTGAGGATATTCGTCGTCGGGTCTCTGCGGCGCTGGACAAGGTGGGCCTGCTGGATAAAGCGAAAAACTATCCTATCCAACTGTCCGGCGGTGAACAGCAGCGTGTGGGCATTGCGCGCGCGGTGGTGAATAAACCCGCCGTGTTGCTGGCGGATGAGCCGACTGGCAACCTGGACGAAGCATTGTCAGAAGGGATTTTACGCCTGTTTGAAGAATTCAATCGTGTTGGCGTCACGGTACTGATGGCGACGCATGATACCGGGCTGATCGCTCGCCGTCATTACCGTGTGCTGACGCTATCGGATGGCCGCATGGTGGGGGGAAACCACAATGGCGAATAACGTCCGTAATGCGAAAAAGCCTGTCGCAAAAGCGAAAGCACTACGCGGTGGCTGGCAGGAACAGTGGCGCTATGCCTGGACCAATACGCTGGCTGATATGCTGCGCCAGCCGCTTGCTACCTTTTTGACTGTGATGGTCATCGCCATCTCGCTGGCGTTGCCCAGCATCTGTTATCTGGTATGGAAAAACGTCAGTCAGGCCGCCACACAGTGGTATCCATCGCCACAGTTGACGGTATATCTGGATAAATCGCTGGATGACAACGCCGCGCAGGCTGTCATCACGCAGCTTCAATCCGAAGACGGCGTTGATAAAGTCAATTATCTGTCGCGTAATGAAGCGATGGGCGAGTTCCGCAACTGGTCTGGTTTTGGCGGCGCGCTGGATATGCTGGAAGAAAATCCGCTGCCGGCAGTCGCGATTATCACGCCGAAAATGAGCTTTCAGGATTCCACCACGTTGACGACGCTGCGCGACCGCGTGGCGGCGGCGCAGGGCGTGGATGAAGTACGGATGGACGACAGCTGGTTCGCACGACTGGTGGCGTTGACTAACCTTGTCGGACAAATTTCAGCGACGATTGGTATCCTGATGATCGTTGCCGTCTTCCTGGTCATCGGTAACAGCGTGCGTCTGAGTATTTTCAGCCGCCGTGAAACCATCAACGTAATGAAGCTGATCGGCGCGACGGACGGTTTTATTCTGCGTCCGTTCCTGAATGGTGGGGCGGCGATGGGGCTGGGTGGGGCGGTGCTGTCGCTGATTTTATCGCAGGCGCTGGTTTGGAAACTGGATGCGGTGGTGGCGCAGGTTGCTGCCGTCTTCGGTACGACGTTTGCCGTCAAAGGGCTGAGCTGGGATGAGTCCCTGCTGCTGCTGTTAATCGCCGGTATGATTGGCTGGCTGGCCGCCTGGCTGGCAACGGTACAACATTTACGTCGTTTTACACCACAGTAAGCTTTTTCTGGTATAATTTTCCCCTGTAATTCAGACCGTATTGCAGGGGAAACCTCCTCAGCGCCATCTCTTCTTTGTACTTCCCGCTGTGCTTTCCCCTTGATCCACCGTTCGTTTGTCTCCTGCTTGATCTCTGGCATGAGGTGAATAAAATGATAGGAACTTGCGAGCGAAATCACAGTCTGAATAGACGGATTTTAAGGTATTCGATAAATACGCTTTAAGGTGCCGCATTTTGCCATTTTCGCGCAAAACGATGCGGTGAAGCAGTGCTAAGATAGCCGACTGTAATATGACGAGCAGAGTAATTGAGAGGGTTGAATGACCAACGATATGCAAACTTTCACCTTAGTTCCCCAGGGCAGTCTGGAAGGGTATATTCGTGCCGCCAATGCCTATCCGATGCTGACGGCGGAGGAAGAGCGGGCGCTGGCTGAACGACTGCATTATCAGGGCGATCTGGAGGCTGCTAAGCACCTGATTCTGTCACACCTGCGCTTTGTTATTCACGTTGCCCGCAATTATTCCGGCTACGGCCTACCGCAGGCAGATCTGATTCAGGAAGGGAATATCGGCCTGATGAAGGCGGTACGTCGCTTCAACCCTGAGGTTGGCGTGCGTCTGGTTTCTTTCGCCGTGCATTGGATCAAAGCTGAGATTCATGAATACGTGCTGCGTAACTGGCGTATCGTGAAAGTGGCGACCACTAAAGCACAGCGTAAACTGTTCTTTAACCTGCGTAAGACGAAAACGCGCCTCGGCTGGTTTAATCAGGACGAAGTCGAATTGGTCGCGCGTGAACTTGGGGTGACCAGTAAAGACGTGCGCGAGATGGAATCCCGTATGGCGGCACAGGACATGACGTTCGATCCGACGCCGGAAGAGGATTCTCACGACGGCAAAGCGATGTCGCCGATGCTTTACTTACAGGATAAATCGTCTGACTTTGCCGATGGCATTGAAGAAGACAACTGGGAAACGCATGCAGCCGATAAGCTCACTTATGCGTTGGAAGGGCTGGATGAACGTAGCCAGCACATTATTCGCGCGCGCTGGCTGGATGATGACAACAAATCCACCTTGCAGGAACTGGCTGACCGATACGGTGTTTCCGCCGAGCGTGTGCGTCAGTTAGAAAAGAATGCGATGAAAAAACTGCGGGCAGCAATAGAAGCCTAATTGCTTTCATTGTGTCTTGGTAAGCGACCGGGTAATGCCCGGTCGTTTTGTTTGTGTCTGCGGTGAGCGGCAGGAATTCGAGGGCGGTTTACGGCTTCTCTGAATTGATGGCATCAAGAATCAGCGGCGTTTCTTTTCTACGGATATAACGCCAGCCGCCGGATACCGGTGAGAAGCCGCAGGACACCATAAACCGTGCCAGCACGTCCTCTTTGATCGCGGCATGATTGGCCGTTGCCAGCCACCACTCTTTAACCTCAGGAAGCTGACGACGCGCTTCGTCAATCAAAAGTTGCCCTACGCCACGTCGCCGCGTGACTTCTCGCACCATCAGATCGCTCAGTTCCGCATATTCCCCTTCAATCTCGACCAATACTCCGCCTAACAGCCGATCGTTAAAACGGGCGGTAAACAACCGCCGATCGAGCGTGAGCCCTTCTTCGAGTAACTCAATGTTCTGATGCGGCCAAATTTTCGCCAGATCAATTTTATCCTGAGGGCTGAACCGGGTGAGGCATTCAACGGTTAGTTTCATTTTTATCGGCACTCCATCATGTGAGTGAAGAATAATGTAGTTGTTTTGTAGTGGAACAGTTGTGTAATTTGAGCGTTATGGTTAATAGGGCAAATGTTTTTCTCATTCTTTGTTTTTCGAGTAATCCATCAACAATTAATGCATAAAGTAGAATATCTGACTATATATAAATTAAATGCTGGTTTTTGCATCTGGCATTTTATGCTGTTTGCTCCGCTTGTTTCTGACAGTGTTAGTTGATTTGCAGCATAATATTCCTGTTTAATAATATGAAAAATAAAGCCTTATTAGAAATTATTACTAATAATAACCTAAGCCTTTCTTACTTATAAGAAAATAGCCAGGTTATGGCGGATGGCGGTCAGGTTTTCGGCAATATCCATAATGACAGATGGGGTAAAAAGAATGAAATTCAGTAAAGGTAAAGTATTGCTGATGAGTTGCGTGGCGGTGGCGTTTAGCCACGCTGTTAATGCTGCCGATATTAAAGTTGCGGTTGTTGGCGCGATGTCTGGTCCCGTTGCGCAGTATGGTGATATGGAATTCATTGGCGCACGTCAGGCTATTGCCGATATCAACGCAAAAGGCGGCGTAAACGGCAACAAACTGGTTGGCGTTGAATATGATGACGCGTGTGACCCTAAGCAGGCGGTTGCCGTCGCGAACAAAGTCATCAATGACGGTATCCGTTACGTGATTGGGCATCTGTGTTCCTCCTCCACGCAGCCAGCATCTGATATCTATGAAGAAGAAGGCGTGATCATGATTACGCCTGCGGCAACCAACGCCGATTTGACGACGCGCGGCTACAAAATGGTGCTGCGCACGACGGGGCTGGACTCCGATCAGGGGCCAACTTCGGCGAAATACATTGTCGAAACCCTCAAACCGCAGCGTATCGCCGTGGTTCATGACAAACAGCAATACGGTGAAGGTCTTGCCCGCTCTGTTCAGGATAGCCTGAAAAAAGCCGGTGCGAATGTTGTGCTGTTTGAAGGTGTGACGGCGGGTGACAAAGATTTCTCCACGCTGGTTGCGCGTCTGAAGAAAGAAAACGTGGATTTCGTTTATTTCGGCGGCTACTACCCGGAAATGGGGCAGATTCTGCGTCAGGCGCGTCAGGCTGGTATGACAACCAAGTTCATGGGCCCAGAAGGTGTGGGTAACTCCTCGCTGTCTAACATCGCAGGTGATGCATCTGAAGGCATGCTGGTGACGCTGCCGAAGCGTTATGATCAGGTGCCAGCTAACCAACCGATTGTGGATGCGCTGAAGGCCAAGAAGCTGGACCCAACGGGCCCATTCGTCTGGACGACCTACGCTGCGCTGCAATCACTGACCACGGCGATGGCACGTACCGGTAGTGATGAGCCAGAAAAACTGGTCGCGGATCTGAAAGCGAACTCCGTGGATACCGTAATGGGACCATTAAGCTGGGATGCAAAAGGCGACCTGAAAGGGTTTGAATTTGGCGTATTTGAGTGGCACAAAGACGGTACTTCCAGCGCAGTGAAATAATCATCATGTCGGGGAGGCGGTAACGGATAAATGCCGTTGCCTGCCTTTTCGACGTGGAGAGCATTCTTCGCTTTCTGAGTGTGTACCACTACTAATCCCTCAATACCGAAGCCCCCGTTGCCGCAAGGCGCGGGGGCGGCATTTAAGGTTAAGGTATGTCCGAGCAGTTCCTCTACTTTCTTCAGCAGATGTTCAACGGCCTGACGTTGGGCAGCACCTATGCGCTGATCGCCATTGGCTACACCATGGTTTACGGCATTATCGGTATGATTAACTTCGCGCACGGCGAGGTTTACATGATCGGTAGCTATGTTTCCTTTATCGTTATTGCGGCTCTGATGATGATGGGCATCGATGCTGGCTGGCTTCTGATTAGCGTCGCCTTCGTTGCCGCCGTGGTCATTTCCAGCGCCTACGGCTGGAGTATCGAACGGGTGGCCTATCGGCCTGTTCGAACGTCAAAGCGTCTGATTGCACTGATTTCTGCCATCGGGATGTCGATTTTCCTGCAAAACTACGTCAGCCTGAATCAGGGTTCACGTGATGTTGCGCTGCCGAGTCTGGTGACCGGGCAGTGGGTGCTGGGCGAAAGCAATGGCTTTGCCGCCACCATTAGCACCATGCAGTTGACCATCTGGATTGTGACATTCCTCGCCATGCTGGCGCTGACCCTATTTATTCGCTATTCCCGTATGGGGCGCGCCTGTCGCGCCTGTGCGGAAGACCTGAAAATGGCCAGCCTGCTGGGTATCAGCACCGACCGCGTTATCTCTCTGACCTTCGTTATTGGCGCACTCATGGCCGCTGTTGCGGGTGTGTTGCTGGGACAATTTTACGGTGTCATCAACCCCTATATCGGCTTTATGGCCGGGATGAAAGCCTTTACGGCTGCGGTGCTGGGCGGGATTGGCAGTATCCCTGGCGCGATGATCGGCGGGTTGATTTTGGGTGTAGCCGAAGCGCTGACGTCCGCTTACCTGAGTACGGAATACAAAGATGCGGTGTCATTTGCGCTGCTGATAGCGGTGCTGCTGGTGATGCCAACTGGTATTCTGGGTCGCCCGGAGGTTGAGAAGGTATGAAACAGCTCAACCTGTTTAATGCGTTTGTTTCCGCGTTCATGCTGCTGGTGCTGGCCTCGTTTTTAATGGGCATGCAACTGGCGCTGGATGGCACCAAACTTGTGGTGCGCGGTGCCGATGAAGTTCGCTGGTATTGGATTGGTGCGGGCTGCATCGTGGTGTTCTTCTTCCAGTTGATTCGCCCGTTCTTCCAGCAAAGCATCAAGAAATTTTCCGCACCGTCACTGGTTCTGCCGAGCTTTGATGGCAGTACGCCACGGCAGAAGGTATTGGCTGCGGCATTGATTATCGCCGCGATCGCCTGGCCGTTTCTGGTCTCGCGCGGTACGGTGGACATCGCTACCCTCACGCTGATTTACGTGATGCTGGGTCTGGGCTTGAACGTTGTAGTGGGTCTGTCCGGTCTGCTGGTTTTGGGCTACGGTGGGTTTTACGCCATTGGCGCGTATACCTATGCGCTGCTGAACCACTATTACGGATTGGGCTTCTGGGAAAGTTTGCCGCTGGCGGGCATGGTGGCGGCGCTGTCTGGCTTCCTGCTGGGGTTCCCGGTGCTGCGACTGCGCGGTGACTATTTGGCGATTGTGACGCTCGGGTTCGGTGAAATTGTCCGTATCCTGTTGTTGAATAATACCGAAATTACCGGTGGCCCGAACGGCATCAGCCAGATCCCTAAACCGACCTTCTTTGGTCTGGAATTTGGCCGCAGCGCACGCGATGGTGGATGGGATACGTTCCACAACTTCTTTGGCCTGCAATATGACCCCAGCGACCGCATTATCTTCCTGTATCTGGTCGCGCTGCTGCTGGTCGTGTTGACTCTGTTTGTGATTAACCGTCTGCTGCGGATGCCGCTGGGACGTGCCTGGGAAGCATTACGCGATGATGAAATCGCCTGTCGTTCTCTGGGGCTGAGTCCAACGCGCATCAAGCTGACCGCTTTCACCATCAGCGCCGCATTCGCGGGATTCGCCGGTACGCTGTTTGCCGCGCGTCAAGGGTTTGTCAGTCCTGAATCGTTCACGTTTGCAGAGTCGGCCTTTGTGCTGGCTATTGTCGTGCTGGGCGGCATGGGCTCGCAGTTTGCGGTCATACTCGCTGCGATTCTGCTGGTCGTGTCCCGTGAGCTGATGCGCGATCTGAATGAATACAGCATGCTGTTGCTGGGTGCATTGATGGTTCTGATGATGATTTGGCGTCCGCAAGGCTTGCTGCCGATGAAGCGTCCTGAAATGAAGTTGAAAGTCGCGAAGAAGGAAGAGCAAGCATGAGCACGCAGCCACTGTTATCAGTCAGAGGTCTGATGATGCGTTTTGGCGGCCTGCTGGCGGTCAACAACGTTGAAATGGATATTCATGCGGGCGAAATCGTCTCGCTGATTGGTCCTAACGGGGCGGGAAAAACCACGGTCTTTAACTGCCTGACTGGTTTTTATCGTCCGAGTGGTGGCACCATCATGCTGCGCGATCGTCATCTGGAAGGGCTGCCCGGACAGGCCATTGCCCGTATGGGCGTGGTACGTACGTTCCAGCACGTTCGTCTGTTCCGTGAAATGACGGTGATCGAGAACTTGCTGGTCGCACAGCATCAACACCTGAAAAGCGGTGTGTTTGCTGGGCTGCTGAAAACACCGGGCTTTCGTCGCGCGGAAGCGGATGCGCAAGAGCGTGCGGCCGTGTGGTTGGAACGTATAGGCCTGCTGGATTTAGCGAACCGTCAGGCGGGGAATCTGGCGTACGGCGATCAGCGTCGTCTGGAAATTGCCCGTTGCATGGTGACGCGGCCTGAGCTGTTGATGCTCGATGAGCCCGCAGCGGGTCTGAACCCGAAAGAAACTGACGAGTTAAATCAGCTGATTGCGGAGCTGCGTGATAGTCATGAGGTGTCTGTTCTGTTGATTGAACATGATATGAAGCTGGTCATGGGAATTTCCGATCGAATTTATGTCGTCAATCAGGGCACGCCGCTGGCACAAGGCACCCCAGCTGAAATTCGTAACAACCCGGATGTCATCCGTGCATATCTGGGTGAAGGATAACGTTTATGCTGTCATTACATCAGGTTTCTGCCCACTACGGAAAAATTCAGGCGCTACATCAGGTTAGCCTGCATATCAATCAGGGTGAGATTGTCACGTTGATCGGTGCCAACGGTGCCGGTAAAACCACGCTGCTGGGGACGCTGTGCGGCGATCCGCGTGCGACGGAAGGCACAATCACGTTTGACGGTAAGGACATCACACACTGGCAGACTGCGCAGATTATGCGTGAGGCCATCGCGATTGTGCCAGAAGGCCGCCGCGTCTTTTCCCGTATGACGGTAGAAGAAAATCTGGCGATGGGTGGGTTCTTTGCCGAGCGCGATCAGTATCAGGAGCGCATTGCGCGCGTCTACGATCTGTTCCCGCGTCTGTATGAACGACGCGCCCAGCGTTCTGGCACCATGTCCGGCGGTGAACAGCAGATGCTGGCGATTGGCCGTGCGCTAATGAGCCAGCCGCGTTTGCTACTGCTGGACGAGCCGTCGCTGGGGCTGGCACCGATTATCATTCTGCAAATTTTTGATACTATCCAGCAACTGCGAGAAGAGGGCATGACCATCTTCCTGGTGGAGCAAAATGCCAACCAGGCGCTGAAACTGGCTGACCGGGGTTATGTGCTTGAAAACGGTCATATCGTGTTGGAAGATACCGGTGCGGCATTGTTAGCTAATGAAGCGGTACGCTCGGCCTATCTGGGCGGATGATATTAATAAATAGTCGATATCGGGCCGGTTTACCGGCCTGTTTCGTAGAAGGGTTAAGAAGACATGGCTATTGAAGGGTTGTTAGCGCACCGCATCGCTCAGTTAAAAAGTTCCGCCATCCGTGAACTGCTGAAACACAGCAAGATGGAAAACATTATCTCGCTGGCTGGCGGGATTCCGTCAGATGCATTGTTTGATTTTGAAGGGTTAAACCAGGCTACGCAGTTGGCAATTACCGAACAGCCGAAAACGGCGTTCCAGTATGGCTTAACCGAAGGCAGCAGCGTGCTGCGCGATCGCATTGCCGATCTGTGCGCGGTGCGCGGCGTAAAAACACGCGGCGACGATATTGTTGTGACGGCAGGTTCACAGCAGGCGCTGGATCTGATTATGCGTGCGATGGTCGACCCGGGCGATGTGTTTGTTGTTGAACGCCCAACGTATCTGGCGGCGTTGCAAACGCTGGAACTGGCACAGGCGCAGGTGATGTCTGTGTCATCCGATGCCGACGGTATGGTGGTCGATGAGCTGGAAGAATTGCTGAAGACGCAGCGCATCAAAGGCGTTTATATCGTACCGAACTTCGGTAACCCGAGTGGCGTGACGCTGAGTTATGAACGTCGCCTGCAATTGATTCAACTGGCGGAGCGCTATGGGTTTGTCATTATCGAAGACGACCCGTATGGTGAGCTACGCTTCACCGAAGAACGTAACCCGACGCTGTTCCAACTGGCGCAGGATAAATTGGGTAGCACGGAATACGTGCTGTATACCTCCACGTTCTCGAAAGTGCTGGCACCGGGGCTACGTCTTGGTTGGGCGATTCTGCCGGATTGGCTGCTGCACAAAGTGGCGATTATTAAACAGGCCGCCGATCTGCACGCCAGTGCCTTGTCGCAGACCGTCGCAGAATGCTATCTGGGGCTGGGACGTCTGGATACGCAGATCGAAAAAATCCGCCATGCCTATAAGCACAAAGGCGAACTGCTGGCACAGCTTATTGAGAAGGAACTGGGTGATGTGATCACCTTTAACCAGCCTAAAGGCGGGATGTTCCTGTGGGCGAAGTTCCGTCAGGATAACTTCAACACCACTGAATGGCTGAAGAAGACGCTGGAACAAGGCGTGGTCTTCGTACCGGGTGAGTTCTTCTTCCCAGACAACATTGATTACTCAACGCTGCGCCTATCCTTTGCGACGGCAACGGATGAGCAAATGCATGAAGCGGTGGCTCGCCTGCGTCGGGCGCTGTAATTGCTGATAAGGCTCAATCTGTTAATGAAAAAACCGCTGATATTTCAGCGGTTTTTTTGTATGTAGACAACGGATCTTGGTAATCGAGATGTTGTATGAGAGCAAATGTGTGCGATTTCGACCCCCTTCACCATGGGCGTAAAATGCATTTGCGGCTACAGATTCGGCCGTTCCCATTCTTTAAAGAGGGGGTTTAATGGGAATAAACGTTCTTCATGCAGTTTCATATGCTTTAAATAGCTCAGAGGCACACATTGCGTACGCATTGTGGTTCTATGCCCCTGATTTGTTATCAATGGTCATGTTTTTTACCGCGGCACTGATGGCGACAATTCAATTGATGCCGTTGGGTAAAAAAGCCTAGCCACAAGCCGCCCAAGAGGGCGGCTTTTTACTGTAGGTTGTAGCAAAAAGTGGCGTGGTTAAAACGTTTCCCAGTTTTGGTTACTCGAATGACTGGCTAACGCCAGTTTCGGCCTTGAGAGCGTAGCCACCTGCGGCGTGGCTCGCTGTGGCTGGATGCTGTCAATTTTGAACGCGCCCATCAATTCAAGCAGATTTTTGGCCTGTTGGCTCAGGCTATCTGCGGCGGAAGCCGACTCTTCAACCAGTGCCGCGTTCTGCTGAGTGACCTGATCGAGCTGGTTCACCGCATCATTGACCTGAGAAACGCCCTGTTCTTGTTCGTGGGTGGTCAGGCCGATCTCATTAATCAGGTCGGCGACACGCTGTGACTGTTCTACGACTTCTCCTATGGTTACGCCCGCTTCGTTAACGAGCGCCTCACCGGCTTCCACTTTTCCTACGCTAACGCCAATCAGATCCTTGATTTCACGTGCAGCAGAAGCGGAGCGTTGAGCCAATGAGCGAACTTCTCCGGCGACGACGGCGAACCCGCGTCCCTGCTCTCCCGCTCGCGCGGCTTCGACGGCGGCGTTGAGCGCCAGAATGTTGGTTTGGAAAGCAATACCGTCAATCACGCCGATAATATCGCCGATTTTACGTGAGCTAGCCGTGATCTCTTCCATGGTCCGCACGACGTTGTTGACGACATCTCCTCCTTTACGGGCGGCGACACTGGCTGAGTTGGCGAGCTGTGCAGCGGTACGCACGGTGTCGGCGTTCTGTTTAACCGTGGTATTCATTTCTTCCATGGAAGCAGCGGTTTCTTGCAGGTTGGCAGCCTGTTCTTCCGTGCGCTGGCTGAGATCGGTATTCCCCATCGCAATCTGACTAGCACCCGTGGCGATAGACTCGCTGCTTTGATGGACTTGCCCGACGATATTGCTCAGGCTTTGGCGCATTTCCTCCATTGCGGCGAGGACGCTGGTCGTGTCTCCGGCGCGTCGTTCAATCGCGACAGCAAGATTCCCCTGTGCAACCTGACGGGTAATCTCCAGCGTGTAGGCCGGTTCCCCACCAAGCTGGCGCTTGATTTTCCGGGTAATCCACCAGGCAACAACACCTCCCAGTAGGGCAGAACCCAGTGCGATGATCAGCATTAGGGTGCCAGCGTGTAACGCATTATTCTCAGATTCATTGGCGAGCGTGACGGTAAGCTGTTTTTGCATTCCAACCATTTTATCCAAAATGTCGAATACGCTTGCTTGCGTGGTGCGCACTTCCGTCAGCAGAAAGTTACGAAATGCGTCGTGTTCGCTGGTCATGGCCAGGTCGATGGCTTTTGTCATGCTGTTGGTATACGCGGGGCGAGCCTGTTCCAGCGTGGCGAGCAGTGTTTTAGCCTCGCTATCCACTGCGTTTTTACGTATTTGTGCGAGCAAGTCGCTATTACGTGCGATGGTTTGTTCGATGCGATCTTTTTCCACCTTCATTTGCTGCTGATCGGCCAGAAGTGCAATATTTCTGATGGATCGTGCCGCGATGTTGACGTTGTCCTTAACTTCCTGCATTAGCAGGAGATTGGAAATACGTGTTTGTGACAAAAACTGAATATTCCCCCCGAGTTTTTCTAATTGAACGCGGCCTAATATGGCGACTAAAAAACCAATAACGATAATGAGCGTAAAGCCTGCTCCTAACATTTTTCCCAAACTTATGTTCTTCATGATGTTCCTTTTTTATTTATTGAAGTCTGACACAGCAGGTGTCGTTGTTTTATGCTAGGGGTGATGGTACAGACGCGATTCGCCCCACGGACTCTATTGTTTTCATCATTCCGCTTATCTCCCAACGTTTCTTCGATGCAGGAGTATCGGCGACATGTATGCCCAGTCGCTGCATTGGCGAAAGGAAATAATTGTCGCTTTCATACGCGTATGGAATGCCTGTTGGGAATATTTACAGGCTAAGAGAATGACAAATAAAGTGTAGGCAATAACGTGGTAGGTTGATGGCAGAATAAACGTAACAAAAACCCCTGATTTATTGGGTGGCAGAAATTTAATATTATTTTCTTATGGTAAATAGGATAGGTAATAAATATTAATCAATAAATTTATACCTAATAAGAGGTATTTCTTTTATTTATTTCCATTAGTTTGTAACGTGTTATTTCTAATTGTGATGTTTATTATTTTTTGCAGTTTTTTTAACCTTGTTATTTATGCTTGCTATTCCTAGACCATAAATAAAGCTGCTGAGGGTTCAGCAGCTTTATTTTTATGGTTTGACCTTGAAGGAGACGCCAGATTAGTCGTATGCGTTAAAAGGTTTCCCAGTTATCGCTGCTGGCGTTACCTGATTGGCTGGCTAAAGCCAGTCTTGGCGCAGCGGGTTGTTTCACCTGTGACGCCAGTCGTGGTGCTTGTGCTTGAATGCCGCTGATTTTGAAAACGCCCATTAATTCGAGCAGCGTTCTGGCCTGTTCACTCAGGCTGTCGGCGGCAGAGGCTGATTCTTCCACCAGTGCGGCATTCTGTTGAGTGACCTGATCGAGCTGATTCACCGCATCATTCACCTGAGCTACACCCTGTTCTTGTTCATGCGTTGTCAGGCCGATTTCGCTGAGCAGGTTCGCAACATGTTGAGATTTTTCTACAATATCTTTGATAGTGATGCCTGCGTCGTTAACCAGTTTCTCACCCATTTCCACATTGGCCACGCTCACGCTAATCAGATCTTTGATTTCACGCGCGGCGGAAGCAGAACGCTGCGCCAGAGAGCGCACTTCGCCTGCGACCACGGCGAAGCCACGGCCTTGTTCACCGGCTCTGGCCGCTTCAACGGCGGCATTCAGTGCCAAAATGTTGGTCTGGAAGGCGATACTGTCGATGACGCCGATAATGTCGCCGATCTTGCGAGAACTGGCCGTAATATCTTCCATCGTTCGCACAACGTTATTAACCGCCTCACCGCCTTTTTGTGCCGTAGTGCTGGCAGAATGGGCTAACTCCGTTGCGGTGCGCACGGTTGCTGCATTCTGCTTCACGGTGGTATTCATCTGTTCCATTGAGGCAGCGGTTTCCTGAAGATTCGCGGCCTGTTCTTCTGTACGCTGGCTGAGATCGGTATTTCCCATCGCAATCTGTGTCGCGCCCGTGGCGATAGATTCGCTGCTCTGATGTACCTGGCCGACAAGGTTACTCAGGTTTTGGCGCATGTCTTCCATCGCCGCCAGTACGCTCGTGGTGTCTCCGTCGCGCAGTTCAATCATAACGGCCAGATTCCCTTGTGCAACCTGACGTGTCACTTCCAGCGTGTAGGCTGGCTCTCCTCCAAGCTGACGTTTAATGGTTCGGGTGATCCACCATGAGATAAGCATGCCCAGCGCGACAGAAAGCAGGGCGATAATGACCATCAGCGTACCTGCGTTAGTCGCATTTTTTAAAGACTGGTCGGCAATTTCAACCGTGAGCTTCTCTTGCCAGTTAACCATGTCATTCAAGGCATTAAAGACAGCATCCTGCTTGGCTTTTACATCGGTTAATAACAGGTCGCGTGCTTCGCTATTCTTGCCTGCCGTTGCCAGCGTGATGGCCTCTTTCATGGCAACGCTGTAAGCTGGGCGTACCTGTTCCAGTAGTGTTACCAGTTCCTTGGCATGCTTATCGACAGTGCCATCGTCTATTTTTGCCAGTAACGCGTTATTGCGGGAGATTATCTCCTCGATACGCGTTTTCTCTTCCTGTATGTGCTTCTCGTCTTCCAGCAGTACTAGATTTCTGACAGCAATCGCATTGGTGTTAATGTTGTCTTTAAACTCTTCCATCATCAGAAGGTTGGCGATACGGACTTGTGACAACACTTGAATGTTTTCGCCGAGTTTGTCTAACTGGATACGACCAAATATCGCCACCAGAAAACCGATAGCGATGACCAGAGTAAAGCCAGTCCCTAGCATTTTACCCAGGCTGCTATTTTTGATGAGATTCATTTTGTCCCTTATTATATGTTGAAAGCGATTATTGTTAAAACTGGTGTACTTTTAATGTGAAATAGACGTTGCGAGAACATATTGATTTTGCAAACGTCATTGCGTTTATGCTTCCCTTTACTCATTGCCCGTTTCCTTATGGTAATAAACGCAAGCTGCGCTTACTGGTTCCTGTGACGTTATTCGTTAAATGATGACGATGGTGGATAAAATGCGGTGTGCTGTGAGTGTGAGTCCGATCGGAGAACAGTTACATATAAGAAGAAATGATGGCGCAGGAGTATAAAGGGATGAAAGGAAAGCCGCAATATCGGTAGGGTTTATACTTAGTGCTAGCAGAGGTGGGGAAGTGTAATGTTAAATTGACAGCGATGTTAATAAACGTTGCGGGTATGATTTTTTGCTTATTTATTCAGCCCTAAAGCGATATTTGTTTTTTATTCATTCTTTTTTTTCGAAAGATATGATGTTTTTACCATCATCTATTTGATGTTTTTATAATCGTAGAATGGAGTTTCTCTTGTTTTCTATTGATTTTATTCTATCTCACTTAATATAAAGCTAATTGCTGATTTTTATTTTTTATTAATTGTTTTTCCCTATTGAAAGTGTTGGCTCTTTTCTTCCATTTACGGTGTAAACGTACTGGGGGGTGGTGTGATGAGCTCATGTCATCAAGGAATAAAAAAAACCGCCGATCGCTCAGCGGTTTTAGATTTCTTTCGATTAGCCGTTAAAAGGTTTCCCAATTTTGGCTATGGCTTCCCGTTTTGCTTTTCGGATTGGCGAGGGAAAGCGTTGCGCTGGTGGGTCTTTTCAGCGGCGATGCAACGTGCGGTGACGACCCGCCTTCAATGATGAAGATTTTCATCAGCTCTACCAGATGAGCGGCCTGATCGCTCAGGCTATCGGCAGCGGAAGTGGATTGCTCAACAAGCGCCGCGTTCTGCTGGGTGACCTGATCGAGTTGGTTAACAGCATCATGAATCTGTGAAACGCCGGACTCTTGTTCCTGCGTGGTGACGCCAATTTCGTTGATCAAGTCGGCAACATGGCGAGCCTGACGCACTAATTCTTCGATCGTTGCTCCTGCATCACTGACGAGTGCGGAACCAGCTTCGACTCTTTCGACGCTGTGGCCGATCAGCTCTTTAATCTCTTTGGCGGCGGTGGCGGAACGCTGTGCTAATGAGCGCACCTCGCCTGCGACCACGGCAAAACCACGCCCTTGCTCGCCCGCGCGTGCGGCTTCGACTGCGGCGTTGAGCGCCAGGATATTGGTCTGGAACGCGATGCCGTCAATGACGCTGATGATGTCGCCAATTTTTTGCGAGCTGTGGGTGATTTCTCTCATGGTGATAACAATATTGCTGACGGCTTCGCCGCCTTTAGCCGCGGTATTGCTGGCGGCCTGCGCCAGTTGGGCGGCGTTACGCACCGTATCTGAGTTCTGGCGTACGGTTTGGCTCATCTCTTCCATGGAGGCGGCGGTTTGTTGCAGGTTAGCCGCCTGTTCTTCCGTGCGCTGGCTGAGGTCGGTGCTGCCTGCGGCGATTTGGCTGGAACCGGTCGCGATGGACTCACTGCTTTCTCGCACCTGTTCAACAATACCACTCAGGCTTTTGCGCATGTGGTTCATGGCGGACAATAGACTGGTTGTGTCGCCTGCCACCAGATCAATCGGTATGGCGAGATTACCTTGGGCGATTTCCTGCGTGACCAACGTAGCGTAGGCGGGTTCACCACCCAGTTGTTTCTTGATATGGCGAGTAATCAGCCAGGCGATGCATACGCCAATCAATGACGCTATGCCAGCCAGCATCAATAGCGAATTGCCATCATAGTAAGACTCTTCAATCGCATTGGTGGCCGTTTGCGTGGTGTAGTCTTTCTGCAACTGAATCATGGTGTTCAAGTTGTTGAAAAGTTTGGTTTGTATCGGCTCAAGCTGGGTTCTGACTAACTCGATGGATTCGGCCTGTTTATTGTTGAGCGATAGGGCGACGGATTGGCGGCCTACGGTGGCAAATTCAGTGCGGTTTTGCTGAAGCTCACCCAGGATATTACGGACCTCTTTTGCCCGCAAATTCTGTTCCAGTTGAGTGACAAGCTTCGCGTTTTTGGCGCTCGTGGTTTCAATCAGTTTTTGGTTGTCCTCCAGAACCGTTCTTTCCGTTGTGATCAGCATGCGCAACGTGGCTTTGATCGTGACGTTCAGATTATCTTTCAATTCTTGTAGCACGATGAGGTTGGCAAGATGGTGTTTAGCAAGGTTGTCTGTGGTATTACCGAGGCCAATCAGATGCATTCTGCCGAAAATGGCCACTAATAGGCCGATAATTATAACAATGGCAAAACCCGAACCGACCTGAGTACCCAGTTTCATTTTTCTTATACGCTGCATGTTATCCTCATGATCTATTTAAAATATTTATTATTACGCGAGTTTCCTTTATTCCTCAGAAGCAATGTATTGGCACAGTTCCCGATCCTTCAGATGAATAACTGACCCGTTCAGTTTGGAATATCGGCATTTTTCGGGAAAACATTGATTTTAATTCTTACTGCTGTGGTATAGCGCACGATGACAAAAAAACAGAAATATCGTGCGTAAGGGGGGCGAGGAAAAGTAAGCAGGGGGAATGCAGGACATCCCCCTGTGGGTCATTAGAACTGTTCCCAGTTTTGGCTATGGCTCCCCGTACTGCCTGTAGGGGTTGTCAGTGAAAGTTTTGCGCTTGAGGGCCTTTTTAACGTGGGTGCACTACGCTGTGAGGAGCCGCCTTCAACGATGAAGACTTTCATCAGCTCTACCAGATGGGCGGCCTGATCGCTCAGGCTATCGGCGGCGGATGCGGATTGCTCGACGAGCGCGGCGTTCTGCTGAGTGACTTGGTCGAGTTGGTTAACAGCATCATGAATCTGTGAAACGCCGGACTCTTGTTCCTGCGTGGTGACACCAATTTCGTTGATCAAGTCGGCAACGTGGCGAGCCTGACGCACTAACTCTTCGATCGTCGTTCCTGCGTCACCGACCAGAGCAGAACCTGTCTCAACTTTCTCGACGCTGTGGCCGATCAGCTCTTTAATCTCTTTGGCGGCGATGGCGGAACGCTGTGCTAATGAGCGCACCTCGCCTGCGACCACGGCAAAACCACGCCCTTGCTCGCCCGCGCGTGCGGCTTCTACCGCGGCGTTGAGTGCCAGGATATTGGTCTGGAACGCGATGCCGTCGATGACGCTGATGATGTCGCCAATTTTTTGCGAGCTGTGGGTGATTTCTCTCATGGTGGTAACAATATTGCTGACGGCTTCACCGCCTTTAGCCGCGGTATTGCTGGCGGCCTGCGCCAGTTGGGCGGCGTTACGCACCGTATCTGAGTTCTGGCGTACGGTTTGGCTCATTTCTTCCATGGAGGCGGCAGTCTGTTGCAGATTAGCCGCCTGTTCTTCCGTGCGCTGACTGAGGTCGGTGCTGCCTGCCGCGATCTGGCTGGCGCCGGTCGCGATAGATTCACTGCTCTCACGTACCTGTTCAACAATACTGCTCAGGCTTTTGCGCATACCGTTCATTGCCGCGAGTACGCTACGATCGTCTCCGGGGCGTAGATTGACCGCAACGGCCAGATTTCCCTGTGCAACCGCTTGGGCGATTTGTGCAGCGTAAGCTACCTCGCCGCCCAACAAGTTTTTGATGGTGCGGGTAATCAGCACGGAAACCAGAATACCGACGAGAACCGCAAGCGCCGCGAAGAAGATCAGGGTGTTACCATCTGAGCGTGCTTCCTGCATGGCGCTTGCCGTCATCTCCAGCGTTCGCTTTTTCTGTAATTCCGTCATGCTGTCGAGCGCGGCGAAAACCGGTGCCTGCGTAGCCTGCATTTCATTAACCATGAGCTGCACGGCTTGCGCTCTTTCTTCCGCGTTTTCGGATACGCCAAGCTCAACCGCTTTATTCACCGCATCTCGGTAAGCTGGGCGTGCCTGCGTCAGGTTGTCTAGCAGGCTGCGGGTTTCTGGCTCAGACAGGTTTTCATACAGCTTGGATAGGGTTTCTGTATTACGAGCAATTTGCTGATCGATCAGGCGCTTTTCTTCCTGAATTCGGCTCCTATTGTCTGTCAGGCCGATAGTACGTACCGAACGTGCCACAGCATCAAAACCGCTTTTAGCATCCTGTATCAGGATGAGGCTGGTGAGGTTTTTTTCGGACAGCGACTCAATATCTTCGCCTAGGTCGAGCAAATGCACACGCCCCAGAACGGCGACCATCAGACCGATGATAATGACAGAGGCGAAGCCAGTACCCAACATGGTGCCAAGCTTCATTTTTGCTAAAAAATTCATAGTGTTCCTTTATTATTTTTCATCGGCTGATGCAGGTTTAGCCTTATGGATTGGGCTGCTATCTACGATAGGTCAGGAATAGGGCGTCTTGCTGATGACATGCACGTGTTATGCAGACTTGCCTGACAGGAGCGCGCGTTGTCTCTTGCCATGGACATATTATAAAGACAGTGCATGGATAGGCAGATGTGGAATATAAGAGTAAAACGGGCGTATTTTTTGGCATAAGGCGGAAAACCGCTGAATATCAGCGGTTTTCCGTAGTGAAACGTTGAAATTCTTACATAACCAGCCACAGCGCCCAGGTGAAGAGGAAACCTGCCAGCCCGAGCAGAGTGGTCAGCACCGTCCAGGTACGCAGGCCATCGGCGACGGACAGCCCCAGATATTTGGTGACGATCCAGAAACCTGAGTCATTAACGTGCGACAGACCCAGCCCGCCAAAGCAGGCAGAGAGCGTCACCAGTACCAATTGCATCTGATTCAGGCCACTGACGGCTTCGCTCAGCAGGCCGCAGGTGGTAAGAATAGCGACGGTGGCTGAGCCCTGCGAGGCACGTAGCGCCAGCGACAGAATAAATGCGGCAGGCACTAGCGGCAGATGAATGCTGGTCAGCGTATCCGCCAGCGCTTTACCGACGCCCGATTCCACCAGCACCTTGCCGAACACACCACCGGCACCCGTCACCATGATGACGACCGCAGCGGCAGGCATGGCATCGCCCATAACGTTGCCGGTCTTTTCAAGCGACCAGCCTCTACGCATAGCGATAAAGTAAAAGGCGAGTGCCAGGGCAATCAGTAGCGCAACAGCAGGGGAACCGACCAACGTGGTGATATTACGCAGTGGGTGGCCTGCTGGGAACAGCGTCGCCGCCACGGTGCCGAGCATGATAATGGCGATAGGAATGACGATCAGCGCCGTAACCAGACTGGCGGAAGGCGCATTCTTATGTGGCGTCACCTCATTTTTTTCTTCAGTTTTTGCTAATTGCAACTGCTCCAGCACATCAACAGATAGCGCGTACTGCCGACGGTTAATATATTTCGCAACCCAGAAACCGATGATGCCGACAGGAATAGAGATCGCCAGTCCTAATATAGTTAACCAGCCCACATCGGCTTTTAACAAACTGGCTGCCGCAACCGGTCCAGGATGAGGGGGCAGGGCGACGTGAACCGTCAACATCACACCCGCGACGGGCAGACCGAATTTAAGTGGAGAGACTTTCGCGACTTTCGCAAAGCCGTAAATAATCGGGGCGAGGATAATAAAGCCGACATCAAAAAAGACCGGAATACCGAGAATAAATGCTGCCATAGTCAGCGCCGCAATAACGCGTTTTTCTCCCAGTGTTTGGGTAAATTTCCTTGCCAGAGATTCGGCTCCGCCAGAAATTTCGATCATTCTTCCCAACATGGCACCCAGTCCAATGATCATGGTGATCGAGCCGAGAACGCCTCCCATGCCACTGGACATGACTTTCATTATTTCTTCTGTGGGTATTCCGGTTGCCAGCGCGACGAGCAAGCTGACAACCAGCAGTGCGACAAAGGGCTGAATTTTAAATTTAATGACCATCAGCAACAGGAGTAATACCCCGGCGATAGCGATGCAGAGTAAGAGCGAGGTGGCCATGTTCTTATCCTCATTGACCCATTTTGCAATTCAGAGGCTGAAAAGGTAGTGGGTTATTGTTTTATTTGAATAAAGGGATGCCTCGACTCCTGCAATATATACAGGAGTCTGACCTATTCTTTTTTATTTATTCGCGTCTAACGACGATGTCTCTGGTGTTAATATTATTTCCTGTAATAAGTGAATTAGTGTTTTTTCTCCAGCCAAGTTTTAGCCCATCCTAATCCGTCTTCCGTTTTACCTCGTGGGTTATATTCACAGCCAACCCAGCCGGAATACTTCACGCGATCCAGTTCGGCAAAGATGAATGGATAATTAATCTCTCCTTCATCGGGTTCATGTCTCGCAGGAACTGAAGCAATTTGAATATGTCCGATGCGGCCATCCAAATCGTGAATAATTTGCGTCAGGTTGCCATCGACAATCTGCGCGTGGAAGAAATCTAGCTGGATATAAACGTTTGGGCGATCGATCAGATTGGCTAATTCCAGCGCCTGATACTGACTGGCGAACAGGTAATTCGGTTTCACCTTCGCACTCAGCGCTTCAATCATGATATTGATGCCGTGTGGTGCAAATTTATCGGCCGCGTAGCGCAGGTTATCGATAAAGGTTTGCTGATAGGCCGCGCGGTCTTCACCGGGCGGCACGACGCCCCCCATCACCAGCACAGAAGGGCAGTTGAGCGCCAGCGCATATTCCAGCGCGTTATCGATATCCCGGCGGGCATTTTCAATGCGGTCGGGCAGAGCAGATACGCCCCATTCGCCCGCTGCAATATTGCCGGGCGCGGTATTGAATAACACCTGCTTCAGGCCATTTTCCCGTAGCTTTTCCGCCAGCAGCGGTGCCGGATACTCATAAGGAAACAGATACTCAACCGAGGTGAAACCCGCATCGGCAGCGGCTTTAAAACGGTCGAGAAACGGCACATCGGTAAACAGCATAGAAAGATTGGCAGCAAACTTAGGCATGGTTAACTCCTCGGCTCATCAAGAGAGCTCGGCAATATCGTCAGCGGTGAGGTAGCGAATTTTTCGATCGCCGAGAATAAAAATCAGCTTGGCGGTTTCTTCCAGCTCTTCCATGTTGTCCGCCGCCGCACGCAGATCCTTGCCAGTGACGACTGGGCCGTGGTTAGCCAATAAGAATGCCTTGTAGCGCGAGGCCAGCTTCGCCAGATCTTCACCAAGCCGGGCATCGCCGGGGCGATAATAAGGCACGACGGGCACTTTACCGACGCGCATCACCACATAAGGTGTGAACGGCTTTATGGCATCCTGCGTATCCAGCCCTTCCAGACACGAGAGCGCCGTCAGGTAGGTGCTGTGCAGGTGAACGATTGCTTTGCATTCGGGATCGTTACGGTAAATCGACAGGTGAAAGCTAACCTCTTTCGACGGCTTATCGCCGGAGAGCCACTCACCGCTCAGGCTGACTTTGGACAGCCGCTCGGCATCCAGTTCACCGAGGCAGGAGCCGGTCGGCGTTGCCAGCAGCGTGCCGTCATCCAGTAACAGCGAGAGATTGCCCGCCGAACCGGTGGCATAGCCGCGTTGGAAAAAGGACGCGCCCAGTTTGACCATGTCCGCGCGTGCACGCTGTTCGCTGTTCAGCGCTGCCTCATTGCTGTGGTGTTTTTCACTCATGCGGCAAACTCCTTTTGGGCGCGGGCAAAAAAGTCTTCATCACCGAAATTGCCAGATTTCAACGCCAGCGACAGCGGATGATTGGTGGAACGTACCCACGGTACGCCGGGGGAAATAGACGGCCCGATATGGAACGCATGGATGCCCAAGGTTTGCACCACAATGCTGGAGGTTTCCCCGCCCGCGATGATGAAGCGCTGGAAGCCGTGTTGCTGAAGCTGGCGGGCGACAGCGGCAAACAGTTTCTCTACTGCCTGACTGCTGGCTTCCGCCCCCCAGCGCTGCTGAATCTGCGCCAGTTCATCGGATGACGAGGTGGCGTACAGCAGCGGCGCGAGCGCGTCGTCACGATGCGCTTTCACCCAGTCGGCCAGTTCCTGCACGTAGGCGTGCTGAGCATCATCGCTTGCTAAGCAGCGAGCGACGTCAATCGCACGACCTGCCGCCTGTTTCAGGTAGTGAGCGACCTGCTTGTTGGTCATCACCGAACAGGAACCGGATAGCACAACGCCTGCACCGGATTGTGGCTTGCCCGCCTCGGTGGCGGAACCAGTCTGTGCCGCGGGCTCTGCCAATTGACGTGCCAGGCCAATCGCCAGACCGGAACCACCGGTGACCAGCTTCATATCGCGCAGCGCCTCGCCCTGTGTTAACAGGTGCTGTTCGTTCAGCGTATCCAGCACCACATAGCGTATGCCTTGTTCTTTCAACTGCGTCAGCCGCTGCTTAACAGCCTCTGCACCCTGATCCATCACCGCATAAGGCACCAGCCCGCAGCGTCCGGCTGCCTGCTGTTCCATGACGCGCATCAGGTTGCTATCTGTCATTGGCGTGACCGGATGGTGGCGCATTCCAGACTCGGACAACAGCTGATCCATCACGAATAAATGGCCCTGATAGACGGTTCTGCCGTTCACCGGCAGCGCCGGAGAAATGATGGTTTGCGTTTCGCCAAGCTGCGCTAATAGTGCATCGGTCACTGGACCGATGTTGCCTTTCGCGGTGCTATCGAAGGTGGAGCAATATTTAAAGTAGAACTGCTGGCAGCCCTGCTGTTGCAGCCACGCCAGCGCCTTGAGTGAATCCGCCACAGCCTGTTCCGCCGGGCAGGAACGCGATTTCAGGCTAATGACCACGGCCTGCGTGTCGACCTTAAAATCGGACGGCGGTACGCCGTTGAGCTGCACGGTCGGCAGCCCGTTGTTCACCAGAAAGCTGGCGATATCCGTGGCACCGGTAAAATCGTCGGCAATCACACCTAGCTTGATCATGGCGCCTCCTTCTTTTCCGGCAGCGTAATGCCGTTAAAAATCTTGATGACCGCGCTATCGTCTTCTTTGCCGAATCCGGCGTTGCTGGCGGCGGTAAACATATTGAATGCGGTGGAGGCCAGCGGAAGCGGGAAATGGAGCGATTTGGCGGTGTCGGTGACCAGCCCCAGATCTTTCACGAAAATATCAACGGCGGATTTTGGCGTGTAGTCGCCATCGACAACGTGGCGCATGCGGTTCTCAAACATCCAGGAATTCCCAGCGGCGTTGGTCACCACGTCGTACATGATATCCAGCGGAATATCGGCACGCGCGGCCAGCGCCATCGCTTCTGCGCCAGCGGCGATGTGTACGCCTGCCAACAGCTGGTGGATAATTTTAACGGTCGCACCCAACCCGATCTCTTCACCGATGCGATAGACCTTGCCCGCGACGGCATCGAGCACGGGTTTCAGTTTCTCAAAAGCCAGATCGGAACCGGATGCCATCACTGTCATATCGCCTGCGGCGGCTTTCACTGCACCGCCAGATACCGGTGCATCCAGCATGATGAGCTGATGCTCAGCCAGACGCTGTTCAATGTTTTTGGCATCCTGCGCGGAGATCGTGGAGGACACCATAACCACGGTGCCGGGCTTGAGTTTCGCTGCGACCTGCGGCTCACCGAACAGAATCCCATTCACCTGCGCGGCGTTCACCACCAGCAGCACGACCGCATCCAGCTTGTCAGCGAAGGCATCAATACGCGTGTCAGCCTGCGCCGCACCCGCCTGACGTAAGCGTTCCAGTGCTTGCGGATTGATATCGACACCGTATGTCGTCAGGCCAGCGTTGATGCAGGACGCCGCAGCGCCAAAGCCCATGGAACCCAGACCGATAACGGCGACAGCATAATCAGAAGTCTTTTTCATCGTGGTTGCCTTGTTAAAATTAGTGATTTTTTGTTCTCTGGTGTTAAATATAAGGACTATCAGAACAAAATATGGTGATTTTTATCACATAAATTAACATTTAAATCGTGATGATTCAGTGTAGTTGAACCTCGCTGGGAAGGTGATTTCCATTATTATCTTTATATATCAGATAATTATTTCTATTTTGGCATTGAGCGATGAGAAAGGTTGTTATGTCTGGCGTGGTTTATGACGTGAATTTATGATAATTATCGTCATCAAACGGGGTGTTTCTCACAATATTTATCAGCCACCCTATTTATCAGACCAGCACAACCAAACAGGGAACGGACAGCGTGATTCCAGTAGAACGTCATCAACAGATTCTGGCGCTGATCGCCGAGCGCGGCGCGGTAAGCATTAACGAACTGACCGAGCGACTGGGCGTGTCGCACATGACGGTACGGCGCGATGTGCAAAAACTGGAGCAGGACGGCCTGCTGCTGAGCGTTTCCGGCGGCGTGCGTTCGCCTGAACGGCTGGCGATTGAGCCGTCGCATCAGGATAAATCGGTGATGTTCAGCCAGCAGAAAGAAGCAATTGGCAAACTGGCGGCACAGCATATCCCGTTCAATAGCTGCATTTATCTGGATGCAGGCACCACGACGTTATCGCTGGCGCGCGAACTTGCCGAGCGTGACGATCTGCTGATTGTCACTAACGATTTTGTGATTGCTGCTTTTCTGATTGAGTCCAGCCAGTGCCGCATGATCCACACCGGCGGCACGCTGTGTCGGGAAAACCGCTCCTGCATTGGCGAAGCGGTGGCACAGGCGCTGCGCAACCTGTTTATCGATATTGCGTTTATCTCCGCGTCTTCCTGGAGCCTGCGCGGGCTGTCCACGCCGAACGAAGACAAAGTGGTTGTGAAACGCGCGGCGGTAGAAGCTAGCAGCAAGTGCGTACTGCTGTGTGACACCTCGAAATACGGCCGCATCGCCACCCATCTCGCCACGCCGCTCAGCGTCTTCGACAGCATCATCACCGACGACGGCCTGCCCGTCGCCGCCAAAGACGCGCTGGGCAAAATGGGGGTTGAGGTGCTGGTGGCGGGGTGAGGGTGGTGTTTATGTCTGTTTGTCTAACTGGCAAAAATATCCAGACCTTTCTCGTTGATTATATTGAGAAGACGTAGCACAGCCCCTGAGGGTTTTTTCTCATTTCGTTCCCATTTTGAGACGCCAGCGGGATTTGATCGATATGGCTGCAAACCTTGTGTCAAAATCACGTACCGACTTTATGCTTGAAGCAGCCTGCCGCAAGGCGCAGGACATCTTGTTGGATCAACGTTTGTTTATTTTGGATAACGAACAGTTTGATGGATTGTTGGCCGAGTTGGATGCGCCTATCACCGCAGAGCGTCATGCCCGCATTAACGATCTTATGTGTCGTCAATCGCCATGGGAATAACAGCACCAGAGCCATTACTGATAATTGTTCTTGGTGGCATGCTATTGATTGAATACATCCTTATTTAGCCACTTTTTAAATATCAAAAAAGTGGCACATAGGTTCCATTTGCTGATGCAGGATTCGGATGATAAGAAGATCTTCTTCTCGTATGCGGTAGAAAATAGCGTGTTGCCTATGATCGAATCGGCGCACACCTTGGCTAATTTCAGGGTACTCTTGGCCTATATAAGGGGATTCTGCTAGCAGAATCAGCGTATTCTCTAGCGACTCTGTATAATTGTCAGCCTGACTGATGCCGTAGTTGATCAATGTGTACTCAAAGATGCCTGCGAAATCTTCTGCTGCAAGATTAGAGAGTTTATACATTCCGTTCGCGCTTCTTTTTTGCCGCAATTTCACGCAGCGTCAACGAACTTTCTCCACTTTGCTCCCCTGCATAAATCGCTTTTTTCAGAGCCTCTGTTTTGGATTCTTGTTGTTCAAGAAGACGAAGCGCTGACCTGATGACTTCACTGGTAGAACTATAGCGACCGCTATCTATTAATTTGGAGACAAAGTCATCCAGTTGTTCGCCGATCGTAATACTTGTCGTTCTAGGCATAAAACCTCCTGTGTTATCTATTAACACAGATGGTAGCACAGAACAGCCTACTTAGTAGCCAATAAGAAGACGTTCTTTCCTTGTCACTTTCCTGTCATCTTCCAGTTATTTTTCTGTCACGAGCCCGTGTCATGTTTACCTTCGCATAAAAAACGCCGTGATGATGGCGAACTTAATCGATTGCAGGAGACAGGCATGTTCAACAACACAACTCGTAAAACACATGCTATTCGCACCGCAGCGGCGTGTGTGGCATTCGCGCTGATGAGCGCTGGTGCGCAGGCCGCGACAGAAATTCCTTTTTGGCACTCCATGGAAGGCGAGTTAGGGAAAGAAGTGAATTCTCTGGCTGACCGTTTTAACCAAGCACACAGCGATGTAAAAATTGTACCGGTCTACAAAGGCAACTATGAGCAGAACCTGGCTGCCGGGATCGCGGCCTATCGCGCGGGGAATGCGCCCGCCATTTTGCAGGTCTATGAAGTCGGTACCGCCACCATGATGGCAAGTAAAGCCATCAAACCTGTCTATGAAGTGTTCAAAGACGCTGGCATTAATTTCGATGAGTCGGTGTTTGTACCGACAGTCTCCGGTTATTACACCGATGCGAAGAGCGGCCACCTGCTGTCGCAGCCATTTAACAGCTCGACCCCTGTGCTGTACTACAACAAAGATGCCTTCAAGAAGGCTGGTTTAGATCCAGAGCAGCCGCCGAAAACCTGGCAGCAGATGGCGGAATACACCGCCAAATTGCGTGCTGCTGGGATGAAGTGTGGCTACGCCAGCGGTTGGCAGGGTTGGATTCAGATTGAAAACTTCAGCGCCTGGAACGGTCTACCTGTCGCGACCAAGAACAACGGTTTTGACGGCACCGATGCGGTACTGGAGTTCAATAAACCTACGCAGGTCAAACACATCCAGCTGTTGCAGGACATGAACAAGAAAGGTGATTTCACCTACTTCGGGCGCAAGGATGAGCCGACCGAGAAGTTCTACAACGGCGAATGTGCCATGACGACCGCATCTTCCGGTTCGCTGGCAAATATTCGGGAACACGCCAAGTTCAACTATGGTGTTGGCATGATGCCGTATGACGCCGATGCGAAAGGCGCACCGCAGAACGCCATTATCGGTGGTGCCAGCCTGTGGGTGATGGGCGGTAAAGATGCCGCGACCTACAAAGGCGTCGCTGAGTTTATGAAGTTCCTGGCTGAGCCGGAAAATGCCGCTGAATGGCACCAGAAAACCGGTTACTTGCCGATCACTACGGCGGCGTATGAGCTGACGCAGAAGCAGGGCTTCTATGAGAAAAACCCTGGTGCAGATATCGCTACGCGTCAGATGTTGAACAAGCCACCGTTGGCGTTCACCAAAGGTCTACGTTTGGGCAATATGCCGCAAATTCGTACCGTCGTGGATGAAGAATTAGAGAGCGTATGGACAGGTAAGAAGACGCCACAACAGGCGTTGGATAGCGCGGTAGAACGCGGTAACGCGCTGCTGCGTCGCTTCGAGCAGTCAACGAAGTAATACGTCATCGTTGAGTAATACCGGGCCGAAGGGAATCGGCCTGTTTCTTTTCTGTTTGCAATGAGTTACCGCATGACAACATCCCGCCCCGTTTTTCGCAGCAGTTGGTTGCCCTATGTGCTGGTGCTGCCGCAACTGCTGATTACCGTAATTTTCTTTATCTGGCCTGCTGGTCAGGCGCTGTGGTATTCGGTGCAGAATCTGGACCCGTTTGGGCTATCCAGTGAGTTCGTCGGCATGGAAAACTTCAGACAGCTGTTCAATAACCCCTACTACCTCGATTCGTTTTACACCACGCTGATATTCAGTTTTCTGGTGGCCGGGTTTGGCATGCTGATTTCACTCTTTCTGGCCGCACTGGTGGACTATGTCATTCGTGCCAGCCGCCTGTATCAGACGTTAATCATCCTGCCCTATGCTGTGGCGCCTGCCGTCGCTGCCGTGCTGTGGATGTTTCTGTTTAACCCCGGACTCGGGCTGATTACCCATTTTCTCGGACTACTGGGCTATACGTGGAATCACGCGCAGCACAGCGGGCAGGCGATGTTTTTAGTCGTACTGGCGTCAATCTGGAAACAGATTAGCTATAACTTCCTGTTCTTCCTCGCTGCGCTGCAATCGATCCCCCGTTCGTTAGTGGAAGCGGGTGCGATTGATGGCGCTGGACCCGTACGGCGGTTCTTCAATCTGGTACTGCCGATGATCTCGCCAGTGAGCTTCTTCTTGCTGGTGGTCAATCTGGTCTATGCCTTTTTCGATACCTTCCCGATTATTGATGCCGCGACGGCCGGTGGGCCAGTGCAGTCGACGACCACGCTGATCTACAAGATTTATCGCGAAGGTTTTGCAGGGCTGGATCTGTCCAGTTCGGCGGCGCAGTCGGTGATCTTGATGCTGTTGGTTATCGGGTTGACCGTTATTCAATTCCGGTTTGTTGAACGGAAGGTGAATTATCAATGAAGGTGAATCTATGAAGGTCAATGGCAATGATTGAGAATCGTCGCGGGTTAGATATTTTCAGCCACGTCATGCTGATTGTCGGCATTCTTGCCGTGCTGTTTCCGCTGTACGTGGGGTTTGTCGCTGCCACGCTGGATAATCAGGAAGTCTTTCAGGCGCCGATGACGCTCATCCCCGGTGCTCACCTGTGGGAAAACCTGCGTTACATCTGGCTGCACGGCGCGGGCAACAACACCACGCCGTTTGGACTGATGCTGCTTAACAGCTTTGTGATGGCATTGGCGATTACGGTGGGAAAAATCACCGTATCGATCCTGTCCGCTTACGCCATCGTTTATTTTCGTTTTCCGCTACGCAGCCTGTTCTTCTGGATGATTTTCCTGACGCTGATGCTGCCGGTGGAAGTACGTATTTTCCCGACGGTGGAAGTGATTGCGCGGCTCGACATGATGGATAGCTATACCGGTTTAACGCTGCCGCTGATGGCGTCGGCGACCGCCACCTTTCTGTTTCGCCAGTTCTTTATGACGCTGCCGGATGAGCTGATGGAAGCGGCGCGTATCGACGGTGCCAGCCCGATGCGTTTCTTCTTCGACATGGTACTGCCGTTGTCGAAAACCAATCTGGCTGCGCTGTTTGTGATCACGTTCATCTACGGCTGGAACCAGTACCTGTGGCCGCTGCTGATTGTCAGCGATGCCAATCTGGGCACCGCCGTCGCCGGGATTAAAAGCATGATTGCCTCCGGCGATGGCGCGACCCAGTGGAATCAGGTGATGGCTGCCATGCTGCTGACCATGCTGCCGCCGCTGCTGGTCGTGTTACTGATGCAGCGCTGGTTCGTTCGCGGTCTGGTCGACAGCGAAAAATAAATCGAGACGAATTTCGGAAACGCTTATGGCATGTTTAAAACTTCAGGCCGTCACCAAGTCATACGATGGCAAAAATCAGATTATCCAACCCATCGATCTGGACGTCGCGGACGGCGAATTCGTGGTGATGGTCGGGCCGTCAGGCTGTGGCAAATCGACGCTGCTGCGCATGGTGGCAGGCCTCGAACGCACCACCAGCGGTGATATCTACATTGATAACCAGCGGGTCACCGATCTGGAGCCAAAAGATCGCGGTATTGCGATGGTGTTCCAGAACTACGCGCTTTATCCGCATATGAACGTGTTCGACAATATGGCTTACGGCCTAAAAATCCGTGGCTTCGGCAAAACACAGATTCGTGAACGGGTAGAAGACGCGGCACGCATTCTGGAGTTGATGCCGCTGTTGCAACGCAAACCGCGTGAGCTATCAGGCGGCCAGCGTCAGCGCGTGGCGATGGGGCGGGCGATTGTGCGTGAACCGGCGGTGTTCCTGTTCGACGAACCGTTGTCGAATCTGGATGCCAAACTGCGCGTGCAGATGCGACTGGAATTACAGCAACTGCACCAGCGCCTGAAAACTACCAGCCTGTACGTCACGCACGATCAGGTCGAAGCGATGACGCTGGCGCAGCGCGTCATCGTGATGAACAAAGGGATTGCCGAACAAATTGGCGCACCGGCTGATATTTATCGTCGTCCGGCCTCGCTGTTCGTGGCCAGCTTTATTGGTTCACCGGCGATGAACCTGTGGTCGGGGCGCATTAGCGATGACGGTTGCCGCTTTGAAATCGGTGAAGACATCGCGTTGGCGCTACCTGAACCGAAGCCGCAGTGGCGTGCTAAAGCATTGACGCTGGGGGTACGCCCAGAGCATATTCAGCTGGCGACGCGCGAAACGGGCGGTATCCCGTTGCAGATTTCAACACTCGAACTGCTGGGCGCGGACAATTTAGCGCACGGTAAGTGGGGCGGACAAAACGTGATTGCACGGCTCTCTTATGAGCACTGTCCCGCTATTGGCTCGACGCTTTGGCTGCATTTGCCAACGTCATCATGGCACCTGTTTGATTCGCAAAGCGGATTACGGATGGAATAATGGAAACAATCTGGCCTTACCCGAGCATTGTCGCCCACCGCGGCGGTGGCTCACTGGCACCGGAAAACACGCTGGCGGCGATTGATGTTGGTGCCAGCCTCGGTCACAATATGATCGAATTTGATGCCAAGCTGTCGCAGGACGGCCAGATTTTCCTCCTACACGACGACACGCTTGAGCGCACCAGCAACGGCTGGGGCATTGCAGGAGAACTGCCGTGGGACAAGCTGGTCGGGCTGGATGTCGGCGGCTGGTACGGTCATAAATTTGTTGGTGAACGCCTGCCGCTGCTATCGGAAGTGGCAAAACGCTGCGTGCAGTACGGCATGGCGGCCAATATTGAGATTAAACCCACCACCGGATATGAAACCGAAACCGGGCGGGTGATTGCGCTGGCGGCACGCCAGCTGTGGGCCGATCATCCGGTCGCACCGCTGCTGTCATCGTTCTCCATCGAAGCCCTGGAAGCGGCGCAGCAGGCGGTGCCAGAACTGCCGCGTGGGCTGCTGCTGGATGAGTGGGAAGAGGACTGGCTGGCGTTAACGCAGCGTCTGGATTGTGTGTCCATCCACCTGAATCACAAACTGCTGACGGCGGAACGTGTTGCGGCGCTGAAAGCGGCGGGTTTGCGCATTCTGGTTTATACCGTTAACCAACCTGATCGCGCGCAAACTTTGCTGGATTGGGGCGTTGACTGTATCTGTACTGACCGGATAGATTTAATCGGGGCTAACTTCGCGACCGGCTGAGGTCTGCCTCCTTCCCGTAATAGCGTGCTGCGGCGATATTGATATCGTCGCAATAAAGATAATGCGGCGATCCTCTTTCTGACTCGGTGCCGGTAATAAGGAAGTGGCGTCATGCCCGCATTTATTGTTTCGCTTTGGCACCAGATTTTTCTGTCGTTACCCCTCTTTGTTCTTATCGCACTCGGCTATAGCCTGATTCGCTACGGTAAATGGCCGACCACCGTGACCGACGGTATGACACGCTTTGTCTTCTCTGTGGCGATGCCCGCCATGCTGTTCCGTCTGATGTCGGATTTCTCCAAACGCCCGGTGGTGGATGCCCGGTTGCTGATCGCCTTTTTCGGTGGTTGCTTGTTGGTGTTTGTCTTAGGCCGCATCGTGGCGCGCAAGGTCTTTCATCTTGATGGCGTCTCTGGCTCGCTGTTTGCGCTGAGCGGCATCTTCTCTAACAACGTGATGCTGGGGCTGCCGATTGCCACACTGATGCTCGGTGAAGAGTCGATCCCGTCGGTCGCGCTGGTGGTGGTGTTTAACGGGCTAATTTTGTGGACATTGGTGACGGTATCGGTGGAATGGGCGCGTAACGGCGCGCTGTCGCTGCAAGGCTTTACCAAAACCGCGCTGGGCGTGCTGAAGAACCCGCTGATTATCGGCATTCTGTCTGGTACGGCGTTCAGCCTGACCGGCTTGCCGCTGCCGTCGTACGTCGATCAGCCGCTTTCCATGCTGGGGCAGATTGCCGCACCGCTGTCGCTGGTGGCGCTGGGGATGGGGCTGGCGGAATACCGCGTGCGTGACGGTTGGCAGATTAGTACAGCGATTTGTACCATCAAGCTGTTGGTACAACCGTTGGTGATCTGGGGGATTGCTATCGCTCTCGGCCTGCCGGAAATGGAGACGCGTTCGGTCGTCCTGCTGGGGTCGATGGCGGTGGGCGTCAACGTCTATTTGATGTCGCGCCAGTTCGATGTACTGGGCGGCCCGGTGGCCTCCAGCCTGCTGCTATCAACGGCGATGGCGGCGTTAACCACGCCGTTGATTCTGACGCTGATGGGTGTGCGGTTATAAGGCCGCAGCAGCCTCAGGGGTTCTGTTTAATGGGCGGTGGTGGTGTGGTTCTCTGCGACCGCTCTAGATCCTTCTGTAGCTGCTGCTGGCGCTGTTGCTGCAACTGCTGGTTACGCTGCTGGAGCTGCTGATTCAGCTGTTGCTGCTGCAATTTTTGGCTCTGCTGCATACTTTGCTGTAGCTGTTTCTGGCTACTGATGCCATTTTCAAACTGCTGCTGAGGCGTGGGCGCTTGTATCGCGTTGGCGTTTGCCAGCAGTGGCAGGCCGAGCAGAGCCGCACAGGCCAATAATGTCTTAGGGTGTTTCATTAAACCTCCACACAGGCTGTATGCCCGCATCGTGTTTTCATCAGTGCATTAGCCTGATGTGTTTCATTAAGTGTAATCGCTGTGGATGAAAACGTCGTGCAGAGTAATCCGCATTCCTGTGTGCGCAGGCTTTGGGTCGCTCCGTTGGAATGCGTTATACTGCGACGGAATTTTTCTTCGTGGTTGACGTTATCTCATGTTCCATATCGCGCTCTATGAACCGCAAATTGCACCAAACACCGGCAATATCATCCGATTAGCTGCCAACAACGGCTGTACGCTTCATTTGATCGAACCGCTTGGGTTTGATTTTGAAGAGAAGAAACTGCGCCGTGCAGGGCTGGATTACCACGATCTGGCGAAGGTCAGCCGTCATAAGAACTATCAGGATTTTCTGGCCGCAATTCCCGGCCAGCGCATTTTCGCCTGTACGACCAAAGGCAGTCGTCCCTATGACCAGCCGACGTATCAGCCGGGCGATGTGCTGCTGTTTGGATCGGAAACGTCCGGCCTGCCAGACGAGATCCGCAACGGCTTCGAATCGGATTTCCGTATCCGTATTCCCATGCAGTCCGATAGCCGCAGCCTGAATCTGTCGAATGCGGTGGCGATTATCAGCTATGAAGCCTGGCGGCAAAATGGCTTCGGCGGTTGCCTGTAACCGCGTTTGCTACAGCCTGCCGCTGGCGGATTTCTTCAGTGGCGGATTTACCAGAAACACCACCTCTCCGCGATAATAGGGTGACGTGGCAAGGCGCTGCTGCCATTGCGGTTCCCACTTACCGTTTTGTACCAGCCCTACCCGGAAAGGAAGGGTCAGCTTCATCAGCGCGGGTAGGTACTCGGTGTAGTTGGTAATGGTGCTGCGCCCCTGATAGGTTTGCACCACCACTTCATCCAGTTTGCCCTGTAAGCGGTTCAACGCTGACACATCCCCCGTTTTCGACCAGTCGAGCAGCCCGGTAATGCTGAGCTGACAATCTTCGGGCAAACGCTCGCGCAACTGCGTTAGGAAGGCGACATAGCCCGCCAATTGATAGCTTTTGGCGTCAAAATCTATCTGAATCCCGACCACCTGATTACCGTGGCGCTGCCACTTTTCCCGTAACTTCAGCATCCGGTTGAGATGGCGATCGGAAAGCTCTAGCGTGGTCATGCGGAAAGCCAGCCACATGCGCTTAACGCGCAGCTGGCTGGGGGGAACGCCTTGACGCAGGAAAACGACGTTACCCTGACGACGAGCGACTTCTCCCTGATGCAGGTAAAGTGTCTGCGCCTGATGCAGAACCTGCTGTGGCCGCACCGCGGCCCAGAGCCAAAAGTCCTGATAGCGCGTTGCATCGACGATGGTGTTTGCCGCGTTGACGGTTGAAGGTGCAGCGTTAACGGGAGCGGCCTGCGTACACAACGAGAGTACGCAGGCCAGCACGATTGACGGCGTTACCAGTAATAATCGAGCTTTTCTGCCCACACGCTGCCTTTGTATTTGGTTTTCAGTTGGGTAAACCAGGCTTTGCGGGTTGCTTTGCTGATTTCCTGTGGGCCACAGTCGTTATAGCCGCTTGGTGCATAGCAGTAGACCGCGCGATACAAGGCATAGGTTTTGTCTTCCGGTGGCGCTTTTGGATCGGCAATCACCTTCATGTAACCATCCAGACGATTATATTCGGTGCCGACGAATTGCGTTGGCGCGTTGGTGAGCCCACTCAACATGCTGCCTTCACCCCAATCGAAGCCCACGCTGTTATTGGTGCGCAGGAAGAACTCGCCGAGGCAGTTAATCGCACGTGCATCGTTGGGGCGTTGGTTCAGCGTTGTGACCACGTCATTCAGCGCTGGGCATTGATAGTCTTCCTCGGTGTCGCTGCCGTCCCAGTCAAAGGCCGTTAGATCCTCCTGATTCCAGCTTTGATTTTCGCTGCTGACCAGCGGCGCAATGTCTTTTCGCAACTGAACGTCTTTGAGATAGCTGGCGTAATCACCGTGGGTTAGCGATTTGGTTAACAGCGTATGCAGCGCGATAGCCCGCTCTTCATGGCTTTGCTGTGGGCCTGTTTGCTGACGGAGCAAATCGGCATTGGCGCTAATTTTCAGCACGGCGGAACGGAAACGCAGGTTTTTCACCGGGCTGTCGGCGGTAAAAATTCGCTCTGGATGAACGGCCTTGACCAGCGTTTCCGCCAGTGCCAGTTGCAGGAACTGGTTTTGCGTGTACCCCATGTTATGCGTTAATAGCTGGCGCCAGTGCGCCTCTGCCTCATCCCAGCGCTCCAGACGTACCAGCGCCCGACCGCGTAATACTTGCAGACTAAAACGCACGGTATCGGTCAGATCGTTCGCCTGTGTGGCGGGAACGCTGTTAACCACGGCAGCGTAATCTTTTTGACCATAAAACAGCTGGGCGGCTTGAAGGTAGCTGAACGCGTCCTGCATGTTGTCTTGCTCAAACAGCGGTTTCTGCGCGGCTAGCTCATCGGCGGATAAGGCGGGTAAAGCCAGCCAGCCTTCGTCTGAACGCAAGCGTTTGAGATCTTGCACCATCGTCAACGGCGCGCTGCCCGGTGCGCTGATGAACTGCCGATTTTCCAGCAGCTTATTGTCGATCTCATCGTTCAATTCAAGGAGGTCTTCGACGTCGGTGGTGCCGTCCAGTTCGTGTTGGTACGTTTTCGCCAGAGCATTCGTATCGTTCATGATCCAGTATGCGCGACGATACAGTCCGTTAGCGGAATCGGTGTATTGCCCCTCGGGATACTGTTTCAGATAGTCATCAATATGCTGAACGGCCAACTGAGCGGCGGCTTTATCGGCTTTACTGGCATCGAACATATTGTATTCATCCAGTGCGTTTTCCATGGCTTTATTGATTGCCACGCGAATTAGCATGTAGCGCGAGGTTTCCGCAACCCACGGCTGTGGCGACGACGTTAACGTCTGAAAACCGCTTTCCGCCTCACCAAAGTGACCCTGGTAAAACGCCAGAACCGCGAACAGATAGTGCGTGAGTGCGCCAGCGTGTCCTTCGTCTGGCAGGCTGGCAAGCCCCTCGTTCAGCGCCTCTTCGGTATACAGCGGGTTGAGGAGATTCACCCGCTGATGTGCCAGTATCGTACGCTGTTCCTCGGTGAGCTGCTTATCTGCCAACAGAACGTCAAAAAACGCTTCCAGCGTGGAGAGCGCATTGGAAATGTGCCGTCCTTCGTTATCATCAGGCGAAAACGTGGAGATCGTGCTCTGAACGGACAAAGGCAGATGCAGCTGTTTCGCTTTGTTGAGCGTCGAAAGGTAAGGCGCATCAGCCGTGACATCCTCTCCTGACTCTGACGTCTGAGGCGTTTCCGTCGCCGCGAGCCCCATGACTCGGTACGCCGTGAAAGGATCGATACGTGAACGCGCTTGATCGGGTAAAGGATGGGGTAACGGAAGCGAAATTCCGTGGAGACGGCTTTGCAGCAACATCAGATTCGTACGCGTGTCATTACCTGGTTGCAGGTAAGGCAGGGCGGACATGCCGCATTCTGAGTCGGAAAAGCCGCACACTCCATCGCTGGAACTGAATGCCTGACTGCTCATTAACGCGGTCAGTACGCCAGCCAGTAGCGTTACTCCTTTCATGGTTGGTATCCTTCTTTAACACGGGTCTTGCCTGTTTTCGGCATGAGTGACGATCACTCTACGCAATCGCGTAAAAAACGCAATGTCGAGTCATCGTAGGGGATAACCTGACCACTGAATAAATAATTTCGACGGTGTTTTCTAATCTGGAAAACTTCATTTTCCTGAATTTTTATTTATCTTCTATTAATAATTGTAGATGATTGTTATTTTTTATTTGGTCATTATATTTCTTGCTAAAAAATATAATCATATTTTATGAGCTACAAGACATATCTCCGTGCAGGCGATATCTCACGGCTATTATTTTCTGGTTTATTCAACGATCTAGTACTCACCATTTCTACTTATAGCTACCCACCGAGTGTAATGATGTTTTTCGAAATCATATCAGTTTTTGTAAGAGGGATATTATGCTGAATGCAATGAAGATGGCCGCCTGTGTACTGGTCGTGCTGGTAACTGCACCCCACTCGGTGAGTGCTGACGGCATTAACGTAAAAATTATAGGTACTCTTACGTTGACGGCCTACCATTCATCGCCGACTGACGGGTGTTCATCCGACTACAGTATTACTTTACCCGTTTCGCTAAAAAATGGATTTATCACTCTGACAGGTTTGGAAGTATTTGATACCCGTAAAAATAGCGGGGAATATGACGTCAGGCTTATACCGAGTTTCTATGCCACTGATGGTGAAAGTGCTTTATTAGTAATGCATCGTAATACGTCTAGATCGTGGGAACACTGGGTAGTTGATAATGACGCTATGTGTCATGCTTCTGATAAGCGTCAGCAATTGACTTGCTGGAAAAAAGCGAGAAAACTCCGTTCGCTAGCAAAATTATGGCTGGCACACAGGGCGTGTAAGACGACCTTAATAAAAGCCCTACGCCTTTCCTTTCACAAACCCGCTAAGCTGGATAGGATGCTCATATTGGAGTTGGACTATCTGTAACGTATTTATCTGCGGTGACTACGCTTCTGGTTTGGATTTTTCTGGTTACTTCGGATCAATTCATATTTCTTTTTCAGATATATCTGATATTTTTAAGGTTATTTAATTACGCATTTATAGCGAGTGAAGAGTAACTCTCTTCTGGCGAGTGTGGTAATGGGAAATAGAATTTTCTTTTCTTTTCCATTTTGGAAATGTTTATTTTTCTTTTTTTTTGTTTACTTGCTTTTAATGTTTATAGATAATTTGTGAAATTTATTTATTCCAGTTGCTATTTTTTCATTTGTTAAAGTACGTATTTTACGGTTTTTTATTAATTACATGGCCGACATGGCCGGTTGAAATCTGGTGAAATGGCGCTGTTTTTATTTCTTATTTTTGTTCGCCTCACGGTGGCGGTGTTGTCTGGAAATTATTTTTTTCATTAATTTAATCATTCTGTGAGTTTTATTCTCGCAGTTACCTGTCTGGCAGAGTCATTCCTGCCGACGTTGTTAATCTATAAAAAACGAAGAGGTTATGATGATGATGAATACAGTAACAAAAACCGCTTGTGCACTGGCGGTTTTGGCCGCGACATCAACCAGCGTGATGGCTGAAAGTATTGATGTCAGAGTCATTGGCACCATCACGCCGACGGCCTGCAAGCCCATCCTGGCCGGTGGCGGTACCATCGATTATGGCGTTATTCCGCCAGCATCGTTGAAAAAGGACACCTTTACGGTGTTAGCGGAAAAACAGGTCGATTTTTCCATAACGTGTGATGCCCCTGCGAAAGTCGCGGTGAATGCTATCGGTACGAAGGCCGATACAGTCACAGATACAAACAAAGCTGCTGGTGGCTATGATCCCTTTAGGGGCAAGCTCTTTGATATGCCTTCTGTAAATGTCACAGGGTTAGGGAAATCTGATGACGGCAAGAATATCGGGGGATATGGCATTCGGTTTGTACCGGATTCCTATACTGTTGATGGTGGCAGTGCTTCATTACTGGTGCGCCAGAAGGCGTCTGATGAGTGGGACAGCTTAGTACACGATAATGGCTCCTTGTTTGGTGTGTATTCTAAACTCCAGCAGCTAACCTGGGCAGAAAAAGGTGGGAAAACGCCGGTCGCTTTCAAAACGGTGGCCGGTAAACTGGGCGTGCAGGCTTATATCACCAAAACCTCCGATCTTGACCTTTCCAAACCCGTCAAGCTGGATGGCCTGACCACGCTGGAACTGCATTACCTGTAATGTTTTTCTCTGCTGTCGATTGGGATCTGTGCCCAGTTTTTTATGACTAATACGCGTCTCTTTTATTTTTAGAGACCAAGGGTGTTCCGTATGCGTCTTTCTGCACCATAAACCGCAGAGATATATTCTGGATATTTTTACATTTTTCAATTTTAAAAAGTTTATTTCTTTTAACGTTTCTTCTTGGCAGGTAAATTTCTGCTGGTTCTTTTAATTAATAAACATGAAGAGGTTATTATGATGATGATGAATACAGTAACAAAAACGGCCTGTGCACTGGCGGTTTTAGCCGCGACATCAACCAGCGTGATGGCTGAAAGTATTGATGTCAGAGTCATTGGCACCATCACGCCGACAGCCTGCAAGCCTACCCTGTCCGGTGGGGGTACGATTGACTATGGTGTTATTTCGCCAGCGTCGTTAAAGAAAGATTCACTTAATCAACTCGGTATTAAGAGTGTGGACTTTGCTATCACCTGTGATGCGCCGGCAAAAGTTGCATTGAAAGCGATTAACGGCCGCCCTAACACCGTGGCTGGACGGGGAGATGACAATAAAGGTGGCGCTTCCTATCGACCTGACAATATTGGCGGTGATGTTGCAGACTACGTTGTTGGGCTGGGTCTGGATGGTAATAAAAAAATAGGCGGATATGCCATTGCAATGACAAATGTTAGTGCGGATGGCAAATCGGTTGATTATGGGATTCAAGGTTTAAATTCAGGTGACAAATGGACTAAATACGGCAAATCTTATTTCTATTACACAGTGCCAGTGATATCCAGTTGGTTTAAACCTGGCACAACTGATCCTATCGCTTTCACCACTCTCGTTGGCAAGCTGGATGTCCAGGCCTACATCAACAAAACCTCTGAGCTTGACCTCTCCAAACCCGTCAAGCTTGATGGCCTGACCACGCTGGAACTGCATTACCTGTAATGTTTTTTCCGTAATAAACTGCGGAGATATATTTTTATTTATTTTCTAATTTGGAAAGGTTTGTTTTTTTATTATTTTTAATATTCCTGACTGCTTTTTGAAGATGATCACTTCACTGGTTTTTTATTGGCACCTGTATTGATTAATTGATTGTGATTTCCTGGGTGCTACTCAATTGAATTAAGGGGGTGATGTAAAAATAAAATAATGCGGTTGTTGATGATGTTTATTCTCGCAGTTATCTGTCTGGCAGGATTCATTCCTGTTGACGTTATTAATCTATAAAAAACGAAGAGGTTATTATGATGATGATGAATACAGTAACAAAAACGGCCTGTGCACTGGCGGTTTTAGCCGCGACATCAACCAGCGTGATGGCTGAAAGTATTGATGTCAGAGTCATTGGCACCATCACGCCGACGGCCTGCAAGCCCACTCTGGCCGGTGGCGGTACCATCGATTATGGTGTTATTCCGCCAGCGTCGTTGAAAAGTGACACCTTTACGGTGTTAGCGGAAAAACAGGTCGATTTTTCCATAACGTGTGATGCTCCTGCGAAAGTTGCGGTGAATGCTATCGGCACCAAGGCCGATACGGTCACCGATGCAAAAAAATCTGCTGGTGGCTATGCCCCTTTTCTGGGCAAGCTCTTTGATATGCCTTCTGTGAATGTCGCAGGGTTAGGAAAATCTGATGACGGCAAGAATATCGGGGGATACGGCATTCGGTTTGTTCCGGGCTCCTACACCGTTGATGGTGGCAGTGCTTCATTGCTGGTACGCAAAAATGCGTCTGACAACTGGGGCAGTGCGACATTTGATAATGGCTCCTTGCTTAATTACACTTCTAAAAGCCATCAGCTAACCTGGGCAGAAAAAGGCGGGAAAACGCCGGTCGCTTTCAAAACGGTTGCCGGTAAACTGGGCGTACAGGCTTATATCACCAAAACCTCCGAGCTTAACCTCTCCAAACCCGTCAAACTGGACGGGCTGACCACGCTGGAACTGCATTACCTGTAATGTTTTTCTCCGCTGCCGACTGGGCTCCGTGCCCAGTCTTTTCTGGTTTTCTCTGACCAATTCCTGTTTCTTTTATTTTTAGAGACCGAAGGTGTTTCGTATGCGTTTTTCTACTTTTTGTGTGGCTTCGCTTGCCGCGCTGTGGTTGCTATCCGTCAACGCTCATGCAACGGGCATGCTGCCCGAATCTTCAGTTGTTATCGTAGAGGGAAGTGATGGTGAAGGTGCCATCAACCTGAAAAATACGGATGCCTTTCCCGTATTGCTGCTAACGACGTTGCAGGATATTGAGCACGACCAGGAAAAATTACTCATCATCACCCCACCGGCTGCTCGTGTCGAATCTGGCAAAACCCAGCGTGTGCGTTTCATGCTGACGACGAAAACACCACTTAAAACCGAACGTCTTAAACGCGTGATATTTGAAGGTGTACCTCCTCAGGAAAAAGACGGCAACGTCGTGCGTATGACCGTGCGACAGAACCTGCCAGTCATCATTCGCCCTGCTGGCCTTGCCCGTGATGAGGCTCCCTGGAAACGCCTTGTGTGGTCTCTCAAGGAAGGAAAACTGAGCGTCCATAACCCATCACCTTATGTTGTTCGCCTTGGTGTGGGCGTTACGACATTGCCAAACCGCTCGAACTGGATGCTGCCGCATGCTTATATCCTGCCGGGACAGCAACTGACACTGACCAGCGAGGTAAAGCAAACCAGTGGCGTAGCAAACCGAGTCCAGATCTCACCTGCTACGACGTGGGGTTTTACTGTCGATAGCTATGAAGCGCCTCTGGTGCCGTAAGGGGGCGATGTGTCACATGAACCGTACACCAAGCTTCCATCGCGGCGTTGCCGTCTTTCGTTGTTAATCGCTTTTGGCTGTGCCAGTTGTGTGGGTGTGGCTGGCGCAGCGACTGATAACGCCAATGATGATAGTCTCATTTTTGATGAGAGTGTTTTGGGTGACCGTGGTATTGACCCTAGCATTGCCAGGCTATTTAGCCACGCACCGCGTTTTATGCCAGGTGAGTCCACCGTGTTGCTGGCGGTAAACGGCGATAATCGTGGACGCATTAAGGTGCGTTTTGATGAAAAAGGGACATTATGCGCCGATCGCGCCTTTCAGAATCAGGCTCAACTGGTATCGCCACCTGGGTATGCGGATAGTGCGGCCTGCTTCGACCTGCGCCAGGCCTGGCCTCAAACTGACATACAGGTTGAACCGGGCGAGGGTAAAGTTTATCTGTTCGTCCCACCGGAAGCGCGTAGTGCATCAAGCACTGAGCAGGGAAACTGGCAACATGGCGGTGTGGCGGGCATGCTCAACTATGATGCTATGTATATGAGCTCGTCTGGCGGCGCGGGAGGCGTCGATTTCAGCCAAATCGGTACCGAAGCGGGGTTTAATGCTGGCGATTGGCTGGTTCGCAGTCGCCAGACGTTTACCCGCTTTAATGGGCAGGAGCGTATTAACCACCAGGCTGCCTACGCTCAGCGTAGCTTTGTTGGCCTTAAAAAGGTACTACAGGTTGGGCAGGTCAGCCTATCCAGCTCTTTGTTTGGTGCTGGTCAAGTGCGAGGGTTCCAAATGTTCCCGGAATCGGCACTGACATCAGGGCAGGGAGGTGCTGGCTTGGTTGAGGGGGTGACTGAGACGCCATCCGTTGTCGAAGTTCGCCAGTCTGGCGTGCTGATTTACAGCGCTGCCGTGCCAGCGGGGCCTTTCCGGCTACAAGGTTTTTCACTGCTCAATGTACGCTCCGATCTGGTCGTCACACTGACGGGCACTAACGGTCAGGCGCGACAATTTATCGTCCCTGCGGCGACGCTGTTGGCGCGTGCGCCTTTGATTACACCAGGACTGTCGTTTGGTGCTGGTCGCCTTGAACAGCAGGGCAGCGAATCCCCCGTGCTGGGAACGATTGCTTCTGGCTGGCAGCTCACCCCCTTCACAAGCCTTAATGCAGGTGTCTTAGGATCATCCCCTTACCGCGCGGGTTCCATGAGTGTGGAAACCCAATTGTTTGATCCGACTCGCCTTAGTCTTCAAGGTACGCTGGCTCAGGATGTGGAGCACAGTAATACGGGTACGTTACTGTCAGCAATGCTTGGCCACAGCCTGAACGAACGCCTCGGCGTTAGCGTGAATGGGAGTCAACAGACGGCCAAATACCGTGAACTGAGCGATGCACTGCAACGGCGTTCTCTCAACAACCCGAATAGCCAAAGCCGCAGTCGCTATCAGTGGGGGAGCGGTATTCACTGGTCGGAAGATGTACTTGGCAGTTTTTCCCTGTCATGGGCGCGTAGCACGACTTTTGCTGGTAACAACACTGATTATCTGCGTGGCAGTTGGAGTCGTCAGTTTGGTCGCGCCTATCTGGGCGCGAGTCTTGAACGCAATACGGGTACGCTCAGCGGTAAAGCGGATAATCGATTGTACGTCTCGTTCAGCATGCCGCTGGGTGAGGGGCGTAATATCAGTAGCTACCTGAACACGGCTAAACGCAGTGCTCGTACAGGTGTACGTTACAGTGACCGTACCAGTCAGGACCGTGGCTGGAGCATTTCTACCGATCGCGATCTGCGTAATCATCATACTTCTGCCAGCGGTAATGTGGATTTCGTGACGCCTGTTAGTCAGCTCAGTGCCAGCCTTAGCCATAGCAGTGATAACTATACCAGTTGGTCAGCACGCGCCAGCGGTGCCGCAGTGCTTCATAAGGACGGCGTGACACTATCCCCTTATCGTGTGGCAGATACTTTTGGTATTGCTCGGGTGGGGAAAGAGTCAGGCGTGCGGTTGGATACACCAGGAGGGCCGGTGTGGACTAACCGATGGGGATATGCCGTCCTCCCAACGCTGAATGGCTACCGTCGTTCAGGCATTCAAATCGACACCCGCAGTCTGGACAAGAATGTTGATGTCAGCAATGCCTGGCAAGAAACGGAAATGGCACGGGGTGCCATTGGCCGGGTAGATTTTGATGTAATACGCACGCGTCGTGTGCTAGTTGACGCGGTGATGGCGGATGATAAACGCATTCCGGCTGGCGCTAGCGTGTTTGATGGTTCCGACAGCCTGGTGACGGTAGTGGGTGAAGATGGGTCGGTTTTTGTGCCAGATGCTACTCCCGGCATGGTGTTGGCGGTGCAAAGCTCGGGCAAAACCGTGTGCAGCATGAAACTTGACTTGCCGGAGAAGGTGGACACATCGGGCTTCTATGAAAATGCAACGGCAACCTGTCGATAAGGAGAATGATATGAATATGTTTTGTGGGCGATGGGCGCTTGCGCTGTTGATGAGCGCAGCCTGTGCCAATGCTACCGACCTTATTTCCCCCCCTGTTACTGAAGGTGGCGTGATGCCTGAGTGGCAACCTAATACTCGCTGTACCCTGTCAGCTAGTAATCCAGTGGTTGATTACGGCATCATGTCACGTTGGCAGTTGCAGGATGTTGCGAGGGGCTCGGTGTCTCCTGGTACGCGTTCACTGATGCTTAACGTGGCTTGTCCGCACACCCGAACCATGAAATTACTGATTCAGGGAGAAGGTAGTGAACAGGGAGGGCTGCGTTACGGTGGACACGGGGTTACCCGCCTACGCTTGTTGGATGTACAGTTGGATGGAAAAGCTGTGGAACTGCGAACACTGACGTCAACGGGGGAATGGGGGGATAATGGTGGTCAGGCGATGATGTTGACCCCCGGACAGCAACTGGTGCCAGTGGTTCAAGGGAGGCTCGTCGAGGGGAAGGCCTTGACTGCACGCTTGGAAGTACAACCGATACTGGCAGAACAGGAGGCCCACGTCAGCAGCCCGCAACGCAGCGAATCGGTATTGACGTTGACGTTGGCCAATTAGCCCGCTTTATAGCCCCCATTGACCGATAAAATTGAGTGGCGTGGCGCATTGGGGGCTGTTATTTCTGAGATGATTTTTCGTCACTTATCAATAAATATACCGACCCTGAATCGGGATGAGCAATAAAAGGCTTTCCGGGTATTGTGGTGAATATAATTAAGTGTTTTTAGATGAAATATTGCCAGCAGACTATCAGATGGAAAAGGAGTGTGTTTTAATAAGAGGTAGATGGCTAAAGAGTGAGGATGAGTGATATCAGTGTAGGTACCTATGAGTGCATTAATAAAACGTGATCGGAAACGGAAATAATCCACCCCATCGCCTATGGCGAACTCCCTTCTGAAATATGGTTGCATTAATTTCGCCATCATCGATAACTGACGTAACTATATATTAACCATAGAAGGTGGAGAATCATCTCACAGAAAATTTACGTGTGTATATTAAGTGTTTAATGAGTAAGGGGATATTGGTTTTTGTGCATTTGTAATGAATGAAAAGTGATAGTTTTTTGAAAATGCAAATTTAATTCATGATTATAAATAACCAGGGTTATTATTATGATTTATAAAAATAAACTAGTAAATGATTGGGTCATTTTTTATACGGTTGTTGAATGTGGGAGTTTGTCGCTGGCAGCAACAAAACTTGGCACGAGTGTATCAACGATCAGTAAATCAATTGCAAAAACAGAGTCGCTCCTGGGCTCCACGTTGCTTCGAAGAAGTTCTCGTGGGATTGAGATGACGAATTCTGGTCATTCTACGTATAAAAAAGCGAAATCTATCGTATCGTCTATTTATTCTCTGCTATCTGAAATTGGTGATGATACAGGGGTGATTCGTGGAAAAATTAGGTTCTCTGCACCGAATGTTATGTGTGAAAATATTGCGAATCAATGGATATTTGATTATATAAATGAGCACAAAGAAGTTTGTGTTGATTTATTTTCAAGGGAGCGAAGTGATTTGTCAGTGAGTTCTCCTGAGTTTGATGATCTGGTGTTGAAAAGTGGGTTCATGAATAGTCCAGATTTAGTCCATTGTAAATTGACACCTATGCCTCTTGTTATGTGTGCATCGCCTGATTATTTGAATGAAAACGATGAAGTTACCGATCCTCACGATCTTAATAACCATGGTGTTTTGATGTTAAACCATCCATCGTTGGCAGAATTAACCTTTATGAAGGAAGACGAAAATATTCAGAAAACCATAAATATCAATGCGAGATTAATTTCAAATAATGTGGCAGCGATAGTCAATCTGGCTTTAGAGGGGAAAGGTATTTGTGTTGCTTCTCCGTATTGGTTTATTAGGGACTACCTTAATTCTGGGAAATTAAAAATGGTCCTTCCTGACTGGAAAATACCGACATTAGACACTTATCTGGTATGGAGGTATAGGGAATATCAATCCCCGTTGATGATTAGTTTCAGAAAATACATACAGCAGAAGTGGGAGGAACTTTCATTTGGGGAATGCACTCAGTAGCCTGATGGTTCGACAAAATTTTTCTGCGACACGAGTCCTAAATAGGATGGGCTTTACTGGCTTACTGGAGTGTCCTGACGCATTGAGAGAAAACCAATGCGTCAGGACAGGTCTACCTAGCCTACCGTTGATGCAACGGTAGCCAGATGATTAAGCGCAACCCACCCAGTGGGCTGTCTTCCGCTTTTACCCACCCTTTGTGCTGCGTAATCGCGGTTTCCACAATAGCGAGCCCCAAACCGCTACCGCCAGATTCGCGGTCACGCGCTTCATCGGTACGGTAGAAGGGGCGGAAAATCTGTTCACGATCTTCCGGGCTAACGCCGGGGCCGTCATCATCCACTTTGATGGTGATGCCCTGATTATCCACCGAAAAAGCCACTTCGATGTGGTTGTGAGAATAACGCAGCGCGTTGCGCACGATATTCTCCAGCGCACTGTCGAGCGAGGCCGGGTTACCGAAGAGCGTCCAGGGGCCTGGAGGGTAAGGGACTTCCAGCGTTTTACCCATCTGCTCGGCTTCAAAAGCTGCATCGTCTAGCACATTGCCCCACAGTTCATCAGCATGCAGGAACTCGCGGGTCAGTTCATTCTTGTGCTGATTGCGCGACAGCACCAGCAGGTCGTTAATCATGCTGTCGAGCCGCTGGGTTTCCGTCTCGATGCGGTTCAGTTCATTGCCTTCTCCCTGACGCCGACGCAGTAGCGCCGTTGCCAACTGCAAGCGCGTCAGCGGCGTCCGCAGTTCGTGCGAGATATCAGACAGCAGACGTTGCTGTGCGGTCACCATCCGTTCCAGCGCACTGACCATTTGGTTAAAGCTGACGCCCGTCGCCTGAAACTCCTGCGGGCCAGATTCCAATTCAGGATGCTGACGTAAATTACCTTTGGCGACTTCATCGGCGGCGTGCTTGAGCTTACGCGCGGGTTTCGCCAGGCTCCAGGCGAGCCAAAGCAAGAGCGGTGAACTGATTAACATGGTGAAGATCAGTAGCAGCAAAGGACGGTCAAACAACAGGCTAATGAAATCGGACTGCGGGCTGCTGGCAGGACGAATCAGATAAAGCTGGTAGTTGTCATCACCATCGCGGATCGCAAAAGGACCGAGAAGCTCAATGCGGCCGTAATTTTTCTTTTGTGGATGATCGGCGTTATCCGACAACCCGATAAAATTACGCACGATCGGAGTTTCATGCTTCTCTGCGCCAAAGATCCGGCCTTCGCTGGTGACCAGAAAAAGGCGCTGCCCCGGTGGAGCCCACTTCTCCAACACCCAGAACAGTCGTAGCCACCAGCGCAGATCGTTGGCAGGGGTGTTGGCGAGGTCTGCTTCAATGTGCTGTTCCAGCATGATGCCCTGCCGCTGCTCGTTTTCCAGCAGGGCGGTAAGCTGGCGCGAGTCCAGCTTGGGCACCATCAGAACCAGCATGAGTACCAGCGCCAGCGTTAACCAAAAAATGGCAAAGATACGGGCGGTCAAACTATTGATCATGCAGCCGATACCATCAAATAGCCTCGTCCACGCAGCGTTTTAAACCAGGGCAAACTGTCTTTACGCTCTGGCAATTTACGCCGCAGGTTCGAGATATGCATATCGATCGCACGGTCAAACGGCGTCAGCCGTTTCCCCAGAACTTCCTGACTTAAATGCTCGCGGGAAACCACCTGTCCTAACCGCTGCGCCAGCAGATAGAGCAGCGTGAATTCGGTGCCTGTCAAATCCAGTACAACATCGTCAAAGCTGGCTTCCTGCCGTCCGGGATTCAGACGCAGGCCATCGACTTCCAGCGTTGGCGCGCTGTTATCACCCGCCTGCTGTTGATCGGTCCAGTTGGAACGGCGGAGAATCGCGCGAATTCGTGCCACCAGTTCCCTATCGTTAAAGGGTTTCGGCAGATAGTCATCCGCACCCAGCTCCAGGCCAAGAACGCGATCTAACTCACTGCCGCGGGCGGTCAACATGATGACCGGCGTTTGATGCTGCTGTCGTAGTTCTTTTAATGTATCGATACCGTTTTTCTTCGGCATCATTACATCCAGTAATAACAGGTCAATGGTGTTATCTATTATCTGTAACGCCTGCTCGCCGTCGTAGGCGACAACGACGTTAAAACCTTCCATTTCGAGCAACTCTTTCAATAAAGCGGTCAGCTCTTTATCGTCATCAACCAGCAGAATTTTATTCATGTTTTCTCTACCTCCAAGGGCAAAATACGACATAGATTAGCGCTATTCCATGACTTTACGTAGTTTTACATCCTCTGACGCATGTTTGCAGCAAGATGCGTAGACTCATGCTCATTGATTCACAAAATGACGTACCGCTCTGGAGAGTTATTGATGCAACAGTTCGCAACCTTATCTCTTGCTTCACTGCTTATGTTAGGCACTTTTACCGCCTTTGCAGCAGAGAAGAGTGGAGATGCTCCGGTGAGCAGCGGCTGGCATATTGATGATTCCGCCACGAAAGGCGTATCCAGCCAGCAAGGTATGTTCGATGGCGTGAGGTTGACTGAGCAACAGCGTCAGCAAATGCGTGATTTGATGCACCAGAGTCGTCAGGACAAACCGGCGTTTAACATCGAAGATATTAAAGCCATGCATCAGTTGGTGACCGCAGAAACGTTTGATGAAGCGGCGGTGCGAACGCAGATAACCCGAATGATGAGTGTGCAGATTGAGCGTCAGATTCAGATGACCCGAGTGCGCAACCAAATGTATAACCTGCTGACGCCAGCACAGAAAGACATTTTAGAGCTGAAGCATAAGCAACGAATGAAAGAGATGCAGCAGCAGATATCCATGTTTAACCAGATGGCCGCGCCATCACCAGGCACCACAAGCGATACTGAGACAGAGAATCCCGAGTAGTAGTGTAGTAAGTAGTCTGTAAGCGTAGTGCAGTCCGAGTAGCAAATGTGTAGTAGGTACACACCCTGTTTTTCCTTGCCATAGACACCATCCCTGTCTTTTTGCCCTCCATGATGGAGGGCTTTTTTTTGGGTTTTTTTAACGTTGATGGCGCATCTTGGCGCTAATAAGTCTGTGTCCGATTTACGTGGGTAAGATCATTCTTCAGCATAGTGAAGTGCTGCCATTAACTGGCATAATACACATGTCATTCTCGGTCAATATCTTAACGGGATACACCTATTGGGCATGCGCAGGTGTGTTGGCCTATACTCGTCATACTTCAAGTTGCATGTACGTTGGCTGCGTTCACTCACCCGAATCACTTACTTGAGTAAGCTCATCGGGATGAAATGAGAGACATCCTGTCTCTCACCGGAGGCCAGCCTTTGGCTGGTCAAATTCGTTCCTGACGAATTTGTCCTTCTCTTGCCGCCTGCCTGAAACTTGAATTATTTAGAGTAGACACTCGTTAAGGCCGCGCTGGTTAGCGTCGATGCATAATCGTGGCCGAGAGAAACACTTATTGCCGATACTTGCTGATGAGAAAGAGCGGGTATATATCGTTATTATTGAGGTTTTCGCATGAAAAAAGTTACCGTTGCCGCAACACAAATGGCGTGTTCCTGGGATCTGCCCAAGAATATCGAAAACGCTGAAAAGCTGGTGCGACAAGCGCAGGCAAAGGGCGCGCAGGTTATCCTGATTCAGGAACTGTTTGCCGCACCGTATTTTTGTATCGATCAGAGCCCAGAGCACTATGCGCTGGCGCAGGAGCTGGAAACCAGCCCGCTGATTAAGCACTTCTCCGCACTGGCGGCGGAGCTGAATGTGGTGTTGCCGTTGAGCTTCTTTGAGCGTGCTAATAACGCCTATTACAACTCGCTGGTGATGATTGACGCAGATGGTTCCGTGTTGGACGTTTATCGCAAAACACACATTCCGAACGGCCCGGCGTATCAGGAAAAGCAATTCTTCATTCCGGGCGACACGGGCTTTAAAGTTTGGCAGACACGCTACGCGAAAATCGGTGTGGGTATTTGCTGGGACCAGTGGTTCCCAGAAACCGCACGTAGCCTGGCATTGCAGGGCGCAGAGCTGATTTTCTATCCGACCGCCATTGGTTCCGAGCCCGCCTACCCAGACATCGACAGCCAGCCGCACTGGACTCGCGTTCAGCAAGGGCACGCCGCCGCAAATCTGGTGCCGGTGATCGCATCCAACCGCATCGGTACGGAAGCCAGCAAATATATCGACGGTCTGGAAATGACGTTCTACGGTTCTTCTTTCATTGCCGATCAAACGGGGGCGCTGTTGGCACAGGCCAATAAGACAGATGAAGCTATTCTGGTGCATGAATTTGATTTAGACGCGATTGCCGCGCAGCGTGCGTCATGGGGCCTGTTCCGCGACCGTCGCCCGGAAATGTACGGCACCATTGCCACCTCTGACGGCAAGACCCGGAGATAAGTGATGTCACAGCTAGCTACTCCTCATCTTACCACGCCGCATCAGGATGGTTTTGCGATGCCCGCCGAGTGGGCATCGCATGATGCCGTGTGGATGATCTGGCCATATCGCACCGATAACTGGCGCGAGCAGGGTATTCCGGCGCAAAAAACGTTCGCGCGCGTGGCGGAAGCCATCGCCCAAAACACGCCTGTTATCATGGGTGTGCCTGCGCGTTACAGGGCGGATGCGCAACAAGTGATGCCGGTGAATGTTACGCTGGTGGAAATGGAAAGCGACGATGCATGGATGCGCGACACTGGACCCACTATCGTGCTGAATCAGACGGGCGAACGTCGGGGTATCGACTGGCAGTTCAATGCCTGGGGCGGTGAACTGGGCGGTCTGTATGAAGACTGGCGTCAGGATGAGAAAGTCGCGGCACAGGTGCTGGACTATCATCAGGCCGCACGCTATGCCGCGCCGCTGATTCTGGAAGGCGGCTCGATCCATGTCGATGGTGAAGGCACATTGCTGACCACAGCGGAATGCTTGCTCAATCCGAACCGTAATCCGCATCTGAGTAAGGCAGAAATCGAACAGCTGATGCGTGATTACCTCAGCATCTCGACGATTATCTGGCTGGAAGAGGGCGTGTACAACGACGAAACCGACGGGCATATCGATAACATGTGTTGTTTCGTGCGTCCCGGTGAAGTGGCGCTGCACTGGACGGATGATGAAAACGATCCGCAGTATGCACGCTCTGTCGCGGCCTATGAGGTACTGTCGGCCGCGCGGGATGCAAAAGGACGTGAGCTGAAAATCTGGAAACTACCTGCTCCCGGCCCGCTCCATGCGACTATCGAGGAAGCGCAGGGCGTGGACAGCGGCGATGCGATTGAGCGCCTTGCCGGTGCTCGTCTGGCGGGGTCTTATGTGAATTTCCTGATCAGCAACCAGCAGATTGTTTTCCCACTGCTGGATGAAAAGACGGATGACGTTGCACGCGATCTGCTGCAACAGATGTTCCCTGGCTACTTGATTAGCGGCGTGCCTGCGCGGGAAATCCTGCTGGGCGGGGGAAATATTCACTGCATTACGCAGCAAATTCCTGCGGCGAAGTAACGGTTGAGCAGCTAACTGACGGCTTAAAAGAAGTGTGGCGGACAGGGAGGGATGTCCGTTATAAAAAAGCCGGTTGGCGCAATAGCGTGAACCGGCTTTTTGATCGGACGAACCTTTGGCCGCCCATTTTCGATAAAGCTTAGCCGCGTTTAGCGTCGGCTGCGGCTTTCACGATAACGGCAAAGGCGTCGGCTTTCAGTGAAGCACCGCCAACCAGCGCACCGTCGATGTCCGGTTGGGTAAACAGCTCTGCCGCATTCGCCGCATTAACCGAACCACCGTACTGGATGATCACTTGTTCGGCAACGGCAGCATCTTGCTTGGCAATGTGGTCACGGATGAATTTGTGAACGGCCTGAGCCTGTGCTGGGGTTGCAGATTTGCCGGTACCGATAGCCCATACTGGCTCGTAGGCTACCACGGTGTTTTCAAACGCTTTCGCGCCCAGCGTATTCAACACGGCATCCAGTTGACGTGCGCAGACGGCTTCCGTCTGGCCTGCTTCGTTTTCTGCTTCAGTTTCGCCAATGCACAGCACTGGAATCAGGCCTGCGTCCTTCAGCACGCCAAATTTCTTGGCAATGAATTCATCGCTTTCTTTGTGGTAGGTACGGCGCTCAGAGTGGCCGATGATGATGTATTTCGCACCGATATCTTTCAGCATTTCAGCAGAGGTTTCACCGGTGAAAGCACCAGAAAGATTCACGTCAACGTTCTGCGCGCCCAGTGCAATGCGGCTGCCTGCCAGTTGGTGATTAGCTTGATCGAGGTAGATAGCAGGGGGGGCAATGGCTACGCCACAACCGTCAACGGTGCTGAGCTCTTTACGCAGGCCCGCGATCAGTTCGTTGACCATGTTTGTGCTGCCGTTCAGCTTCCAGTTACCCATAACTAATGGATGTCGCATCTTTTTTCCTCCAGCCGGAATCGCGAATGAATCAATATGTTAATAAATCAATGTATTAATGAACCGATGCATAAATTTTACTGCCGTCAGGCAATATAACTTGCCCACAGTATAGAGACGAAATGTGACCGTGGCTCTGTTTTTCGTCATGAATTACCGTGTTGATCACGGTTCAGATAGCGTTAGCTTAATCGGTTCAACAGCAAAAGTTAGCCCTTTTTCGCCGTCATCTGCAACCACATAACGCAAAGCTCCCTCCGTTTGCTGATAAAAGCGCTGCCCTTTGCCCTTTTCCAGCAATTCAGTGACCTTTTTCATACTTTGTTCTTCCGTCAGCGAAGGGGCGAACGTGCGTGCCAGTGCAGCCATATAGTCGATGGCCTGTTTACGGCGCACCGTTGTTTCTTGTTCGCTCTGTGGCTGCGGTAGCAGGGTGATTTGCAGCGTTTTGATTTTCCCTGTGCCTTTCTCCAATGCGGTTGAGGCATAGAGGTAGTCGTTGATTCGGCTGGCAGCCCGCGTCAACATGCTGGTGATATTACCGGTATCGACCACCCGAAATTCGCCGATCGGCAGCGTTGGGTTGCTCAGGTTGTAGCGAGAACGGAACTGTGTGATGGTTTGATCGAAGGTTGGCGCACCGGCTAGTAGGTACGGCGCATTGGATGAGGTTTTGGGCGGAAACGTCGGATCGGCTCCCGCGTGAGTCTGGTACAGCACCAGGGATGATAAAACCAACAGTGAAGCGATGCGTTTTCGTGTCATAGGGATTTAGGTCAGCCATTTCAGAAAATATGCAGGCCGATAACGGCGGAATACGTTCGATTAAAGCGGCATTTGTACGTCATTGTCAAAAATAGTCGGTGGTCGCCTGAAATCACATCAGCTTGTCAAAAAATAGGACATGACGGCCAAAAATCGCGTAAATATTGCAGGTAAACACCTCGGTTGAGGTAAAATCACCCACAATTAAAACAGATTTATTCGGCCAGACAGGCTAACAATTCAGGGCGTTATCGTTAATGACATTACAGCAATGGTGCTTCTCGTTTAAAGGTCGTATTGGTCGTCGTGATTTCTGGCTCTGGATGGGTATTTGGGTGGCGCTGATGGCGGTATTGTTTACGCTTTCTGGTCAACGCTGGCTGGACACGCAATTGACGGCGTTTGGTTTAGTGGCCTTGTTGTGGCCGACGGCGGCGATGATGGTGAAACGGCTGCATGACCGTAACAAAAGTGGCTGGTGGGCGCTGTTGCTAGTGGTGGCGTGGGTATTGGCTTCAGGGAATTGGTATATGTTCTCCGCCATCTGGCAGTGGGGCATTGGTCGCTTCTTGCCGATCCTGATTGTCGTGATGACATTGCTCGACTGCGGTGTTTTTCTGGGGACAAAAGGAGAAAATCGGTTTGGAGCAGAGGCGGAACCATTTCGCTTCCGCCGCTAATTAGAACAACTGGCTGTTTACCAATAGTTTTCGGCAGTCATATGACCGGGTCTGCGGCGCAGGTGTTTGGTCATGTTCCGCTCTTCTTTCAGCAACAGTTGAGTATCACGCACCATCTGCGGGTTACCGCACAGCATGACATGGCTGGTAGCGGTATCCATCGGCAAGCCTACTGCGGCTTCCAGCGTACCGTTGCTGATCAACGTAGGAATACGTCCTGTCAGCGAACCTGCTTCCTCTTCCCGGCTAACCACCGTTTGAATATGCAGCTTACCATGGTAGCGCTGCTGTAATTGCTGCATCAGCGGCAGATAGCTCAGATCGCGTGAGAACCGGGCGGCGTGAACCAGCACGATGTTCTTAAAGCGTTCCAGCCCCTTGCCTTCCTGAAGGATGGACAAATAGGGGCCGATCCCCGTCCCTGTTGCCAGCATCCACAGCGTTTCACAGTCAGGAATCTCTTCCAGCACGAAAAAGCCAGCAGCCTCTTTGACGATCATGACTTCCGAACCGGGTTGCATGGCATGTAAATGAGGACTCAGTTTGCCTTCCGGCACCGTCACCAGATAGAACTCAAGCGTAGGATCGCTGGGTGCGTTCACGTAGGAATACGCGCGCTGCACCTTTTCACCCTCAATCTCCAGCGCCAACTTGCCATATTGCCCGGCAGTGAATGAATCGACGGGTGCATGCACCCGAATGCTAAACAGACTTTCTGTCCAGTTTTCCACCTGAATCACTTTGCCTGTCACCCATTCAGCCATATTTTTCTGCTCCTGTTGTACCCGTCATACTTCAAGCTGCATGTGCGTTGGCAATACTCGGCTCATCTCTGAGCCTCGCCCTGGGGAGCCGCCGCAAGCGGCGTTCAAATTGGCTAAGCCAATTTGTTCTTACTCACCCCTGTCACTTACTTGAGTAAGCTCCTGGGGACTCGCGCGATTGCCGCCTGCCTGCAACTCGAATTATCTAGGGTATCGACGCCACTATTTGTGCATGTAAGTTGTGCGTCTACGATACGCCATTTATTAACAACTGTGAAACAATCAGTTAGCGACGGTGGCCTGCTACAGCAAGAATTCGTGCAGCGTACGATCCTTACGATCCAGATAGTGCGTCGATTTAATTCGGCGGATCGTGCGGGATTTGCCGCGGATCAGCAGCGTTTCCGTGGTTGCCATGTTGCCTTTACGCGCAATTCCATCCAGTAAGTCACCTTTGGTTATGCCCGTTGCGGAGAAAATTACGTTGTCGTTGCGTGCCATGTCGTCGAGTTTGAGGACATTACCCGCTTCGATGCCCATTTGCCGACAGCGTGCCAGCTCGTCTTCACCGATGCGGCGGTTTTCAGCGCTATCGCCTTTGACTTCATGACGAGCCAGCAAACGTCCTTGCATGTCGCCATCGAGCGCACGGATAACCGCTGCCGAAATCACGCCTTCTGGTGCCCCGCCGATACCGTACAACACGTCAACTTCGCTGTCCGGCATGCAGGTTAGGATGGATGCGGCTACGTCGCCGTCTGGAATCGCGAACACTTTCACGCCCAACTGCTGCATTTCTGCGATGCAGGCATCATGGCGCGGTTTAGCCAGCGTAGTGACGGTTAACTGGCTGAGCGGTTTACCCAGCTTCAGCGCGATATTGCGCAGGTTGTCCGTCAGCGGCAGGTTGAGGTCAATCGACCCTTTGGCCTCAGGCCCGACAATCAGCTTTTCCATGTACATGTCTGGTGCGTGCAGAAACGCGCCTTTTTCGCCGACGGCCAGCACAGCGAGCGCATTCGCCTGACCCATTGCCGTCATCCGTGTGCCTTCAATCGGATCGACAGCGATATCAACGGCATCGCCCAGGCCGGTACCAACCTGTTCACCGATGAACAGCATGGGCGCTTCGTCGATTTCCCCTTCGCCGATGACAATCTGACCGTTGATATTGACCTGATTCAGCATGATTCGCATCGCCTGTACGGCGGCATTGTCGGCGGCATTCTTGTCGCCACGACCTAACCACTTATAGCCTGCCAGCGCGGCTGCTTCAGTGACGCGCGAGAACTCGATGGCTAATTCACGTTTCATAAATACCTGTCTGTTGTCGATCGGGAAAGGAAGAGATGTGGACGAGGATTTTATCACAACGGGGGAAGAGGGAGGCTGAATGATAGGGGGAAAAAACGGGCGCGACAGACGCGCCCGATAGGAGGAATTAGGCGTCGTGCTCTTCCCAGTTACGGGCGCGGGCAACGGCTTTCTGCCAGCCGCTGTAGCGCACGTTACGCTCCACCGTTTCGATACTAGGGCGGAATTCACGCTCAATAGTCGCTTTGCTCTTCACTTCATCGAGATCGTTCCAGAAGCCCGTGGCAAGGCCAGCCAGGAAAGCAGCACCCAGCGCGGTGGATTCACGCACTTCTGGACGTTCCACGAGTGTGCCGAGGATATCGGATTGGAACTGCATCAGGAAGTTGTTGGCGACGGCGCCACCGTCAACACGCAGTGATTTCAGACGCGTACCGGCATCTGCCTGCATCGCATCCAGCACGTCACGCGTTTGGAAGGCGATGGATTCCAGCGTTGCGCGGATGATGTGGTTAGCATTCACGCCACGGGTCAGGCCGAAGATCGCGCCACGGGCATACGGGTCCCAATAAGGGGCACCCAAGCCGGTGAAGGCCGGTACGACATAGACGCCGTTGGTGTCCTTCACTTTCGTTGCGAAGTACTCGGAATCCATAGAGTCACCGATCAGTTTCAGCTCGTCACGTAGCCATTGGATAGAGGCACCGCCAACAAACACAGAGCCTTCCAGCGCGTAGTTCACCTCGCCGCGCGGGCCGCAGGCGATGGTGGTCAGCAAACCATGTTTGGACTGCACGGCTTCTTTACCCGTATTCATCAGCAAGAAACAGCCAGTACCGTAGGTATTTTTCGCCTGCCCAGGATTGACGCAAAGCTGGCCGTACAACGCCGCCTGCTGGTCACCTGCGATACCGGCGATAGGAATACGCGTGCCGCCTTTACCGCCGATGTTGGTCTGACCGTAGACTTCTGAAGACGCGCGCACTTCCGGCAGCATTTCGCGCGGAATATCCAGCGCTTCCAGCATGCGGGCATCCCATTCCAGCGTATGAATGTTAAACAGCATGGTGCGGGAGGCGTTGGTGTAATCCGTCACATGAACGCGCCCTTGCGTCATTTTCCAAATCAGCCAGGTATCAATCGTACCAAACAGTAATTCACCACGTTTTGCGCGTTCGCGGGAGCCTTCAACGTGGTCCAGAATCCATTTTACCTTGGTACCAGAAAAGTAGGGGTCGACCACCAGTCCGGTGGTGTTGCGAACGTACTCTTCCATACCGTCTTTTTTCAGCTTCTCGCAAATTTCAGCGGTACGGCGACACTGCCAGACGATCGCGTTATAAATCGGTTTCCCGCTCTCTTTTTCCCAGACGACGGTGGTTTCCCGCTGATTGGTGATACCAATACCCGCGACTTCATCTGCGCTGATATCGGCCTTAGCCAGCACTTCGACCAGCGTCGAGCTTTGTGTCGCCCAAATTTCCATAGGGTCATGTTCTACCCAGCCGGCTTTTGGATAGATCTGGGTGAATTCACGCTGTGACACGCTAATGATATTGGCGTCATGATCCAGTACGACAGCACGGGAACTGGTTGTGCCCTGATCGATAGCAACAATGTATTTTTTTTCCGGGTTCATAAATCCAATCCTGTAATGATTAACCGTGAAATAGGATGGTCGTGGCGTTAAGTTTAACGGCTTTCACGACGCGTGGTAGCTTCTGCCTCGGGTTCACACACATCGCATGGCAGGTTACGACCAATCAGTGCGCGATAACCGAAGGCACCCAGACAGGCACCGATAATGGGGCCGAAGATGGGAACCAGGAAGTAAGGAATTTCACGTGCGCCGGTGAAGGCCACGTCGCCCCAGCCCGCCAGGAAAGCGAACAGCTTAGGACCAAAGTCACGCGCTGGGTTAAGGGCGAAGCCGGTCAGCGGCCCCATGGATGCACCGATAACGGCAATCAGAATACCGATCAGCAGAGGAGCGAGCGGCCCGCGTGGGATGCCGTTACCGTCGTCGGTGAGCGCCAGAATCAGGCACATCAGAATCGCGGTGATGACGGTCTCAACCAGAAGCGCCTGCATCACGGAAATGTGCGGGTTCGGGTACGTTGAGAAAATGCCCGCTAAATTCAGGCTTTCTGTGCTGCCACGTACCATATTGTTAGTTTGTTCAAAATCCACAAACAGGTTGTAATACAGACCGTAGACCAGTGCGGCGGCACAAAATGCGCCTGCAATCTGCGCCACAATGTAAGGCACAACCTTGCGTCCATCGAAGCAGGCAAACAGCCACAAGGCGATAGTGACGGCCGGGTTGAGGTGAGCGCCGGAAATGGCGGCGGTCAGATAGATTGCCATCGCAACCCCCAGACCCCAAATGATGCTGATCTCCCACTGTCCGAAGCTGGCTCCCGCCAGTTTTAATGCGGCGACGCAGCCGACACCGAAGAAAATCAGCAGGCCAGTGCCGAGAAACTCGGCGATGCACTGGCCTTTTAGCGTTGAACGTTCTGCTTGGCTCATATTTTTTTCCTGCTGGGTAACGTACAGAGTGGTAGGTCTAAGGATACCGTTGGTGGCATCCCCTGTTTTAAATGTATTTATGATGTGAATTTATCGTTAATGCTCGAAAACGAGAAATATCGAAATTGAAATGTGTGTTGTGTGTCAAAAAAATGAGCGTATTCGCTTATAAAATGACTCGCAGTGGTTTTTCGTCCACGGTTAATAGTAACGTTCAGGTTAAATTTATTAACACAATAGGGGTAACGGGGAAGCGAATGGGGTAGTTTTCAGCCTGTGCGACTCGCTTTTCTATTTGCGCAGCCCGTTTTTCAGTTTGTACTGCCTGTTTTTCAGTTTGTACTGATAGTGTTAAGTAAGAAAAGCTGCCACACTCGCGTAGTGGGGGATGTACGCTAGACAGGGCGCCATTGGCTACATACAATTTCGCTATGGTCTGTCTTGCCAGCCGTCCCACGGTCAGGATTATGTTTGTGGGCGGATGACGCGACACCGTGAGTGTTGGTTACAGAGTCCGAAAGCCAGCGTTAACCGATCTTTGCCTTGTTGCGATTAAAAGGGGTTTGAAGAATGTCATTTGAAGTGTTTGAAAAGCTGGAAGCGAAAGTTCAGCAGGCGATTGATACCATCACGCTGTTGCAAATGGAAATTGAAGAGCTGAAAGAACAGAACAACACACTGTCGCAGGATGTTCAGGCGGCAGCGGGTTCACGTGAAGCGCTGGTGCGCGAGAACGAGCAGTTGAAAGAAGAGCAAGTGGTATGGCAAGAGCGCCTGCGCGCGCTGTTAGGCAAAATGGAAGAAGTCTAATCAGGCTTGCTGGCTCAGATGCCGGAACGGCTTAGCGATTGAGCCAAATAAAAAAGGGCGTATATCGCCCTTTTTTGTGGTGATGTTACCGCAACGAAAGCGCGGAAATTCAACGATATTATTCAATATCCAGTGGGTCTTCCGACAGAATAATGCCTGTATTATCGGCATACAGATGGTCGCCGGAGAAGAAGGTTACGCCGCCGAAGTTGACGCGGATATCGCTTTCGCCAATGCCTTCGCTGCCTGCACCGACCGGAATGGCTGCCATCGCCTGAATACCAATATCCAGTTCCGCTAAATCGTCAACCTGACGCACCGCGCCATAAACGACAATGCCTTCCCACTCGTTTTGTGTCGCCAACCGGGCGATTTCCGCGTTGATCAACGCACGGCGCACTGAGCCCCCACCATCGATCAGAAGTACGCGCCCAAGGCCGTTTTCTTCAAGGAGATCGAAAAGCAGGCCGTTATCCTCGAAACATTTCACCGTGGTGATTTTGCCACCAAATGAGGTACGCCCGCCAAAGTTGGAGAACAGAGGCTCAACAACATTCACCTCTTCGTGGTAGATATCGCACAGCTCGGAAGTATCGTATTTCATAGGATTAACGTCAGGTTGCCGCCGGGATCATGAGTATATCCCTTTCTGGCGGCTGTTGGCAAAATCATCAAATGTTAACTTGATGCGCATCAGTAAATACGCATCGTTTCTTGCCCGCGCTCACTTTACCCGCACTAACTCAGTATCACACCCACGGCGAACAGAATGTTGGTCAGCAGCGCGCCTTTCACCGTTTTTTCCAGCATCGGGCGCATACTGAATGCGCTGGTTTCACGCAGTACATAGCGCGCCTGCTTAATCAGCAGCGGGAGTGCCAGAATAAACAGCCAGCCCGCCAGACTGTGCAGATAAAACGTTGCGAACAAGCCAAGACAAACCGGTGCCAGCAGTAGCAACATCGTGTGGTAGAAGCGTGCTTTTTCCGCCCCAAGACGCACCGCCAGCGTGTTTTTTCCACTAAGACGATCGTTGTCGATATCACGCAAATTGTTGATATTCAGTACCGCGGTTGCCAGCAGGCCGCAGGCCGTTGCAGGCAGCATCACGACGCTGTCGAAATGGCCAGTTTGTAGATAATACGACCCTGCTACGCTGAGCCAGCCGAAAAAGATCAACACCGAGATATCGCCAAGCCCGATATAGCCATAAGGTTTGTTGCCGACGGTATAGGTGATCGCGGCAAAAATCGCTAGCAGCCCCAGAATCAGGAAGCCAAAGATATCCGCAGGCTTTTCACACGCCAGAATCACCAGACTAACGCCGGAAATGATGGTAAGCGCCACGGTCACGATGAGCGCATTGCGCAGCTGTGACAGCGTAATAGCACCGGTTTGGATGCCGCGCAACGGCCCGATGCGTTCCTCGGTATCGCTACCTTTTACCGCATCCCCATAGTCGTTCGCCAGATTGGAGAGGATTTGCAGCAGTCCGGCGGTCAACAACGCCAGTAATGCTACGCCCGGTTTAAAGCTGCTATGCCAACTCGCAATCGCCGAGCCGGTGACGATGGATGCAAAAGCTAATGGCAACGTTTTTGGACGCAGACTATCCAGCCAGGCTTTGGTTTTGCTGCTATGGGTCGATAAGGTCATGGTGTGCTTCAATTTTTATTGACGATTCAATTGCGTGAATCATCCGTTTATAAACAAAAAAAGTCAGTGATGGCGGCGTCAGAAACAAAAGTGGGAGGCCAACGCCTCCCACTTTATCGTTAATCGTGCGATCCGCGAAAACGGATTATAAGATAAATCGACTCAGATCTTCATCTGCTACTAATTCATCCAGATGATTACGTACGTAATCTGCATCAATGGTAACGCTTTGACCGTGCATTTCGCTGGCGTCGTAAGATACATCTTCGATCAGACGCTCCATTACGGTGTGTAAACGGCGTGCACCGATATTCTCGGTGCTTTCGTTGACCTGCCAGGCCGCTTCGGCAATGCGGCGGATACCATCGGCGGTGAACGAAATATCCACGCCTTCCGTTGCCATCAGCGCTTTATACTGTTCAGTCAGCGAAGCACTGGGTTCTGTCAGGATGCGCTCGAAATCTTCCGTCGTCAGCGCCTGCAATTCCACACGAATCGGCAGACGTCCCTGTAGTTCTGGAATCAGATCGGACGGGCTGGCAACCTGGAACGCGCCAGACGCGATAAACAGGATATGGTCAGTTTTGACCATACCGTGCTTGGTTGATACCGTGCAGCCTTCAACCAGCGGCAGCAGGTCGCGCTGAACGCCTTCACGAGAAACATCCGGGCCGGAGCTTTCGCCACGCTTACAGATTTTGTCGATCTCGTCGATGAACACGATACCGTGCTGCTCAACGGCTTCAATCGCCTGCTGTTTCAGCTCTTCTGGGTTCACCAGTTTGGCGGCCTCTTCTTCTATCAGCAGCTTGAAGGCCTCTTTGATTTTGACCTTACGGGCTTTCTGCTTCTGTCCTGCCAGATTCTGGAACATGGACTGTAGCTGATTAGTCATCTCTTCCATGCCCGGAGGTGCCATGATCTCTACGCCAACGGGGGCGGCAGCCAGATCGATCTCGATCTCCTTGTCGTCCAACTGACCTTCACGCAGTTTCTTGCGGAATGCCTGACGTGTTGCTGAGGGTTCCTGAGCGCTTTCTGCCTGTCCCCAGTTATTTTTCGCCGGAGGAATCAGCACGTCCAGAATACGATCTTCTGCCATTTCTTCCGCACGAAAACGATTTTTTTCGATGGACTGATGGCGCACCATTTTGATCGCGGAATCTGTCAGATCGCGGATGATGGAATCCACTTCTTTGCCGACATAGCCGACTTCAGTAAATTTGGTCGCTTCCACTTTGATGAACGGCGCATTGGCGAGCTTCGCCAGACGGCGAGCGATTTCGGTTTTACCTACGCCGGTTGGGCCGATCATCAGAATATTTTTAGGCGTCACTTCATGGCGGAGTGCTTCGTCCAACTGCATACGGCGCCAGCGGTTACGCAGCGCGATGGAAACAGCGCGTTTGGCTTTATTCTGGCCGATAATATAACTGTCGAGTTCGCTGACTATCTCGCGCGGGGTCATTTCAGACATGGTTGATCCTTACGCCTTGGAGGCTAATTCTTCTATCGTGTGGAACTGGTTGGTGTAGATACAGATGTCGCCAGCAATCCCCAAAGATTTCTCGACGATATCGCGGGCACCCAGTTCGGTATTTTCCAGTAAAGCGCGCGCGGCGGCTTGCGCGTAAGGACCACCTGAACCAATGGCGATCAGATCGTTTTCAGGCTGTACGACATCGCCATTACCGGTAATGATCAGTGAGGCATTTTCGTCTGCGACGGCTAACAGGGCTTCCAGCTTGCGTAGCATACGGTCGGTACGCCAGTCTTTCGCTAACTCGACAGCGGCTTTCACCAAATGGCCCTGATGTAATTCCAGCTTGCGCTCAAAAAGCTCAAAAAGGGTGAAGGCATCCGCGGTGCCACCGGCAAAACCAGCGATGACGCGGTCATGATAGAGACGACGTACTTTACGCACGTTGCCTTTCATCACGGTATTGCCCAGAGTCGCCTGTCCATCACCGCCAATAACCACTTGGCCATTGCGGCGTACGCTTACAATTGTTGTCACGAGTCAGTCCCCGTTTGAAGAAAAAGATCCCCGCATGACGCGGGGCACATTGATGTTATAGATGGGGGAACGCGTGGGGTTTTTCAACCCCCGCTGGCGAGAGGAATACAGTTTGATGCGCCCGCGCCTTTAAGACGTTGGATCATGCTGTCTGCGGCAGCACGGTTGTTGTAAGGTCCTAACATAATACGGTTCCAGCCGCCGTTGGAGGTTATGCGGCTTTCGATACCTGCAAACGCCAGCTGTGCTCTCACTGATTCGGCAGGGTCCATGGTTTTAAAGGAGCCACACTGAATCGCCCAGCGTTGCGTTTTTTCGACTTTTGGCGTTTCAGGCTGTTTAACCGGCTGTGACTTCGGTGCTTCCTGCTTTGGAGCTTCTTGTCTTGGCACCACTGGCGTCGCTTGCGTGACCGTTGGTGCTCGCGTTGCAGGCTGTGTCGTCACGACGGGTGGCTGCTGCATCGATTGCGTCGGTGGCTTAATGGTCACCTGCGAGCGTGGAACCTGCGTCTGGTCGTTATACGGCACTTCGGAAAGCTGTGTCGGTTGGCGACGCATATCAGACTGCATCTGTTCCAATAGCTGACGCTGTTCATCCGTCAACTGCACCGGCGAGCGGATCTCTCCACCCGCCGAAGGCTCCGTGGGTGCCGTGACGCCCAACTGACGATTTTCCAGTTCTTTGATGTAACGCCAACGTTCTTCCGGCTTGGGTGGCAGGCCATTACCTTTGCCCACGTTTTGATGCGGAAGGACGGGGGACTCTTCGGGTTTATTATGGGCGATGAAGTACAGACCGCCCGCGAAGGTGACCAAAACAGCAACAGCAAGCGCGACCATCGTTTTGGACGCACCTGAAGCGTTGCCTTTTTTTCGGCTATTTGTCGTTTTCCGACGCGTTCCTGATGAACGTCCCCGGCTCACGTAGTCTCTTTGTGCCACTGTCGTTTCGCTGTGAATTGATAGGTAAATGTACCCGTCATACTTCAAGTTGCATGTGCGTTGGCTGGGCTACTCGGCACACTTACGTGTGCCTCGCCCCGTTGGGGCCGCTGCAAGCAGCGTTCAAATCTGCCTCCGGTAGATTTGTCACTCACCCGAATCACTTACCTGAGTAAGCTCATCGGGATTCCTTCCCTTGCCGCCTTCCTGAAACTCGAATTATTTAGGGGATAACATAATTAGGGGGTCATGTTACTGAACCCTCAAATATTTGACCAGCACCTGAAGTCTTAAAGCCTGTTACGGACGTAATTCGGGGCGGCGACGCTGTCGCGTATGACCAGCTCACTGGACAATAGGCGGGAACCGCTTTGTACCGTATTACCTTGTAACTGCTCTAAGAGTAGCAGCATTGCCTCGCGTCCGATCTGATAGCGTGGTTGGGCGACAGAAGTCAGAGGCGGCCAACAGTACTGCGCTTGCTCGATGTCGTCGAAACCGATAATGGAGAGATCGCGTGGGATGTCCAGCCCCATTTTACGGGCCTGTGCCAGTACGCCCAGCGCCATGAGATCGCTATGGCAGAAGATAGCGCTGGGCGGCTGAGGATGTTGCATCAGCGCAATCAGACCGTTGATCCCCGTTTCGTAGGTGAAATCGCCCCGAAAAATATAGTGGTTATCGATGAGAATCCCATTGCGACGCAGAGCCTGAATGTACCCTTGCAAGCGATATTGACTCAGATGCATGTGCTCCGGGCCGGCAATGCAGGCGATGCGCTGGTGACCGGCCTGATACAGATAATGTACGGCTTCAAAGGCGGCGGTCAGATTATCGATATGCACGGTTGGCAGCGCCAGATCCGGTGAGAACTCATTCGCCATCACCATCGGTGGCAGATTACGCTGCTCTTCCTGGCCGGCATCAAATGGCAGGTTAGAGCCGAGCAACACCATACCGTCGATCTGTTTAGTGATAATCAGATCGACGAAGGTTTTTTCCCTTTGATGCTGGTGCGCGCAGTCGCCAATCAATACCAGATAGCCGTGTTCGGCAGCCGTTTCCTCGATCCCGCGAAATATTTCGGAGAAATAGGGATCGCAGATGTCGGGTACGATCGTCAGGATCGTGCGCGATTCGTTACGCTTGAGGTTGCGGTTGAGTGCGTGAGGCGAATAGCCAACGGCGATGACAGCCTGCTCGACCTTCCTGCGGGTGGTCGCAGAGACTTTTTCCGGGTTCATTAACGTTCTGGATACGGTGGCGGTGGAAACGCCCGCCTCATCCGCCACGTCTTTCATCGTCGCCGTGGTGACGCCTTTCTTCTGCTTCAACGCTTTTCTCCTTGCGTCAGCGTTAACTGGCGCTGACGGCCAGCAGAATGTTCCTGTCTGCTGACGCTCTATGATTACGGGTAATGCTGTCCGGCACGCATACTAAGGGGATGGTGCCGCGCCTCAGGATACTGCCTGCGCAGACAGTGATAACAGATTGAACGCAGGTTTTGTTGCTTAATTTGCACAGAAAATGTGATGGATATCGTGTTCTCGACGCCGATCGCAAAAATGTGTGGCAAGAAACCTGACATGGCTTAACAGGAAACGCTAACCGTCCGTGGGGTCGACATCCAGCACCCATTTCACTTTACGTGCCTGCGGCAGCGTACCGATTAGCGCCAACGATGTTCTAACCAGTTTCTGTAACAACGCTCTGGAGGGGTGCTGTAGCAGGAGTTGCCAGCGGAAGCGCCCTGCACGTTTGGGCTGTAAAGCAGGCACCGGGCCCAACAGCCAGAGTGATTCATCCCGTAGGGGGCTGGCTTCCAGTAAGTTACGCAATTGCTGGAGAAATAAGGCGGCCTGCTGATTATCATGATCGTCAGCGCGGAAGAGGATATGGCTGGTAAACGGCGGCAGAAAAACACTCTTTCGTTCGGTAAGTGCCTGACTGGCAAAGGCATCGTAGCCTTGGTGCAGCAGCGTCTGTAATAACGGGTGTTCTGGGTGGTGAGTTTGCAGCGCTACTTCGCCCGCCTTGCCTGCACGTCCTGCGCGACCCGCCACCTGAGTATAGAGCTGGGCAAAACGTTCGGCTGCGCGGAAGTCGGCGGAGAATAACGAACCGTCAACGTCCAGCAAGGCAACCAGCGTTACATCAGGGAAATGGTGGCCTTTTGCTAACATCTGTGTACCGATAAGAAGGCGTGCGCCTCCTTGTCTGACCTGCGAGAGCTGCTGCTCAAGCGCACCTTTACGGCTGGTGGTATCACGGTCGATGCGGGTGATTGGGACATCGGGAAAGAGCGGGGCAAGGCTTTGCTCTAACTGCTCGGTGCCCAGACCGACGGGTACCATATTGGTCGAGCCGCAGCCGGGGCACTGTTGTGGAACCGGACGCTGGCTGTCGCAGTGGTGGCAGCGCAACATCTTCTGGTGCTGGTGGTAGGTATAATAGTGATCGCAGCGCTGGCACTCGGCAATCCAACCGCACTCATGGCACATGACTACGGGGGCGAATCCGCGCCGATTAAGGAACAAAATAACCTGATTATCGTTCGTCAGATGGTGACGGATGCGGGTAATCAGCGGCTGAGATAATCCTGCTGTCAGCGGCAAACTTTTCAGATCGATAACGTGTTGTTTGGCTAGTGCGGCGTTGCCCGCTCTTTTGGTCAGGTTTAATCGGCGATACTTGCCGATCTGGACGTTATGCAGCGTTTCCAGTGCGGGCGTCGCTGTTCCCATCACGATCGGAATATCTTCCTCTCTGGCGCGGAAGATGGCCAAATCACGGGCGTGATAGCGCCAGCCTTCCTGCTGTTTATAGGAACTGTCGTGCTCTTCATCGATCACAATCAGCCCTAAACGGGCAAAGGGGGTAAATAGCGCCGATCGCGTCCCGATAACGATCGCGGCTTCACCGCTGCGGGCGCGTAGCCAAACGGCGAGACGTTCGCTGTCGTTGAGTGCCGAGTGCAGTACATCCACCGGGGCGTTAAACCGTTCGCGGAAGCGGGCGATAGTTTGCGGCGTCAGGCCAATTTCCGGCACTAATACCAGCGCCTGTTTGCCCTGTGCCAGTACGTTTTCCAGCACGCTGAGATAGACTTCCGTTTTGCCCGAGCCGGTGATACCCGCGAGCAGCCAGGCGGCAAAGTGGTTATCTTCGCTGCGGATAGCGCCGACGGCGGTGGCTTGTTCAGTATTCAGGCGCAAGCGGTCAGTGGCCAGGCTAAAGCTTTGACGCCAGTCATGAAGCGTTTGCTCTGCGGCCTGTAACTCGCACAGCCCTTTGCTACGCAGCGCCTGCAATGCCGTCTCTGTCAGCCCGATTTCGCTCACCTGATGACGGTAAAGCGGTGATTGAAGTAAGGCCGCCAGCGCCTGCTGCTGCTTGGCGGCGCGTTTGAGCGTGCTGAGCGGCGTCGCCCGGCCTTGCTCGGTGGCAAACCACTGCCAGAGCGGCGCGCGGTGTGCGGGTTTCCCCTGGCGCAGTAATATCGGCAACGCATGAAACAGCACTTCACCAATCGGGTAGTGATAGTACTCGACGGCCCACAGTAAAATACGCCACAGATTGGGGGGAAACAGCGGCTGTTCGTCCAGCACGTCATGCACGGGTTTTAATTGCTCAAGCGGAAGTTCGCTGGTGTCGCTCAGTGCGGTAATAATGCCGATGGCTTTACGGTTACCAAAAGAGACGCTGACGCGAGTGCCAACCTGCGGAGTCACTCCTCCTGTGGGTAGCAAATAATCGAATGTACGTGCCAGTGGCACGGGCAAAGCGACCTGAGCGACAGACATAGCTTCTCCGTGGTAGTCGACGTGATTTGCGTGGCGATCAATGACATAACCGAGCGGTCTGTATCATGCGCGACGCGGGGTGAAAATAACGCAAGGCGCTAGTGTACATGCTGAGAGGGATAATGTGTGGATGCGATTGCATCGGGGTAGCGGATTCTGTATGATCCGCCGCCATTGTGCCGTTTGCATAATGAAACTTACTTATACAACTTTCGTGTGGTGTCTGGCGGAACAGGGCTGGATAGCGACACGGCCTTAACTGAGGTTTCCCCATGAAAAAAGGTATTCACCCGAATTATTCTGCAGTTACTGTAACTTGCTCTTGCGGTAACGTGATCAAAACCCATTCTACCGTGGGTCGTGACCTGAACCTGGACGTTTGTGGCGAATGTCACCCGTTCTACACTGGCAAACAACGTGATGTTGCAACCGGTGGCCGTGTTGACCGCTTCAACAAGCGTTTCTCCGTACCAGGCGCTAAAAAATAAGTTCTACTGGCCAATTGGTACAGTAACTTTCTGCAAAGGCACCAACAGGTGCCTTTGTTGTTTCTGGTGGCTCAGTGCTGTTCATCGGGAAGACGAGATTCGCTCTAATGCCGCCTGCGCGAGAAAACCTGAGCGGCTTTTAAATTCAGGATTACTCGCCACGCAACGATCAATTCGGTCAATCAGTGATTTAGGCAGCGTGACGTTAATTTTTTCTGAACCGCCCATTAAACGCGTCACATCGATATCAACAACCGCCCACGTGTACCCAGTGTATTCTGCGCTTTTTGCCAATTGGCCTACTGACGACACGGTGGGAATATCCTGACCCATCTCGATCAGCAGTTCGATATGTCCGGTAATCGCCTCTTTAGCATTCGCGATGGCATCGTCTAGCGTATCGCCTGCAGAAAAACAGCCCGGTAGATCTGGCACTGTTACACCGTATGCGTGGGTATCGTCGCCTGCTTCAATTGCAATCGGATAAAACATAATTAAGCCTCTTCGAGTCAGCGATGATCATATTCCTGCTTGTTTCCTGATGCTTTTTACCGTGCCTATCGGTAAATCTTTCTTAGGGTGGGGGATTGTGACTAACCCCGGTTTACTAGGATGCATAAAATGGTGGTGGCTTCCGTTCACTCTTATCAGTTCCCACCCATCGGCCTTGATTTCTGCTATTAACGTCCTGCTATCCATCCCTGCACCCCGCTGCCCTTTAATACGATAAAGATAACCCCAATAACTCCAGCTGGCAATATCTCGGAGTTATTGGGGTTATTTCATCCCTGCTGACGTTTTACCAGCATCCCCAGCACGAAGATGCCACCTAATCCTGCCGTAATAATCCCGATGGGCAATTCCTGTGGTGCCAGTAGCTGTCGGCTGAGCCAATCACCGCCGCACAGCAGTATCGCACCCAGCACGGCGGTCAGCGGCAGAAGCTTCTTGTGCAGCACGCCGCTCAGCGGGCGAGCCAGATGGGGAATCATCAGGCCGATAAACCCAATCACGCCGGTCAGCGCGACTAACAGCGACGTGGCGAACGCGCAGCAGATGAAAATTTCCACCCGTACGCGAGACAGATTAACCCCCATTGAGGCCGCGGTTTGTCCGCCAGCCAGCAGCGCGTCGAGCGCACGCCAGCGCAGGGCGGTGAGGCCGAATAGCAGCAGAACGCTGAACACCGCAAAAGGTAACGTGTCCCAACGGGCAAGGCCCAGCCCGCCCAGCGACCAGAAAAGAATCGAGCTGGCGGCCCGCTGATCGCCGGAAAACACTAGATAGTTCGTCAACGCACCGAACAGAAATGAGATCGCCAATCCACAGATGATGAGGCGCTCTGCGCCCCGCGCCTGTTGCAGCAGAAACAGCACGGTCACGGCGACGGCCGATAAGAGTCCGCCACAGAAGGCCGCCATCGGCAGCGCCCAGTCACCGAGCTGCTCACCAAAGCGCGTGATGACGGCGACCGCACCCGCAGAGGCGCCGGCAGACAGGCCGAACAGAAAAGGGTCAGCCAGATCGTTACGGGTTGCCGTTTGCAAAAAGGCACCGACCATCGCTAACCCCGCGCCGCACAACGCTGCCAGCAGGCTGCGGGGAATACGCAGTTCCAGAATGATGCGTGAGGTCATCGGCGAGACGTCAGCTGACGATAACCCCACTACGCTGGCGACCTGCGTAAGAGGGATCGTCGTGCTGCCTGTCGCGATATTTAACAGCATCAGCCCAACCAGTATCAGCAGCGCGATAGCGAAGGTCGCAACATAACGTGAAGACGTTGGGCTCACTTAAAGGCATCCGGGTAAAGGGCGTGTGCCAGTTTATCGACGGCAGTGATATTCGCGGGCCCCGGTGTGAGCTCCGCATATTGCAGCTTCAGATAGCGATGCTGTCGTACGGCTGGGGTAAATTTCATCAGCGGGTGTGATTCCAAAAATTCCCTTAACGCTTCTGCGCCGTTGCCTGTCTGGTAATCCAGCAAAATAATAAAGTCAGGCTCGCGCGCTGCCACGCTTTCCCATGATGTGGAAGCCCAACTCGTTTCCATATCGTCCATCACATTCTTGCCACCCGCAGCCTCAATGATGGCGGTTGGCATGGCGAATTTCCCGCTGGTAAAAGGTTTATCTTCACCCGAGTCATACAGAAAAACTTTCTGTTTTGGCCGATTGCCGATACGGGTTTGCAGGGCGGCAAGGCGCTGTTTCCACGTGTCGATCTGTTCCTGAGCCTGTTCCTGCTTACCGAAGATTTTCCCCAGCTTCAGCAGGTCGCCATAGAGCAGATCCATAGTGGCTTGCGGACGCGGCTGTTGCTGCTCGGTGAACACGCAGCTTTCGCTGAGTACCAGCGTTTGAATACCATATTTTTGCAGCGATTGCGGTGTGACTTCTCCGCCGACTTTCATGCCGTAGTTCCACCCAGCAAAGAAGAAATCCGGATGTACAGCCAGCAGGTTTTCCAACGTCGGGTATTTTGCTGCCAGTTCAGGGATCGTGCCCTGCTGCTTGATAAAGTCTGGCGTTGCCTTATACCAGCCGGTGATTCCGGTCAGCCCGACAATACTTTTTTGCAGCCCAAGCGCAAACGCCATTTCCGCCATATTCAGGTCATGAATCACGGCGCGCTGCGGCGGTTGAGTGAAGGTTAGCGGTTGCCCACAGCTGTCGACCGTGACCGGAAAACCCGAGGCGTGTGCCCAGCACGACGTTAATGCCAGCAGTCCAGACAGAAGCGTTATTTTCATCAGGGTTCCTTAGTGCAGTTCAGGGGCTTCAAAGATGCGAATGGGGGAGCCATTTCGCGGATGCGGTACCGTAAAACTCTCCATCCCAAAGACCGATTTCACACAGTCAGGGTTCTGCGCGTGTGCAGGCGTTCCCCAGCGGAGTAGCGCACCCTGCTGCAAAACGGCGACGCGATCGGCAAAGGGCGTAATCAATGGCAGATCGTGCAATACCGCTAGCGTTGAAATACCGCGTTTTCGTACCAGAGACAGTAGCTGTGCGCGTGCTAACGGATCGAGATGGTTGGTCGGTTCATCTAGCAGCAGGAGCTGCGGCGTTTGGGCAAAAGCGCGTGCCAGCGAGGCGCGTTGACGTTCCCCGCCGGAGAGCGTACCCAGCAGGCGGTGGCGCAGTGGTAATAATCCGGTATCGTCCAGCGCTTCTTCGATGAGTTGGCGATCGTGCGCAGGTGTACTGAATCCATGGTGCGGAATCCGCCCTAAGGCGACATACTCCGCAACCCGCAGGCGCAGATCTGGGGCATCATTTTGCGCCAGAATCGCGATGCGCTTTGCCCGCTCATGACGGCTGAGTGCGTTCAGCGGTTGGCCGTTCAAATGGACATCGCCTGCTGTTGCACTAAGTTCGCTGGTCAGCACGCGTAACAGTGTGGATTTGCCGCTGCCGTTGGGGCCGATGAGTGCCAAACGTTCGCCTGTATGCATGGAAAGTGAAATATCACTGAGCCTAGGAGCCCGATTAGCGTCGGCAACGGAAACATGGTGAAGCTGTAGCAGTACGGGGCTGTTAGAGAGTGGCTCTGTCATGATGCGGCATATCATCGTCATACGTTAAAAATGATATGTTATAACATAACAAATTAAATGCAATCCCGATTCACAACATGAGCGGAAAAGGAAGTGGCTGAAAGAAGATAAGGTGGCGGGTGTTAAAGGTGCAATGGGAGGAATAAGGGTTTTCTACATAGCAAAACCCCGCCGGGAAAGGCGGGGTTTTGCGAGGAAATAGACAGCGCAAACGCGATCAGTATTCCCACGTATCCGGGTCGATGCCCATTTCACGCATGATGATTTTCGCTGCCTCAGGAATTTCATCGCTGCGCTCTTTACGCAGGTCTTCATCATTCGGTAACGGTTGACCTGTGAACGCATGCAGAAACGCTTCGCACAGCAGCTCGCTGTTGGTGGCGTGGCGCAGGTTGTTCACCTGACGACGTGTGCGTTCGTCAGTTAGTATCTTCAATACTTTCAAGGGGATAGATACTGTTATCTTCTTGACCTGTTCGCTTTTTTTACCGTGTTCAGCGTAAGGGCTGACATACTCGCCGTTCCACTCAGCCATGGGATACCTTAAAAATTAATCTAATGAAGACAGCATCTGTCATGAAATGCCACAATTCTAGCGGTTATTATGCTTATGCTCAATCTATACGCAAAGAAGTTTAGATGTCTAGATGTGTTGACGTCCATTAAAACTGCGTTTACTCTTAAGTTCCTATTTTTCAGTCTCCAGCCAGGAAAAGAGCCGATGACGCGTAAACAGGCAACGATCGCAGTCCGCAGTGGGTTAAATGATGACGAGCAGTATGGCTGCGTTGTCCCCCCCATTCACCTTTCCAGCACGTATAACTTTACCGGATTCAACCAGCCACGCGCACACGACTATTCGCGTCGCGGTAACCCTACGCGTGATGTTGTGCAGCGTGCGCTTGCCGAACTGGAAGGCGGTGCGGGTGCGGTAATGACGAGCAGCGGGATGTCGGCGATTATGCTGGTTTGCACGGTATTCCTGCGTCCCGGCGATCTGCTGGTGGCACCGCATGATTGTTACGGTGGCAGCTATCGTCTGTTTGATAGCCTGAGTAAGCGTGGTGCGTTCCGCGTTAAATTTGTCGATCAAAGTGATACCGATGCGCTTAATGCCGCATTGGCAGAAAAACCGAAGCTGGTGCTGGTGGAAAGCCCGAGCAATCCACTGCTGCGCGTCGTGGATATTGCCGCGATTTGTCAGGCCGCACGGGAAGCGGGTGCCGTCAGCGTGGTAGATAACACCTTCCTGAGCCCGGCGTTGCAGAAGCCGCTGGAACTGGGAGCCGATCTGGTCGTGCATTCGTGCACTAAATACCTGAATGGTCACTCTGATGTGGTCGCAGGTGCGGTGATCGCCAAAGATGCCGACACCATTACTGAACTGGCCTGGTGGGCGAACAATATCGGTGTAACGGGGGCGGCGTTCGACAGCTATCTGCTGCTGCGTGGCCTGCGTACTTTATCGCCGCGTATGGCGGCCGCGCAGCGTAATGCGCAACAGGTGGTTGAATTCTTACAGACGCAGCCACTGGTGAAGGCACTGTATCATCCTTCACTGCCGAACAATCCCGGCCATGATATTGCCCGCCGTCAACAATCTGGCTTTGGCGCTATGCTAAGTTTTGAACTGGATGGAGATGAAGACACTCTGCGGCGTTTTCTGGCCTCGCTGGAGCTGTTTACGCTGGCGGAATCGCTAGGTGGCGTTGAGAGCCTCATCTCGCATGCGGCAACGATGACGCATGCGGGTATGGCACCGGAGGCGCGTGCCGCAGCGGGTATCTCTGAAACATTACTGCGTATTTCTACCGGTATTGAAGACGGCGATGATCTGGTTGCCGATCTGGATCGTGCGTTTCAAGCCGCAGCCAAGAGGTAAGAATGAGTGCATTAGGAGTAGCGCCATCGGTAACAGGCCGACAACTGCATAAGTTTGGCGGAAGCAGTCTGGCCGATGTGAAGTGTTACCTGCGCGTAGCCGGTATTATGGCGGAATATAGCCATCCCGGAGATTTGATGGTGGTGTCTGCCGCAGGCAGTACCACAAACCAGCTGATTAGCTGGTTGAAACTGAGCCAGAGCGATCGTCTGTCGGCGCATCAGGTTCAGCAGGCATTACGTCGCTATCACAGTGAACTGATTGCCGGGCTTTTGCCTGTGCAAGAAGCAGAGGCATTGACTGCCCAGTTTATTCGCGATCTGGAGCGTTTGGCTGCGCTGCTGGATGGCAAGATTACGGATGCTGTCTACGCCGAGGTGGTTGGGCACGGTGAAATCTGGTCAGCTCGCCTGATGTCGGCCGTGTTGAATCATCGAGATATGAAAGCCGCGTGGCTGGATGCACGTGATTTTCTCTGCGCGGAACGTGCCGCGCAGCCGCAGGTGGATGAGGGGCGCTCCTGGCCGCTGTTGCAGCAATATCTGACGCAACACGCAGGTCAGCGTTTAGTGGTAACCGGTTTTATCTGCCGCAATGACGCGGGTGAAACGGTACTGCTGGGGCGTAACGGGAGTGACTACTCCGCGACGCAAATCGGTGCGCTGGCTGGGGTTGAACGTGTCACCATCTGGAGCGATGTCGCTGGGGTTTATAGTGCTGACCCGCGCAAAGTAAAAGATGCTTGTTTGCTGCCACTGCTGCGGTTGGATGAAGCCAGCGAACTGGCACGTCTGGCAGCGCCCGTGCTGCATACGCGTACGTTACAGCCCGTTTCCGGCAGTGATATCGACCTGCAACTGCGTTGCAGCTATCAGCCTGAACAAGGGTCGACGCGTATCGAACGTGTGCTGGCCTCAGGTACGGGTGCCAAAATTGTCACCAGTCATGATGATGTGTGCCTGATTGAAGTTCAGGTGCCTTCCGAACACGATTTCGTGCTGCTGCAAAAAGAGGTCGAACAGCTTCTGAACCGTGCGCAGTTGAAACCGCTGGCCATTGGCGCCCATCAGGATCGCAGCCTGCTGCAACTGTGCTACACCTCCGAAGTGGTGGAGAGCGCATTACAGTTGCTGACACAGGCCAACCTGCCAGTGGAGCTCAGCGAGCGTGATGGGTTAGCGATGGTGGCGATGGTCGGGGCGGGCGTAGGCAAAAACCCGCTGCACAGCCACCGTTTCTATCAGCAGTTGAAAGATCAGCCGATTGAATTTGTTCGCCAGGCCGATGATGGCATCAGTCTGGTTGCTGTTCTGCGCGTGGGTCCGACGGAGCATTTGATTCGCGGCTTGCACCATTCGCTGTTCCGCGCCGAAAAACGCATTGGTCTGGTGCTGTTCGGTAAAGGAAATATTGGTTCACGTTGGCTGGAGCTGTTTGCACGTGAGCAGAGCAACCTTTCCGCCCGTACCGGCTTTGAGTTTGTACTGGCTGGCGTGGTAGACAGTACGCGCAGTCTCTTGAACTATGACGGGCTGGATGCCAGCCGCGCATTGGCTTTCTTCGAAAGTGAAGCGCAAGAGCGGGATGGTGAAGATCTGTTCCTGTGGATGCGTGCGCACCCCTTTGATGATTTGGTCGTATTGGATGTGACAGCCAGTGAGTCGGTCGCCGATCTGTATCTGGATTTCGCCAGCTACGGCTTCCATGTCATCAGCGCCAACAAACTGGCGGGAGCATCTGGCGGCAATAACTATCGCCAGATTCGTGATGCCTTCGCTAAAACGGATCGCCACTGGTTGTATAACGCGACGGTGGGCGCAGGTTTGCCGGTCAACTTTGCTGTACGCGATTTACGGGAAAGTGGTGACAGTATTCTGGCGATAAGCGGGATTTTCTCCGGCACGCTTTCCTGGCTGTTTTTGCAGTTCGATGGCACCGTACCGTTCACCGATCTGGTCGATCAGGCGTGTCAGCAAGGGTTGACGGAGCCCGATCCGCGCGTTGACCTGTCTGGTCAGGACGTCATGCGTAAGCTGGTGATTCTGGCGCGTGAGGCGGGATATGATATCGAGCCTAGCCAGGTTCGGGTTGAGTCGCTGGTGCCGCCGGGCTGTGAACAGGGATCTGTCGATTATTTCTTCGAAAACGGCGATTCGCTGAACGAACAGATGTTGCAACGTCTGGAAGCCGCACAGGAAATGGGCTTGGTTCTGCGTCACGTCGCACGCTTCGATAGCAACGGCAAAGCGCGCGTTGGCGTTGAAGCTGTTCGTCCCGATCATCCTTTGGCTTCTCTGTTGCCGGGTGACAACGTGTTTGCGATTGAAAGCCGTTGGTATCGGGATAACCCGCTGGTTATCCGTGGTCCGGGGGCGGGACGTGATGTCACGGCAGGCGCGCTTCAATCTGACCTCAGTCGTTTGGCACAGTTGTTGTAGAACCTGTTGTAAGCGCGACATACCGTTGGCCGTCTCTTAGTCATATTTTTATGCAGACCAAGAGACGGTTTCGTGCGCCACAACCCCGCCATTTTCATGCTACCTCGTAGCAAACGCCCGAAACGGGGCGGCTCATCCTAAGCCCGCTATCTCCTCAGCATAATTTTTTACGCCGGATAGCGGCAAAACCTGCAGGGCTTTCATGTGCTTATGCATAACAGGCGTAAGAGATGGGCGTTAAAGGTATTTCCCTGTCTTCTCACCAGTCGTGTCATTGAAATGTCACGCTGACAACATGCCACTGACACGAACCCACCGCACAATCTGCGCATTGTTTGTTTATCGCGGAATGCACAGCTGTGCAAAAAACAACATCCTCTGCGGCAGCCCCGCACATTGTTATTGATCACCTACATGTTGGATACGGCACGACAGCCGTATTGAACGATATCCATCTGGAGATTGCACAGGGCGAATTCGTTGCGTTACTCGGTTCGTCGGGCTGTGGCAAGACGACGTTATTACGCACGGTTGCGGGATTCTCGTCACCGCGAGCGGGGGCGATTCGCGTTAACGGGCAGGATATGACGCAAGCGCCGCCAGAGAAACGCGGAATGGCGCTGGTATTTCAGAGCTACGCGCTGTGGCCGCATATGACGGTGGCACAGCATATTGCCTACGGACTGCGTTTGCGCCGCGTCCCGCGTGCGGAGATTGCCAGCCGTGTGGCGGAACTGGAAACCATGCTCGGTTTGACTGGCCTGAGCGCCCGTAAACCTGCGGAACTGTCCGGTGGACAGCGCCAGCGGGTTGCCTTGGGGCGCGCACTGGCGGTACGGCCCGATATTCTGCTGCTGGACGAACCGCTCTCCAATCTGGATGCCCGCATTCGCCTACAGCTGCGCGATGAGATTCGAGCGCTGCAACAGCGGCTGGGATTGACCGCGATCCACGTGACGCACGATCGCGAAGAAGCAATGGTGATGGCGGACCGCATCGTGATTTTGAATCAGGGTCGGATCATGCAGGCGGGCAGCCCGCAAGAGGTGTATCACCATCCTGCCAGTTCGTTTGTCGCGGCGTTTATGGGCGCGGAAAATCGGCTTGTGTTGGAAGCGCGCTATGACGGCGAGACGCTGATGATTCCCGGTGATGCCGAGAGTCATTCGCTGGTGCCAGCGAATACGTCGCTACCGCCCGGTGCGATAGAAGCACGTTTTCGTGCGGAAGCCGCTCGCCTTTACGATGCGGCGGACGTCCCGCTTATCCAGCCCGGTATGTTGATGCGCTATGGCACGGTACAAGCACAAAGCTACCCTGGCGGATACTGGCTGCATACGATTTCCAGCGGCACCTGGCGGATACAGGTTCATGCGTCGCACCCCTATGCCATCGGGCAGCGGGTTGCGGTGCAGATCCCTGCCGAGGCGCTATTTCTTTTCCCGCTGGCAGAAGAGACGACATCTTCGACGGCGATACCGGATACCACTTCACGTTATTCCCCGCTTCCCGGCCTGACGGCCTGATCCTGAATTGGAGACAAATGAGATGAAACGCATTTTTGCTGCAACGCTGATGATGAGTACGCCGCTGGCGGCGGTACAGGCACAGGAATTAACAGTGTTGACGGCGGGTGACCAAAACATGGTCGACTATGTCAATGAATATCTGGGGCCGCTGTTTGAGAAGCAGCATCCCGGCGTAAAAGTACGTGCCGTCGGCACCGGGCCGGGTGATGCGGGGTCGCAGAAGATTCTTGAGCGTTTCAATGCACAGCAGGCCGCCGGAGCCAAAGTCTGGGACACCGATGTGGCAGTCGTGCATGAGAAATTTGTCGGCCCTATGGTGCAAAAGGGTGACTTGCTGAAATATCGCGATGATATCGCCAGCGGCAAGCTGGTCAGCATGGCCGCAGCAGATAAAGCCATGGGGACGGATGTGAAAGGCTATGTCATGCCGATGTTCAGTAGCCAGACCGCGCTGGCCTATAACCCTGGTATGGTCGCTAACCCGCCTAAAAGCTATGACGAGATCCAGCAATGGGCAGCCGCGAATCCGAAGATGTTTGGCTATAACGGGATTAAGGGCGGTGCATCGGGCGTCAGTTTTGTGATGGGCTGGATTTACGCTTACGGCGGTGATGCACAGAAGCTGATGAACGGACCGTTTGACGAAGCGGAAGCAAAAAAATGGCAGCCAGCGTTTGAACGCCTGAAAGCCTTTAACAAGAACGTGACGCTGACGCCGGGCAATGCGGGCACGCTCGATATGTTGAGCCGTGGCGAAATCGCCATGGGACCGGTATGGGTCGATATGTTCTATTCCTGGAAAGCGAGTGGACAACTGCCAGACAATTTCAAACTGCTGCTTCCTGCACCGGGTATGCCGGGACAGCCGATGCACTATGTCATCCCTGCGCAGGCACCGAATCGTGAACTGGCTAAACAGTTTGTCGAGCTGGCAACCAGCGCCAAAGTACAAGCGGAAGGAATTGTGGAGCGTTTTAACTGGTATCCAGGGATTGATGCCAAGTACGTTCAGGCCGAGCTGAAGCCCGCTGTCTGGCGGCGCCTTTTCACGGACGTAACGCCCGATGAACTGGCGAGCAAAGGCAAGACGTTCCCTATCGCGCCTTACCACACCGCGATTTTGAACGCCTATGAGCAGGCGATGGCGAAGTAATTATACCCGTCATACTTCAAGCTGCTTGTGCGTTGGCCGCCCTTACTCACCCCAGTCACTTACCTGAGTAAGCTCCTGGGGACTCGTGCGGTTGCCGCGTTACAAGGCCATAAATGGGTCTTGCCCTAAAGGGTCAACGCTTCGCGTTGTTCAAAACGCCAACGTTTTGTCATGCAACTCGAATTATTTAGGGTATATACATTTAGTACCACAGGCGCTCTGGCGGAATGAGGCCAGAGCGCGGAGACCTTCATGTTGCAAGTATCCCAATTCTCTTCCCGACTAGCGGGGATCGCGCTTGTGCTACCCGCGCTGGCGGTGGTGGCTGTCTGTTTTATCGTACCGCTGGGGCTGTCGGTTGGGGGGGCTTTCGTCAGTCAGAATGGCGTGGGCATTGATAATTTTGTCACCGCATTAACGCTCTATCTGCCTGATATCCTGTTTACTCTGCTGATTGTGAGCCTCGCGACGCTGCTGATTGGCCTGCTGTCCGTCATGATCGGCGGCTACCTGACACTGGGGGAAAACCCGCGCATGGTGGCGCTGCTGCGCTGGGTCTATCGCTGGCCGCTGTTTATCCCGTTTATCGTGACCGGGCAAATTTTACGCACGTTTCTGGCCAAGAACGGCTGGTTGAATGGGGCGCTGGATACGCTCGGCATTGTCGATATGGCCAGCGCCAGCAATTGGTTGGACTGGCGCGGCATTGTGTTTGCTTTCGTCTGGAAACAGACGCCGTTTGTGGCGCTGTTGGTTGCGGGCGCGATGGCGTCACTGGATCGCACGATGATCGAATCTGCCCGTAACTTAGGCGCATCGCGCCTGCGTATTTTGTGTGAAATTGTGGTGCCTCAGGTTGGGCAAACGTTGCTCACTGGTCTTATTCTCTCTTTCGTCACCATGATGTCGGTACTCTCCGTGCCGATGATGATCAATGCCCAGTCGCCGACGATGCTCACCGCTAATATTGCCTTCCGCATTAACGCCTACGGCGATTATGGCGTAGCGAACGCGTTGGGAGTGATTTCGTTACTGATGACCGGCCTGTTTGCCGTGATTTATCTCCGGCTGAACATGAGGGAGAAGGCATGAAGAACGTACTGTGGTGGGTTCCGAGAATGCTGATTCTGGGGACGCTGATCTTCTTGATTTTTGGGCCATTGGCTAACCTCCTGCTGTGGTCGGTAGCGGAAAAATGGTTCTATCCTCACCTGCTGCCGAATGACTGGGGTTTTGCCTTCTGGAAGCGCGTGTTTTCGCCGCGTGGTGTGGCTTGGGAAGCGTTGGGAAATAGCGTGCTGGTTGCGGTGTTCACTGTGCTGGCTTCGCTGTCGCTGGCGATTCCGGCTGGGTATGCACTGGCGCGTCTGCCGCTGCCTGCTCGTGGATTGATACTGCTGATATTCCTGATCCCACAGGCGTTTCCGAACCTGACGGTGTACGTCAATATCGCTCGCCTGTTCTATCAATGGGGGTTAAACGGCACGTTGTTGGGGGTTGTGCTGGTTCACACGGTTCATGGATTGGTGTTTGCCGTCTGGATTGCCTCGGCGGCATTCTCGGCTGTGGGGCGTGAAATGGAACAGGCGGCACGGTCGATTGGTGCCGGGCCATGGCGTGCCTTTGTCGATATTACCCTGCCGCTGGCTATACCGGGACTGATGGCATCCGCCATCTTTGTTTTCCTCGAGTCGTTGGATGAGTTTACCGGCAGTTATTTCGTGGGTGCGCCGGATGTACAGATGATGCCGCTGTTGCTCTATACCGCAGGGGCGGGCGGTAACTATCAGATAGCCTCTATTACCGCATTGGTGCTGCTGATTCCTTCCGTTCTGTTCATGCTGGTCGTGGAGCGTTTTTTGAAGGCTGACGTCATGGCAAGGATTGGGAAATGACGGTGGGTAAACCGGGTTATGTCAGTGCACAGGATGTTGCACGTCGAGCAGGTGTATCACGCTCGGCGGTGTCCCGTAGTTTTACCCCCGGCGCAAGCGTGTCGGCTGCTACTTATGCCAAGGTCATGACTGCGGCACAGGAGCTAGGGTATCAGGTTAACGATTTGGCGCGTGGCCTCTTGGCAAACAGTAGCCGTCTGGTAGGGCTGGTGGTGACGCACCCTGAAGTTGGGTTTCGTGCCAATTTGGTTGCGGAGCTGTCGCAGGCGTTAATTCAACGTGGCTCGATTCCTGTTCTGATCAACACCAGCCATGTGCGAGAAGCGATGGCCGCAGCGCGTTCTATTTTGTTTGGCCACCGTGCGGAAGCAACGATTGTGCTTTCTGGTTCGCCGCCGAAAGAATTTGTCGAACTGGCGCAGCTAAACGGCCAGCCGCTGATTGTCATCGGGCGGCATGAACCCGCGTGTGACAGCGTACATATTGATAATGATACCGCCGCAAGGATGGCCGCAGGGCTGTTCGCCTCATCGGGCAGAACGCGTTTGGCTCTGGCTGGCGCGGCTTCGGCAACGCCCAATATCATTGAACGTGAGCAAGCGTTTTGTGATGAGGCGAATAGGTTAGGGTTGCCTGTGACCGTGGTGCGCGGTGGCGATACGGATTATGACGACGGGCTGACGGTGGGACAGACGCTGTTCTCCCTCCCGGAGCCTGCCAGACCGGACGCGGTGTTCTGTGTTAACGATTTAGTGGCGTTTGGCGTGATCGATCGCGCAAAGCAGTGTGGGCTTACCGTGCCGCAGGATCTCATGGTTATCGGCTTTGACGATATTCCGGCCGCAGGATGGGATGCCTATGCGTTGACAACGTTTCGTCAGGACCCGGCAATGATGGCGGCACAGGCGTTGGCGCTGCTTGACCGACGCCAGTCTCAGGTGCAAGAACCTGCGTGCCGAGCGAAAGTGGCTGCCCCGTTAATCCGCCGCCAGTCGGCGTAACGGTATTGTCGGGTGATAGTGCGTGGACAGTAAAAACCGAGGATAACTATGAAACTGATTCAGCTTTCCGACCTTCATTTGACCGCACAGGGCGGCCATTTACACGGTCGCGATCCCGCGCAGCAGTTGAAAGCGGCGATTGCCGATATCAATGCCCATCATCGCGATGCCGATCTGGTGGTCATCTCTGGCGATCTATCCGATGACGGCAGTGCCGCATCCTATGCGTTTCTGGCATCGGCACTGGCTGAACTACAGGTTCCCTGGCGTGTGACGATGGGAAATCACGACGATCGGGACGTGTTTTTGACCCAGTTCCCGACGCTGGTGGATGAAAACGAATTTGTGCAGAGCGTGACGACGGTAGAGGACGATTGCGTCATTCTGCTGGACTCGTTGCATGTAGGTGAAGTGGCTGGAACGCTGTGCTCCGTGCGATTGGCATGGCTTGAGCGACAGCTTCAGGCTGCGAAAGGAAAGAATGTCTTCCTGTTCCTGCACCATCCACCGATGTCGATCGGGTTGCCGGCGCTTGATGACGTTCGGTTGGCACCCGAAGTGGCAGAAGTGCTGTACCAGATATGCCACCGCTTCGGTAATGTACGACATATTTCGGCGGGGCACGTGCACCGGCCTGCCAGCGGTGGCTGGCGAGGTATCTCGTTCAGCACGATACGTGGCACCAACCATCAGTCTGCACTGCGTTTCGCGCCGGGATTTGAGGTCAGTCTGGAAGCCCCGCAGTACGCCATTTTTCTGACGACGGAAGACGGGCATACCGTACATTTTCACGATTTCCCCTGTGGCTGATGGCGTATTTCCCAGGTTATCGTGATTGCACACAAATAATGCAGAACTCTGTGGGTTTTGCTGTTATCCGGCGTAAAAAATTATGCTGAGGAGATAGCTGGCTTAGGATGAGCCGCAGGACGCGGCGAGAGCTTGCGCCACGTCGGGAACGTGCTACGAGGTAGCATGAAAATAGCAACATTATCGCGCACGAAACTGTCCCCGCGTTTCCATAACAATGTGACTACGAGACTGCGCTTTTGCGTGAAACCCATCATGAAATTTTTTCATTTACCGTGAGTAATCATCACCACCTACCAGGCTGAAAAACGTTGACTCTTTAAGCGGATTACGTCATTTTCTATATAGACGTCTAAACGTATAGACGTGTGGCGAATGATAATAACAATCACGGTCAACGGGGTAGCAGGTATGAGCTTTTTTCACGCAAACCAGCGGGAAGCGCTGAATCAAAGTCTGGCGGAATTGCAGGGACGAATTAATGTGTCGTTCGAATTTTTCCCGCCACGTACCAGCGAGATGGAAGAAACCCTGTGGAGCTCGATTGATCGACTGAGCAGCCTGAAGCCTAAGTTTGTTTCCGTGACTTATGGGGCGAATTCTGGCGAGCGTGACCGCACTCACAGCATTATCAAAACGATTAAAGAGCGTACCGGTCTGGAAGCGGCACCTCACCTGACCTGTATTGATGCCTCGCGTGAGCAACTGCGTGACATCGCGCAGGATTACTGGCAGAGCGGTATTCGTCATATTGTTGCGCTGCGTGGCGATTTGCCCCCGGAAGGCGGCAAACCGGAAATGTATGCGGCGGATCTGGTTTCCCTGCTGAAAGAGGTTGGTGATTTCGATATTTCGGTTGCCGCTTATCCTGAAGTGCACCCTGAAGCCAAAAGCGCGCAGGCTGACCTGATTAACCTGAAACACAAGATTGATGCTGGCGCGAATCGCGCTATCACACAGTTCTTTTTCGACGTAGAAAGCTATCTGCGGTTCCGTGACCGCTGCGTGGCAACGGGCATCGACGTAGAGATCGTACCGGGGATCTTGCCGGTATCAAATTTCAAGCAGCTACAAAAATTTGCCACGATGACAAACGTGCGCGTGCCGAACTGGATGACAAGCGTGTTTGACGGTCTGGATAACGACCCGGAAACCCGCAAAATGGTCGGTGCCTCTATTGCGATGGACATGGTGAAAATCCTGAGCCGCGAAGGGGTAAAAGATTTCCACTTCTACACGCTGAACCGCGCTGAGTTGAGCTACGCTATTTGCCACACACTGGGCGTGCGTCCAGAAGCGACGCGCTAAAGTAGCGCGCAAGATTTCAGGAAGAAACAAGGCTGCCACGCCGTTGCGATAGATTTAGGTATTGGAATAGCTGAATCTATGGCTTGTGGGAGCCTGGAAAGGGAGGAGTCTCAGGGATGAGATTCCTATTCGTATGTTTCGATGTGCCGTAACGGACTGAATCATTTCTTCTCTTGCTCCTTTGACTACATAAACCTTGCCAACTCCCCACATTCTCCCTCTGTTGCTTTGTGCCTATTTGTATTGTTAATCGCTCAGCCTACGCATCGTATTTCCCAGCCCCCATCACGCCTTTTTGTGTGATCGAAGAACACAAAATGCTGTCATCGTCAAATCACTTGAATACATTAGCCTGCTCGTTATAGCGTGACGGGAGGTTGCAATAAGCAGGCGCGCTTTTAGGGATATATTATTCATTTTGGATGTTGATAGGGATTATCGTTCGTTGGTATCCTATCTATCGCTGTTAGCTATCATGATAAGGAGAATAATAATGAACATTCGGGATTTAGAGTATCTTGTCGCGCTGGCAGAACATCGTCACTTTCGGCGTGCAGCAGATTCCTGCCATGTGAGTCAACCCACGCTCAGTGGACAGATTCGTAAACTGGAAGATGAACTAGGCGTGATGCTGTTGGAGCGGACCAGCCGTAAGGTCTTGTTTACTCAAGCAGGGCTGCTGCTGGTCGAGCAGGCACGCACGGTGCTACGTGAGGTCAAGGTATTAAAAGAGATGGCAAGCCAGCAGGGGGAAACCATGTCTGGGCCGTTGCATATTGGCCTGATCCCTACTGTGGGACCGTACCTGTTGCCGCAAATCATTCCGATGCTGCATCGTACCTTCCCCAAACTCGAAATGTATTTGCACGAAGCGCAAACCCATCAACTGCTCGCGCAATTGGACAGCGGCAAACTTGACTGCGCCATTCTGGCGATGGTGAAAGAGTCTGAAGCCTTTATTGAAGTTCCTCTGTTTGATGAGCCGATGAAGCTAGCGATTTATCAGGATCACCCTTGGGCGAACCGCGAACGCGTGGCGATGTCCGATCTTGCAGGTGAAAAGCTGCTGATGCTGGAAGATGGCCACTGTCTGCGCGATCAGGCAATGGGCTTTTGTTTTCAAGCTGGAGCGGATGAAGATACGCATTTCCGGGCGACTAGCTTGGAAACACTGCGCAACATGGTCGCCGCCGGAAGCGGGATTACGCTGCTACCGTCGTTGTCGGTACCGCGTGAGCGCGAGCGCGATGGCGTTTGCTATTTGCCATGTTATAAACCAGAGCCTAAGCGCACTATCGCGCTGGTGTATCGCCCCGGTTCACCGCTGCGCGGACGCTATGAGCAGCTTGCTGATACCATCCGCGAGCACATGCAAGGTTATATGGAAAACCTGTCAAAATAAGCGGTTCAATCCGTTCAGCGCCGCCACGCGGTAAGCTTCTGCCATGGTTGGATAGTTGAAGGTGGTATTAACGAAGTATTCGATAGTATTACCTTCACCTTTTTGTTCCATGATGGCCTGCCCGATGTGGATAATCTCAGCGGCGCGCTCACCAAAGCAGTGAATACCCAAAATCTGCTTCGTTTCGCGGTGAAACAGAATCTTCAAACTCCCCACGTTCATCCCAACAATCTGCGCCCGTGCCAGATGTTTGAACTGTGCCCGCCCGACTTCATAAGGCACTTTCATCGCGGTGAGCTCTTGCTCGGTTTTCCCCACGGAGCTGATTTCTGGGATGGTATAAATGCCAGTAGGAATATCTTCGATCAAATGCGCGCTGGCATCGCCTTTGATGATCGCCTGTGCGGCGAGTCGACCCTGATCGTACGCTGCCGATGCCAGGCTAGGATAGCCAATGACATCGCCGATGGCATAAATATGCGCCAGCGCCGTCTGGTACATGCTGTTGACCTTGAGCTGCCCGCGGCTGTCGGTGCTTAAGCCGATATTTTCCAGCCCCAGCGTTTCCGTGTTCCCCGTGCGCCCGTTGGCATAGAGCAGACAGTCTGCTTTCATCTTCTTGCCAGATTTCAGATTGACAATGACACCATCAGACAGCCCTTCAATACTCTCGAATTCTTCGTTGTGGCGGATAACCACGCCGTTGTTCCAGAAGTGGTAGGACAGCGCATCCGACATTTCCTGGTCGAGAAAAGCCAACAACCTATCGCGGGTATTGATGAGATCGACCTTAACGCTCAGGCCGCGAAAGATAGAGGCGTATTCGCAGCCGATAACGCCCGCACCGTAGATGATAACGTGCTGAGGTTCGTGATCGAGTTGAAGAATAGAGTCGCTGTCGTAAATACGCGGATGGTTAAAGTCGACTTCTGCCGGGTGGTACGGACGTGAACCGGTCGCAATAATGATATTCGCGGCGGTCAGCGTTTCATGGGTATTATCTGGGTAATGAACGGCAATCGTATGGGCGTCGATAAAGCTGGCTTCACCAGAGAACAGCTCACACTGATTACGCTCATAAAACCCTTGCCGCATACGGGTTTGCTGACCAATGACGCTGTCGGCATGGCGCAGGATGTCGGAGAATGAGGAGCGAATAATGCGGGAGTTGTCGCTGTAGAGGGGGTTTTGATTGAACTCGATAATACGGCTGACGGCGTGGCGGAGGGCTTTGGAAGGAATCGTACCCCAGTGGGTACAGCCGCCGCCGACATTGTAGTGGCGTTCAATCACCGCAATTTTGGCACCGTGCTTGGCCAATCCCATTGCTGCACCTTCACCGCCGGGACCGGAACCAATAACGATGGCATCATAATCGAATTGATGTTCTAGAGTCATGGTAGGTTAAACCTGTTTTTATACAAATTAATAACGCGACTGTAACATGTGCGATTGTAGCATTGACTGTGGCAGAACCCAATCATCCCTGCCTTTACTATGGAAACAGATTCTCACATTCTTAATATGGCAAACTTTGTCTCATTCTGCGGACAATAAAGTTTGCTATAGTGCCCCTCTGGAAAGGGGAGAGATCATTTGGGCAGCATAATGGGTGTCAGAGCACAACAAAAAGAACGGACCCGTCGTTCCCTTATCGAAGCTGCATTTAGCCAGTTAAGCGCTGAGCGCAGCTTTGCCAGCTTGAGTTTGCGTGAAGTTGCCCGCGAAGCGGGTATCGCGCCGACGTCCTTCTATCGTCATTTTCGAGATGTGGATGAGCTGGGGCTGACAATGGTTGATGAAAGCGGATTAATGCTGCGCCAGCTAATGCGGCAGGCTCGGCAACGTATTGCCAAAACGGGTAGTGTGATCAGGACGTCGGTTTCCACCTTTATGGAATTTATCGGTAATAATCCTAATGCCTTCCGGTTATTGCTGCGTGAGCGTTCAGGGACATCGGCGGCGTTCCGTGCGGCGGTGGCGCGGGAGATTCAGCATTTTATCGCTGAGCTGGCGGATTATCTTGAGGTGGAAAATCACATTCCTCGCAGCTTCGCAGAAGCGCAATCAGAAGCGATGGTGACGATTGTTTTCAGTGCGGGAGCAGAAGCCTTGGATGTTTCTCTGGAACAGCGTAAACAGCTGGAAGAACGGCTGGTGCTGCAACTGCGGATGATAGCCAAAGGTGCTTATTACTGGTACAGAAAAGAACACGACAGCAGCTTTACCGTGCCATAAATCCTCTATACCAACATGAGAAGGGAGAAACCATGACAGAAAAACCTCATCAAGAAAAAGGTACGCTGGTTCTGGCGCTGATTGCGGGCTTATCCGTCAACGGCGCATTTGCCGCCTTGTTCAGCAGTATTGTTCCATTCTCGATTTTTCCTCTGATTGCGTTGGTATTGTCGATCTACTGCCTGCATGAACGTTATTTGCACCACAGTATGCCGGAAGGCATTCCGATACTGGTGGCGGCTAGTTTTCTGTTGGGATTACTGATTTACAGCGCCATCGTGCGCGTCGAATATCCCGCCATTGGATCGAACTTTATTCCCTCGATCCTGTGCGTAGTATTGGTTTTCTGGATTGGCCTGAAGCTGCGCCGCAGAAAAGAAACGGATTCTGTATCCGCAGAAGAGAGCGAAACGCTGTAGCGAGTGTATTCTGGCGGGGTGACCCGCCAGTTTGTGTGCGTTACTGACGTTTTTCCAACAGTACGCCGCACTCCATATGGTGGGTGTAAGGGAATTGATCGAACAGCGCCAGACGGCGAATATCGTGGGTTTCCGATAGCGTTTGCAGGTTGCTACTCAACGTTTCCGGGTTGCAGGAAATATAAAGAATGCGCGGATACGCCTGTACCAATTTCACCGTTTCGTCATCCAGTCCGCTGCGCGGCGGGTCAACAAAAATAGTCTCACACTGGTAGCTTGTCAGGTCGATGCCCTGTAAGCGATTAAACTGGCGTACGCCCTGCATGGCCTGCGTAAATTCTTCTGCCGCCATGCGGATAATCTGCACGTTTTCTATCTGATTCGCGGCGATATTATATTGTGCCGCCGCGACGGATGGTTTAGCGATTTCGGTCGCCAGCACGCGCTCGAAGTTTCTTGCCAGCGCGAGAGAGAAATTGCCGTTGCCGCAATACAGCTCCAGCAAATCCCCTTTCGAATCCGCCGTTGCATCCAATGCCCATTCCAGCATCTGAATATTTATCGCGGCATTTGGCTGCGTGAAGCTGTTTTCCACCTGTCGATAAATCATATTCCGGCCTGCAACAGGCAGACATTCATCGACATAGTCTCGATCGAGGCAGATTTTGGTTTTCGTCGCGCGACCAATCAACTGTATACGGAACCCCTGCGCCGTCAGGCTATCGCGCAGTGCGCGGGCATGTTCCTGCCATTCTTCGTTCAGTGCGCGGTGATACAGCAGAGACACGATCACTTCGCCGCTTAGGGTTGACAGATAATCTATCTGGAACAGTTTACGGCGCAGTACGGAGTCAGGTTGGATTGCGGCAAGCAGCTCAGGCATCAGGTGATTAATCAGTTCACTGGCTGCTGGAAAGCGATCGACCCGAATGCGCTGTTTGGTTTGCTGGTCAAACATGATGTGATAAAGCTCGTCACCATCGTGCCAGATACGGAATTCGGCACGCATCCGGTAGTGGCTGACGGGAGAACGGAAGACGACAGGCTCCGGCGCGTTGAAAGGTGCCATCATTCCACGCAGACGCTCTGTTTTCTCGGCAAGCTGGTCGTCATAGTCTTCGATAGGCAGGATTTCTGGCGTCATGATTTTCTCGTCTGAACAGCGTCTAAAAGGGGGTTATTGGCCGGGAATTGTAGGGAATCCGGCCAGGAAGTCCAGTTTTGTTACGTTATTATCCTGTAGTGATATAGAAGTCTAGACTTCCGCAATTCGCGATTGTAGGATGAGCGTCCGGCCTTGTTTCACAAGTCAAAAGGGAATCCAGTGTAAATCTGGAGCTGACGCGCAGCGGTAAGGAATGCCCCGGCGATAGCATTATTATGCAGACACTGCCTTCATATTTTGAGGGTGGGAAGTCATCGCTTTCGTTGTATCCCTTACCGTTGTTTATGGTTTGTGGTAACAACGGCATCCAAGCCCGAAGACCTGCCGGAATACGTCGCAATTGGTTCTGCATATCGCGTGCTATTAACAGAGCCTGCGGCATCCTTATTATTTCTCGGATGCTTTAACAATGATTAAAAAAATTTCGCTGCTGACGGCGCTTTCTGTCACGGCATTTTCTGGCTGGGCGCAGGAAAACAGTTCATCTCTAAATTCGTCATCGGAAAAAAAAACCGATGACGTGGTGGTAACAGCAAATCGTTTCGCACAGCCGGTTTCTTCGGTGTTGGCAGCAAACAGCATTGTAACGCGAGCTGATATCGATCGCTGGCAGGCCAAGTCGCTCAATGATGTTATGCGCCGTTTGCCGGGAGTCGATATTGCTGAGAATGGAGGGCGAGGGCAGCTCGGATCGGTATTTATTCGTGGTGGAAGTGCGAGCCATGTGTTGGTACTGGTTGATGGTGTTCGTATGGCATCTCCTGGTGTAACGGGCAGTATTGATTTTAGCCAAATACCCATGTCGCTGGTACAGCGTATTGAATATATTCGCGGTCCTCGTTCAGCGGTTTATGGTTCTGACGCTATCGGCGGGGTTATTAACATTATTACTGAACGTGCCCAGGATGGCGGGGTGCTAAATGCCGGTTACGGTTCGCATGCTTACCAAAACTATGATGGCTCAGTACGTGGCCACGTGAGTGATAATACCGTAGTGAGCGTTGCAGGAAGCTATGAAGCGACTCACGGATATAATGTTTATCCTTCCTCGTCTTTGCCGGCTGATAGAGATAGTGATGGTTATCGCAGTAAATCTTTTTGGGGAGCGTTAGAACAGCGTTTTTCTGAAAGTACTTCCGGTTTTGTCCGTGCTTATGGATATGACAATAATACGGATTATGACGCTGTTTTTAGCGGTAGTAGTGATAAGCGCTATTTGAATACTCGAAATTATGATGCTGGGCTGAAATTCAACGAAGGTATATATTCCAGCCAACTCATAGCTAGCTACCAAACCTATGATGATCTTAATTTTAACGACGCTACCGGAAAATATAACGGAACAATTACGCAAATTGAGCAACGTAACTTGCAATGGGGTAACGTCTTCAATGTTGGCAATGGCAGCTTAAGTCTGGGGGCAGATTGGCGCAATGAACGCGCTGAAGCGGGAGGCATGTCTGCGTATACGAATGCTCAAAGCCGCGATAATACAGGGGTATATCTGACTACTCAGCAGCAATTTGGCTCTGTTACGCTAGAAGGCGCAGTACGTGGTGATGATAATCAACAATATGGCCGACATGGCACTTGGCAAACAGGCGCTGCATGGGAGTTTGTTGACGGTTATAGATTCGTAGGCTCTTACGGTACGGCATTTAAAGCGCCAACATTTGACAAGATATATGACACGGCATTCTCACAGGGGAACCCCAATTTATCACCTGAAGAAAGTAAGCAGTGGGAACTTGGCGTGGAAGGCTTAAGTGGTCCGGTAAACTGGCGTCTTTCTGGGTACCGAAATGAGGTTGATAATTTAATCAACTACCGTTCGATTACTCCGATGCTGGGGACATACGATAATATCGGCAAAGCGGTAATGACCGGGGCTGAGTTTACGGCCGCCTATGATACATGGTGGTTGTCGCATCAGGTAACTCTGGAGTATTTGGATGCCAAGGATAAAACGGCAGATAAAGCCTTAGCTCGTCGTGCTCATAAGAAAGCAAAGTATGAACTTTCTACGACATTGGAAAATAATATCAATGTGTCGTTGACGTGGCTTTACCAGGGAGCTCGTTCCGATACTAATTTCGATGTTTTCCCTTCGCAACCTGTCAAGCTCGGCGGATATAGTACTTGGGATCTCGCCGCATCATATCCAGTCACCTCACATCTGACAGTTCGTGGTAGAATCGCCAACCTGTTTGATAAAGATTACGAGACGGCATATGGCTACCGCACGGCAGGGCGAGAATACTATCTCACAGGAAGCTATACCTTCTAACCTGCCATCCCGCCCTACGGTTCTGGTGTTTGACTCCGGCGTAGGTGGGCTGTCTGTTTATGATGAGATCCGGCAACTCCTGCCGGATCTTCACTATATATACGCATTCGATAACGAAGCGTTTCCCTATGGTGAGAAATCACAGCAATTTATTATTGAGCGCGTGGTTGAGATTGTAAGTGCAGTTCAACAACGCCATCAGCTCGCATTGGTTGTGATTGCTTGCAATACGGCAAGTACGATTTCCCTTCCTGCTTTACGTGAACGCTTTACTTTTCCTGTCGTGGGCGTTGTCCCAGCGGTTAAACCGGCGGCTAAGCTGACGCGCAACGGCGTTGTTGGCCTACTGGCGACACGGGCAACCGTTCAACGTCCGTACACACATGAGCTGATTGCTCGCTTTGCTACGGATTGCCAGATTTTGTCATTGGGATCGTCAGAACTGGTCGAGTTAGCAGAAGCGAAATTGCAGGGGGAGCCGATCTCCATTTCTGAACTGCAAAGAATTCTGCGCCCTTGGCTGCGTTTACCGGAACCGCCAGATACGGTCGTGCTTGGGTGTACGCATTTTCCATTATTAGCAGAAGAACTGAAAATGGCCTTGCCAGATGGTACACGTCTTGTCGATTCTGGTGCTGCTATAGCTAAAAGAACAGCATGGTTGATTGCTAATCTGGATAATCCTCCACTTTCGACAGATAAAAATCTGGTTTATTGCCTGACAATTACGCCTAAGGTAGCGACTCTCTGGCCAATATTGCAGCGTTATGGCTTCGATTCGCTGGAAAAACTGCCACTTTAATCGCTTTGTGGGTGAATAGTAGACAAACGATAATTATTTTGCATTTAGCACTTGTCAGCCGCCGAGAAGTCCCTATAATGCGCCTCCACTGACACGGCAACAGCGACACGCGGTTGGGGTGACAGAAAAAGATTTAATAAAGACGGTCAGTAATGACTTGACTTTAAAGCGGATTAGCATAGTATATGCAGCCCGCGCCACCGTAGAAGTGGCACTGCTCTTTAACAATATAATCAGACAATCTGTGTGGGCACTCACAAGACCGTATCTTAACGATATAAAAGTCTTGAAGAGTGAACAACAGTAAATTCATTACGAATAAACAGTTTTAATTCTTTGAGCATCGCTGACGAGTTCAGCAAATCAAACAAATCTTAAATTGAAGAGTTTGATCATGGCTCAGATTGAACGCTGGCGGCAGGCCTAACACATGCAAGTCGAGCGGTAGCACAGGGGAGCTTGCTCCCCGGGTGACGAGCGGCGGACGGGTGAGTAATGTCTGGGAAACTGCCTGATGGAGGGGGATAACTACTGGAAACGGTAGCTAATACCGCATAACGTCTTCGGACCAAAGAGGGGGACCTTCGGGCCTCTTGCCATCGGATGTGCCCAGATGGGATTAGCTAGTAGGTGAGGTAATGGCTCACCTAGGCGACGATCCCTAGCTGGTCTGAGAGGATGACCAGCCACACTGGAACTGAGACACGGTCCAGACTCCTACGGGAGGCAGCAGTGGGGAATATTGCACAATGGGCGCAAGCCTGATGCAGCCATGCCGCGTGTGTGAAGAAGGCCTTCGGGTTGTAAAGCACTTTCAGCGGGGAGGAAGGCGGTGAGATTAATACTCTCATCGATTGACGTTACCCGCAGAAGAAGCACCGGCTAACTCCGTGCCAGCAGCCGCGGTAATACGGAGGGTGCAAGCGTTAATCGGAATGACTGGGCGTAAAGCGCACGCAGGCGGTCTGTTAAGTTGGATGTGAAATCCCCGGGCTTAACCTGGGAACTGCATTCAAAACTGACAGGCTAGAGTCTTGTAGAGGGGGGTAGAATTCCAGGTGTAGCGGTGAAATGCGTAGAGATCTGGAGGAATACCGGTGGCGAAGGCGGCCCCCTGGACAAAGACTGACGCTCAGGTGCGAAAGCGTGGGGAGCAAACAGGATTAGATACCCTGGTAGTCCACGCTGTAAACGATGTCGATTTGGAGGTTGTGCCCTTGAGGCGTGGCTTCCGGAGCTAACGCGTTAAATCGACCGCCTGGGGAGTACGGCCGCAAGGTTAAAACTCAAATGAATTGACGGGGCCCGCACAAGCGGTGGAGCATGTGGTTTAATTCGATGCAACGCGAAGAACCTTACCTACTCTTGACATCCAGAGAATTTGCTAGAGATAGCTTAGTGCCTTCGGGAACTCTGAGACAGGTGCTGCATGGCTGTCGTCAGCTCGTGTTGTGAAATGTTGGGTTAAGTCCCGCAACGAGCGCAACCCTTATCCCTTGTTGCCAGCACGTGGGAACTCAAAGGAGACTGCCGGTGATAAACCGGAGGAAGGTGGGGATGACGTCAAGTCATCATGGCCCTTACGAGTAGGGCTACACACGTGCTACAATGGCGTATAGAAGCGACCTCGCGAGAGCAAGCGGACCTCATAGTACGTCGTAGTCCGGATTGTGAGTCTGCAACTCGACTCCATGAAGTCGGAATCGCTAGTAATCGTAGATCAGAATGCTACGGTGAATCGGCCTTGTACACACCGCCCGTCACACCATGGGAGTGGGTTGCAAAAGAAGTAGGTAGCTTAACCTTCGGGAGGGCGCTTACCACTTTGTGATTCATGACTGGGGTGAAGTCGTAACAAGGTAACCGTAGGGGAACCTGCGGTTGGATCACCTCCTTACCAAGAAGATGTGTGTTAAGTGAAGTGCTCACACAGATTGTCTGATGAAAATACTGAGCAAGCGCACCTGTTGATGTAATGAGTGTTAACTCATGCTGACGCGATAGTGCCGGATTTTAATTCGGTACGGATTTTCGTGTCCCCATCGTCTAGAGGCTAGGACACTGCCCTTTCACGGCTGTAACAGGGTTCGAATCCCCTTGGGGACGCCAATCCGATAATGAGTGAAAGACATTATCATGAATATCTTAAAGATGATTCTTCGGAGTCATGTTTACGATATTGCTCTTTAACAATCTGGAACAAGCTGAAAATTGAAACATGACAGCTGAACATACATGACGGCCTTCGGGTGTGTCGTGGTGAGTCAGTCTGTCAATGAGTCTCTCAAATAATCGCAGCGCGATGATGAATCGAAAGAAACATCTTCGGGTTGTGAGGTTAAGCGACTAAGCGTACACGGTGGATGCCTAGGCAGTCAGAGGCGATGAAGGGCGTGCTAATCTGCGATAAGCGTCGGTAAGCTGATATGAAGCGTTATACCCGACGATACCCGAATGGGGAAACCCAGTGTGTTTCGACACACTATCATTATGTGAATACATAGCGTAATGAGGCGAACCGGGGAACTGAAACATCTCAGTACCCCGAGGAAAAGAAATCAACCGAGATTCCCCTAGTAGCGGCGAGCGAACGGGGAGGAGCCCAGAACCTGAATCAGTTTGTGTGTTAGTGGAAGCGTCTGGAAAGTCGCACAGTAAAGGTGATAGTCCCGTACACAAAATGCACAAGTTGTGAGTTCGATGAGTAGGGCGGGACACGTGACATCCTGTCTGAATATGGGGACCATCCTCCAAGGCTAAATACCCTGACTGACCGATAGTGAACCAGTACCGTGAGGGAAAGGCGAAAAGAACCCCGGCGAGGGGAGTGAAATAGAACCTGAAACCGTGTACGTACAAGCAGTGGGAGCCTACTTGTTAGGTGACTGCGTACCTTTGTATAATGGGTCAGCGACTTATATTCTGTAGCAAGGTTAACCGAATAGGGAGCCGCAGGAAACCGAGTCTTAACTGGGCGTTAAGTTGCAGGGTATAGACCCGAAACCCGGTGATCTAGCCATGGGCAGGTTGAAGGTTGGGTAACACTAACTGGAGGACCGAACCGACTAATGTTGAAAAATTAGCGGATGACTTGTGGCTGGGGTGAAAGGCCAATCAAACCGGGAGATAGCTGGTTCTCCCCGAAAGCTATTTAGGTAGCGCCTCGTGAATTCATCTTCGGGGTAGAGCACTGTTTCGGCTAGGGGTCATCCCGACTTACCAACCCGATGCAAACTACGAATACCGAAGAATGTTATCACGGGAGACACACGGCGGGTGCTAACGTTCGTCGTGAAGAGGGAAAAACCCAGACCGCCAGCTAAGGTCCCAAAGTCATGGTTAAGTGGGAAACGATGTGGGAAGGCATAGACAGCCAGGATGTTGGCTTAGAAGCAGCCATCATTTAAAGAAAGCGTAATAGCTCACTGGTCGAGTCGGCCTGCGCGGAAGATGTAACGGGCTAAACCATGCACCGAAGCTGCGGCAGCGACGCTTAGGCGTTGTTGGGTAGGGGAGCGTTCTGTAAGCCGTTGAAGGTGGCCTGTGAGGGTTGCTGGAGGTATCAGAAGTGCGAATGCTGACATAAGTAACGATAATGCGGGTGAAAACCCGCACGCCGGAAGACCAAGGGTTCCTGTCCAACGTTAATCGGGGCAGGGTGAGTCGACCCTAAGGCGAGGCTGAAAAGCGTAGTCGATGGGAAACAGGTTAATATTCCTGTACTCGGTGTTACTGCGAAGGGGGACGGAGAAAGCTAGGTTATCCGGGCGACGGTTGTCCCGGTTTAAGCGTGAAGGTGGGTGACTTAGGTAAATCCGGGTCATCGTTAACACTGAGGCGTGATGACGAGTCACTACGGTGATGAAGTAACCAATGCTACGCTTCCAGGAAAAGCCTCTAAGCTCCAGGTAACATCAAATCGTACCCCAAACCGACACAGGTGGTCAGGTAGAGAATACTCAGGCGCTTGAGAGAACTCGGGTGAAGGAACTAGGCAAAATGGTGCCGTAACTTCGGGAGAAGGCACGCTGGCGCGTAGGTGAAGTCCCTTGCGGATGGAGCTGAAGCCAGTCGCAGATACCAGCTGGCTGCAACTGTTTAATAAAACACAGCACTGTGCAAACACGAAAGTGGACGTATACGGTGTGACGCCTGCCCGGTGCCGGAAGGTTAATTGATGGGGTCAGCCGCAAGGCGAAGCTCTTGATCGAAGCCCCGGTAAACGGCGGCCGTAACTATAACGGTCCTAAGGTAGCGAAATTCCTTGTCGGGTAAGTTCCGACCTGCACGAATGGCGTAATGATGGCCAGGCTGTCTCCACCCGAGACTCAGTGAAATTGAACTCGCTGTGAAGATGCAGTGTACCCGCGGCAAGACGGAAAGACCCCGTGAACCTTTACTATAGCTTGACACTGAACCTTGAGCCTTGATGTGTGGGATAGGTGGGAGGCTTTGAAGTGTGGACGCCAGTCTGCATGGAGCCAACCTTGAAATACCACCCTTTAATGTTTGATGTTCTAACGTAGGCCCGTAATCCGGGTTGCGGACAGTGTCTGGTGGGTAGTTTGACTGGGGCGGTCTCCTCCCAAAGCGTAACGGAGGAGCACGAAGGTTAGCTAATCCTGGTCGGACATCAGGAGGTTAGTGCAAAGGCATAAGCTAGCTTGACTGCGAGAGTGACAGCTCGAGCAGGTGCAGCAGGTCTTAGTGATCCGGTGGTTCTGAATGGAAGGGCCATCGCTCAACGGATAAAAGGTACTCCGGGGATAACAGGCTGATACCGCCCAAGAGTTCATATCGACGGCGGTGTTTGGCACCTCGATGTCGGCTCATCACATCCTGGGGCTGAAGTAGGTCCCAAGGGTATGGCTGTTCGCCATTTAAAGTGGTACGCGAGCTGGGTTTAGAACGTCGTGAGACAGTTCGGTCCCTATCTGCCGTGGGCGTTGGAAGATTGAGAGGGTTGCTCCTAGTACGAGAGGACCGGAGTGAACGCACCACTGGTGTACGGGTTGTGATGCCAATTGCATTGCCCGGTAGCTAAGTGCGGAAGAGATAACCGCTGAAAGCATCTAAGCGGGAAACTTGCCTCGAGATGAGTCTTCCCTGGACACTTGATGTCCCTGAAGGGCCGTTGAAGACGACGACGTAGATAGGCTGGGTGTGTAAGCGTAGCGATACGTTGAGCTAACCAGTACTAATGACCCGAGAGGCTTAACCTTACAACACCGAAGGTGTTTTGTGGGTGATGAAAGACTCATAGAGAACGATATTCAGCTTGTTCGAAGATTGGTTCTGATGGTTGTGCGAGCGCGTAAGCAACGTATGACGGTTAGAATGAAACAGAATTTGCCTGGCGGCGATAGCGCGGTGGTCCCACCTGACCCCATGCCGAACTCAGAAGTGAAACGCCGTAGCGCCGATGGTAGTGTGGGGCTTCCCCATGTGAGAGTAGGGAACTGCCAGGCATCAAATTAAGCAGTAAGCCGGAGCAATCCGGTGGTTGTAAAGAAATTCGGTGGAGCGGTAGTTCAGTTGGTTAGAATACCTGCCTGTCACGCAGGGGGTCGCGGGTTCGAGCCCCGTCCGTTCCGCCACTTATTAAAAATTATGCCTGCTAATTTTAGCAGGCATAATGTTAAGAGAAATATAGGGGCGTAGCTCAGTTGGTAGAGCACCGGTCTCCAAAACCGGGTGTCGCGAGTTCGAGTCTCTCCGCCCCTGCCAGATAAAACCCTTCACGTTATCGTGAAGGGTTTTTTTTGATCTGCATTTTATGCTCGATCCTGTCTTGTATCCCTCTTCCTGATTTCTCCATTATTTATCTCTATCGAATACCTGGTTAATCTAATTCATTGTTATTTAAAAAATAAAATTCTTTAATGTCCTTCTGACAGATCGTGCTGATTTAGCTGTAAATATGCACAAAATCACCGTAATACCAGGTTGTGAACTTGCTCATCTACCTTGTTCGATATTTGAACTAAAACTATCTACAACCTGAGTGAAGAGTAAGTCGTTTTCAAAACATGCCTTCAGGTTACATTCACTTGTGAGTGATATCTGCCAACATCACATCGGTAGCGCTATAGCATAAATTTGCGGCGCTACGCTGTACCTGAAATCTGACTACGTAGCTGTAAAGCGACACAGAAGGAGTTTAAGTATGTACAGACGTTTACTGGTAGCTGTTGCTGTAAGCACGGCATTGTGCGGTGCCGTACAGGCAAAATCCTTAACTGTTGGGTTTTCCCAGATTGGTTCAGAATCAGGATGGCGCTCTGCGGAGACTAAAGTGTCAAAGCAGGAAGCAGAGAAACGTGGAATAACGTTGAAGATCGCTGATGCTCAGCAGAAACAAGAGAATCAGATCAAAGCTGTGCGGTCATTCATTGCCCAGGGCGTAGATGCCATATTTATCGCACCGGTCGTTGCCACTGGCTGGGCCCCTGTCTTACAGGAAGCGAAAGAAGCAAAAATCCCGGTTTTTCTACTTGATAGAACGATTGAAGTTAGTGATCCATCTCTGTATACCGCTGCTATCGCCTCTGACAGTGTCTATGAAGGAAAAGTAGCAGGGGAATGGCTTGTTAAAGAAGCCGCAGGTAAACCTTGTAATGTTGTTGAGTTACAGGGAACGGTTGGGGCTAGCGTAGCGATAAACCGCAAGAAAGGGTTTGCTGAAGGTATAGCTTCGGACCCGCAGATAAAAATTATCCGTTCACAATCGGGAGACTTTACTCGCAGTAAGGGTAAAGAGGTGATGGAAAGCTTTATTAAAGCTGAACAGAACGGAAAAAATATCTGTGCAGTTTATGCACATAATGATGACATGGCCATAGGTGCGATTCAGGCAATTAAAGAAGCGGGGCTAAAACCTGGCTCACAAATAAAAGTTGTCTCTATTGATGGTGTCCCTGATATTTTCAAGGCCATGATGAATGGTGAAGCTAACGCCACCGTTGAGTTAACACCTAATATGGCTGGACCTGCTTTTGATGCTTTATTAGCGATGAAGAAAGATGGAAAGCAGCCTGAGAAATTTATCCAGACAGAATCTCGTTTATTATTGTCTGACACGGCAAAGCAGGAATATGAAACCAAAAAAGATCTTGGTTATTGATATTTATAGTATGAATTCATCATTTATATAAATTTTGCTAAATACCTAGCAGAAATATGAATATGGAAAAGTAGGTTTACCCTGTTTTCTGCTCATTTAAACAAAGGAGCAGTGAATATTGTCAGCCTACTTACCATCATCTTGCTCGGGTGTGACGTGGCCTTGTTAAGTTGTCGTATAGGTGATGCTGATGGAAACGACACGGTTGTTAGATATTCGGGGCATGAGCGTTGAGTTTCCGGGGGTAAAAGCATTAGATCTGGTGGACTTCACGCTTAATCGCGGCGAGATAGTAGCGCTATTGGGGGAGAACGGTGCAGGTAAATCAACACTGATTAAGGCGCTGACTGGCGTTTATCATCGCTCATCGGGTGATATTATCCTCGATGGTATTGCGATTAATCCTGTTAATACGGCCCATGCTCAATCATTAGGTATCGGTACGGTATATCAAGAAGTTAATCTATTACCGAATCTGTCCGTTGCGGCAAACTTATTTATTGGCCGTGAACCCACACGCTGGGGCATCGTTGACCAACATAAAATCTTGCGCCAAGCCGAAGCAATATTATTGAATTATGGGTTGATGATTGATGTTAGCCATCCGCTTGACAATTATTCTATTGCAGTTCAGCAAATTGTCGCCATTGCCAGAGCTATCGATCTCTCTGCTAAAGTTTTAATTCTTGATGAGCCCACGGCAAGCCTTGATGCGAAAGAAGTCGAGATGTTGCTGGATATATTACGGAAGTTGCGCGATCGCGGAATCGGCATGATATTTGTTACGCATTTTCTGGATCAGGTTTATCGCATTAGCGACAGAATTACCGTTTTACGCAATGGGCGGCTAGCCGGGACATTACCTACTGCAGAATTACCGCGTATTGAATTAGTTCAAATGATGTTGGGACACAGTTTTGATGAAACATTATTGAAGCGGGGTAAACACAGTGACGTCTCGGGTGAGCCCATTGTGCAATTTAAACACTATGGCCGACGTGGCTCAATTAATGACTTCGATCTTTCCGTGCGTCCTGGAGAAATCGTTGGTCTGGCTGGTCTATTAGGGTCCGGCAGGACAGAAACGGCACAATTGATATTTGGCATCAATGTGTCTGACGCCGGAGAAGCCAGGGTTGATGGCAAACAAGTCAGCATTCGTACGCCGCGTGCAGCAGGGAAGCTGGGTTTTGGCTATTGCCCAGAGGATCGTAAAACTGACGGCATTGTCGGCGCAGCAACGGTACGAGAGAACATTATTCTGGCGCTTCAGGCACAGCGCGGCTGGCTGAAGCCCATTTCTTTACGTGAGCAAATCCGTATCGCTGAAAAATTTATTAGCCTGTTAGGGATTCGCACACCCAATGCTGAGCAAGAAATTCAGTATCTATCGGGAGGGAATCAGCAAAAAGTCCTGCTATCGCGCTGGCTGGCAACAGAGCCGCGTTTCTTGATTCTGGATGAGCCAACGAGAGGAATCGACGTTGGCGCACATGCCGAAATCATTCGCCTGATCGAAAGATTGTGCGAACAGGGGATGGCGCTATTGGTGATCTCTTCTGAACTGGAAGAACTGACCGGCTATGCCGATCGCATCATTGTGCTGCGCGATAGGCAACACGTTGCACATCTTGAACATAGCGAGATCTCGGTTGCCGCAGTGATGCAGGCAATCGCAGTACAAACGGGAGCGGCTGATGACAGACAATAACATCAAACCTGCCAAAAAAGTGCGCCTAACGTTTACCAAGGGCGTGCCGCAGCTTCTGGCGCTGGTCGCTATTTTGTTGATTGACAGCATGGTCGCGCCAAACTTCTTCTCCCTCCACATTCAGGATGGGCGCTTGTTCGGTAGCCTTATCGACATTCTTAACCGCGGGGCACCCGTTGCGCTGCTGGCATTAGGCATGACGCTGGTGATTGCCACTGGCGGTATCGACTTATCGGTTGGCGCAGTCATGGCGATTGCGGGAGCGACAGCCGCAACGCTGACGGCTGCTGGTCATCCACTCCCTTCCGTATTACTGGCCGCGTTATTGGTTGGCGCACTATGTGGGCTATGGAATGGTTTTTTGGTCGCGGTATTACAGATTCAGCCGATTGTAGCGACCTTAATGCTGATGGTCGCTGGTCGAGGTATTGCTCAACTGATTACCGAAGGCCAGATTATTACATTTGATAATGCAGGATTGGCTAAGTTGGGCAGTGGGACGCTGTTCTATCTACCGATGCCAGTGATGATTGCCTGCGTGGTGTTGTTAGCGCTGTGGGCTCTGACGCGTAAAACGGCGCTTGGGCTATTTATCGAATCCGTCGGTATTAATCTACGCTCCGCTCGCAATGCCGGTGTGAGTACGAAGCTGGTATTAGTCGCGGCTTATGTCATCTGCGGTGTATGCGCCGCCGTGGCAGGCGTTATCGTAACGGCAGATATCCGCGGTGCGGATGCGAATAACGCGGGCCTCTGGCTGGAATTAGATGCGATTCTGGCTGTGGTGATCGGGGGCGGCTCCCTACTCGGAGGGCGTTTTAATTTACTGCTCTCTGTTGTCGGTGCTTTGATTATCCAAAGTATGAATACCGGAATTCTGCTATCGGGCTATCGGCCGGAATTTAATCTGGTTTTGAAGGCGCTCGTCGTTCTACTGGTTTTGGTCATGCAATCTCCGCGCATTTCTTTGCATCAACTGTTTAGGAGGAAAACATAATGTTGAAACGCCACTTCCCCCTGTTGATGACGATTCTGGTATTTATTGCGGGCTATTTATTCTGTCTCAGCCAGTTTCCCGGCTTTGCTTCGACGCGAGTTTTCTTTGATTTACTGACAGATAACGCTTTTTTAGGGATCGTGGCGGTTGGGATGACGTTTGTTATTCTGTCTGGCGGGATCGATCTCTCTGTAGGATCGGTTATTGCATTTACCGGTGTGTTACTGGCCAAATTGATCGGTGTGTATGGTATTGATCCTTTCTTTGCGTTCGCAATTGCGCTGGTGATGGGAGCGATGTTTGGCGGATTGATGGGATGGATTATCGATACGCTGAAATTGCCTGCATTTATTATCACGCTGGCCGGTATGTTCTTTGTCCGGGGTATGAGCTTTATCGTTTCACAGGAATCGATTCCCATCGAGCATCCTGTCTACAGCCAACTGGCGGGTTTAGCATGGCGCATGCCCGATGGAGGGCGTTTTACCTTTCTGGCGCTGGTTATGCTGATTGTGGTGCTGATTGGGATTGTGATGGCGCATCGTACCCGTTTCGGTAACCGTGTTTATGCGATTGGCGGTAACAGCTATTCTGCAGAGCTGATGGGTGTGCCCGTTAGGCGGACGACGATTCATATATACATGCTTTCCAGTACGTTAGCGGTGCTGTCAGGCATTGTTTTTTCGCTCTACACCTCTGCGGGCTATGCTCTGGCGGCAAGTGGCGTGGAGTTGGACGCCATCGCTGCTGTTGTGATCGGCGGTACGCTACTGACCGGTGGCGTTGGAACGGTATTGGGAACGCTGTTTGGCGTACTGATTCAGGGCCTGATTCAAACGTATATCACATTTGATGGCTCCTTAAGCTCATGGTGGACAAAAATCGTCATCGGCTTCCTGCTGTTTGCTTTCATTGGGTTACAGAAAGCGTTAAGCACCTTCTGGTTAGCCAGACGTGCTTAAGTTAGTTGTGAGCAAAATAGGTCATGGATTAATCACAATAGGTGTTTTCAGTAACTGACGAATCATCGTCTGCTGATCGCTGTTTTGTAACCAAACGGCATAAAATGGGCGCACGACGGGCTGGTTGTCGCCGACTATCCTCAGATTGGTGTACGTTTGTAACCAATGGCTAGGTAAAAACGCGCAACCACCGGTTATCTCAAGCAACTGGCGGGTTAAATGGGCTGATGTTGTTGTCAGGACGGGGAGCTGCTCGCTGGCCAACAGGCGAGTCTCTTGCTGATGAAAATCGGCTCCCCATTCAAGTTTTATATAGGGTAGTTCCTGTCCGGGTGGGTGCGCTTCTGCTGCAAACAGCGAAAGGGAAAAATTGCCCAGTAGCTGGCTCGCCAATTCTTCCATTTTGGGTGGTTCAGTCGTAATCAACAGATCCAACTGGCGTTCATGGAGCTGTTTTACCAGCGAGTGGCGCAAGGCAATTCGCGCTTCTAACTGGAGCAGTGGGCGCTGTTGGTAGAGTGATTGTAGCCACGGTGTTAGATACACTTCCCATAATGAGGCAGTTGCCCCTATCGAGAGCAGACTGTGTTGCTGCGAACGTGCGACCTCTTTTTTGGCTATCTGCCAGGTACCGATAAGGCTTTCCGCATAGGGTAGAAGCCGTTCGCCGGCGGGGGTCAGACGTATATTGTTCCGATGGCGCGTGAACAGATTGGCACCAAGCTGTGTCTCTAACTGGCGAATCCGAAAACTCACCGCTGACTGCGTCAGATACAGGGATTCGGCAGCACGGCCAAAGTGTCTTGTCCTGCTGACTTCCAGAAAGGTTTTTAGTAATTCGGTGTCCACGCCCATCTCCAAAAAAATTTTGTCGTAATGATTTAAATGTTTTGTTTTACACAATGTCAAGCCTATCTAATACTCCGCGCCATAAACAACACGACCATAGAAGAATTAGGAGCGTGTAAGATGGCAGAAAGCTTCTCTACCACTCATCGTTTTTTTGATAACAAGTTCTACCCGCGTGGTTTTTCCCGACATGGCGACTTTACGATTAAAGAAGCACAACTGTTGGAACGCCACGGTTACGCGTTTAACGAACTGGATTTGGGTAAACGTGAACCAGTGACTGAAGAAGAAACATCGTTTGTTGCAATGTGTCGCGGCGAACGTAAAGCGGAAACAGAACTGGAAAAAATCTGGTCCAAATACCTGGAACGTGTCCGCCGTCCTAAACGCTTCCATACGTTGTCTGGTGGTAAGCCGCAAATGGATGCAGTGGAAGAATACACTGAAAGCGATGATTAATTAAGAATGGGGCATTAGCCCCATTTCTTTTTGGGGCAAATAATGACCGAATTTCCGCTATTCAAGGCTTTTATGGAGCTGTATAAGTAACCGATCCATGCAACGGTAGCTCAGCGCTTCGGCAAGATGCTTTCTCTCAATGTTGTCCCGATCGCCAAGGTCAGCGATCGTGCGCGCGACTTTCAATATCCTGTGCCAGGCGCGTACGGATAAGCCAAGTTTGTTCATCACTTCTTCCAGATAAGCCGCATCAGGTGGCGCTAACGTACAGTGCTTTTCTATTTCGCGCGAAGTTAGTAGTGCGTTGATTTTATTTGCCCGCTTCAGCTGTATCTGTCGTGCGATCAGTACGCGTTCGCGAATCGTCGCGCTAGTTTCCCCTTGATAGTGTTGCTGAGATAAAACGCCAGGTGGCAGTAAAGGAACCTCGATCGAAAGGTCAAAGCGATCTAAGAAGGGACCGGAGAGTTTACTGAGATAGCGCAGTATCTGTTGGGCCGGTAATCGGTTATGAATGCCTTGGTAATGCCCTGACGGGCTGGGATTCATTGCGGCGACAAGCTGAACGCGTGCCGGGTAGCACACCTTGGCTCGGGTACGGGAAATGATAATTTCACCCGATTCCAGAGGTTCTCGCAGCGAGTCTAAGACGCGTCGCTCAAACTCTGGTAATTCATCCAAAAATAGCACACCGTTGTGGGCGAGTGAGATTTCTCCGGGTTTGGGCAGCGAGCCTCCGCCTACGAGTGCCGCCATAGAAGAACTATGGTGAGGTGATCTGAAGGGTCTGGCCCGCCAGCGCGTCATGGTGGCATCAATGTTAACCAGGCTGTTGATAGCGGCGCTTTCTAACGCTTCTTCATCGCTCAATGGAGGCATCAGATTGCCTAGCCGACTCGCCAGCATCGTTTTCCCTGTTCCCGGCGGCCCTAGCAATAGCAGGTTGTGGCCACCTGCCGCCGCGATTTCCAACGCGCGTTTAGCTTGCTCCTGACCGATAATATCCTTTAGGTCTAGCGTATCTTCCCCTGTCTGTGCAAAGGACGTGATCGTGGAACAGCTGAGCAATTCCTCTTCTCCACTGAGAAAAGCACATACCTCTAGCAGATGACCCGCCATCAGCGCTTCACCCTGAGGTATCAGTGTCATTTCCCGTTTATTGTCATCTGGCAGGATAAGCTGACGGCCTGATTTTATGGCTTCCAAGGCAGCGGGAATCGCGCCATTAACGCCACGTAACGTGCCAGACAGGCCGAGCTCGCCGAGAAACTCATAGCGGCCTAGCTTTTCACCATCGATTTGTTCTGATGCCGCTAGAATCGCCAGAGCAATGGGTAGATCGTAGCGTCCCCCCTCTTTTGGCAGGTCTGCGGGAGCGAGATTGACCGTGATACGTTTTGCTGGAAATGTAAATCCGCAATTAATGAGTGCGCTGCGCACGCGATCGCGCGCTTCCTTCACGGTGGTTTCTGGTAGGCCTACCAGCGTTAAAGCGGGTAACCCGCTGCTGATGTGAACTTCGATGTAAACGCCCGGAGCTTGTACACCAATCATTGCCCGAGTATAGGTAACTGCCAATGACATGCTATTTCCCCTTTGATGATGGCTTGCATCATCTGCTGCAAGGGGGAAAAAGTAGAGACCGTTATCGCTAGCCTGCGCGGCGGCGTCATAAAATAATCTTCTGTTTCAGCAATGGATAAAATTTGTGCGTACTGCGCCGCATTTATTTGGGGAAACGGTGCTCTTAGCATTATCTGGCGATCGGCAACGCATGTTTTCATTACTCTGTTTTCTGCTGCCAGCTCATTTTTACGCCAATAGACGAAAATAATTTCGCATGCTTCTACCTTATGATTACGTTGTGTTTTTTTCCGTATCATAGGTAATGCTTACTAGTGGCAATGAAAAAAAATTGTTGTCATGGCATGTCTTACTGTGATAACTCTGTAGGCATTCGTTCGACAGAAGATTAATGAACAACCTATTATGAAAGCCCTATCTCTAGTGATTAGCCTAGTCGTGATTAGCGTGGTGGTGATTATTATCCCACCGTGCGGGGCTGCACTTGGACGAAGAATGGCTTAGAAATCAAGGCCTGATTCAAGAAAACCCCCGCACCGAAAGGTCGGGGGTTTTTTGTTGGGCGCAATCTATAACGAAAAGGAACAGAAAATGAACATTAGCATAAAATTCTGTTATTCCCATAAGATGTCGGGGAAATAACTATGAATGGAGCACAGTGGGTGGTACAAGCGTTGCGAGCGCAGGGAGTGGACACCGTTTTTGGGTATCCGGGTGGCGCAATAATGCCAGTCTATGATGCACTTTATGACGGCGGCGTAAAACACCTGCTGTGTCGCCATGAGCAAGGCGCGGCAATGGCGGCGATTGGCTATGCCCGTGCGACGGGTAACGTCGGTGTTTGTATAGCGACATCTGGCCCTGGTGCTACCAACCTGATCACCGGTCTGGCTGATGCGTTGCTGGACTCCGTACCTGTCGTGGCGATCACCGGACAGGTGGGGTCGGCGCTGATTGGCACCGACGCTTTTCAGGAAATCGACGTGCTGGGTCTGTCACTGGCCTGTACGAAACACAGTTTTCTGGTTGAGTCTCTCGAATCATTGCCGGAAGTGATGGCAGAAGCGTTCGCGATTGCCAACAGCGGTCGCCCTGGCCCTGTTCTGGTCGATATTCCTAAAGATATTCAGTTAGCTGTCGGAGATTTCATCCCGAACTTTGCGCCCGTTGCTAATGATATTGATTTCCCTGAACAAGATATCGCGCAGGCGTACGCGCTGTTAGCGAAAGTGCAAAAACCCGTGCTGTACGTTGGCGGTGGTGTTGGCATGGCGAATGCGGTTCCGGCGCTGCGCGAATTTCTGAGTGTGACGGATATTCCTTCAGTGTCGACGCTGAAAGGGCTGGGTGCCGTGGATGCCAATCATCCCTATTATCTCGGTATGATTGGTATGCACGGCACGAAGGCGGCGAACCTGATTGTGCAGGAGTGTGATTTGTTAATCGCGGTCGGGGCCCGTTTTGATGACCGTGTGACTGGCAAGCTGAATGCCTTCGCGCCTCATGCCAGCGTGATTCACATGGATATCGACCCAGCGGAGCTGAGCAAATTGCGCCACGCTAATGTTGCACTGCAAGGCGATCTGAAGGCGATATTACCTGCGCTGCAACAGCCGCTGAACGTCAGTGCGTGGCGTCAGCAGGCCACCATGATGAAGGCGGAATATCCGTGGCGTTACGATCATCCTGGTCAGGCGATTTATGCCCCCGCGTTGTTGAAAACGATCTCTGAACGCATGGATACGGATACCGTGGTCACGACCGATGTAGGTCAGCACCAAATGTGGGCTGCACAGCACATGACGTTCAGCCGTCCTGAGAATTTCATCACTTCCAGCGGTCTCGGTACGATGGGTTTTGGCGTACCCGCAGCGGTAGGTGCGCAGGTTGCACGCCCGGACGACATGGTTATCTGCATTTCCGGTGACGGTTCTTTCATGATGAACGTTCAGGAACTGGGCACTATCAAGCGAAAACGACTGCCGTTGAAGATCGTGTTACTGGACAACCAACGGTTAGGCATGGTGCGCCAGTGGCAGCAGTTATTCTTTGATGAACGCTATAGTGAAACCGATCTCTCCGATAACCCTGATTTCCTGACGCTAGCCAGTGCGTTTGATATTCCCGGCCAGCGCATTACCCGTAAAGATCAAATTGATGTCGCGCTGGATGCTCTATTTAACAGCGAAGGACCCTATTTACTGCACGTATCGATCGATGAATACGAAAATGTCTGGCCGCTGGTTCCGCCGGGTGCGGGTAATGAAACGATGCTCGATAAAACCAAATAAGCTCGACGAAACCAACTAATGGCTGACTTACACAGAATAAGTGCTGGAGACAATAGAATGACACACCACCAACTTTCGATTCAGGCGCGTTTTCGTCCCGAGGTTCTGGAGCGTGTATTGCGTGTTACCCGCCATCGCGGTTTTAAAGTTTGCGCGATGAATATGGTGCAAACCACTAATACCGATCACATTAATATTGAACTGACCGTTGCCAGCCATCGCTCTGTGGATTTATTGTCAACACAACTAAGTAAGCTGTTGGATATTGCCTGCGTTGACATTCAACCGATGACGACATCACAGCAGATCAGCGCCTAACGCAAAAGAGTAAGGAAAAAAAGAATGACAAAAAAAGCGGACTACATTTGGTTCAATGGCGAGATGGTTCCTTGGGCTGAAGCAAAAGTACACGTGATGTCGCATGCCCTGCACTATGGCACGTCAGTGTTTGAGGGCGTTCGTTGCTACAATTCACATAAGGGGCCGGTAGTTTTCCGTCACCGTGAGCACATGCAGCGCCTGCGTGATTCGGCAAAAATTTACCGCATGCCGGTCGCACAAAGTGTGGATGAGTTGATGGAAGCCTGTCGTGAAACGCTGCGCAAAAATAACCTGACCAGCGCGTATATTCGCCCACTGGTGTTTATTGGTGATGTGGGGATGGGCGTTAACCCACCAGACGGTTATAAAACCGACGTGATTATCGCGGCGTTCCCATGGGGCGCGTATCTGGGTGAAGAGGCGCTGGAGGCGGGTATTGACGCGATGGTATCGTCCTGGAACCGTGTCGCGGCGAATACCATTCCGACTGCCGCTAAAGCGGGCGGTAACTATCTGTCCTCCTTGCTGGTGGGTAGTGAAGCACGTCGTCATGGCTATCAGGAAGGGATTGCGCTGGATGTCCACGGCTATGTTTCTGAAGGTGCCGGCGAGAACCTGTTTGAAGTGAAGGACGGTATTATCTTCACGCCGCCGTTTACCTCTTCGGCTCTGCCGGGCATTACGCGCGACGCCATCATCAAGTTGGCGAAGGACGCAGGATATGAAGTGCGCGAGCAGGTGCTGTCCCGTGAGTCACTGTATCTGGCGGATGAAGTGTTTATGTCCGGCACGGCGGCGGAAATTACGCCGGTACGTAGCGTAGACGGCATTCAGGTCGGCATCGGCAAACGTGGTCCAGTGACCAAAGCCTTGCAGCAGGCATTTTTTGGCCTCTTCACGGGTGAAACCGAAGATAAATGGGGCTGGTTGGACCCGATAAATCAGTAAATTATATACCCTAACGAGTTTGAGCCGCAGGACAAAACGTTAACGTTTTGAACAACGCAGAGCGTTGACCCTTCAGGGCGAAGCTCTGCGATGAGCGAGTAATGCTAACGTACATGTAGCTTGAAATATAATGGGTATAGAGACAGACAGTCAGGCGGTGACTCGTTCCGTCATCGCCAAATTCGTAATTTTTGGAGTAATAGAGCATGCCTAAGTACCGTTCAGCCACCACCACACACGGCCGTAATATGGCCGGTGCCCGAGCCTTGTGGCGCGCCACCGGGATGACCGACAATGATTTTGGTAAACCCATTATCGCGGTGGTTAACTCCTTCACCCAATTCGTGCCCGGCCACGTGCACTTGCGCGATTTGGGGAAACTGGTTGCCGAGCAAATCGAAGCTTCTGGTGGTGTCGCGAAAGAATTCAACACGATCGCAGTGGACGACGGCATTGCCATGGGTCACGGCGGTATGCTCTATTCTCTGCCTTCCCGTGAACTGATTGCCGATTCGGTAGAATACATGGTGAATGCCCACTGTGCAGATGCGATGGTGTGTATCTCCAACTGCGACAAAATCACCCCAGGGATGTTGATGGCATCGCTGCGCCTGAATATTCCCGTGATTTTCGTTTCTGGCGGCCCGATGGAAGCGGGGAAAACCAAATTATCCGATCAGATCATCAAGCTGGATCTGGTCGATGCGATGATCCAGGGCGCAGATCCGAAAGTCTCCGATGAACAGAGCGATCAGATCGAGCGTTCTGCCTGCCCGACCTGTGGTTCCTGCTCTGGTATGTTTACCGCCAACTCCATGAACTGCCTGACTGAAGCACTGGGCCTGTCTCAGCCAGGTAACGGTTCGCTGCTGGCGACACACGCTGACCGTAAGCAACTGTTCCTGAATGCAGGCAAACGCATTGTTGGTCTGGCGAAGCGCTACTACGAGCAGGATGATGAGAGCGTGCTGCCACGTAACATCGCCAATAAAGCTGCTTTTGAAAATGCCATGATTCTGGATATCGCGATGGGTGGCTCCACCAATACCGTCCTGCACCTGCTGGCGTCAGCGCAGGAAGGCGAAGTGGACTTCACCATGACAGATATCGACAGGCTGTCACGCCAGGTTCCACATCTGTGTAAGGTGGCGCCGAGTACGCAGAAATACCACATGGAAGACGTACACCGTGCAGGCGGCGTGATCGGCATTCTTGGCGAGTTGGACAGAGCCGGTCTGCTGAACCGTGAAGTGAAGAACGTGCTGGGCAAAACGCTGCCGGAAACGCTGGAAGCTTATGACGTCATGCTGACACAGGATGAAAGTGTGAAAAGCATGTATTCCGCTGGCCCGGCGGGTATTCGCACGACCAAAGCATTTTCTCAGGATTGCCGCTGGGATTCACTGGATACCGATCGTCAGGAAGGCTGTATTCGTTCCCGCGAGTTTGCCTACAGTCAGGATGGTGGTCTGGCCGTGCTGTACGGCAATCTGGCAGAGAATGGTTGTATCGTGAAAACCGCTGGCGTGGATGAAGGTAGCCTGGTATTCCGCGGTCCGGCGAAAGTTTATGAAAGTCAGGATGATGCAGTAGACGCCATTCTGGGCGGTAAGGTGGTGGCGGGTGATGTGGTTGTTATTCGCTATGAAGGGCCGAAAGGCGGGCCGGGCATGCAGGAAATGCTGTATCCGACCACCTACCTGAAATCGATGGGGTTAGGTAAAAGCTGTGCGCTGATCACTGATGGGCGCTTCTCTGGCGGTACCTCTGGTCTGTCTATCGGCCATGCGTCTCCTGAAGCGGCCAGCGGCGGCACCATTGCTCTGGTACAGGATGGAGACATCATTGCGATTGATATTCCGAACCGTAGTATTGCGCTGGTTCTGGATGACAATGAGTTAGCGAGCCGCCGCGCAGCGGAAGAGGCGAGAGGCGAACAGGCCTGGACGCCACATAATCGTGAACGTCAGGTTTCTTTTGCGCTACGTGCGTACGCCAGCCTGGCAACCAGCGCAGATAAAGGCGCTGTGCGGGATAAAAGCAAGCTGGGAGGCTAATGCTGATGGCTGTGTCACAACCTCTTCCTGCCGCGCCGGGAGGCGCGGAGTACCTGAGGGCGATCTTGCGGTCGCCAGTGTATGAAATCACGCAGGTCACACCGCTGGAGAAGATGGAGAAGATCTCTTCGCGGCTGGGGAATGTCATTCTGGTAAAACGTGAGGACAGACACGCGGTGCACAGCTTTAAGCTGCGCGGTGCGTACGCGATGATGGCGGGTCTGAGCGATGAACAAAAATCACACGGTGTGGTAACGGCATCAGCCGGTAACCATGCGCAAGGGGTCGCGCTCTCATCCAGCAAGCTGGGGATTAAATCGCTGATTGTGATGCCGGTGGCGACAGCCGACATTAAGGTGGATGCCGTGCGTGGTTTTGGCGGGGAAGTGCTGTTACACGGCGCTAACTTTGATGAAGCCAAAGCCAAGGCGATTGAACTGTCAGAGCAGCAGCATATGACCTTTCTGCCGCCGTTCGATCATCCTGCGGTGATTGCCGGACAAGGTACGCTGGCACTGGAATTGCTACAGCAGGATGCCCACCTGGATCGCGTGTTTGTGCCAGTCGGTGGTGGTGGCTTGGCTGCCGGTGTTGCTGTGCTGATTAAGCAACTGATGCCGCAGATTCAGGTGATCGGCGTGGAGGCGGAAGATTCCGCCTGTCTGCGAGCGGCGCTGGATGCTGGGCAACCGGTCGATCTGCCACGTGTTGGGCTGTTTGCCGAAGGCGTGGCGGTGAAGCGCATCGGCAATGAAACTTTCCGCCTGTGCCGGGAATATCTGGATGACGTGATTACCGTCGACAGCGATGCAATCTGTGCGGCAGTGAAAGACCTGTTCGAAGACGTCCGTGCGATTGCGGAACCGTCTGGCGCGTTGGCGTTGGCGGGGATGAAAAAATATATCCAACAGCATCAGATTCAGGGTGAGCGTTTGGCTCATATCCTGTCTGGTGCAAACGTCAACTTCCACGGATTGCGTTACGTTTCCGAACGCTGCGAACTGGGCGAACAGCGTGAAGCCTTGCTGGCTGTGACGATCCCCGAAAAACAGGGAAGCTTCCTGAAATTTTGCCAACTGCTGGGTGGTCGCTCTGTCACTGAGTTCAACTATCGTTATGCGGATGCCAAAGACGCCTGCATTTTTGTTGGTGTGCGTTTGACGCGAGGCTATGCGGAGCGGCAGGAAATTATCGCTGAGCTTTCCGCAGACGGTTATGAAGTGGTGGATTTGTCCGATGATGAAATGGCGAAGCTGCATGTGCGCTACATGGTCGGCGGACGGCCTTCCAAACCACTACAGGAACGGCTGTACAGCTTTGAATTCCCAGAGTCACCGGGTGCGTTGCTTAAGTTCCTGCATACGCTGGGGACGCACTGGAATATTTCTCTGTTCCATTACCGCAGCCACGGCACAGATTTTGGCCGCGTGCTGGCCGCGTTCGAGTTGGATGAAGGCGATCGGGAATTCGAGCAGCACTTACAGGCGCTGGGCTATGAATGCCATGACGAAACCAATAATCCGGCGTTCCGCTTCTTTTTAGCGGGTTAAGTACGAAAGATTGGAAGAAATAAAAAACACGGCGGAATGTTCGCCGTGTTTTTTTATTGCCGTGCGGATCAGAATGTTATGGCCTATCTGGACGCTCTGACAACCAGCATGTAGGTCAGAGTAAAAGAAAGCACGATGGCGATGGCCATACCGGAGATGGCATAGCTAAAGTACGGACCGATATACGCTGGCAGGCTGAAAATACTCGACAGAATGTAGCCATATAGCCGGACACCGAAGTACGCGATGAAGGCCGAGGCAATGGAGCTGGCAATAGTGGCGGAGATAAACGCTTTTTTGTACTTGGTCAGTACGCCGAAGAGTGCAGGTTCGGTAATTCCGAGCAGCGCGGAAACCCCAGCAGATAGCACGACAGATTTGTCCTGACGGGTTTTGGCATGGAAGTAAATGGCAAATGTTGCCCCAGCAATCGCCATATTCGCCATACACATCATTGGCATCAGCATATCAAAGCCCTGATTGCTGAAATTTTGCAGCGCAATCGGCGTCATCGCGTGATGCATGCCAGTCAGGATAGCGACAGGCCGAATCGCACCGACCACGAAACCAGCAAAGATAGACGACACATCGAACAGGCTCTGAATAAACAGCGCCAGCAGTTTACCGAGGTAGATCCCGAATGGCCCGATAACCGTGAGCGACACCAGTGCGGCGATAAACAGCGTCAGCGTTGGGGTAAACACGGTTTTCAGCACCGAAGGCATGATGCGGTCGACCCAACGATGGATATAGCTCAGAGCCAGCACGGAGAAAATCACTGGGATGACGCTAGCAGCATAGTTGAACACCGGAATGGGTAGCACACCGATGAAGTAAAAGGCGCTGACCGCATTAGGGCTATTGCTGGCTAGTGCCTTCGCCGCTTCTATCAACGACGGGTACATCAGGCAGGCGGCGACAGCCGCTGCCAGATATTCGCTTGTTTTAAATATCCTGGCTGCGGAGATGGCGAGGAAGAAAGGTAAGAAATAGAACACACCGCTGGCGATCAGGTCGAGAACGATAACGGTGTCGGTTTTGGCAGAGACCACTTTCAAGGCGATCAGTCCTGCCAGCAGCCCTTTGATCATCCCTGCACCTGCGATAGCGGGCACGATAGGGCCAAATACGCCAGAAACCGTATCCATGAACAGCGAGATCAGCCCTTTTTTCTGCTTCTGCGCGTCTGGCTGTGCCGTAGCGGTAGGAGAAAGCTGCGCGTTCAACAGTTCATAATACTCATTAACCTGCGGCCCGATAATAATCTGAAATTGTTCACTCTGGTGTTGTGCACCTAATATCCCAGGCAGGTTTTTGATTGCGTCGGTTTGTACTTTACTTTCATCAATTAAATCAAACCGAAGCCGCGTCATACAGTGCCAGGCTTTATTTATATTATCGTTTCCGCCAACCAGTTTAATGATTGACTGAATAACCTCATTTTTTCCCATGGAATAAACCCCTGCATAGCACTATGTTATTTTTGGTCAAATCATTCCCGCTGATAATAAGAAACTAAAAATAAAAAAACAAACCAATAAAATATGAACTTCATCACATGATTAGGTGATTTAGGGGTTTTTGTTGCCAATAACTGATAATTGGTCTGGTTTTTTGTTTAATTTATTGGTTTTTTCAAACCAAAATAATTCTTTTAAAGAATAGGTTTACAATAAAAGAAAAAATAAGTAGAAAACAAAAAAAGAAACTGATTTTAGACTGTGTTTTTACCGGGTATGGCTATTTCGGTAAGCACATCGGAGGATATTTTTTTGTTGCCGACAATCATCACTGACATTGAATGTCTCGTTACCCGCCCCGACCGTCATAATTTAGTGACGGTGGTGGTTCATACGGATAAAGGCGTTACGGGTTATGGGTGTGCGACTTTCCAGCAACGTCCGCTAGCCGTAAAGGCGATGGTGGACGAGTACCTCAAACCGCTTTTAGTGGGAAGAGATGCTAACCATATCGAAGATCTGTGGCACATGATGATGGTCAACGCTTATTGGCGTAATGGGCCGGTTATCAACAATGCCGTTGCAGGCGTTGATATGGCGCTGTGGGACATCAAGGGTAAGCTGGCGGATATGCCGCTCTATCATCTGTTTGGTGGGAAATCTCGCGATGCGATTGCCGCTTACAGCCATGCTGCCAGCGATACGCTGGATGGACTCTATCAGGAAGTAGAACGGCTCTATGCGCAAGGCTATCGTCATATCCGCTGCCAGTTAGGGTTTTATGGTGGTAATCCTGACTCGCTGCACAGCACGCGACAGCCAACAGAGGGAGCCTATTACGATCAGGATCAGTATATGGCTAACACGCTTGCCATGTTCCGTGCTTTGCGGGAGGAATACGGCGATCGTTTCCATATCCTGCATGATGTCCATGAACGTTTATTCCCGAATCAGGCAGTACAGTTCGCTAAAGCGGTAGAAACTTATCGTCCCTATTTTATCGAAGATATTTTGCCGCCTGCACAAAATGAGTGGCTGGCGCAGATCCGCAGTCAGAGTGCGGTGCCGCTGGCGACGGGAGAGCTGTTTAACAATCCCGCCGAGTGGCAGAATTTGGTGATTAACCGTCAGGTTGATTTCATTCGCTGTCATGTCTCACAGATTGGCGGGATTACGCCAGCGCTGAAACTGGGCGCGTTCTGTCAGAACTTTGGCGTTCGGCTGGCGTGGCATTGCCCACCGGATATGACGCCTATCGGCGCGGCGGTCAATATTCACCTCAATATCCACCTGCATAACGCCGCGATTCAGGAGTTTGTCGCTTACCCGGAAAATACCTGCAAGGTCTTCCCGCAGGCGGTGGAACCGGAGAATGGCTATCTGTACCCGATTGAGCGCCCCGGTATTGGCGTTGGGATCGATCTGGACGCGGCGCGGCAGTTCCCTGTCGTCTATCGTCCACATGAATGGACGCAGAGTCGCCTGCCGGATGGCACGATGCATACGCCTTAAGCCGCATTACGGCGACTGGCGAAAGGCCAAATTATCGAGATTTAAGGGGATGACGTAGGTACAGGTGTAGTTGATGTCGATGATATCGCTTGATTCGTACACGCGGCCGCCCTGTAAAATGCCGCGATTCAGAATGTGCATCGCCGCCGTACCTTTCTTGCAACCCAGTAGCTCAGCCTGTGCTTTCGTGACGTTAACTGCCTGATAATGTGTCAGATAGTGTGAAATCGCATAGCCCTTGCTGAGCACATACTGCTGAATAGAACCTTCAATAATCTTCTGACTCATTTCCGGGAAGTCTGCGGCAGGCATTTTAGAGATCTCGATCTGTACTTTGCGGCTATCGACATAACGTAACCGACTGAATTCCCAGATGAACGCATTTTCACCGATCGCAAATACCTGCTGCTCCTCTCGATTCGGTAGCCGTTTATGTAGGCTAAGCAGGCGAGATGAAATCTGAGTAAATTTCTTTTCGGTAATCGAGTTATAAACCAGCGGGTTACTGCGAACACCCTGATTAATAAAGTTACCAGAACCTTGCACCATATTGATCGCGCCGATACTGGCAAGTTTTTCCAGCGCCTGACGAATAGTGAAGCGCGACACGCCGTATTCTTCCGCCAGCTGGCGCTCTGGCGGCAGTTTTTCTGGGAGCGGATCGGTGTGCTGATAGATTTTGCTCAGTAAATCCTGCGCGATGAAATCTTTCTTTTTCATGGGCGGTCTCAAAATGGCCTTGCCAGCGTGGCTGATAAGGCCGCTTGCGTTGGATCAGTGGTGGCAGAAGTGATGAATAACCTGCGAAATCAGTTCCCGCGTCGGTTTGATAAACGCAGTATCAATGTATTCATCTGGCTGGTGCGCCTGCTCGATCGATCCAGGTCCCAGAACCAGCGTCGGACACAACGTCTGAATAAACGGTGCCTCGGTACAGTAGTTCACGATTTCCGTTTTCGTCCCCAGCAGATTCTCCACGACCGATATCAGACGGTGATCCGGCGGGCACTCATAGCCGGGAATCGGCGGATGCAGTTCGCTGACGGTCAACCGACCCGGCCAGCGTTGGCTAACAGGCTCAAGCGCTTCAGACAGCAGTCCATCGAGATCGTTAAGCGTAATACCCGGCAGCGGACGAATATCCATATGCAGTTCACAGCAGCCGCAGATACGGTTAGCGGCATCGCCGCCGTGAATGTGACCAAGGTTCATTGTGGGATAAGGAATGTGGAAAATCGGGTTGTGATAGCGTTCCTGTAGCGTGTTACGCAGTACCAGCAAGTGGGAAATCGCTTCGTGCATCAGCTCAATCGCGTTCACGCCGCGCGAAGGATCGCTGGAGTGGCCGGACTGTCCCTGAATACGGATCGCGTTGGACATGTGGCCTTTGTGCGCCCGCACCGGTTGCAGCGAGGTCGGTTCGCCGATGATGGCGCAGTCTGGGCGAATCTGCGTGGATTCGGAGAAATACTTGGCGCCTGCCATGGTTGTCTCTTCATCGGCAGTTGCCAGCACATAGAGCGGCTTCGTGAGCTTGGTGGGATCGATATCACGCAAGGCATCCAGGATAAAGGCAAAGAACCCTTTCATATCCGCTGTACCCAAGCCGTACAGCTTGTTGTCGTGTTCAGTCAGCGTGAAGGGGTCGCGCGTCCAGCGGCCATCGTCGAACGGGACGGTGTCGGTGTGCCCTGCCAACAATAAGCCACCTTTTCCTTCACCAATCCGCGCCAGCATATTAAATTTATTGAGGGTGCCTGGCACCGGTTGGACTTCCACATGGAAGCCGAGATCGCCGAACCAGCCTGCCAGCAGGTTGATTAAGGTATGATTACTTTGATCGAGCGCGCTGTCGGTGGCGCTGATGGACGGTGTGGCGATCAATGCCCGATATAGCTCAATAAAAGGGGGTAAATTCATCTTCACTGTTGACAGCCTCTGGTTAGGATAGTATCAATATTCATGCATTTATTTTGAATAAAAATACAATAATGCTCGGCGAAAGGAAACCCAAAGGTGCGGCGATGACGATTCGTCACTTTCACTGAGTTTCGCGGGTGAACAGCGTACCGACGCTGGTGAACCCTGTTACCTGTTCCATAGATGAATAAGAAGGTATACGGACCCCATGCTGAATACGCTGATTGTTGGTGCAAGTGGTTATACCGGCGCTGAGCTTGCGCTCTACCTGAACCGTCACCCACAGATGAACATAACCGCTTTGATGGTTTCTGCGCAAAGTGTCGATGCAGGAAAATTGATTTCAGATTTACATCCGCAGCTCAAAGGCATCATTGATGTACCGGTAAAACCGCTGACCGATGTTGAAGAAGCGGCGAAAGGCGTGGATGTCGTTTTTCTGGCGACCGACCATAAAGTCAGCCACGATCTGGCCCCGGTTTTTCTGGCGGCAGGCTGCACTGTTTTTGATTTGTCCGGCGCGTTCCGCGTACAGGATGCCGAATTTTATCGCCGCTATTATGGCTTCGAACATCAGCATCCTGACTGGCTGGCAAAAGCGGTTTACGGGCTGGCCGAATGGCGCGCGGAAAGCGTAAAACAGGCACAGTTGATTGCCGTACCGGGTTGTTATCCAACGGCTGCGCAACTGGCGCTGAAACCGTTGCTGGATGCGCAATTATTGAATCCGGCTCAGTGGCCAGTGATTAATGCCGTCAGCGGCGTGAGTGGAGCAGGACGTAAAGCGTCGATGACCAACAGTTTCTGTGAAGTCAGTCTGCAACCATACGGTATTTTCAACCACCGTCATGAGCCTGAAATTTCAACACACCTCGGCACGCCAGTGATCTTCACGCCGCATTTGGGCAACTTCGCTCGTGGCATTCTGGAAACCATCACTTGTCGCCTGCAACCGGGCGTAACCCAGCAGGATGTCGCCGAAGCTTATCACAACGCTTACCACGATAAGCCGCTGGTTCGCCTGTATGATAAGGGCGTCCCGGCGCTGAAATCCGTTGTCGGCCTGCCGTTCTGCGATATCGGCTTCTCGGTTGACGGTGAGCACCTGATCGTGGTGGCAACCGAAGATAACCTGCTGAAAGGCGCGGCGGCACAGGCTGTGCAATGCATGAACATTCGTTTTGGTTTCCCTGAAACTCAATCGTTAATTTAATCACTATTGGTCCCGACATTTCGAGGCGCGAAGCATAATGAATCCGTTAATTATCAAGTTAGGTGGCGTTTTACTGGATAGCGAAGAAGCGCTGGAGCGTCTGTTTACCGCGCTGGTGGCTTACCGTCAGGAGCATCAGCGTCCGCTGGTGATTGTGCACGGTGGCGGTTGTCTGGTAGATGACCTGATGAAGAAACTGTCGCTACCTGTCGTGAAGAAAAACGGTCTGCGCGTCACGCCTGCCGATCAGATCGACATCATCACTGGTGCGTTGGCGGGCTCCGCTAACAAAACCCTGCTGTCATGGGCAAAGAAGCATGATATCAACGCGGTCGGCTTGTGCCTGGGCGATGGCGGCAGCACGACGGTCACGCAGCTCGATGAGTCTTTGGGCTTTGTGGGTAAAGCGGAAGCGGGATCGCCTGCGCTGCTGAACACGCTGTTGTCTGCGGGCTATCTGCCCGTCGTCAGCTCCATCGGGATTACGGCACAGGGCGACCTGATGAACGTCAACGCCGATCAGGCGGCGACGGCGCTGGCGCAAACGCTGGGTGCGGATTTAATCCTGCTGTCTGACGTGAGCGGTATTCTGGACGGTAAAGGCCAGCGTATTGCCGAAATGACGGCAGAGAAAGCCGAGCAACTGATTGCTCAAGGCATCATCACCGATGGCATGATTGTTAAAGTTAATGCCGCGCTGGATGCCGCGCGTGCGCTAGGGCGTCCGGTTGATATCGCTAGTTGGCGTCATGCTGAGCAACTGCCTGCGCTGTTTAACGGCGTGGCGATTGGTACACGTATTCTGGCGTAAGTCGTTTCTGGGTATGGCATGATGCCATACCAACATGAATTAAATTCTGGGAGTAATCGTTATGGCTTTGTGGGGCGGTCGGTTTAGTCAGGCAGCAGATCAGCGTTTTAAACAATTTAATGACTCACTGCGGTTTGATTACCGTCTGGCGGAACAGGACATCGTTGGCTCGATCGGCTGGTCGAAAGCGCTGGTGACGGTCAATGTGCTCAGCGAGCAGGAACAGCAACAACTGGAACAGGCGCTGAATGCACTGCTGGTTGAGGTACAAGCCGATCCTGAGATGATCCTGCAAAGCGATGCAGAAGACATTCACAGTTGGGTTGAACTGCGCCTGATTGAGAAAGTCGGTGATTTGGGCAAAAAACTGCATACCGGTCGCAGCCGTAACGATCAGGTCGCAACCGACCTGAAGCTGTGGTGCAAGGCACAGATTGCAGAGCTGCTGCTGTCAGTACGCCAACTGCGTCAGGCGCTGGTCACGACGGCAGAAGCCAATCAGGATGCTGTAATGCCGGGTTATACCCACTTGCAGCGTGCACAGCCGGTGACGTTTGCACACTGGTGTCTGGCCTATCATGAAATGCTGGCACGTGATGAAAGCCGTCTGGAAGATACGCTTAAGCGTCTGGATGTCAGCCCGCTGGGCTGTGGCGCGCTGGCGGGAACGGCTTATCCGATTGACCGTGAGCAACTGGCTGGCTGGCTGGGATTTGCCTCGGCAACGCGCAATAGTCTGGATACGGTTTCCGATCGCGATCATGTACTGGAACTGCTGTCTGATGCTTCGATCGGGATGATCCACCTGTCACGTTTTGCCGAAGATCTGATCTTCTTCAACAGCGGTGAAGCGGCGTTCGTTGAGCTGTCTGACCGTGTGACATCAGGTTCTTCCCTGATGCCACAGAAGAAAAACCCGGATGCGCTGGAGCTGATTCGCGGTAAATGCGGTCGCGTACAGGGCGCGTTGACCGGCATGATGATGACGCTGAAAGGCCTGCCGCTGGCGTATAACAAAGACATGCAGGAAGATAAAGAAGGGCTGTTTGACGCGCTGGATACCTGGCACGACTGCCTGATGATGGCGGGTCTGGTGCTGGAAGGTATTCAGGTTAAACGTCCACGCTGTAAAGAAGCCGCTGAGCAAGGCTACGCGAACTCGACAGAGCTGGCGGATTATCTGGTTGCGAAAGGCGTTCCGTTCCGTGAAGCACACCATATCGTGGGTGAAGCGGTGGTGGAAGCCATTCGTCAGGGCAAAGCGTTGGAAGCACTGCCGCTGGCTGATCTGCAAAAATTCAGCGCCGTGATTGGCGATGACGTGTACCCGATTTTGGCACTGCAATCCTGTCTGGATAAGCGTGCTGCACAAGGTGGCGTATCACCACAGCAGGTTGCTAAAGCGATTAGTGATGCGAAGCAGCGCTTAGCTTAATTCGCCCACCTCTGTTCTCCCAGCGTGGTGTTCCGCGTTGGGGGAATTCCACCGTTATCACTCTGATTCTTCTGCAAATTATCATCTATCCATTTTCATATGGAATGCGGCTCGCATTTTTCTGCTCAGTGTCTTCCCCGCCGGAATTGTTTCTGGACATCCATACAGTATCATTTTACCTTGACCGACAGCGTGAAAGGCCTGCGGAGGCAAAGTGGATATCAGCATATTTTATGGTTTAGGCGGTGGTGTGGTGGGCCTGCTGATCGGGTGGTTGATTGCCAGCCTGATTCATCAGCAGAAGCTGTCACAGCATGATACCGAGCAACGGCTGCTAGCACAGACATTACAGCAAACCCAACAGTCGCTCAGCGAACAACAGCAGGTAAAGCAGCAGGATGAACAGCGGCTGCGGCAAAACGAATTGGAATTGCGTACGGTTCACGCGCAGCTTTCTGCCAGTCATGAAAAACTGCAACAGTTTGGTGAACTCCGTACCGAGTGCGGGCAGCTCAATCAGGAACTGCGAACGCTGCGTGAAATCAATAGCGCGCAGGAAGCCGAACTGCGCGAAGTCACCATTCGTCTGGAAGAAACCCGGATGGCGGCGGAAGAAAAGCAGCGATTGCTGGCAAACAGTGAACAGCGGCTGACGACGCAGTTTGAGAATCTGGCGAACCGAATTTTCGAACACAGCGGACGCAAGGTGGATGAGCAAAATAAACAGAGTCTGGATAAGCTGTTGATGCCGCTGCGTGAGCAACTTGATGGATTTCGCCGTCAGGTGCAGGATAGTTTTGGCGCGGAAGCGCGCGAGCGTCACACGTTGGCGCACGAGATCCGCAATCTGCAACAGCTGAACGCGCAGATGGCACACGAAGCCATCAACCTGACGAAAGCGCTGAAAGGGGACAATAAGACGCAGGGGAACTGGGGCGAAGTTGTGCTAAGCCGTGTGTTGGAAGCCTCTGGCCTGCGCGAAGGGTATGAGTATCAAACTCAGGTCAGTGTGCAAACGGGGACAAATAGCCGCCTGCAACCCGATGTCATCGTGCGTTTACCGCAGGGCAAAGATGTCGTGATCGATGCCAAGATGTCGCTGGTGGCCTACGAACGCTATTTCAATAGTGATGATGATGTAGAACGTAGTTCGGCGCTGAATGAACATTTGCTTTCCGTTCGCAGCCATATTCGGCAGTTGAGCAGCAAAGATTACCAACAGCTTCCAGGGCTGCGTTCGCTAGACTACGTGCTGATGTTTATTCCTGTCGAACCCGCTTTTCTGGTTGCTATCGATCGCCAGCCTGAATTGATCAACGAAGCGCTGAAGAACAATATTATGCTGGTCAGCCCGACCACGCTGCTGGTGGCATTACGCACCATCAACAATTTATGGCGCTATGAACAACAGAGCCGCAACGCACAGCAGATCGCCGAAAAAGCCTCACGGCTATACGATAAACTGCGGTTGTTTGTGGATGATATGGAAGCGCTAGGGCAGAGTCTGGATAAAGCGCAGGGCACTTATCGTCAGGCGATGAATAAACTTTCGTCTGGGCGTGGTAACCTTATTGGCCAGGCTGAGGGGTTTCGCGCGCTGGGCGTTGAAATTAAACGCACGATCAGCACCTCATTGGCTGAAAAAGCAACGGCCCATGAGCATGCTGAACGCGATGGATTACTCGGCTCTACCGCATCCGACGCGGATTCACCGACCGTCAAAATGGAAGGTGAAGAAGGGCGGCCGCCGCACAGGCAGCTTGAATTATGACGGTATAAATAGGTATGGATTTCGCGGGCTTGGCACCTACGCTATGCGAAATTAGTGCAGTGGGGTTTTTATCCGGGTCTGGTACACTCTTACCATTAATGGGTAGACCCGAAATTTGACTGAAATAGTAGGCGGATAAGATGGCAAGTGAGCAGGAGAATACGGCCGACTTTGGTTTTCGGACTGTCGCCAGGGATGAAAAAGAAGTCATGGTGGCTGAGGTTTTTCATTCTGTAGCCGCAAAGTATGACCTGATGAATGACCTGATGTCTTTTGGTATCCACCGTATCTGGAAGCGTTTCACTATTGAATGTAGTGGGGTAAGACGTAACCAGCGCGTTCTGGATCTTGCCGGAGGGACAGGAGATTTAACCGCTAAATTCTCCCGCATGGTTGGTGAGGGTGGTGAGGTCATTCTGGCGGACATCAACGCATCAATGCTGAAAGTCGGCCGCGAGAAACTGCGTAACAAAGGCATTATCGACAACATCAACTACGTGCAGGCCAATGCAGAAGCGCTGCCGTTCCCCGATGATTTCTTCGACTGCATTACCATCTCTTTTGGTCTGCGCAACGTGACGGACAAAAACAAAGCGCTGCGCTCCATGTACCGCGTTCTGAAGCCCGGTGGCCGGTTGCTGGTGCTGGAGTTTTCCAAGCCGATAATTAAACAACTGAGCACCGTTTACGATGCGTATTCATTTCATATCCTGCCGAGGATTGGCGAAGCCGTGGCGAGTGATGCCGGGAGCTACCGCTATCTGGCGGAATCCATCCGCATGCATCCCGATCAGGAAACGCTGAAAGGGATGATGAGCGACGCCGGTTTTGACAGCGTTAACTATTTCAACCTCACGGGTGGAATCGTTGCGCTGCACCGTGGGTTTAAATTCTGATTGGAAATGCCAATGCTGATAACGTCTTTTCTGACAGCTACGCTGGAAACTGCGCTGAATCAGCTGCTTTTTCAAGATACCGTTTCTTGTGATCGAAGCATGAAGTCAGCACGTCAGCGCTTACAGGGGAAAACACTCCAGATCGCGCTGGCTGAACTGGATGTTCCCTTGGTGCTGGTGTTTAGCGAACAGCGGCTGGATGTTGTCAGCCAGTGGGGAGAATTGGCTGATTGTCGTCTGCAAACACGCGTTCCGGTTCTGATGAAGTTACGCGATCGTCAACAGCTATCATCGCTGATGCGCAGTGGTGAACTGGTTATTGAAGGTGATATTCAAGTCGTTCAACAGTTCATCGTGCTGTGCGATCTGGCGGAGTTCGATCCAGCGGAATGGTTGTCCCCTTATCTGGGCGACATTGTTGCTCAGGGGCTTAGCCAGACTGCACAGAAAACCCTGGATTTCCTGAAGCGGTCATTACATCAGCAGCAACATTTCTTGTCCGAGACGTTAACGGAAGAGTGGCGACTGGCTCCGGGGAAACTGGAAAATGCTTGGTTCCATGAGGAAATTGTCGCGCTGGATAAATCCGTCGATGCGTTGTTCGAACGACTGGCGAAACTGGAGGCTTTACGATGACGCCCGGTGAATTACGCCGCCTCTACAGTATTGTACGTGTGTTGCTGAGCTATGGTCTGGATGAACTCATTCCTAAAATGCGTTTGACGTTTCCGCTGCGAGCGGGGCGTCGCCTGCTGTTCTGGCTACCTAATCGTCACCGCAATATGCCTTTAGGGGAACGCCTGCGTTTGGCGCTTCAGGAACTGGGGCCGGTGTGGATTAAATTCGGGCAAATGATGTCGACGCGCCGCGATCTGTTTCCACCCGCTATCGCCGATCAGTTAGCGATGTTGCAGGATAAGGTTGAACCGTTTGATGGCAAACTAGCGCGTGAGCAAATTGAGCTGTCGATGGGGGGAATCCCTCTTGAAGAGTGGTTTGACGATTTTGATATCAAACCGTTGGCCTCCGCCTCGATTGCGCAAGTTCATACCGCTTGCCTGAAAAGTACGGGAAAAGAGATCGTTATCAAGGTGATCCGCCCGGATATTTTGCCTGTCATCAAGGCAGATATGCGCCTGATGAAACGTCTGGCTGGCTGGTTGCCCCGCCTGTTGCCGGATGGTCGCCGTCTGCGCCCGCGCGAAGTGGTACTGGAATACGAAAAAACGTTGCTTGATGAGCTGAACCTGCTGCGAGAAGCAGCTAATGCCATCCAACTACGGCGTAATTTTGATAACAGCCCAATGCTGTATGTGCCGGAAATTTATTCGGATTATTGCAGCGAAAGCATGTTGGTCATGGAGCGCATCTACGGTATTCCTGTTTCTGATGTCGAGGCGCTACAGGCCAATGGCACGGATATGAAATTACTGGCAGAGCGTGGCGTTCAGGTTTTCTTTACGCAGGTATTTCGCGACAGCTTCTTCCATGCGGATATGCATCCCGGCAATATCTTTATTAGCTACGAGCACCCGGAAGATCCGCAATACATCGGTATTGATTGCGGTATCGTCGGTTCGTTGAATAAAGAAGATAAGCGCTATTTGGCCGAGAATTTTATCGCTTTTTTCAACCGTGATTATCGCAAAGTCGCCGAGCTGCATGTCGATTCAGGCTGGGTGCCGGCGGACACCAATGTGGCAGATTTTGAATTTGCTATTCGTACCGTCTGTGAGCCGATCTTCGAGAAGCCGTTGGCGGAAATTTCGTTCGGCCATGTATTATTGAATTTGTTTAATACGGCGCGTCGCTTCAATATGGAAGTTCAGCCTCAGCTAGTATTGCTGCAAAAAACGCTGCTATATATTGAGGGCGTTGGTCGGCAGCTTTATCCGCAGCTCGATCTGTGGAAAACGGCCAAGCCGTTTCTGGAGAGCTGGTTGAAGCAGCAGGTCGGTTTACCTGCGGTTTTCCGGGCGCTAAAAGAAAAGGCACCGTTCTGGGCTGAGAAATTGCCGGAGCTTCCCGAACTCTTTTATGATGGGCTGCGTCAGCATAAGATGTTAAAGCAAAGCGTCGATAAGCTGGCACATGAGCTGAAAACGCAGCATGCTCGCCAAGGGCAGTCACGATATCTTTTGGGTATTGGCGCAACGCTACTAATCAGTGGTACGTTGTTGCTAATCAGCGGTGTTGAAGCCGATATGGTTCCCGCAGGGTTGATGGCAGCAGGAATAGTTGCCTGGATTATCGGTTGGCGTCGCACTCGTTGAAGCAGATCATGATGTACGCCAGAATTACCCGATATAATAACGAGAATTCTGTCGTTCCCCTTTTTGAAAAGAGGTAAATGTTATGGGTGGTATTAGTCTCTGGAACCTGCTGATTATTGCAGTTATCGTCATCTTACTGTTCGGCACTAACAAGCTGAGAACGCTGGGTTCAGATTTGGGCGCGTCAATCAAAGGTTTTAAGAAAGCGATGGGGGACGATCAGCCGTCCACTAGCGCAGACAAAACGCAGCCAGATGCCGATTTCGCTACCAAGTCTATCACTGACAACCAATCAGACGTTAAGCAGGGCGACACGAAGAGCCAGCATAAAGAGCAGGTGTAAGCTGTGTTCGATATCGGTTTTGGTGAATTGCTATTGGTGATGGTTCTTGGCCTGATTGTTCTCGGGCCAGAACGATTACCCGTCGCCGTCAGGACGGTTGCAAGCTGGATTAGGACGCTGCGTTCGCTGGCGTCTACGGTTCAGAATGAACTGTCGCAGGAGCTGAAACTCCAGGAGTTTCAGGAAAGCCTGAAGAAAGTCGAAAAAGCCAGTTTGCAGAATCTTTCGCCTGGGTTGAAAGCCTCAATGGATGAACTCAAAGAGGCAGCAGAAGCGATGAAGCGTGGCTATACCGAGACACCGTCGCTGCAAAAATCAGATGACCACCAAAAATCGGATGGGCATAGCGCAGCGATGGAACCGCAACACAATACCCCGCTGAACGATCCCGAAGCGGCCTACGACGGGGTGATTGAAGCGGAAACCGCAGTACGTCCAGCAGACAGCCAGCCTAAACCTGAAAACGGTGCTGCTGTTGAACATCACCATGATGGTCGCAATGCCACGGGTGATGAAGCTGTCGGCAACGATAATGTCAAACCTGAGCAGTCCCAGTCTTCTGCTGTTTCTGCCCGTCAACCGAGTGATAGTCGTTAGTTTATGGCCGATGAAGATACTCAACCGCTAATTAGCCACCTGATTGAGCTACGCAAGCGGCTACTGAACAGCATTATCTGTGTGCTGGCGGTATTTGTTGTGCTGGTGTTCTTTGCCAATGACATTTACCAAGTGGTTTCTGCACCACTCATTGAGCAGTTACCTGCTGGTGCTAGCATGATCGCGACTGATGTCGCTTCGCCTTTCTTTACGCCGATAAAGCTGACGATGATTGTCTCAGTGTTTGTCGCCGCGCCGCTGGTGCTCTATCAGGTGTGGGCGTTTGTCGCTCCTGCTCTATATAAACACGAGCGTCGCTTAATGATGCCGTTGCTGGTATCCAGCAGCCTGCTGTTTTATTCGGGCATGGCGTTTGCGTACTTTGTGGTGTTTCCGCTAGCGTTCGGCTTTTTCGCGAAAACGGCACCCGTTGGCGTGTTGATTGCAACCGACATCAATAACTACCTCGATTTTGTTATGGCGCTGTTCATGGCGTTTGGCGTATCGTTTGAGGTGCCGGTTGCCATTGTACTGCTCTGCTGGAGTGGTGTGGTGACGCCAGAAGACCTAAAGAAAAAGCGGCCTTATATTTTGGTGGGCGCATTCGTTGTCGGGATGCTGCTGACGCCGCCGGACGTTTTCTCACAGACGCTACTGGCGATTCCGATGTACCTGCTGTTTGAAATCGGTGTGTTCTTCGCGCGGTTTTATGTTGGTAAAGGCCGAAGAGCTGAAACCGAGGAGCCATCGCCGTAACGTACGGTCTCCTGCGGTAGGATGGTAAAATGACCTCTCTTTGAGAGGTCTTATTTTTTTATTCGCCAGAGTGATAGTCATGTTTGATATTGGTGTCAACCTAACCAGTTCCCAGTTTGAAAAAGACCGGGAACAGGTCGTCATCCGGGCAAAACAAGCGGGTGTTAGTGGCATCTTGATCACGGGAACCAATGCTCAGGAAAGCCATCAGGCAATGTTGCTGGCGCAAGCCTATCCCGATTACTGCTGGTCAACGGCAGGTGTTCATCCGCATGATGCCAGCCAATGGGATAGCGCTATCGCTGAACAGATTCATCAAATGGCAAACGCGGCTTGTGTGGTTGCCATTGGTGAATGCGGGTTGGATTTCAACCGTAACTTTTCTACTCCAGAGGAGCAGGAACGCGCATTCAGCGAACAGTTAGCGATAGCGGCTGAGCTGTCCATGCCGGTTTTTCTTCACTGCCGTGACGCCCATCTCCGCTTTATTTCCCTATTGAGGCCATGGCTGAATCAGTTACCTGCCGCTGTGGTTCACTGCTTTACCGGTAATCGCCACGAGTTGGATGAGTGTCTTGCGGCGGGGCTGATGATCGGCATCACGGGTTGGGTTTGCGATGAGCGCCGCGGGCTTGAGTTACGCGCCTTATTACCACATATTCCCGCCGATCGGCTGTTGGTGGAAACCGACGCACCTTATCTGTTACCCCGGGACTTACGCCCTAAACCCGCATCCCGTCGTAACGAACCCTGTTATCTGCCTCATATTATTCGCCAGATTGCGGAGTGGCGTGGAGAAGATGCCACATGGCTGGGACAGACAACAGATGAAAATGCCCGCCGGGTTTTCCGGCTGGCTTGATTCAGGAGAATAATGACATGAGCAATGCTTTTCCCGGCACGTTCCCTGGCCGACGTATGCGCCGCATTCGCCGCCATGATTTCAGCCGTCGCCTTGTTGCTGAAAATCAACTGACAGTGAATGACTTGATTTATCCCGTTTTCGTGATGGAAGGGACAAATCATCGTCAGGAAGTTCCCTCAATGCCGGGGGTATACCGGATGACTATTGACGTGCTTCTGAAAGAAGCTGAAGAGCTCGCTAAGCTCGGCGTTCCGGTGCTGTCACTGTTCCCCGTCGTTGAGGCGGATAAGAAATCACTCTATGCCGAAGAAGCCTATAACCCGAATGGCCTGGTTCCGCGCACGATCCGCGCATTGAAAGATGCTGTCCCTGAACTGGGCTTGCTGACGGATGTGGCGCTCGATCCCTATACCACTCATGGGCAGGATGGGATTATTGATGACGAAGGCTATGTGATTAATGACGTCACCAAGGAAATTTTGGTGCGTCAGGCGTTGTCTCACGCTGAAGCTGGAGCAGAAATTATTGCCCCTAGCGATATGATGGATGGTCGCATCGGTGCTATTCGCGACACCCTTGAAGCGCAAAAGCTGATCAATACCCAGATCATGGCGTATTCAGCTAAATATGCATCGTGTTATTACGGGCCTTTCCGTGATGCTGTGGGCTCTGCGGGTAATCTGAAAGGTGGAAATAAGAAAACCTACCAGATGGACCCGGCCAATAGCGATGAAGCCTTGCAGGAAATCGCGCAGGACTTGCAGGAAGGTGCGGATATGGTGATGGTCAAACCGGGAATGCCTTATCTGGACGTGGTTCGTCGTGTCAAAGACACGTTCGGCGTGCCGACGTTTGCGTATCAGGTCTCTGGTGAGTATGCGATGCACATGGCCGCGATTCAGAACGGTTGGTTACAGGAGCAACCTGTCGTGATGGAGTCGCTGTTGTGCTTTAAACGGGCGGGGGCAGATGGCGTGCTGACCTACTTCGCTAAGCGTGTCGCACAGTGGTTACACGATCAGCATATGCAACGCTAAGCCTATTCTCATCCGGCGTGGTATAAACGCGCCGGATAGGATAAGGGCGGTGCTGGGCTAGGATTTACGAAACTCTCGGTTATCTATACTGTGTTTGACCTGCTTGTTTAGCATATTCAGCAATAGCATTGAGCGGGCTTCACCATCAGGTTCAGTGTAGATAGCTTGAAGGCCAGAGAAGACACCATCGGTTATCACTACGCTATCACCGGGCTGTGGCGTCAACGGGTCAAGGATTTCCTGCATAGGGCGAAGTGATAATTCATCGATCACCTGCTGCGGAATGATCGCCGGTAGTGCGCCAAATCGCACAAAATTACTCACCCCCCGCGTTGCGCTGATGGTGGTGGTGTGAATGCGTTCGGGGTCGAATTCCACAAACAGGTAGTTTGGAAATAGCGGCTCACACACTTCCGTTCGCTTTCCTCGAACGATTTTATCCAACGTGATCATCGGGCTCACGCAGATGACTTCCTGACGTTCCAGGTGTTCTTTTGCTCGCAGCAGTTGACCGCGTTTACAATATAGTAAGTACCAGGCTTCCATAATTTCGCAGACTTATGATTCCGACGAGCAAGCATAACAAAAGCGAGCAAGGATAAAAAATTTTCGGCGGATATTTTTGTTACCACACTATGACGAATGGATTCTTGATGGTGATTGGATTCTTGCCATAAATAGGCATTGCGGGAAGCGACAGGCTGGCGAAGAGACTTTATAATAGCCAGAACGATAGACTGCCCCCGATGAATAGCATGAAATACCGTGACTTACGCGAATTCCTCTCACTGCTGGAAGAGAGAGGGGAGTTGAAACGCATTACCCAGCCCATCGATCCCTACCTTGAAATGACGGAAATTGCCGACCGGACGCTGCGTGCGGAAGGTCCCGCTCTCCTGTTTGAGAACCCCAAAGGCTATGACATGCCGGTGCTGTGCAATTTATTTGGCACGCCGAAACGTGTTGCATTGGGAATGGGACAGGAAGAGGTCAGCGCATTGCGAGACGTAGGCAAACTGCTGGCATTTTTGAAAGAGCCTGAGCCGCCGAAAGGGTTCCGCGATCTGGTAGATAAAATGCCGAAGTTTCGTCAAGTACTGAATATGCCGACGAAGCGGCTGTCTTCTGCGCCGTGTCAGGAACAGATTTGGCAAGGTGATGATGTTGATCTACGTCGGATTCCGGTGATGCAGTGCTGGCCGGAAGATGCTGCGCCGCTGATTACCTGGGGGCTTACCGTGACGCGCGGGCCGCATAAAGAGCGGCAGAATCTGGGGATCTATCGCCAACAGGTGCTGGGTAAAAACAAACTCATTATGCGCTGGCTATCGCATCGCGGCGGCGCACTGGATTTTCAGGAATGGTGTCAGGAAAATCCGGGGCAGCGTTTTCCAGTCGCCGTCGCGCTGGGGGCTGACCCCGCGACGATTCTCGGTGCGGTGACGCCCGTCCCTGACACGCTGTCAGAATATGCCTTTGCGGGCTTATTGCGTGGGCATAAGACTGAAGTGGTGAAGTGCCTGTCGAATGATTTAGAAGTCCCCGCCAGTGCAGAAATTGTGCTGGAAGGCTATATTGAGCCTGGAGAAATGGCGGCAGAGGGGCCGTATGGTGACCATACCGGCTATTACAATGAGGTCGATCACTTTCCGGTCTTTACCGTCACGCACATTACTCAACGCCAAAATGCCATTTATCACTCGACTTACACGGGGCGTCCGCCGGATGAGCCCGCGGTACTGGGCGTGGCGTTGAATGAAGTTTTCGTACCGATCCTGCAAAAGCAGTTTCCTGAGATTGTCGATTTTTATTTGCCACCGGAGGGTTGCTCTTACCGTCTGGCGGTCGTTACCATGAAGAAACAGTACGCGGGTCATGCTAAACGCGTCATGATGGGCGTCTGGTCTTTTTTACGCCAGTTCATGTATACGAAATTTGTTATTGTTTGCGATGACGACGTTAACGCACGCGACTGGAAAGACGTGATATGGGCGATCACGACGCGTATGGACCCGGCACGCGATACGGTATTAGTGGAAAATACGCCGATAGACTACCTTGATTTCGCCTCGCCGGTTTCTGGCCTGGGTTCCAAAATGGGTCTGGATGCCACCAATAAATGGCCTGGCGAAACGCAGCGTGAGTGGGGACACCCCATTAAGAAAGACCCGCAGGTTTGTGCCCGCATTGATGAAATATGGGACGAGTTGGCCATTTTTAGCGACAGAGCCCCCCAGCGTTAACGGCTGCTCTGTTCTCAGTTTTGCTTTTATGACCCTATAGAGGGAATGCATGACAACATTGAGCTGTAAAGTGACTTCGGTCGAAGCCATAACCGATACGGTTTATCGCGTTCGTTTGTTACCTGAAGCGCCTTTTTCCTTTCGGGCTGGCCAATATTTGATGGTGGTGATGGGGGACCGAGATAAGCGTCCTTTCTCACTGGCATCAACCCCGATGGATAAAGATTTTATTGAGTTACATATTGGGGCGTCCGAACTGAACCTTTACGCGATGGCCGTGATGGAACGTATTCACAAGGAAAAAGCCCTGACGGTCGATATTCCGCATGGCGAAGCTTGGCTGCGAGAAGAGAGCACGCGACCGCTGGTATTGATTGCAGGCGGAACCGGGTTTTCGTATGTGCGTTCTATTCTGCTGACCGCGCTGGCGCAGCAACCTGAGCGCGATATCTCCATTTACTGGGGTGGACGTGAATCCCAGCACCTGTATGACTTAACGGAGCTTGAGGGTTTTGCGGCTAAGCACCCGACTTTGCGTGTGGTGCCGGTCGTTGAACAGCCGGAAGAAGGGTGGGATGGTAGAACAGGCACCGTTCTGAGTGCGGTTTTGCAGGATTATGGCTCGCTGGCGGAACAGGATATCTACATTGCTGGGCGTTTTGAGATGGCAAAAATTGCGCGTGAGCGTTTTTGTAACGAGCGCGGGGCGTTGGCGGCTCACATGTTCAGCGATGCATTTTCGTTTATTTAACGCCACCCTATTTATTTGGCTCGACCATATTGTATCGTTAGCCCTGTCACCGGACGGGCTAACGTCGACACTAAATAAAATCCAGAGCCGTTAACTCTTCCAGACTCTCCTCACGGTATTTTGCCATTCCGGTTTTCATGCGTCTGAAGCCAACATGTTCATACAGGCTGATGGTTTGGGGATGGGTGTATAAAATAATATTGCACTGTGCGACCGTATCAACCAACGCTTGAATGAGCCGTTTCCCCAACCCCTGTCCGTGATAGCGTTCATCAAGCGCGATATTATAAATAGCTGCCTGACAAACGCCGTCCGAGAGGGTTCGTCCCACGCCGATCAGCAAGTCCTCATCGAACAGAAAGACAACGGAGAAGCTGTTTTTGAAGATTTTCTCCTGTGTGGCCGCATTGTCATCACTTAAATCGTAAAAAGCCAGCAGGTCAGCAACGCGCTGCCAGGGAATGTTATTGGTCGTTGTCTCTACTCTGATAGACATCATCGTGTTCTCGTGTCAGATGGTATATTCCGGTTCGTAACGTTTGTAGTAGCGAGAAAGAAATGCTTTGGTTCTCTCCATTTGTGGGCGCTCAAAAACCTGCTGTGCCGTACCGTCCTCAATGATTTTTCCTTTCTCCAAAAACAGTACGCGGCTGGCGACCTGACGAACAAACTCCATTTCATGAGAAACGATCACCATGGTATTGCCCGCCTGCGCAGCCTGTTTAATGACATCCAACACCTCGTCAACCAATTCTGGATCGAGCGCAGAGGTGGGTTCATCCAGCAGTAAAAGCTGCGGTTCCATCGCCAACGCTCTGGCGATCCCTACGCGCTGTTGTTGTCCACCAGACAGCTGCTTTGGGTAATACGCCTCCCGGTCAGGAAGGCCGACATTATTGAGTTGTTGTCGCGCGATTTGCTGTGCTTTTTCTTTAGGATACTTTTTGACGATCAGTAACCCCTCCATGACATTTTCCAGCGCTGTTTTTTGTTGAAACAGGCTAAATTGCTGAAAAACCATCGCTGTGTTTTGCCGGAGCGTAATACGTTCTCGTTGATTCATGTTGGCCAAATTAAAAAGGTGGCCGTTGAGTGTCATTTCCCCTGACTCCGGCTGCTCTAGCACGTTAATACAGCGAAGTAGCGTCGATTTACCTGAACCTGATGAACCGATAATCGCCACGACATCGCCTTTTTTTATGGTCAGGGAAATGTCGTCCAGAATGACGTTGTTGTGAAACGTCTTCGATAAATGCTTAATCTCGAGCATAACGTTTTTTTCCTGACGTAATCGGCGGGGTATCTGGGACAGAAATCGTGGTTTCAACCCGTTTGATGATTTGCTCAATAATAATCGTTAGCGCCCAGTAGATGAGTGCCAGAGAGATATACACTTCAAAATAGCGATAGCTGCTGCTGGCGAGGATTTTCCCCTTGGCGGTCAGATCGATTACCGAGCAAACAAATGCCAATGACGTTCCTTTGAGCAGGCTAATCAGCGTGTTACCAAGCGTGGGTAAGGCCACAATAAACGCATTGGGCAGCGTGACACGACGTAATACTTGAAGTGGCGTCATGCCGAGCGACTGGGCTGCTTCGATCTGTTTTTTATCCACCGACAGCATGGCTGCGCGAATACTCTCGGAATTGTAGGCGGCTTCATTCAGGGAAAATGCCAGTAACACAAAGAGTATGGATGGGATGTCATTAACGTTGTAATCCGTCTGGTTGTAGTAATTGTAATATTTCAATAGAACGGGAATACCGTAATAGGAAAGATACAGTTGTACAATGAGTGGTGTTCCTCGCATGAACGAGACAAATACGCCAACGGCCGGGTTAAGGAACACGATCTTTCTGATACGAATGGATGCAATAATAAATCCCAGTATCACACCAATAATCATAGATATTGCCGTGATTGCTAATGTAACGGGTAAATATTCAAGCAGTGCTGGAATTTGAGTAAAAACCAGTTTGATGTCGAAGATATTTGGCATTCAAAATGAATCCTGTGTCATTTAGGCGCGTAATCCCCGTTGAAATACTTTTCGCTGATTTTTGATAACGTACCATCAGCGCTTAACTGTTTTATTTGTGCATTAATATCATTCAGAAGTTGTTCGCCTGCTTTACCTTTCGCAATCAAAAAGTAGCTGTAAGGGGAGCCGATCCGCTGGCTGTCTTCCTGACTGAGGGGAATGACGTTCAGCTTTAACTTGTGTTCCAGGATATATTGCTCCAGCATCGATTTATCAATCAGAGCGAAATCTGTTTTTCCATTTTCCAAATTTTGTAAGGAGACGAGTAAGTCGGCTTCGGTGTAGTGCAACTTGACGGGGTTGTCTTTATGTTGCTGATTGAATTTCTCCAATGCAGTTGTGAAATTGATACCGGGGTTTACTTCCGTAGATTTTCCCAATAAATCGTTGAAAGTATGGATTGAGTTATTCTTTTCTGGCGTTGCAATCACAAACTGATTTTCAAAGATAGGCTGAGAAAAGAAATATTTTTCTTTTCGTTCTGGGTTATCGGCGAAGTTATTGGCACCGAGTTGAAAACGGTCAGCATCCAACCCTGCTAAAATTGAGGTGAATTCGGTCGTGACGAACGACACTTTATACTGTGGCAAATGGTTAAAGATGGCTTTTGCTACATCAATATCGTAGCCGACGAGCTGGTTATCTTTATCAAAATAGGTAAACGGACGTGGGTCAGCGCTTGTTGCGATGGTAATAGATTTTGCTGTAGCTGCCTGGGCGTCATGAGCATTGAAATAACCGGTGACTATCGTGCTCAAACCTAAAAGTAATGCAGGCAAGGTGCTTATAGTGAGGCGTGTTTTCATTATTGATAATCCTGTGTGAAATGATAAGAAAAATGACGATCCCGCTTGCTGCGGTGTTGTATGCCCGCAGGTAGTGATAAACGAATCGGTAAAGCTCCACATCGGCTGCCAATGCGGAGCGAGGTGTACCAAGGAAAAAAGGAATCAAGCGCGGTGATGGGGCGTATGCCAAATCGATACATCGGGTCCTTTTGCCAGAATCTGATAAGGGTTAAAACTGATGTCGCCCAGATGGTAGCCGCGTTTAATCGCTTCGAAGTCGGTGGTATCGCCGAATCCCGGCGTTTGGTAAAGGTCGCGGGCGTAAGCCCACAGATTGGGGAAGTCGATCAGGCGGTTGCGGTTTGCGCGGAAAACGCTGTAATAGGCAACGTCAAAACGGGCGAGCGTAACGTATAACCGAATGTCGGAATCTGTAATTTGGTTACCGAACAGGTAACGCTGCGAACCCAAACGCGTTTCCAGTTCATCCAAACGTAGGAAAAGCGTGTCCCATGCGTTTTCATAAGCTGCCTGTGAATGGGCGAAGCCTGCTTTGTAAACGCCGTTATTGATGTCATTAAAAATCACATCATTCAGCGCATCAATTTCGGCACGCAGCGATTCTGGATATAGATCGGGTGCGTCTGGTTTGTGAAAAGGTTTAAAGGCGGTTTCAAAGTAGTTGGTTAACTTAAAATAATCGTTATTGACCACAATGCCTTGTTTAACATCGACGACGGTTGGAACGGTCGCTCGGCCAGTGTAATTCGCGTCACTTTTGGCATAGATTTCTGGTAAATAACGGATACCCAGTACAGGATCTACGCCGCCTTCATCCAGAGAAAATTCCCAACCCTGTTCGGTCCTTACGGGATTAGCAGTACCAAGGCTGATAACGTTTTCCAGACCTAGCAAAGTACGGACGATTACCGCACGATGCGCCCACGGGCAGACGGGGGACCACAATAAACGATAGCGATCCTTTTCGACGGGCAAATCGCCCGGCTGCTCGCCGAATGGCGTCGTAAAGCGATTTTTTTGCCGAACAAATGCGCCATTCTGGGCAATCTCGTGTGCCTCTTCAGAGGTAGCGATGTGCCCGACTTCTGCCACGGTGGTACTCATAATATTTTCCTTAATAAAAAATGAGAGACAGAATTCACTATTATTCAGTGTGAATTTAAAAGGTGATGTTTACTGTTTTTGAATTATGCGCGTTATAAAAAATGAAGTTAAATTCATAAAATGGATATTCTTATTAGGAAATTACAGCGTGTTATTTTTTTGATAATTGGAGGAGGCTATTAATGCATTATTTTGATAATAAGATGGGTAATGTTTCAGATGCGGTGCCGTGACGCGGCGGAAAGTATTATCTGCGTATTAAATGTCCCTCGCCGCAGTGACGAGGGACATAGGTAGACTTAAAGGCGTTCAAACACGGTTGCAATACCCTGTCCCAAGCCGATACACATCGTCGCTACGCCAAACTGAACGTCGCGGCTTTCCATCAGATTAATCAACGTAGTGGAGATGCGCGCCCCTGAGCAGCCGAGCGGGTGACCCAACGCAATCGCGCCGCCGTTTAGATTGACCTTTTCATCGAGCTGTTCCAGCAGCCCCAGATCGTTAATGCAGGGTAACGTCTGGGCAGCGAATGCTTCATTCAGTTCAAAGATGCCGATATCGGCCAGACTCAATCCCGCTCGCTTCAGCGCCAGTTTTGTCGCCGGGACGGGGCCGTAACCCATAATCGACGGATCGCAGCCCACCACGGCCATTGCTCTAATACGAGCCCGTACCGGTAAGCCTAACGAGGCTGCACGGGATTCGCTCATGATCAACATGGCTGATGCGCCATCGGACAACGCTGAGGACGATCCGGCTGTCACTGTGCCGTTAACTGGATCGAAGGCCGGTTTGAGTGCTGCAAGGCTATCGACGGTGGTATCCGGGCGAATGACTTCATCATAATCGAAGCGTTGCAGCACGCCGTCTGCATCATGCCCTGCCGTGGGGATGATTTCGTGGCGAAATGCGCCAGATTGAGTGGCGTTGTAGGCTCGCAGGTGTGAGCGGGCGGCGAACTGATCTTGCATATCGCGACTAATATTGTGCATACGTGCTAGCATTTCGGCCGTCAGCCCCATCATACCCGCCGCTTTGGCTATAGTGCGGCTCAGTCCCGGATGAAAATCGACGCCATGATTCATCGGCACATGTCCCATATGTTCAACGCCACCGATTAAGCAGACATTCGCATCGCCAACCATAATCGCGCGGGCAGCATCGTGGAGCGCCTGCATAGAAGAACCACAGAGTCGGTTAACCGTTGTAGCCGGTACGCTCATCGGGATTTCAGCCAGCAAAGCCGCGTTGCGAGCCACATTGAAGCCTTGCTCCAGCGTCTGTTGCACACATCCCCAGTAGATATCGTCGATCTCGTGGGCGTCTAGCGCGGCGTTACGGCTTAATAAGCTACGCATCAGGTGTGCGGACAGGTCTTCTGCTCTCACCTGACGGAAGGCGCCGCCTTTGGATCGCCCCATCGGCGTGCGTACGGCATCAACAATCACTACCTTTTCCATATTTCCTGCCCTCATGCCGGTTGTCCGTGGGAAACGTCCGCGTGTGGCGCGACCGATGGGTAATAGCCTTCATTGCTTCTGGCTTTTTGCTGCAAGCCGTCTGGCACCTGATAGATTGCGCCGAGGTGCGCCAACTGCTGCGCCATCTCGACATAACGTCCGCTTCCCAATGTGTCCAGATAGCGGCAGGCTCCGCCGTGGAAGGGAGGGAAACCTAATCCGTATACCAGCGCCATGTCTGCTTCAGCCGGGCTGGCGACGATACCTTCTTCCAGACAGCGCGCGACTTCATTAATCATCGGGATCATCATGCGAGCGATAATCTCTTCTGCACTGAACGTTTTTTTCGGTTGGCTGATGTCGTTAAGAAGCACATCTACAGCGTCATCCTGTTCTTTACGCTGTTTCCCCTTGCTATCCGTTTGATAACGATAGAAGCCCTGACCGTTTTTCTGCCCAAAGCGCTGATGTTCAAACAACGCGTCGATCGCATCGCGATAATCTTTCGCCATCCGCTGTGGAAATCCTTCTGCCATTACTGCTTGCGCATGGTGAGCGGTATCAATACCGACAACATCGAGCAGATAGGCCGGGCCCATCGGCCAGCCGAATTTCTTCTCCATGACATTATCGATCTCGCGGAAATCGGCTCCGTCTCTGAGTAGTAAGCTGAATGCCGCAAAGTAGGGGAACAGCACTCGATTCACGAAGAATCCGGGGCAGTCGTTTACAACAATCGGCATTTTGCCCATCTTGCTGGCGTAAGCCACCACGCAGGCGATGGTGCTGTCACTGGTTTTAGGGCCGCGAATAATTTCGACCAATGGCATGCGGTGTACCGGGTTGAAGAAGTGCATACCGCAGAAATTTTGCGGCCGTTTTAACGAGGCAGCCAGTGTAGTAATGGGAATCGTTGAGGTATTCGAAGCCAGAATCGTACTTTCGCTAATGTGCGATTCGGTTTCTGCGAGTACGCTGGCTTTGATTTTCGGGTTCTCAACTACGGCCTCAACCACGATATCGGTGCGCTCGAACCCAGCGTAATTCAGCGTTGGCTGAATACTGGCCAGAATCGTCGCCATTTTCATTCCGTCCAACTTGCCTCGTTCCATCTGCTTATTCAGGAGCTTGGCTGCTTCATTCATCCCCAGCGCGAGCGGCTTCTCGTTGATATCTTTCATCCGAATCGGCACGCCTTTGAACGCAGATTGATAGGCAATACCGCCGCCCATAATCCCTGCCCCTAGCACGGCGGCCTGCTGCGGTACGGATGCTTCGCCAACCAGTTTCTTCGCTTTACCTTTAACATATTGATCGTTTAGGAAAATGCCGACGAGGGCGCGCGCTTCATTTGAGCGAGCCAGTTGAACGAAGTGCTGCGTTTCGAGCTGCAATGCGTCATCTCGCGTCATGGTTGCAGCGGCTTCGATGGTTTTGACCGCTAACATCGGTGCGGGATAATGCTTCCCGGCAGTTTGTAGCACCATCGCTTTGGCGGTGGTAAAGCTCATCATGGATTCAATTTTATTGAGCTTCAGCGCTTCAAGTTTCGGGCGTCGATAACCCTGCCAATCCAATTCGCCCTTTATGGCCTGCTTTAACATCTTGATGGCAGCGGGAACCAGTTTGTCATTGGTCACCACGGCCTGCACCAGTCCTACTTTTAAAGCATCAGCTGCGCCGATGTCTTTACCCGCGGCGATAATCTCCAGCGCGCTGTCAGCCCCCAGCAGGCGCGGTAGCCTAACGGTGCCACCAAAGCCCGGCATGATCCCGAGTTTAGTCTCAGGCAAGCCGATGCGCGCATCTGGCGTGGCTAAGCGAAAATCGGTTGCGAGTACGCATTCACAACCGCCGCCCAATGCATAGCTATTAATCGCGGACAGTGTGGGAACGGGTAAATCCTCAAGACGGTTGAAAATACGGTTGGCGAAGACAAGCCACTCATGCAGCTTCTCTGCCGGTGCGGCAAAAAGAGACAGGAATTCCGTGATATCGGCACCGACAATAAATGCAGGTTTGTCTGAACGTAGCAGTAAGCCCTTCAGGTTTGGCTGTTCCGCCAGAACGTCCAGCGCTTTACCTAGGCTGGCAACTGTGCGGGTATCTAGCTTGTTTACGGAGCCAGGGGCAGAAAATACCAGCTCGGCAATGCCGTCCTCAAGCCAGTTCAGGTAGAGGGATTCACCTTGATAAAGCATGTTTATCTCCGCTGTTTGTGTGTGTGATCTGGTATGACCAGATAAGCGGATTGTGGTTTTAATGTTAATTTTTTGCAAACGAGAGATTAATTTTTTGCCGAATCGATCACAAAGCACCGGACGCTGCCCTTGGGACATGCCTGTGTTAAAATGGAGGGATCATGTCGTGACGTACAAGGATACTCATGGAAAAGCTGGCTTCTTTATATCATCACCATCTGGCGACGCTGCAAGCACGTGCTCAGACGGTTTTAGCGCGCCATCAGCTTGACGCATTACTGATTCACTCTGGTGAGCTGTTGACCGTTTTTCTGGACGATCACGACTATCCTTTTAAAGTTAACCCGCAATTTAAAGCCTGGGTGCCCGTCACGCAGGTGCCGAACTGCTGGCTATGGATTGACGGCGTTAACCCGCCAAAACTGTGGTTCTACTCACCGGTGGATTACTGGCATAACGTTGCACCGGTTCCCGAGAGTTTTTGGACTGAAGAAATTGATATTACCGTGCTGCGGAATGCCGATGATATTGGGCAGTTGCTTCCGTCGCAGCGTGAACGTGTTGCCTATATCGGCTACGCACCACAGCGTGCGCAGGATTTGGGGATTCGTGCAGACAATATTAATCCTCAGGGCGTGCTGGATTATCTGCACTACCACCGCGCTTATAAAACCGATTACGAGCTGGCCTGCATGCGTGAAGCGCAGAAGACGGCGGTGATCGGTCATCGGGCTGCACATGAAGCGTTTCTCTCTGGCATGAGCGAGTTCGATATTAATCTGGCGTATCTGACGGCTACTGGTCATCGGGATATCGATGTGCCTTACGGCAATATCATCGCGCTCAATGAACATGCGGCGGTGCTGCACTATACCCAGTTAGATCATCAGGTGCCTTCCGATGTCCGCAGCTTCCTGATTGATGCGGGTGCCGAATATAACGGCTATGCCGCCGATCTGACGCGTACCTATTCTGCGCAGAGTGATGGCGCATTTGCCCTGCTGATTAAAGATCTCAATCAGGAAATGCTTTCATTGATTGATACCATTCAGGCAGGAGTGCGCTATAGCGATTACCATATTCAGATGCATCAACGGATTGCGAAGCTGCTTAAATCACATCAACTGGTGCGTGATATCAGCGAAGAAGCCATGGTGGAGCAGGGGATGACATCGCCTTTCCTGCCGCACGGTCTTGGCCACCCGCTGGGCTTGCAGGTGCATGATGTCGCCGGGTTTATGCAAGACGATCGCGGCACACATCTGGCGGCACCGTCGCAGCATCCTTATCTGCGTTGTACTCGCGTGCTTGAACCCGGCATGGTCATGACGATCGAACCGGGCATTTACTTCATCGAATCCTTGCTTGCTCCGTGGCGTGAGGGTGAATTGAGTCAGCACTTTGATTGGCAAAAAATCGATGCGTTGAAACCGTTTGGTGGTATTCGTATCGAGGATAATATTGTCATTCATGACGGGCGCGTGGAGAACATGACGCGCGACCTGAATCTGGCCTGATGCAAGCGTATCCCATTCTTACTGTGCCTGTGAGCTTCAGTGAAGAAATAAAGAAAAGCCGTTTTACGACGATCCTGGCAGCAACGCCGGGAATCGACGCGGCAAAAGCCTTTATCCAGCGCGTCAGGGAAGAGCACGCCTCGGCGGGGCACCACTGCTGGGCGTTTGTTGCGGGCGCGCCTGACGATTCTCAGCAGCTTGGTTTTTCTGACGATGGCGAGCCGTCCGGCACAGCGGGTAAACCGATGCTTTCGCAACTAATGGGAAGCGGTATCGGTGAGATTACGGCGGTGGTGGTACGCTACTATGGCGGTATCCCGCTAGGTACTGGCGGATTAGTGAAGGCCTATGGCGGTGGTGTTCAGCAAGCGCTGAAGCTGGTATCGCTGCAAGAGAAAGTCTTGCAAAAAGAGTATGGCTTACAATGTGATTATGCGCTGTTGCCCCAGGTAGAATCACTGATCTTTCAGCTTGGCGGAAAAGTGCTGCATAGCGAGTATGGCGTGGACGTCGTATTGCGGTTCTCTCTTCCCATCAGGGGAACCGAGGAAGCGGCAACGAAATTGCGTGATTTAAGTCGCGGTGCGTTGCATTTATTGCCGATTCTATAATAATCCCAGCGCTTTTTTATGAATCATTAAGGAATTCCCTGCGATGCACTTGCGCGCCATAACCCGTATTGTCGGCCAGTTGGTTATCCTTTTTTCCGGGACGATGGTTATTCCTGGACTGGTGGCGTTAATTTACCGTGATGGCGCAGGCCGGGCGTTTACGCAGACATTTATTGTCGCGCTGGCTATCGGCATTATGCTGTGGCTACCAAACCGTAAACAGAAGCATGAGCTGAAATCTCGTGAAGGGTTCCTGATTGTTGTCCTCTTCTGGACGGTGCTGGGAAGTGTCGGCGCACTGCCTTTTCTGTTTGCCGAACATCCTAATCTGGGCGTAACGGATGCTTTCTTCGAATCGTTCTCAGGGCTAACGACAACGGGGGCAACCACGCTGGTTGGGCTAGACTCACTGCCTAAAGCCATCCTATTTTATCGACAGATGCTGCAATGGTTTGGCGGGATGGGGATCATCGTACTTGCTGTTGCTATCCTGCCGATTCTTGGTGTCGGTGGGATGCAGCTTTATCGTGCAGAAATGCCGGGGCCGTTGAAGGAAAACAAAATGCGCCCGCGTATCGCTGATACAGCGAAAACGCTGTGGCTGATTTATCTCTTACTCACGATTGCCTGTGCTGTCGCGCTGTGGCTGGCTGGTATGCCGATATTTGATGCAATTGGGCACAGCTTCTCTACGGTGTCGGTCGGCGGGTTCTCTACCCACGATGCCAGTATTGGTTACTTCAACAGCCCAACGATTAACACTATCATCGCAATATTCCTGCTGATTTCTGGCTGTAACTTTGGTTTGCACTTTGCTCTGCTGAGCGGCCGTAGCCTGAAGGTATACTGGCGTGACCCAGAGTTCCGCATGTTCATTTTTGTTCAACTGTCGCTGGTGGCCGTGTGTACGATCGTCCTGTGGTTCCACCATGTTTATGACAGTGGGATGCAGACGATCAATCAGGCATTTTTTCAGGTTGTCTCCATGGCGACAACGGCGGGGTTTACGACGGATAGCATTGCATCGTGGCCACTTTTTCTGCCGGTTTTGCTTCTGTGCTCTGCGTTTATTGGCGGGTGTGCGGGTTCAACCGGGGGCGGTCTGAAAGTGATCCGTATCCTGCTGCTTTTCTTACAAGGATCGCGTGAGCTTAAGCGTTTAGTGCATCCAAATGCGGTTTACACCATTAAGCTGGGTCATCGGGCGCTGCCAGAACGTATTCTTGAAGCCGTGTGGGGATTCTTTTCCGCATATGCACTGGTTTTTATTGTCAGCATGCTGGCTGTCATTGCGACAGGCGTTGATGATTTCTCCGCGTTTGCCGCGGTCGCTGCCACATTGAATAATTTGGGGCCGGGCTTGGGCGTCGTCGCTGAGAATTTCACTTCAATGAATGATACGGCGAAATGGATTCTGATACTGACAATGCTGTTTGGTCGTTTGGAAGTCTTCACACTTTTAGTACTGTTTACGCCAACCTTCTGGCGGGAATAGTCCTCATAAGGATAAAGAACAATGAAAGCTTTGATCGTGTTTTCGAGTCGAGATGGGCAAACCAGAGCGATTGCCTCTTCTATTGCGAATACGCTGAAAGGAACCTTGGAGTGTGATGTTGTTAACGTGCTCAATGCGAATGATATCGATCTGGCTCAATACGACCAGGTACTTATTGGCGCGTCGATTCGGTACGGGCGCTTTCATCCAGCGGTAAATCAATTTATCCATAAGCATCTGGCTTCTCTGCAACAATTGCCTAGCGCATTCTTCTCAGTGAATCTCACTGCACGTAAACCAGAAAAGCGCACGATACAAACCAATGCCTATACGCGTAAGTTTCTGCTGAATTCCCCTTGGCAGCCAGATTTGTGTTGTGTGTTCGCGGGTGCTCTGCGTTATCCGCGTTATCGTTGGTTCGATCGGGTAATGATTCAACTCATTATGCGTATGACGGGCGGCGAAACGGATAGCACGAAAGAAATTGAATACACGGACTGGCAACAGGTTGCCCGTTTCGCACAGGATTTCGCGCAATTAACGATGAAAAATCCGGCATAACGCCGTCTTTTAATACGCTTTGCTGAAAAAATCCTCACTCAGAAATTATTTTGCATTTAGCGCTTGTCAGCCGCCGAGAAGTCCCTATAATGCGCCTCCACTGACACGGCAACAGCGACACGCGGTTGGGGTGACAGAAAAAAGATTTAATAAAGACGGTCAGTAATGACTTGACTTTAAAGCGGATTAGCATAGTATATGCAGCCCGCGCCACCGTAGAAGTGGCACTGCTCTTTAACAATATAATCAGACAATCTGTGTGGGCACTCACAAGACCGTATCTTAACGATATAAAAAGTCTTGAAGAGTGAACAACAGTAAATTCATTACGAATAAACAGTTTTAATTCTTTGAGCATCGCTGACGAGTTCGGCAAATCAAACAAATCTTAAATTGAAGAGTTTGATCATGGCTCAGATTGAACGCTGGCGGCAGGCCTAACACATGCAAGTCGAGCGGTAGCACAGGGGAGCTTGCTCTCTGGGTGACGAGCGGCGGACGGGTGAGTAATGTCTGGGAAACTGCCTGATGGAGGGGGATAACTACTGGAAACGGTAGCTAATACCGCATAACGTCTTCGGACCAAAGAGGGGGACCTTCGGGCCTCTTGCCATCGGATGTGCCCAGATGGGATTAGCTAGTAGGTGAGGTAATGGCTCACCTAGGCGACGATCCCTAGCTGGTCTGAGAGGATGACCAGCCACACTGGAACTGAGACACGGTCCAGACTCCTACGGGAGGCAGCAGTGGGGAATATTGCACAATGGGCGCAAGCCTGATGCAGCCATGCCGCGTGTGTGAAGAAGGCCTTCGGGTTGTAAAGCACTTTCAGCGGGGAGGAAGGCGGTGAGATTAATACTCATCGATTGACGTTACCCGCAGAAGAAGCACCGGCTAACTCCGTGCCAGCAGCCGCGGTAATACGGAGGGTGCAAGCGTTAATCGGAATGACTGGGCGTAAAGCGCACGCAGGCGGTCTGTTAAGTTGGATGTGAAATCCCCGGGCTTAACCTGGGAACTGCATTCAAAACTGACAGGCTAGAGTCTTGTAGAGGGGGTAGAATTCCAGGTGTAGCGGTGAAATGCGTAGAGATCTGGAGGAATACCGGTGGCGAAGGCGGCCCCTGGACAAAGACTGACGCTCAGGTGCGAAAGCGTGGGGAGCAAACAGGATTAGATACCCTGGTAGTCCACGCTGTAAACGATGTCGATTTGGAGGTTGTGCCCTTGAGGCGTGGCTTCCGGAGCTAACGCGTTAAATCGACCGCCTGGGGAGTACGGCCGCAAGGTTAAAACTCAAATGAATTGACGGGGCCCGCACAAGCGGTGGAGCATGTGGTTTAATTCGATGCAACGCGAAGAACCTTACCTACTCTTGACATCCAGAGAATTTGCTAGAGATAGCTTAGTGCCTTCGGGAACTCTGAGACAGGTGCTGCATGGCTGTCGTCAGCTCGTGTTGTGAAATGTTGGGTTAAGTCCCGCAACGAGCGCAACCCTTATCCTTTGTTGCCAGCACGTAATGGTGGGAACTCAAAGGAGACTGCCGGTGATAAACCGGAGGAAGGTGGGGATGACGTCAAGTCATCATGGCCCTACGAGTAGGGCTACACACGTGCTACAATGGCGTATACAAAGAGAAGCGACCTCGCGAGAGCAAGCGGACCTCATAAAGTACGTCGTAGTCCGGATTGAGTCTGCAACTCGACTCCATGAAGTCGGAATCGCTAGTAATCGTAGATCAGAATGCTACGGTGAATACGTTCCCGGGCCTTGTACACACCGCCCGTCACACCATGGGAGTGGGTTGCAAAAGAAGTAGGTAGCTTAACCTTCGGGAGGGCGCTTACCACTTTGTGATTCATGACTGGGGTGAAGTCGTAACAAGGTAACCGTAGGGGAACCTGCGGTTGGATCACCTCCTTACCAAGAAGATGTGCGTTAAGTGAAGTGCTCACACAGATTGTCTGATGAAAATAACGAGCAGAAATACCTTAATAGGCTTGTAGCTCAGGTGGTTAGAGCGCACCCCTGATAAGGGTGAGGTCGGTGGTTCAAGTCCACTCAGGCCTACCAACTCTTCCATGAGTGGTATCTAAGGTAACTGTAAGTAGCGATGGGGTTATAGCTCAGCTGGGAGAGCGCCTGCCTTGCACGCAGGAGGTCTGCGGTTCGATCCCGCATAGCTCCACCATAACTACTCGTTATGATAAAAACATCAGAGTGTACCTGTTTGGGTGCACTGCGATGTTTTGCTCTTTAACAATCTGGAACAAGCTGAAAATTGAAACATGACAGCTGAACATACATGACGGACTTCGGGTGTGTCGTGGTGAGTCAGTCTGTCAATGAGTCTCTCAAATAATCGCAGCGCGATGATGAATCGAAAGAAACATCTTCGGGTTGTGAGGTTAAGCGACTAAGCGTACACGGTGGATGCCTAGGCAGTCAGAGGCGATGAAGGGCGTGCTAATCTGCGATAAGCGTCGGTAAGCTGATATGAAGCGTTATACCCGACGATACCCGAATGGGGAAACCCAGTGTGTTTCGACACACTATCATTATGTGAATACATAGCGTAATGAGGCGAACCGGGGAACTGAAACATCTCAGTACCCCGAGGAAAAGAAATCAACCGAGATTCCCCTAGTAGCGGCGAGCGAACGGGGAGGAGCCCAGAACCTGAATCAGTTTGTGTGTTAGTGGAAGCGTCTGGAAAGTCGCACAGTAAAGGGTGATAGTCCCGTACACAAAAATGCACAAGTTGTGAGTTCGATGAGTAGGGCGGGACACGTGACATCCTGTCTGAATATGGGGACCATCCTCCAAGGCTAAATACTCCTGACTGACCGATAGTGAACCAGTACCGTGAGGGAAAGGCGAAAAGAACCCCGGCGAGGGGAGTGAAATAGAACCTGAAACCGTGTACGTACAAGCAGTGGGAGCCTACTTGTTAGGTGACTGCGTACCTTTGTATAATGGGTCAGCGACTTATATTCTGTAGCAAGGTTAACCGAATAGGGGAGCCGCAGGGAAACCGAGTCTTAACTGGGCGTTAAGTTGCAGGGTATAGACCCGAAACCCGGTGATCTAGCCATGGGCAGGTTGAAGGTTGGGTAACACTAACTGGAGGACCGAACCGACTAATGTTGAAAAATTAGCGGATGACTTGTGGCTGGGGTGAAAGGCCAATCAAACCGGGAGATAGCTGGTTCTCCCGAAAGCTATTTAGGTAGCGCCTCGTGAATTCATCTTCGGGGTAGAGCACTGTTTCGGCTAGGGGTCATCCCGACTTACCAACCCGATGCAAACTACGAATACCGAAGAATGTTATCACGGGAGACACACGGCGGGTGCTAACGTTCGTCGTGAAGAGGGAAACAACCCAGACCGCCAGCTAAGGTCCCAAAGTCATGGTTAAGTGGGAAACGATGTGGGAAGGCATAGACAGCCAGGATGTTGGCTTAGAAGCAGCCATCATTTAAAGAAAGCGTAATAGCTCACTGGTCGAGTCGGCCTGCGCGGAAGATGTAACGGGCTAAACCATGCACCGAAGCTGCGGCAGCGACGCTTAGGCGTTGTTGGGTAGGGGAGCGTTCTGTAAGCCGTTGAAGGTGGCCTGTGAGGGTTGCTGGAGGTATCAGAAGTGCGAATGCTGACATAAGTAACGATAATGCGGGTGAAAACCCGCACGCCGGAAGACCAAGGGTTCCTGTCCAACGTTAATCGGGGCAGGGTGAGTCGACCCTAAGGCGAGGCTGAAAAGCGTAGTCGATGGGAAACAGGTTAATATTCCTGTACTCGGTGTTACTGCGAAGGGGACGGAGAAAGCTAGGTTATCCGGGCGACGGTTGTCCCGGTTTAAGCGTGAAGGTGGGTGACTTAGGTAAATCCGGGTCATCGTTAACACTGAGGCGTGATGACGAGTCACTACGGTGATGAAGTAACCAATGCTACGCTTCCAGGAAAAGCCTCTAAGCTCCAGGTAACATCAAATCGTACCCCAAACCGACACAGGTGGTCAGGTAGAGAATACTCAGGCGCTTGAGAGAACTCGGGTGAAGGAACTAGGCAAAATGGTGCCGTAACTTGGAGAAGGCACGCTGGCGCGTAGGTGAAGTCCCTTGCGGATGGAGCTGAAGCCAGTCGCAGATACCAGCTGGCTGCAACTGTTTAATAAAAACACAGCACTGTGCAAACACGAAAGTGGACGTATACGGTGTGACGCCTGCCCGGTGCCGGAAGGTTAATTGATGGGGTCAGCCGCAAGGCGAAGCTCTTGATCGAAGCCCCGGTAAACGGCGGCCGTAACTATAACGGTCCTAAGGTAGCGAAATTCCTTGTCGGGTAAGTTCCGACCTGCACGAATGGCGTAATGATGGCCAGGCTGTCTCCACCCGAGACTCAGTGAAATTGAACTCGCTGTGAAGATGCAGTGTACCCGCGGCAAGACGGAAAGACCCCGTGAACCTTTACTATAGCTTGACACTGAACCTTGAGCCTTGATGTGTAGGATAGGTGGGAGGCTTTGAAGTGTGGACGCCAGTCTGCATGGAGCCAACCTTGAAATACCACCCTTTAATGTTTGATGTTCTAACGTAGGCCCGTAATCCGGGTTGCGGACAGTGTCTGGTGGGTAGTTTGACTGGGGCGGTCTCCTCCCAAAGCGTAACGGAGGAGCACGAAGGTTAGCTAATCCTGGTCGGACATCAGGAGGTTAGTGCAAAGGCATAAGCTAGCTTGACTGCGAGAGTGACAGCTCGAGCAGGTGCGAAAGCAGGTCTTAGTGATCCGGTGGTTCTGAATGGAAGGGCCATCGCTCAACGGATAAAAGGTACCCGGGGATAACAGGCTGATACCGCCCAAGAGTTCATATCGACGGCGGTGTTTGGCACCTCGATGTCGGCTCATCACATCCTGGGGCTGAAGTAGGTCCCAAGGGTATGGCTGTTCGCCATTTAAAGTGGTACGCGAGCTGGGTTTAGAACGTCGTGAGACAGTTCGGTCCCTATCTGCCGTGGGCGTTGGAAGATTGAGAGGGGTTGCTCCTAGTACGAGAGGACCGGAGTGAACGCACCACTGGTGTACGGGTTGTGATGCCAATTGCATTGCCCGGTAGCTAAGTGCGGAAGAGATAACCGCTGAAAGCATCTAAGCGGGAAACTTGCCTCGAGATGAGTCTTCCCTGGACACTTGATGTCCCTGAAGGGCCGTTGAAGACGACGACGTAGATAGGCTGGGTGTGTAAGCGTAGCGATACGTTGAGCTAACCAGTACTAATGACCCGAGAGGCTTAACCTTACAACACCGAAGGTGTTTTGTGGGTGATGAAAGACTCATAGAGAACGATATTCAGCTTGTTCGAAGATTGGTTCTGATGGTTGTGCGAGCGCGTAAGCAACGTATGACGGTTAGAATGAAACAGAATTTGCCTGGCGGCGATAGCGCGGTGGTCCCACCTGACCCCATGCCGAACTCAGAAGTGAAACGCCGTAGCGCCGATGGTAGTGTGGGGCTTCCCCATGTGAGAGTAGGGAACTGCCAGGCATCAAATAAAACAAAAGGCTCAGTCGAAAGACTGGGCCTTTTGTTTTATCTGATGTTTGTCGGTGAGGGCTCTCTGGAGTAGGACAAATCCGCCGGGAGCGGATTTGCACGTTGCGTGGCAACGGCCCGGAGGGGGGCGGGCAGGACGCCCGGCATAAACTGCCAGGCATCAAACAAGTGGAAAGCCCCTGTCGAAAGACAGGGGCTTTTTGCTATAGGAATTTAGAGGATTTACACCTTTCGGTTGGTAAAAGGCCGCCAGTATCTTACGTAGATCAGGTAGACTACGTGATATCTAAATTAGTCGGTATTTCTATCATGGCGCCAAGCGTTATTTCATTGAAGTCTCATAACTCTTTTTCATTACCTGTTTCTGCATCTTCAATTACGATTGCGGATACTAAGGATAAATTGATTGAAGGGTGGCGCATCGCCAGTGAATCTCAAGAACCAGTTTTATTACTAGGAGAAGGGAGTAATGTCCTTTTTCTGGAAGATTTTTTAGGCACAATTCTGTTAAATCGGCTCAAAGGTATCGATATTCGCGAAGAAAGTGATGGCTGGTACCTTCATGTCGGTGCTGGTGAAAATTGGCATCAATTGGTTGAATATACGCTTAAATGTGGCATTACTGGGTTAGAAAATTTAGCGTTAATTCCCGGATGTGTGGGGTCTGCACCGATACAGAATATTGGTGCGTATGGTGTCGAGTTACAACATGTCTGTGATTACGTTGAATTATTGGATCTAAAAGAAGATAAAACGATGCGTCTTACTGCTGAGGCATGCCAATTCGGTTACCGTGAAAGCATATTTAAGCATCAATATCGTTCTGGGTTTGCTATTACTGCAGTAGGGTTTTTTTTAAAGAAAGAGTGGAACCCAATACTGAGTTATGGTGATTTGGCCAAACTGAATCCTGAGACTGTCACGCCGCAGCATGTCTTTGATTCTGTATGCCATATGCGCCGAAGCAAACTCCCAGATCCAATAGTGACAGGTAATGCAGGTAGCTTCTTCAAAAATCCTATAGTTACACAGCAGCATGCTAAAGCTATTCTACGAGAGTATCCAAATGCACCTCAGTATTTACAAGCTGATGGCAATGTTAAATTGGCCGCTGGATGGTTAATCGACCAGTGCAAGCTTAAAGGGTTTCAACTTGGTGGCGCAGCTGTTCACGAGCGACAGGCATTAGTTCTCATCAATAAAGGCGATGCAGTAAGTTCAGACATTGTCGAATTAGCTCGTTATGTCCGTAATCAAGTTGATGCAAAGTTCTCTATACTGCTGGAACCTGAAGTCCGCTTTATTGCTGCGTATGGTGAGGTCAATGCTGTCGAGGTATTATCATGAAAGATATTACGGTCCCCCTTAAATTAGTTAAGATTCTCTCTGATGGCGAATTTTATTCCGGTGAAGTTCTGGGTGAAATGATGGGGATGAGCAGAGCCGCTATTAATAAACATATTCAAACTATACGTGACTGGGGTATTGACGTTTTCACTGTAACGGGAAAAGGTTATTCTTTACCGGCACCAATGCAACTATTAGATAAAGAAGCCATCCTAAAACATCTACCAGAGGGTGGAGTGACGGTTTTACCTGTCGTTGATTCTACTAATCAGTACATTTTAGAACGATTAGGTACATTATCCTCCGGTGATGCATGCCTTGCTGAATACCAGCAATCTGGTCGTGGCCGTCGTGGTCGGCAATGGTTTTCACCCTTTGGTGCGAATTTATATTTGTCCTTATATTGGCGTCTGGAACAGGGGCCTGCTGCTGCGGTTGGAGTCAGTCTGGTAATCGGCATCGTCATGGCTGAAGTGCTACATAAGCTTGGCGCTGATGGTGTGCGGGTCAAATGGCCTAATGATTTATATCTAAAAGATCGAAAGTTAGCTGGTATTCTTGTTGAATTGACGGGGAAAACGGGTGATGCTGCTAACTTAGTAATTGGAGCTGGTATTAATTTACAAATGAGGGAGCCAACTCCAGATACGATTAATCAAGGTTGGATAAATTTACAAGAAGCTGGTATAGGCATTAATCGCAACACACTTGCTTCGACTCTTATTTCTGAATTAAGAAACTCTTTGGCTGTCTTTGAGCTCGAGGGCCTTGAACCATTTATTTCCAGATGGGAAAAATTGGATAATTATTTTAACCGCTCAGTTCGTTTGATTATCGGAAACCGTGAAATACATGGAGTAGATCGTGGAATAGATCGCCAGGGGGCGTTATTATTAGAAAGTGACGGTTTGATTACACCATATATTGGTGGTGAAATTTCTCTGCGCGGTGCATAAAAATGGGGGCTAGCCCCATTTTTATATATTTATTTTCTTAATCGAACAGATTCAATGGCGTGATTAGCACTTTTAGTCATAATAAGGCTAGCTCTTTCCCGAGTGGGTAGAATATTTTCTTTTAAATTAAGTCCGTTAATCTCTTTCCATAATTGAGATGCGATACCAACAGCCTCTTCTTTCGTCAATTTCGCATAGTTATGGAAATATGAATTTGGATTTGAGAATGCACCTTGCCTGAATTTCAGGAAACGATTTATATACCATGTTTGAAGCAGTGTTTCAGGTGCATCGACATAAATAGAAAAATCCACAAAATCAGAAACAAAAACCCTATGTGGATCATGTGGATAATCCATTCCACTTTGTAAGACGTTTAAGCCTTCCAATATTAAAATATCAGGTTGTTCCAACACTTTATTATTATTAGGAACAATATCATATGTCAGATGAGAATATGTTGGTGCCGTAACTTGATGCGTCCCTGATTTTATATCAGAAACAAATTTCACTAGGCTATGCATATCATATGATTGCGGAAATCCTTTTTTCTTCATCAAGTCGCGTTCTTTTAGCACTTTATTTGGATGAAGAAATCCATCGGTTGTAATTAGCTCTACACTGCGATGCTCTGGCCAGCGGCTCAATAATGCTTGAAGGACACGGGCCGTGGTGCTTTTTCCTACTGCAACACTACCTGCAATGCCAATTATATAAGGTATTTTTTGGCCATCAGTCCCTAAGAACTGCTCAAGTACAGCCTGACGACGTAAGTTAGAGCTGATATAAAAATTGAGTAGGCGAGATAATGGCAGATAAATTTCTGCGACTTCGTCTAATGAAAGATCTTCATTTATCCCTTTTAGCTTAATGATCTCTTCTTCTGTCAGTGTTAACGGAACAGAATCGCGCAAGGCGGCCCATTGGCTGCGGTTAAATTGTAGATATGGCGTGGCCAAAGATTGCTCTCTATTGCTCATAAGTCGTGTTCTGCCTGCTTAACAGGTAAGAAAAGGGACTTCTAGCCTAGCGAGGAAAGCGGGCTGTTAGCTTAGCCAACGCAATGATCGCTGCACCTTCTCTTGTGTAATAAATTTTTGATAATGGGCAGGTTAACACTTTGCTGATAGAAATAAGAAGAGAAAATCGGTTCTGTGGTAGATGCTTTTGTGTTTGTACAGCGAGGGTCGCTAGCCGACACTTACTTTACCTAAACCATTCCCAACAACGATACGCTTATAATGGATGTAGTCCGCGTGTGTAGTGGCTACTAGGTGTGCAAGCATAGTCTAGAATTCTCTCGCATGACGATATCCTAGATCGGTAGAAAGCCTCCGCAGGAGACGTGCTTTAGTGTCTAAATAGAATAACTCCCTCTGTTGGAAAGGTGTACTTTGAACTGCATGAGCAGTCGACTTACCTCTGCCTTCCTTGCTCTGCTGCGGACGAAGGACTTTTGGATTGCAGCTCTGTTTTTCCATTTGGTTTTTTGACACCGCCCTAAACGTGCATTTTCGATGATACGCTCGTCGTCACGTGCTATCCAATAGAAGCACGTTTTCTACGGTGTCTTTGGTCAGTTCCTCGGGATAGATGAGTTAGGTTGCTGTATTGAGTTGAATTATTTTCATCGTATTTTTCGCTCGACTGAAACTGATGTCTAGCCAAACAAAATGTATTCCAAGCCTATCCGCTTCGGAAAGCGAACAAAATAGCATCTGTTAATGCGGAGTCTGCTCTCCTAAAGGGAAAAAATGTATTTGTGAGGCAGATAAATGGTGGTGAGTTTGGTGACGACATCCTCATTTTGCCGGGCGAATTTGGTGGTTCTTTGTGCAAATTATTACTCTTACTCTAGATTTATGGCTTGATTTGGATAAAATCTAAGCGATAGCGCATTTTACGCAATTTTTTTGTTGCATCGAGCGTTCTGTCTACCTAGAATGCGCAGCACTTGAAGCCGGCTTAGCTCAGTAGGTAGAGCAACTGACTTGTAATCAGTAGGTCACCAGTTCGATTCCGGTAGCCGGCACCATCAAGTACACAATCAGGTGGGGTTCCCGAGCGGCCAAAGGGAGCAGACTGTAAATCTGCCGTCACAGACTTCGAAGGTTCGAATCCTTCCCCCACCACCAAATTCAATCCTGGTAACAGGATACTCGATACGGTAGTAAGACTGAGCCGGATCGACGAAGGCGGGGTCTATAAAATCTTATTCCTCAACTTCAAAATCTACAGAAAAATTAGGTAGCCGAGTTCCAGGATGCGGGCATCGTATAATGGCTATTACCTCAGCCTTCCAAGCTGATGATGTGGGTTCGATTCCCACTGCCCGCTCCAAGATGTGCTGATATAGCTCAGTTGGTAGAGCGCACCCTTGGTAAGGGTGAGGTCGGCAGTTCGAATCTGCCTATCAGCACCACTTCCTTTTCCTCCTCCTGATTTTCTTTCTGTGAATAAATTCAGCAAGCTATCGCTTGGTTGATGTGGTGATACCACCGATTTATCCGTGTCTTAGAGGGACAATCGATGTCTAAAGAAAAATTTGAACGTACAAAACCGCACGTTAACGTCGGTACTATCGGCCACGTTGACCATGGTAAAACAACGCTGACCGCTGCAATCACTACCGTTCTGGCTAAAACCTACGGTGGTAACGCGCGTGCATTCGACCAGATCGATAACGCGCCAGAAGAGAAAGCACGTGGTATCACCATCAACACGTCTCACGTTGAATACGATACCCCGTCTCGCCACTATGCGCACGTTGACTGCCCAGGACACGCCGACTATGTGAAAAACATGATCACCGGTGCTGCCCAGATGGATGGCGCGATCCTGGTTGTTGCTGCGACTGACGGCCCAATGCCTCAGACTCGTGAGCACATCCTGCTGGGTCGTCAGGTTGGCGTTCCTTTCATCATCGTGTTCCTGAACAAATGTGACATGGTTGATGACGAAGAGCTGCTGGAACTGGTTGAGATGGAAGTGCGTGAGCTGCTGTCTCAGTACGACTTCCCAGGCGACGATACCCCAGTGGTTCGTGGTTCTGCTCTGAAAGCGCTGGAAGGCGAAGCTGAGTGGGAAGCAAAAATCATCGAACTGGCAGAGCACCTGGATTCTTACATCCCAGAACCAGAGCGTGCAATTGACAAGCCGTTCCTGCTGCCAATCGAAGACGTATTCTCCATCTCCGGTCGTGGTACTGTTGTTACCGGTCGTGTAGAGCGCGGTATCGTTAAAGTCGGTGAAGAAGTTGAAATCGTTGGTATCAAAGATACGGCGAAATCTACCTGTACTGGCGTAGAAATGTTCCGCAAACTGCTGGACGAAGGTCGTGCAGGCGAGAACGTTGGTGTTCTGCTGCGTGGTATCAAGCGTGAAGAAATCGAGCGTGGTCAGGTACTGGCTAAGCCGGGTTCAATCAAGCCGCACACTCAGTTCGAATCTGAAGTGTATATCCTGAGCAAAGATGAAGGCGGCCGTCATACTCCGTTCTTCAAAGGCTACCGTCCTCAGTTCTACTTCCGTACAACTGACGTAACGGGCACCATCGAACTGCCAGAAGGCGTAGAGATGGTAATGCCGGGCGACAACATCAAAATGGTTGTTACCCTGATCCACCCAATCGCGATGGACGACGGTTTGCGTTTCGCCATCCGTGAAGGCGGCCGTACAGTAGGCGCGGGCGTTGTTGCTAAAGTTATCGCTTAATCGCTGATAACATTTGACGCGACACGCGATAAAAGGGCATCATTTGATGCCCTTTTTCTACGCTGTCATGGTAGAACCTATCTCATCAGCGATTGTGAGATATAATCATTGGTGAGATAGGCTCTGTAGATACGGCGTAAATACCGAATTATTCGTTTTACAGAACATCTTTCGGTTTGGTTGCCCCGTGGTTGCGGGGCAAAGTTATTTGTCTGAATCATTGTGACAGGTTGGTTTATGAGTGCGAATACCGAAGCTCAGGATAGTGGGCGTGGCCTGGAAGTGATTAAGTGGCTAGTAGTAGGTGCCTTACTGGTTGTTGCGATTGTTGGCAATTATTATTACCGCGAATTTAGTCTTCCTCTGCGTGCATTGGCTGTTGTTATCCTGATCGCCGCTGCCGGTGGTGTGGCACTGCTGACCACGAAAGGCAAAGCAACCGTAGCGTTTGCTCGCGAAGCGCGTACCGAAGTGCGCAAAGTAATTTGGCCGACTCGTCAGGAAACGTTACACACCACGTTAATCGTTGCCGCGGTGACTGCCGTGATGTCACTGATTTTGTGGGGGCTGGATGGTATTCTGGTCCGTCTGGTATCGTTTATCACTGGCCTGAGGTTCTAAGATGTCTGAAGCTCCAAAAAAACGTTGGTACGTCGTTCAGGCGTTTTCTGGTTTTGAAGGTCGCGTAGCACAATCCCTGCGTGAGCATATCAAACTCCATAATATGGAAGAGCTGTTTGGCGAAGTCATGGTTCCTACTGAGGAAGTCGTTGAGATCCGTGGTGGCCAGCGTCGCAAGAGCGAACGCAAGTTTTTCCCTGGTTATGTTTTAGTACAGATGGTGATGGAAGATGCTAGTTGGCATCTTGTACGCAGCGTACCTCGTGTTATGGGGTTCATTGGCGGCACATCTGACCGTCCTGCCCCAATCAGTGATAAAGAAGTGGATGCGATTATGAATCGTCTCCAGCAGGTTGGCGACAAGCCTCGTCCGAAAACGCTGTTTGAACCGGGTGAAATGGTTCGTGTTAACGATGGTCCATTTGCCGACTTTAACGGTGTTGTTGAAGAAGTAGACTATGAGAAGAGCCGCCTGAAGGTGTCTGTTTCTATATTTGGTCGTGCGACACCTGTTGAACTAGACTTTGCTCAGGTCGAAAAAGGCTAATTGCCTGATAAGATTTGCTGAAAATAGCGACTTGCCTATGGCGCGAAATTAACCTATAATTTCGCGCCTTTTGTTTTTCAGTGGCCTCAATGGCGACTGAAGCGTAATACAAACCACGGGGAGCCTTTCACTAGGCGCTATTACCCAATCGAGGAAAGTTAAATGGCCAAGAAAGTACAAGCCTACGTCAAGCTGCAAGTTGCAGCTGGTATGGCTAACCCGAGCCCACCAGTAGGTCCGGCTCTGGGTCAGCAAGGTGTTAACATCATGGAATTCTGTAAGGCGTTCAATGCTAAAACTGAAAGCCTTGAGAAGGGTCTGCCGACTCCGGTTGTTATTACCGTTTATTCTGACCGTTCTTTCACCTTCGTTACCAAAACGCCTCCAGCAGCTGTTCTGCTGAAGAAAGCGGCTGGTATCAAGTCTGGTTCCGGCAAGCCGAACAAAGACAAAGTAGGTAAAGTAACGAGCGCTCAGGTTCGTGAAATCGCAGAAACTAAAGCTGCGGACATGACTGGTTCTGATGTAGACGCCATGGCGCGTTCTATCGCAGGTACTGCTCGTTCCATGGGCCTGGTAGTGGAGGATTAATAAATGGCTAAGCTGACCAAGCGCATGCGCGTGATCCGTGACAAAGTTGATGTAACTAAACAGTATGACATCAACGAAGCTGTTGCTCTGCTCAAAGAGCTGGCCACTGCTAAGTTCGTAGAAAGTGTAGACGTTGCTGTTAACCTCGGCATCGATGCACGTAAATCTGACCAAAACGTTCGTGGTGCAACCGTTCTGCCTCATGGTACTGGTCGTTCTGTTCGTGTTGCTGTCTTCACCCAAGGTGCAAACGCTGAAGCGGCTAAAGCTGCTGGCGCTGAGTTCGTGGGTATGGAAGATCTGGCTGATCAGATCAAAAAAGGCGAAATGGGCTTTGACGTTGTTATTGCTTCTCCAGATGCAATGCGCGTTGTTGGTCAATTGGGTCAGGTTCTGGGTCCACGTGGCCTGATGCCAAACCCGAAAGTGGGTACTGTAACCCCTAACGTTGCTGAAGCAGTTAATAATGCTAAAGCGGGTCAGGTTCGTTACCGTAACGACAAGAACGGCATCATCCATACCACTATCGGTAAGGTTGATTTCGATTCTAACAAACTGAAAGAAAACCTGGAATCTCTGCTGATTGCGCTGAAAAAAGCAAAACCATCTCAGGCGAAAGGCGTGTACATCAAGAAAGTTAGCTTGTCTACCACTATGGGCGCTGGCGTTGCCATCGACCAGAGCGGTTTGAACGCTGCTGCTAACTAATAGCTTTTGTTCCGCTTTACTCGGGTGTGGGATTTACCTATAATTTTACGCCCGTTGTTCCTGAAGTGGATCGACGCAAGAATTTTTCGGTTGGAGCCTGGCCTATCCAGGCCTCCGTCCAAGACCGCAGGTGTTTCGTAAGAAACTTAATTCTCCTGCGTAGACGGTGACAGAGCCTAAATAACGTTTTTCTTTTTTATAAAGAATAATTTTTTACTGGATTCTGCTCACCGTGTTTCAACGCTTATCTCTAATTTTGGCGATAAGTGAAGTGAGTTCCGGAGAGTTTCTCCGGCTAAATCCAGGAGCAAAAGCTAATGGCATTAAATCTTCAAGACAAACAAGCAATTGTTGCTGAAGTCAGCGAAGTAGCCAAAGGTGCGCTGTCTGCGGTTGTTGCGGATTCTCGTGGCGTTACCGTTGATAAAATGACCGAACTGCGTAAAGCAGGTCGTGAAGCTGGCGTTTACATGCGTGTTGTTCGTAACACCCTGCTGCGCCGCGTCGTTGAAGGCACTCAATTTGAATGCCTGAAAGACACGTTTGTTGGTCCGACCTTGATTGCATATTCTTTGGAACACCCGGGCGCTGCTGCTCGTCTGTTCAAAGAGTTCGCGAAAGCAAATGCAAAATTTGAGGTCAAAGCTGCAGCCTTTGAAGGTGAGCTGATCCCGGCGGCTCAAATTGACCGTCTGGCAACGCTGCCGACTTACGAAGAAGCACTGGCACGTCTGATGTCGACCATGAAAGAAGCCGCTGCCGGCAAATTGGTCCGCACTCTGGCTGCTGTTCGCGATGCAAAAGAAGCTGCGTAATAGCACTTTCTTTTCTAACGTACTTGCTAACGTATAAACTATTTCTGATTCTTAGGAACAATTGTTATGTCTATCACTAAAGATCAAATTCTGGAAGCAGTAGCAGCTATGTCTGTAATGGATGTTGTTGAGCTGGTTTCTGCTATGGAAGAAAAATTCGGTGTTTCTGCTGCTGCTGCTGTAGCTGTTGCTGCTGGCCCAGCTGAAGTTGCTGAAGAAAAAACTGAGTTCGACGTTGTGCTGAAAGCTATCGGCGCTAACAAAGTTGCTGTAATCAAAGCTGTTCGCGGCGCAACTGGTCTGGGCCTGAAAGAAGCCAAAGATCTGGTTGAATCTGCTCCAGCAGTTCTGAAAGAAGGCGTGAGCAAAGATGACGCTGAAGCACTGAAGAAATCACTGGAAGAAGCTGGCGCAGAAGTTGAAGTTAAATAAGCCAACCTTTCAGGTTGCAGCCTGATTTATTAGGCTGATGGCTGGTGACTTTTTAGTCACCAGCCTTTTTGCGCTGTAGGGCATCAATGGGATTTCACACTGTTTAGCCATTGATTTCCCAAATATTTTTTTCTATTGACGACTTAATATACTGCTTTCCAGCATAGGTTCCTTGCCTAAGCAAGAGCAATGAAATGGTTTAAGAGTAATAGAAAGACGTATTACGGAAAGTTCTCTATTTTCCGACCAACATAAATAGTGTTGCATGAACTGTCCTTGTTAGGGCAGACAGAGTGGTTCGACTTGTCAGCTAGCTGAGGAACCCTATGGTTTACTCCTATACCGAGAAAAAACGCATTCGTAAGGATTTTGGTAAACGTCCACAAGTTTTGGACATACCTTATCTCCTTTCTATCCAACTTGACTCGTTCCAGAAATTTATCGAGCAAGACCCGGAAGGTCAGTACGGTTTGGAAGCTGCATTCCGTTCTGTTTTCCCTATAAAAAGCTATAGCGGCAATTCAGAGCTGCAATACGTTAGCTATCGCTTGGGCGAACCCGTATTTGACGTTAAAGAATGTCAAATCCGCGGCGTCACGTTCTCTGCGCCGCTGCGCGTTAAACTGCGCCTGGTGATCTACGAGCGCGAAGCGCCTGAAGGCACCGTTAAAGACATCAAAGAACAAGAAGTGTACATGGGCGAGATTCCGCTCATGACCGATAACGGCACCTTCGTGATCAACGGTACTGAGCGTGTAATCGTGTCTCAGTTGCACCGTAGCCCAGGTGTGTTCTTCGATAGCGACAAAGGTAAAACCCACTCTTCAGGTAAGGTGCTGTATAACGCACGTATTATTCCTTACCGTGGTTCCTGGTTGGATTTTGAATTTGATCCGAAGGATAACCTGTTTGTCCGTATCGACCGTCGTCGTAAATTGCCTGCGACCATTATCCTGCGCGCGCTGGGTTACTCCACCGAACAGATTCTGGATCTTTTCTTCGATAAAATTGTCTATGAAATCAATGGCAATAAATTGCAGATGGATCTGGTCCCTGAGCGCCTGCGTGGTGAAACCGCGTCGTTTGATATCGAAGCGAACGGTAAAGTTTATATCGAAAAAGGTCGCCGTATCACTGCGCGTCATATCCGTCAGTTAGAGAAAGACGGTATTGAGCGCATTGAAGTGCCTGTTGAATATATTGCTGGCAAAATATTGTCCAAAGATTATATCGATGAGAGCACTGGCGAACTGATCGGCGCAGCCAACATGGAGCTGTCGCTGGATCTGCTGGCGAAGCTGAGCCAATCCGGCCACAAGCGTATTGAGACACTGTTCACCAACGATCTTGATCATGGTGCATACATGTCTGAAACCGTGCGTGTCGATCCGTCAAACGATCGTCTGAGCGCGCTGGTTGAAATCTATCGCATGATGCGTCCTGGTGAGCCACCAACGCGTGAAGCAGCGGAAACGCTGTTTGAGAACCTGTTCTTCTCTGAAGACCGCTACGATCTGTCTGCGGTTGGCCGTATGAAGTTCAACCGTTCTCTGCTGCGTGACGAGATCGAAGGTTCCGGTATCCTGAGCAAAGATGACATCATCGAAGTGATGAAGAAGCTCATTGATATCCGTAACGGTAAAGGCGAAGTGGATGATATCGACCACCTCGGCAACCGTCGTATCCGTTCTGTCGGCGAAATGGCTGAAAACCAATTCCGCGTTGGTCTGGTGCGTGTGGAGCGTGCTGTAAAAGAGCGTCTGTCTCTGGGCGATCTTGATACGCTGATGCCACAGGACATGATCAATGCCAAGCCGATTTCGGCTGCCGTGAAAGAGTTCTTCGGTTCAAGTCAGCTGTCACAGTTTATGGACCAGAACAACCCATTGTCCGAGATTACGCACAAACGTCGTATCTCTGCATTGGGCCCAGGCGGTCTGACGCGTGAGCGTGCTGGCTTTGAAGTTCGTGACGTACACCCTACTCACTATGGTCGTGTTTGTCCTATCGAAACGCCGGAAGGTCCAAACATCGGTCTGATCAACTCCCTGTCCGTTTATGCACAAACCAACGAATACGGTTTCCTTGAAACCCCATATCGTCGCGTGCGTGACAACGTGGTTACGGATGAGATCCATTACCTGTCTGCGATTGAAGAAGGTAACTTCGTTATCGCCCAGGCAAACACCAATTTGGACGAAGAAGGCCGCTTCATCGACGAACTGGTTACCTGCCGTAACAAAGGTGAGTCCAGCTTGTTCAGCCGCGATCAGGTTGAATATATGGACGTTTCCACACAGCAGGTGGTTTCCGTCGGTGCATCTCTGATTCCGTTCTTGGAACACGATGACGCCAACCGTGCTCTGATGGGTGCGAACATGCAACGTCAGGCCGTTCCGACTCTGCGCGCCGATAAGCCGCTGGTTGGTACCGGTATGGAACGTGCCGTTGCGGTTGACTCCGGTGTAACTGCCGTAGCCAAACGTGGTGGTACAGTACAGTACGTAGATGCATCCCGTATTGTAATCCGCGTTAATGACGATGAAATGTATCCGGGCGAAGCCGGGATCGACATCTATAACCTGACCAAATATACCCGTTCGAACCAGAATACCTGCATCAGCCAGATGCCATGTGTGTCTCTGGGTGAGCCGGTAGAACGTGGTGACGTTTTGGCAGATGGCCCGTCCACCGATCTGGGTGAGCTGGCGCTGGGTCAGAACATGCGCGTGGCATTTATGCCATGGAATGGTTACAACTTCGAAGACTCCATCCTCGTTTCCGAGCGTGTGGTTCAGGAAGATCGCTTTACGACCATCCACATTCAGGAACTGGCCTGTGTGTCTCGTGACACCAAGTTAGGGCCTGAAGAAATTACTGCGGACATCCCGAACGTGGGTGAAGCAGCACTTTCTAAACTGGATGAGTCCGGCATCGTTTATATCGGTGCTGAAGTCACCGGCGGTGACATTCTGGTTGGTAAAGTAACGCCGAAAGGTGAAACCCAACTGACGCCAGAAGAGAAACTGCTGCGTGCGATCTTCGGTGAGAAAGCGTCTGACGTTAAAGACTCTTCTCTGCGTGTACCAAACGGTGTTTCCGGTACGATTATCGACGTGCAGGTCTTTACCCGCGATGGCGTGGAAAAAGACAAACGTGCGTTAGAAATCGAAGAAATGCAGCTGAAGCAGGCTAAGAAAGACCTGACTGAAGAGTTGCAGATTCTGGAAGCGGGTCTGTTTGGACGTATTCACGCAGTGCTGGTTTCTGGCGGCGTAGAAGCTGACAAACTGGACAAACTGCCGCGCGAGCGCTGGTTGGAACTGGGTCTGACTGATGAAGATAAGCAGAATCAGTTGGAACAGCTTGCAGAACAGTATGATGAGCTGAAGCACGAGTTTGAGAAAAAACTCGAAGCTAAGCGCCGTAAAATCACCCAAGGCGATGATCTTGCACCGGGCGTGCTGAAAATCGTTAAGGTTTATCTGGCTGTTAAGCGTCAGATCCAACCGGGTGACAAGATGGCAGGTCGTCACGGGAACAAAGGTGTTATCTCCAAGATCAACCCGATCGAAGATATGCCTTACGATGAGAACGGTACGCCGGTCGATATCGTACTGAACCCGCTGGGCGTACCTTCACGTATGAACATCGGTCAGATTCTGGAAACCCACTTGGGTATGGCTGCAAAAGGTATCGGCGAGAAAATCAACGCCATGCTTAAGCAGCACGAAGAAGTGACCAAGCTGCGTGAGTTTATCCAGAGAGCCTACAATCTGGGCGACGATGTGCGTCAAAAAGTCGACCTGAGTACTTTCTCCGACGAAGAAGTTATGCGTCTGGCTGAAAACCTGAAGAAAGGTATGCCAATTGCAACGCCGGTATTCGATGGTGCAAAAGAGAAAGAAATCAAGGAACTGTTGCAGATGGGCGGTATCCCTACCTCCGGTCAGATTACCCTGTACGATGGACGTACCGGTGAGCAATTTGAGCGTCAGGTTACAGTGGGCTACATGTACATGCTGAAACTGAACCACTTGGTTGACGATAAGATGCATGCCCGTTCCACCGGTTCTTATAGCCTGGTTACTCAGCAGCCGCTGGGTGGTAAGGCGCAGTTCGGTGGTCAACGCTTCGGTGAGATGGAAGTGTGGGCGCTGGAAGCTTATGGTGCAGCTTATACCCTGCAAGAAATGTTGACCGTTAAGTCTGATGACGTGAACGGCCGTACCAAGATGTATAAGAACATCGTGGATGGCAATCATCAGATGGAACCAGGCATGCCGGAATCCTTCAACGTATTGTTGAAAGAAATCCGCTCGCTGGGTATCAACATCGAGCTGGAAGAAAAGTAATACCAGCTCGCTGTATTGCTGGCATTCGTCATAGGGACACCTGAACGTTGTTTTTAACGGCAATGTTGTTTTTAACAGCTATGTTGTTTTGAACAGCATTAGTTCAGGTGTCTATCAGGTCTAACTCCGACAGGAGCCAATCCGTGAAAGACTTATTAAAGTTTCTGAAAGCGCAAACTAAAACCGAAGAGTTTGATGCGATCAAAATTGCTCTGGCTTCGCCAGACATGATCCGTTCGTGGTCTTTTGGTGAAGTTAAAAAGCCAGAAACCATCAACTACCGTACGTTCAAGCCTGAGCGTGACGGCCTTTTCTGCGCCCGTATCTTTGGGCCGGTAAAAGATTATGAGTGCTTGTGCGGTAAGTATAAGCGCCTGAAACACCGTGGTGTTATTTGTGAGAAGTGCGGCGTTGAAGTAACCCAAACTAAAGTACGTCGTGAGCGTATGGGTCACATCGAGCTGGCTTCTCCAACTGCGCACATCTGGTTCCTGAAGTCACTGCCTTCCCGTATCGGTTTGCTGTTAGATATGCCGCTGCGTGATATTGAGCGTGTGCTTTATTTTGAATCTTATGTCGTGGTTGAAGGCGGCATGACCAACCTTGAGCGCCGTCAGATCCTGACTGAAGAGCAGTATCTGGATGCGTTGGAAGAGTTTGGTGATGAATTCGACGCGAAAATGGGCGCCGAAGCGATCCAGGCTCTGCTGAAGAACATGGATCTGGAGCAGGAATGCGAGCAGCTGCGTGAAGAGCTGACCGAAACTAACTCCGAAACCAAACGTAAAAAACTGACCAAGCGCATTAAGCTGCTGGAAGCGTTCGTACAGTCTGGTAACAAGCCAGAGTGGATGATCCTGACCGTTCTGCCGGTACTGCCGCCAGATCTGCGTCCGTTGGTTCCGCTGGATGGTGGTCGTTTTGCGACTTCCGACCTGAACGATCTGTATCGTCGCGTGATCAACCGTAACAACCGTCTGAAACGCCTGCTGGATCTGGCTGCGCCAGATATCATCGTGCGTAACGAAAAACGTATGTTGCAGGAAGCGGTTGATGCGCTGTTGGATAACGGCCGTCGCGGTCGCGCGATCACCGGTTCTAACAAACGCCCTCTGAAATCTTTGGCCGATATGATCAAAGGTAAACAGGGTCGTTTCCGTCAGAACCTGCTCGGTAAGCGTGTTGACTACTCCGGTCGTTCTGTAATCACCGTTGGTCCATACCTGCGTCTGCACCAGTGTGGTCTGCCGAAGAAAATGGCACTGGAACTGTTCAAACCGTTCATCTACGGCAAGCTGGAACTGCGTGGTCTTGCTACCACCATTAAAGCTGCCAAGAAAATGGTTGAGCGCGAAGAAGCCGTCGTATGGGATATCCTGGACGAAGTCATCCGTGAACACCCGGTACTGCTGAACCGTGCACCAACACTGCACCGTTTGGGTATCCAGGCATTTGAACCGGTACTGATCGAAGGTAAAGCGATCCAACTGCACCCGTTGGTTTGTGCGGCATATAACGCCGACTTCGATGGTGACCAGATGGCTGTACACGTACCGTTGACGCTGGAAGCCCAGTTGGAAGCGCGTGCGTTGATGATGTCGACCAACAACATCTTGTCCCCTGCGAATGGTGAGCCAATCATCGTTCCTTCTCAGGACGTGGTATTGGGTCTGTATTACATGACGCGTGACTGTGTTAACGCCAAAGGCGAAGGCATGGTGCTCACGGGTCCTAAAGAAGCTGAACGTGTTTATCGTGCCGGTCTGGCCTCTCTGCATGCGCGCGTTAAAGTGCGTATTACAGAAGAGATCAAGAGCATCGAAGGCGATGTTACGCATCAGACGTCGATTATTGATACGACTATCGGCCGTGCCATCCTGTGGATGATCGTACCGAAAGGTCTGCCGTACTCGATCGTTAACCAGCCTTTGGGCAAGAAAGCGATCTCCAAAATGCTGAACACCTGTTACCGCATTTTGGGTCTGAAGCCGACGGTTATCTTCGCTGACCAGACTATGTACACCGGTTTTGCTTACGCGGCGCGCTCTGGTGCTTCCGTAGGTATCGATGACATGGTTATCCCGGAGAAAAAAGCCGAGATTATCGAAGAAGCAGAAACCGAAGTTGCCGAGATTCAGGAGCAGTTCCAGTCTGGTCTGGTTACCGCGGGCGAACGCTATAACAAAGTGATCGATATCTGGGCAGCGGCGAACGAACGTGTTGCGAAAGCGATGATGGAAAACCTGTCCGTTGAGGATGTGGTTAACCGTGATGGCGTGGTTGAGCGTCAGGTTTCTTTCAACAGCATCTTTATGATGGCCGACTCCGGTGCGCGTGGTTCTGCGGCACAGATTCGTCAGTTGGCGGGTATGCGTGGTCTGATGGCGAAACCAGATGGTTCCATCATCGAGACACCAATCACCGCAAACTTCCGCGAAGGTTTGAACGTACTCCAGTACTTCATCTCGACGCACGGTGCGCGTAAAGGTTTGGCGGATACCGCACTGAAAACGGCAAACTCCGGTTATCTGACTCGTCGTCTGGTTGACGTTGCACAGGATCTGGTTGTGACCGAGGACGATTGTGGTACCCATGAAGGTATCATGATGACGCCGGTTATCGAGGGTGGTGATGTTAAAGAACCACTGCGTGAGCGCGTACTGGGTCGTGTAACGGCTGAAGACGTGATCAAACCGGGCACCGCGGACATTCTGGTTCCACGTAACACGCTGCTGAACGAGCAGTGGTGTGACATGTTGGAAGAGAACTCCGTTGACGCTGTTAAAGTACGTTCAGTTGTAAGCTGCGAAACCGACTTTGGCGTGTGCGCCAATTGCTACGGTCGCGATCTGGCTCGTGGTCATATCATCAACAAAGGTGAGGCTATCGGGGTTATCGCGGCACAGTCCATCGGTGAGCCAGGTACACAGTTAACCATGCGTACGTTCCACATCGGTGGTGCGGCATCGCGTGCGGCTGCTGAGTCCAGCATTCAGGTGAAAAACAAAGGTAGCCTGAAACTGAGCAACGCGAAGTTCGTTATGAACAGCAACGGTAAACTGGTTATTACTTCACGTAATACCGAACTGAAACTGATCGACGAATTCGGACGTACTAAAGAAAGCTATAAAGTGCCTTATGGTGCGGTGATGGCGAAGGGTGACGGCTCAGAAGTTAGCGGTGGCGAAACTGTCGCAAACTGGGACCCGCATACCATGCCTGTGGTGACCGAAGTGAGCGGTTTCATCCGCTTTGCTGACATGATTGACGGTCAAACCATTACTCGCCAGACCGACGAACTAACTGGTTTGTCTTCTATCGTGGTTCTGGATAGCGCAGAGCGTACTGGTAGCGGTAAAGACTTGCGTCCAGCACTGAAAATCGTTGACGGTAAAGGTGAAGATGTACTGATTCCTGGTACTGATATGCCAGCTCAATACTTCCTGCCGGGTAAAACGATTGTTCAGTTGGAAGATGGAGTGCAGATTGGTGCCGGTGATACATTGGCGCGTCTCCCTCAGGAATCCAGTGGTACCAAGGATATTACCGGTGGTCTGCCACGCGTAGCCGACCTGTTCGAAGCACGTCGTCCGAAAGAGCCGGCGATTCTGGCAGAGATCAGCGGTATCATTTCCTTCGGTAAAGAAACCAAAGGTAAACGCCGTCTGGTAATTTCTCCGTTGGATGGCAGCGATGCTTACGAAGAGATGATTCCGAAATGGCGTCAGCTCAACGTGTTCGAAGGTGAAGTGGTGGAACGTGGTGACGTTGTTTCCGACGGCCCAGAGTCTCCGCACGATATCCTGCGTCTGCGTGGCGTGCATGCAGTAACGCGTTATATCACCAACGAAGTTCAGGAAGTTTACCGTCTGCAAGGCGTTAAGATTAACGATAAACACATCGAAGTTATCGTTCGTCAGATGTTGCGTAAAGGCACCATCGTTGACGCGGGTAGCACGGAGTTCCTGGAAGGCGAACAGGCAGAAGTCTCTCGCATCAAGATTGCCAACCGTCAGTTGGAAGCGGATGGTAAGATCACGGCAACGTACAGTCGCGATCTGCTGGGTATCACCAAAGCATCTCTGGCGACCGAGTCCTTCATTTCTGCGGCATCGTTCCAGGAAACCACTCGCGTACTGACCGAAGCTGCTGTCGCAGGTAAACGTGATGAACTGCGTGGTCTGAAAGAGAACGTCATCGTGGGTCGTCTGATCCCAGCGGGTACGGGTTATGCGTACCATCAGGATCGTATGCGCCGCCGTCAGGCAGGCGAAGCACCTGTCGTGCCTCAAGTGAGTGCCGATGAAGCTTCTGCTAACCTGGCCGAACTGCTGAATGCAGGCTTTGGTAGCAGCGACGACGAGTAAGTCTCTTTACGCTGCACTACCATGCGGTAAATAACAAAAACCCCGACTATCATGGTCGGGGTTTTTTTATGGTTGATTCCCTGCGGATGACCCGTCGTAAATGACGTAAGCATGTCTTCCTGAAATTTTTTGTTGTACAGTAGTGTAAAGTAAATAGAACGGAACCAACATGGACACCTCAACTACGCCAACCCTTTCACAGCCTGGCGGCTCATTACCTCATCAGGATGATTCACTTTCCTCTGATAAAACCCTACAAACACAGTCGGAAAGCCATTCTCAGCACCGAGCAAAGCGCGCAGCCTGGGGCAGTTTTGTGGGTGCCGTTGTTGATTGGTACGATTTTTTGCTGTACGGAATTGTTGCCGCCCTTGTATTTAATACCGAATTTTTCCCGCAGGTCAGCCCAACGATGGGGACGCTGGCGGCATTTGGTACGTTCGGTGTTGGTTTCCTGTTCCGACCGCTAGGCGGCATGGTGTTCGGCCACTTCGGCGATAAGCTGGGCCGTAAACGAATGCTGATGATCACGGTCTGGATGATGGGTATTTCTACTGCGCTGATTGGTCTGTTGCCGTCGTTTGATTCGATTGGCTGGTGGGCACCGGTGCTGTTGGTTACGCTGCGGGCAATTCAGGGCTTTGCGGTTGGTGGTGAATGGGGTGGTGCGGCACTGTTGGCGGTAGAGAATGCGCCGAAGAAGAAGAAAGCCTTTTACAGCAGCGGCGTACAAGTTGGCTTTGGGGTTGGATTGTTACTAGCTACTGGGTCGGTATCGGTGGTAAGCAATTTGACGACCAATGAAGAATTTACCACCTGGGGCTGGCGTCTGCCGTTCTTATTCAGCCTGATTCTGGTGGCTATCGCCTGGTGGGTGCGCAACGGGATGGATGAGTCTCAGGAGTTTGAGGCGAATAAAACCTTGGGAGAAAGAGCAAACAAGCTGCGTTCGTTCCCGATTATGGAAGCACTACGCCAGCATCCGAAAGCCTTTCTACTGATTATTGCGTTACGGCTTGGTGAACTGTTGACGATGTATATCGTCACGGCATTTGCACTCAATTACTCCACCACCCATCTTGGGCTATCGCGGGATATCTTTCTGAATATCGGGCTGCTGGTGGGGGCGATCAGCTGCGTGTCTATTCCTTTCTTTGCTTATCTGGCGGATAGCTTTGGCCGTCGTCGCATTTATGTGACTGGTGCGTTGATTGGTGCCGTGAGTGCGGTGCCATTCTTTATGGCGCTGGAAAGTCACAACACGCTGCTGATTCTGTTCTTTGCTATCATGCTGGCGAATGCTGCTCACGATATGATCGTTAGCGTACAGCAGCCGATGTTTACCGAGTTATTTGGTACGGCGTATCGCTATAGTGGGGCTGGCGTGGGTTATCAGGTTGCCAGCGTGGTCGGCGGCGGGTTTACGCCTTTTATCGCTGTTCTGCTGGTGCAGTTTATGGATGGCTCATGGCACGCGGTGGCGGCCTATCTTGCCATTGGCTGCTTACTGTCAGCCGTTGTCGGGATGCGGATGAAAGCACCCGCAGACAATACGGTACCTCACTAACCTCTTTACCTTGCCGATACAGATGCACTATCTGTATCGGCGATATCTCTACTTTTTTGTTGTTATGTTATCTGAACCGATCGAGATCGCTTCGTTTCAGCCCGATGTCTTTGAGCCCCTCATCGCTCATATCCCGCAGTATCTTCAGCGTTTGCACCCTTACTCGCCAGGCTTTCCACAGGCGGTACGGTAAAATAAGCATGAGCCAGAACGGTGACTCGCGGAACGGTTTTTGTGATCGATTCTCATGAAATTCCATATTTTCCCCCTCGCCAGTGAATGAACGCTATGATGAGGCGAAAGGTATTTTCAATACAGATGCAAGAAATCCATTTTTTTAGCATACAGATTGTGTGATATTGCATCTGAATGGTGATTTTTATTTGAATCTGTACTGGTTACTGTGATGAATCATGATGGAGAGTGATACTGATGACGCGTTATCAACACCTTGCCGGGCTGTTAGAGCAGCGGATTGAACAAGGGTTATATCAAAGCGGGGAACGTCTGCCTTCCGTTCGGGCACTCAGTACAGAACATGGTGTGAGCATCAGTACCGTACAGCAGGCCTATCATCTGCTGGAAACCCGACAGCTGATTATGCCGCAGCCGCGTTCGGGATATTTTGTCACGCCGCGTAAGGCAACGCCGCCTGTACCTGCGCTGACGCGTCCTGCTCAGCGCCCAGTTGAGATCACACAGTGGGAATCGGTACTGGAACTGGTGAACGTGCGTTTGGAAACGAACGTGCTGAAGTTTGGTAGCGGAATGCCTGATGTGAGCCAGCCTACCATCAAGCCGCTGTGGAAAGAGATGGGTCGCCTTTGCCAATATCAGGATGCCCGGGTTTTACAATATGACAGCGTATATGGCGTGCCCGCGCTGCGTGAACAGATCGCTCGTCTTACCGTCGATTGCGGCTGCCAACTGACGCAAGATGATATTGTGGTCACGACTGGATGTCAGGAAGCCTTATTTGTTGCCGTTCGCGCGGTTTGCCAGCCCGGAGACATCGTTGCTGTCGAGTCACCTGCTTTTCCGGGTACGATGCAGATCCTTCGTGGGCTGGATATCAAAGCGATCGAGATCCCAACCGATTCAGTGACGGGGATCAGTCTTGAAGCGTTAAGACTGGCGTTGGATCAGTGGCCAATCAAAGCCGTGCTTCTGGTGCCGAGCTGTAACAATCCGCTTGGCTTCATCATGCCTGACGCCCGCAAGCAATCTCTGGTGACGCTGGCGCAGCACTTTGATATCGCCATTATTGAAGATGATGCCTATGGTGAATTGGCCTATGAATATCCGCGTCCCCGCGCCATAAAGTCGTTTGATGAAGATGGACGCGTATTGTTGTGCAGCTCATTTTCAAAGAATCTGGCACCCGGTTTGCGCGTGGGTTGGATCGCCCCGGGGCGCTATCTGGAGCGGGTGATTCATACAAAGTACATCAGCACGGGATCGACGGTGGTACAGCCTCAGCTTGCCGTGGCAGAATTTATTCGTCAGGGACACTATCAGCCTCACTTACGTCGGATGCGCGCCCAATACAAAGCTAATCTGAGTACGTTTACCTGCTGGGTGCGCGAGTATTTTCCGTCCAATATTTGTGTTAGTCGTCCGCAGGGAGGATTCCTGATGTGGATTGAGCTGCCTGAATATTTTGATTCACTCAAGCTCAGCCGTGAGGTCAGAAAAGCGGGCATACAGATCGCCGCCGGTTCGCTATTTTCCGCTTCAGGGAAATACCGCAATTGTATTCGACTTAATTATGCCAATCGCTTTACGGAAGAGATGAGGGAAGGGCTGCGCATTGTGGGTAGTGAAATCGCGAAGATGATGCACACTTTTCCTGACCAGAACGTAACCTGATTATTGTTAAGGAAGGGCCGATACGGGTAAGGATAAGCCCCGTATCGGCGGGTTGATGTGCAGAACCGATAAGTGGCAAACGGCTCCGGTCAACAGGCTTAGTAATAACGCTCAGGCTTGCCAACGACGCTACTGTATTCTTTACCGAAAGCCGTGACGATAGGCCGGATTTCATGTTGCGAAGCGCGATCCTGAGAATGTTGCCTTCCATGTAATTCTCATTTCGGCCTGCGAACCGCCTCCCAAATCATACGTATCGCTGTCTTATCTGTTCAGTAACTATCTGCCCAAATAACCGTCCCAGTCTTTCCAGACCGGCTGGAGGCCTGCGCGTACGATGGCCTGCGCGACGTCTTCAGGACGCCGTGAATCATGCGGCGAGAACTGTTCCAGTTCGGGGTGATTGTCGGCGTAGCCACCCGGCTGGGTTTTGGAAAATGCGCTGACATTGTTAATCGCAATGGGAATCGCATGGTCGCGAAAGAAAGGGGACTCGCGCGTGGAAAGCGATAACTCAATATCCGGTGACAGTAATCGAAATGCACAAATCACCTGCATGAGCTGTGCTTCATCCATTAACGACGCTGGTTCAATGCCGCCTGCACAAGGGCGCAGGCGAGGGAATGAGATAGAGTAACGGCTCTGCCAATAGCTCTGCTGTAAGTGCAGCAGGTGTTCCGCCACCATGTAGCAGTCGGTGCGCCAGCTATTGGACAGACCGATTAAGGCACCTAGCCCGATCTTGTCGATCCCTGCACGGCCCAGTCGATCCGGTGTGGCAAGCCGCCAGTGGAAATCCTGCTTTTGTCCTTTTAGATGGTGCAACTGGTAGGTCGCCGGATGATAGGTTTCCTGATAGACCATCACACCATCCAGCCCCAGCGTTTTCAACTCGGCGTACTCCTCCTGCGACAGTGGTTGGACTTCGATCATCAACGAACTGAAGAGTGGCCGAATCAGTGGAAAGACGCGACGAAAATAATCCACCCCCACCTTGCGTTGGTGTTCGCCGGTCACGAGCAGCAGGTGCTCAAATCCGAGTTCCTTGATAGCGGCGCATTCACGTAAGATTTCTGCCTCATCCAGCGTTTTACGCTTGATGTGGTTGCTCATCGAAAAGCCGCAGTAGGTGCAGTCGTTAGAACACAGGTTGGACAGGTACAGCGGGACGTAGAAACTCACCGTATTGCCGAAACGCTGTCGGGTGAGCTGCTGCGCCCGCTGGGCTAGCGGTTCCAGATAGGCGCTGGCGGCCGGTGAAAGGAGCGCCATAAAATCGTCACGCGTCAGGTGTGGGGCAGTGAGCGCCCGTTCAACATCCTGTGCGGTTTTGCCGTTGATGCGTAGCGTCAGGTCATCCCAGTCGAGCTGTTCCCAGACGGTTTGAAAGTCGATGCTCATTTTGCCGCACCTTCCGCTTGCCGATCTTCCATTTGTCGATGTAGAAAACCGGTGAGCGGGCTGGTGGCGCTGGCGACGAACTGCTTACTTCCCAGACCGGCCTGACGCGCAAGGCCACCAGCATCGACTGCTAACCGGAAGGCGCGCGCCATCGCCACAGGGTCGCGGGCAACGGCAATTGCTGTATTGACCAGCACGCCATCGGCTCCCATTTCCAGGGCGTCGGCTGCCTGGCTTGGGGCACCAATCCCTGCATCGACAATCACTGGAACACGCGCCTGTTCGATGATGATGCGAAGAAAATCACGTGTTTGCAGCCCCTGATTGGAGCCAATCGGCGCGCCGAGAGGCATCACTGCTGCGCAGCCGACCTCTTCCAGACGCTTGCACAGTACCGGATCGGCCCCACAGTAGGGCAGCACCGTGAACCCTTCTTTGACCAACTGTTCCGCAGCCTTCAGCGTTTCGATGGGATCAGGCAGCAGATATTTCACATCGGGGTGAATTTCCAGCTTCAGCCAGCGGGTGCCTAGCGCTTCACGCGCCAGTCGGGCAGCAAAAATAGCTTCGTCAGCGGTTTTGGCGCCCGACGTATTTGGCAGCAGCTTAATACCGAGCTGGCGTAGCGGGGCGAGAATAGCGTCGTTTCCGCCGTTTAGGTCAACGCGTTTCATCGCCATGGTAACTAACTGGGAGCCGGAAGCCTCAAGTGCCGCCAGCATCAGTTCTGGCGTGGCGAATTTCCCGGTTCCGGTCAGCAGTCGTGAAGTGAATATCGTATCGGCAATGTGCAGCATGTCATCCTCCCGCGATGGCTTGAAAAAGCAAAATATCATCACCGTCCTGCACCTGATGCTGTGACCAGGTAGCATGCGGGATAATGGTCTGATTGATAGCCAGCGCCGTGCCGGGCTGGAGCCGGTTTATCTGGTTCAGCAGCGCCTCAACCGTGATGGCCTCTGGGAATTCAAAGGGCTCATCATTCAGCGTGATTCTCATGCTGCCCCCCCGCATACCGGGCAATGAGGCGCACGTGTGAGTTGGAGCGTGTTCCAGCTCTGCTGTTTGCCATTGAACATTCTCAGCTTGCCATCCAGCGCAGACGGCATACCAGCCAGCAGCTTTATCGCTTCCAGCGCCTGAAGCGTGCCAATTACGCCGACCACCGGCCCCAGCACGCCTGCGGTACGGCAGTTGCGCTGTGGTTCGGTTGTATCGGGATACAGGCAGGCGTAGCAGCCAGCGTGATAAGGCGGCGTGAAGACCGCGAGCTGACCGCTGAAACCGACGGCGCTACCGCTGATCAGCGGTTTGCCAGCATCCACGCAGGCGACGTTAACCGCATGGCGGGTTGTCATGTTGTCGCTGCAATCCAGCACTAAATCGACGCGGCTAACGGCGCTGTGTAACGCCTCACCGCTGAGCCTTTCGGTAATCGCAATCGCTTCTGAATGTGAATTTAACGCCTGTAGCTGACGTTGTGCCAACACCGCTTTGGGTTTGTCGGTATCGCTGGTGCGATACAGAATCTGGCGTTGCAGGTTGCTGATGTGCAGTGCGTCATCGTCGGCAAGCAGCAGCGTGCCAATCCCTGCGGCCGCCAGATAGAGCGACGCGGGAGCACCCAGCCCACCTAGACCCACCAGCAGAACGCGGGCGGCTTTGAGCTTCTCCTGACCGTCTGGGCCAATATCTTCCAGCATCAACTGACGGCTGTAGCGCATGAACTCGCTATCGCTCAGTCCGGCAGACGTTGGATGGGGATGCGTTACCATGTTATGCCTCCCGTCCTTCAATCATCCTCAGCAGCGTTGCGGTTGCTTGCCGCCAGTCTGCTGCCTGCGTAATGGCGCTGACGACGGCAATACTGCCGACGCCCGTTTTCAGCACCGCAGGTACTTTGTCGATGCTGATGCCGCCAATCGCCACGGTGGGAAAACGGCCTTGCAGATCGGCGATGTGTCGGCTCAGTTCGGCCAGCCCCTGCGGTGCCGATGGCATGTCTTTGGTTTGCGTAGGGAAAATATGCCCCAGCGCGATGTAGGACGGGTTGATCGCCACCGCACGTGCCAGTTCACGATCGTCGTGTGTGGAGACGCCTAAGCGCAGGCCTGCTTGTTTAATCGCGACCAGATCGGCGGTATCCAGATCTTCCTGGCCCAGATGTACGCCGTACGCTTGATGTTTTACGGCCAATTTCCAATAGTCGTTGATGAAGAGCTGCGCCTGATAGTGCCGACCCAATGCGATCGCTTGGATCACATCGGCTTCGGCCTGTTCATCAGACCGATCTTTGATTCTTAGCTGGATCGTTTTCACCCCTACACTGAGCAGGCGTTCAATCCATTCCACGCTATCGACAACGGGATAGAGCCCCAGCCGCTGTGCTGTTGGGGCAAAAGGCGTTGAGTCCGTCATTGGTTTTCCTCGGCTGGCAGGCTGGTGGCGCTGTGATAAAGCTCGCTGCCGCGAGAACGGAATTCCTGTGACATCTGCGCCATGCCAACTTCAATCGGTTTGGCTTCTGCTTCCTGTTTCGCGGCGTAATCGCGCACTTCCTGTGAGATTTTCATCGAGCAGAATTTGGGGCCGCACATGGAACAGAAGTGGGCGACTTTGCCAGATTCCTGCGGCAGTGTTTCATCGTGGTAGGCGCGTGCCGTTTGCGGATCGAGAGCCAGATTGAACTGATCTTCCCAGCGGAATTCGAAGCGCGCTTTCGACATAGCGTTGTCACGGATCTGCGCACCGGGATGACCTTTCGCCAGATCGGCGGCGTGGGCGGCGATCTTGTAGGTAATCAGCCCTTGTTTGACGTCTTCTTTGTTCGGCAAGCCAAGATGCTCTTTCGGCGTCACGTAGCAGAGCATCGCGCAGCCGAACCAGCCGATCATGGCGGCACCGATGCCGGAGGTGAAGTGATCGTAGCCTGGTGCGATATCGGTGGTTAATGGGCCGAGCGTATAGAACGGTGCTTCATGGCAGTGCTCCAGCTCTTCGGTCATGTTGCGGCGGATCATCTGCATCGGAACGTGGCCGGGGCCTTCGATCATCACCTGTACGTCATATTCCCAAGCAATCTTAGTCAGCTCGCCTAACGTATGCAGCTCGGCAAATTGCGCCTCGTCGTTGGCATCTTGAATGGAGCCGGGGCGTAAGCCGTCACCCAGTGACAGCGCGACGTCATAAGCGGCACAAATTTCACAGATTTCACGGAAGTGCTCGTACAGGAAGCTCTCTTTGTGATGTGACAGGCACCACTTCGCCATAATAGAACCGCCGCGTGAGACGATGCCGGTCAGGCGTTTGGCTGTCATCGGAACGTAGCGCAGCAGGACACCCGCGTGGATGGTGAAATAGTCCACGCCCTGTTCCGCCTGTTCCAGCAGCGTATCGCGGAACATTTCCCAGTTCAGGTTTTCCGCCACGCCGTTCACTTTTTCCAGCGCCTGGTAGATCGGTACGGTTCCGATGGGGACGGGGCTGTTGCGCAGAATCCACTCGCGGGTTTCGTGAATATAGCGGCCGGTTGAGAGATCCATCACCGTATCTGCGCCCCAACGGGTAGACCAGACCAGCTTTTCCACCTCTTCTTCGATGGAGGAGGTCACGGCGGAGTTGCCGATATTGGCGTTAACCTTCACCAGAAAATTGCGACCGATAATCATTGGCTCTGACTCGGGGTGGTTGATGTTGGAAGGAATAATGGCGCGACCGGCGGCCACTTCCTGACGGACAAATTCCGGCGTGATGTTCTCCGGCAGGAGAGCGCCAAAACTTTGCCCCGGATGCTGCTGGCGCAGTACGTCGGTGCGAATGCGTTCGCGTCCCATATTTTCGCGAATGGCGATAAATTCCATTTCCGGGGTAATGATCCCCTGTCGCGCATAGTGGAGTTGGGTGACGCGTTTACCTGCTTTGGCACGCAGCGGTCGTGGCAAATGCTCAAAACGCAGATGATCCAGACCGGCATCCGCTAGGCGCTGCTGGGTGAAATCGGAGCTGACGCCAGATAGCGCCTCGGTGTCGTGACGTTCTGCAATCCAGCTGGCGCGCAGCTTCGCTAGCCCAACGCGGACATCGGGTTGCGCAGCGGGATCGCCATAAGGCCCTGACGTATCGTAAACCGGGATCGGCTCATTGGGCTCGTATTGGGGATTGTCTTTGCTGCCGCCGAGTCGCGTCGGGCTGAGCTGAATTTCACGCATCGGTACGGCGATGTCGTCGCGCGAGCCTGCAAGGTAAATGCGTTTGGAATTGGGAAAGGCGGTTCCCTGTAAGGTTTCAATAAACTGTTGGGCGGCGGCGCGTTGTTCACGGCGGCCTGATTTGGACAGCATTGGTTCTGTAGACAAGGGTTCTGTAGACATAGCAAGTTCCTGTAAGACGTAAAGGGAAGATTGCTTGTCTGGAGCCGGAGGGAGTAATAATGATATCGAGTTTTAGCGTGGGTATGTGCAAATACGCAGCCTTGGGCTCAATCTCAATGAGGTGCATTACTCTTGTTCCCTTCGCAGGTATTAACCCGATCAGGTTCCGCGGATCCCGAATTAACGGTCTCAGCCTGTGCGCTCATAGGTTTCGTAAAACGATTGATTTCGTAAAACAAAACACGAGCACGCTAGGCACTCCGACAAGATTTGCCCGTCTGTTAAACGGGTCAATAAAACCCCTACACTGTATGACGGCAAAACGCGGATGTCAAAGCGTGCCGCTTTTGCCTGTACAGCGCGTGGTGATGTTCTTAAATAACGTCAAATGACGGTTAGTTGTCGTAAACCTGCCTGATCATGTTGTCTTCTAACGTAAAACGCTCTTCTAATGCTTCACCGACGCTGGAAAGTGCCTGCTGGAATTCGATGCAGTTATCATGGTCGATGGCGGCTGCCAGATGGCTATCGTAAAACGTCATGATTTGCTGCGTATTGTTTTGCAGGGCGAGGTCGAGCTGGGTGGAAAGCGCCAATACTTGTTCGCTGTGGGTCGCTGCTTCATGCAGCATTTTTTCGTATAAATGAAAGTGGCCAGTAGAAAGATAGTCCACCAGATTCTGGCAAAAATTATCCAATGCCTCTTCATCCAAAAGAGAAAGCGCTTCCTTGTTCGGCTTGATGCCGACCAGATGATAGTAAGCCACCAGAAGCTGCTTACGCGCTTGTAGCCATTGGTCGATTAACGCATTATTGCCACCAACGTATTCAGTCAGACTTTGTAGCTGGTTTAGCATTGTTGACTCCGTGAACGGTAAGAAATAACTGAAATCCCAGTTATAAAACTTATGTAATCACTCTGAATGTAAAATGCCAGTGAAGTGGCAGTGGAGCAATAAAAAGATATGGAACAGACGCTAAAAGGTGATGAAACCGGCTGGTGGATAGTTAGCGATGCGATACAAATCTGGCTACCCCAAGGAGAATTACCGCGCGGAACGGCGACGGCGTGGTCGTTGCAGGGGAAAGTGGCTCGTCAAATCGGTGAATGGCAAGGGCAGCCTGCCTGGCTGGTTTGCCAAGGGCGGGATACGGGCATGGCATCCGTTCGCCAACTGCTCGATCAAGACGCGGGCTTATTCCAACTGGCGGGGCGAGGCGTACAGCTGGCTGAATTCTATCGCTCCCATCGCTTTTGTGGTTACTGCGGCCATGAAATGGTGCGGAGCAAGACGGAACTGGCGTGCTTATGTCACCACTGCAAGGAACGTTATTATCCGCAGATCGCGCCCTGCATCATCGTCGCAATTCGGCGTGGCAAGGAGATTTTGCTGGCGCAGCACAACCGACATCGTGGAAACATGTATACCGTGCTGGCGGGGTTTGTGGAAGTGGGCGAAACGCTGGAACAGACTGTCGTACGTGAGGTAATGGAAGAAAGCCACATTCAGATAAAAAACCTGCGTTACGTGAGTTCTCAGCCTTGGCCATTCCCTCATTCGCTGATGATGGCGTTTACAGCGGATTATGCGGGTGGAGAAATCAAGCACGATCCGAAAGAGTTGCGTGACGCGGGCTGGTTCCGCTATGACCAACTTCCGCAGTTGCCTCCGCTGGGCACCGTGGCGCGTCGACTTATCGAAGATACGGTGGTGTTGTGCCGTGCTTATCACGAGAACGAAGGCTGACGTGGTACTATTTGCGCTATTAATGTATTGGTTTCATAACACGTTCGTTTTATAACGCATCCGCTTCATCACATCTATCTGGTGTAGAACCGCCGTGAGGCCGAAAGGAAGAGAACATGACCGACCTGAAAAACGATCGCTATTTGCGGGCGTTATTGCGCCAACCTGTTGATGTCACCCCAGTGTGGATGATGCGTCAGGCGGGGCGTTATCTACCAGAATATAAGGCAACGCGTGCGCAGGCGGGTGATTTTATGTCACTGTGCAAAAATGCAGAGCTGGCGTGTGAAGTCACGTTACAACCTTTACGGCGCTATGCGCTGGATGCGGCGATCCTGTTCTCCGATATCCTGACTATCCCTGATGCGATGGGCTTAGGACTTTATTTTGAAGCCGGGGAAGGCCCACGCTTCCACTCTCCCATCACCTCTCATGCCGATGTCGTTAAACTGCCTGTTCCCGATCCAGAACAGGAACTCGGTTATGTGATGAACGCGGTGCGAACGATCCGTAAAAATCTCGCCGGTGCAGTGCCGCTTATCGGTTTCTCGGGCAGCCCGTGGACGCTGGCGACCTATATGGTGGAAGGCGGTAGCAGCAAAGCGTTTACCGTCATCAAGAAAATGATGTTTGCTGAGCCTAAAACGCTACACCTGTTGCTGGATAAGCTGGCGGATAGCGTCATTCTTTATCTCAACGCGCAAATTCGTGCTGGTGCGCAGGCCGTGATGGTATTCGATACCTGGGGTGGCGCGCTGAGCGGGCGCGACTACAAAGAGTTCTCCCTGCGTTACATGCATAAGATTGTTGATGGTTTACTGCGTGAGAATGAAGGTCGCCGTGTGCCAGTGACGCTCTTCACCAAGGGCGGAGGGCAGTGGCTAGAGGCGATGGCTGAAACAGGTTGTGATGCGCTGGGGCTGGACTGGACGAGTGACATTGCTGATGCACGCCGTCGTGTAGGCGATAAAGTCGCGCTACAGGGAAATATGGACCCCTCAATGTTATATGCCGATCCGGCACGGATCGAACAGGAAGTGGCATCGATCCTCTCTGGGTTTGGACAAGGTAACGGACATGTTTTCAATCTGGGCCATGGTATCCATCAAGACGTGCCGCCAGAGCATGCGGGCGTTTTTGTTGAGGCGGTACATCGGTTATCTCGCCCTTATCACGCATGATTCACGGGAGGTGGTGTGATTGATACACAAAAGTTGCGGGCTGAACAGTTGGCTCGCGCTTCTGATGTGATTCGGCACGACGATTTACCTTTTGAGCAGCCCGCGTTTATCGCGGGTGCGGATGTTGGTTTTGAGCAAGAAGGTTCGGTAACTCGCGCCGCCATTGCGGTAATGCGTTATCCTTCGTTGGAGCTGGTAGAATATAAGATTGCGCGTATCAGTACGACGATGCCCTATATCCCCGGTTTTCTTTCGTTTCGTGAATGCCCAGGGCTGCTTGCCGCGTGGGCGTTGCTTGAACAGAAACCGGATCTGCTGTTTGTTGATGGGCATGGGATTTCCCACCCGCGTCGTCTCGGCGTTGCCAGCCATTTTGGCCTGCTTGTTGACGTTCCCACGATTGGCGTAGCGAAAAGTCGGCTTTGTGGCCGGTTTGAGCCGCTGGCGGAGGGCGTCGGTAGCCAACAGCCGTTACTGGATAAGGGCGAGCAAATTGGTTGGGTATGGCGCAGCAAAGCGCGCTGTAATCCACTGTTTGTGGCAACAGGGCATCGGGTCAGTCAGGATAGTGCATTGCACTGGGTACAATGTTGTATGCGCGGCTACCGTTTACCGGAGCCGACCCGTTGGGCTGATGCTGTCGCATCGAATCGTCCCGCATTTGTGCGTTGGCAGCGGCTGCAAGCGGCTAGCGTATTGTCGTAAAACTTTAGGAATTCAGGCATAGGGCGTCACTGTGATTTCAGGTACACTGCCGTCCGTCGCCGTTAATGAGCATAAAAATGTTACGTAACCCCATTCATTTACGTCTGGAAAAGCTGGCGAGCTGGCAACATGTCACTTTCATGGCATGTCTTTGTGAACGTATGTATCCAAATTACCACGAGTTTTGTCGTCAAACAGAATTCGGAGACGCGATGGTTTACCGCCGCATTCTCGATTTGGTATGGGAAACATTGGTTGTTAAAGATGCGAAGGTTAACTTCGATAACCAGTTGGAAAAGCTGGAAGAAGCGGTTCCCACCGCGGAGGATTACGATCTTTACGGCGTTTATCCGGCTATCGATGCCTGTATCGCACTGGGCGAACTGATTCATTCGCGTTTAAGCGGTGAAACGCTGGAACATGCGATAGCTATCAGTGAAGCGTCTATCCGTACGGTTGCTATGTTGGAAATGACGCAGGCTGGCAAAGAAATGACCGACGACGAGCTAAAGGTTTTGCCTGCGATTGAAGAAGAATGGGACATCCAATGGGAGATTTTTCGCCTGTTGGCGGCCTGTGAAGAACGCGATATTGAGTTGATCAAAGGGCTCCGTTCCGATCTGCGCGAGGCCGGAAGTAGTAACATCGGGATAAATTTGCATCAATAACGCGATAAAACGTGATTTAAGGCCTGAAATGGCCTGTCTTAAGGCTTCACATTCGCACCCTGTCTGGTCTACATTTGGGGGGCGTAAAAAAAGTGGCTGTCGGTGCGTGTATGCAGGAGAGTGCTACTACACCCTAAAATGGGAAAGGGCATATCCGTCGCACTCGATGCTTAGCAAGCGATAAACACACTGTAAGGATAACTTATGAATAAGACTCAACTGATTGATGTAATTGCGGACAAAGCTGATCTGTCAAAAGCACAGGCTAAAGCAGCTCTGGAATCAACTTTGGCGGCAATTACCGAGTCTCTGAAAGAAGGTGATGCAGTACAATTAGTTGGTTTTGGTACGTTTAAAGTCAACCATCGTAATGAGCGCACTGGCCGCAACCCACAAACCGGTAAAGAAATCAAAATTGCTGCTGCCAACGTGCCAGCGTTTGTTTCTGGCAAGGCTCTGAAAGACGCTGTTAAATAAGCTCATGCCGGTTAAAAGTTTAAGCAGAGGGGCGGTTTCGCCCCTTTTGCTTTTACGCCGTTTATGTGGCGCAGGCCTCGTAATTACCGCTGTGGTGGCCTGCAGTAACCGCGCCGCGCCGCCGGAAGAGTTCTCCAGCGGTTACGTTGCCGATCGCGGTATTGTGCGTATCTGGCGTAAGGATGATGCGCAGAATACGACGGCGCTGGCCACCGTATACAACCCGCTTCAGGGCAATGCTCTGGTAGTGACCCGCTATACGTTCCAGCAGGATAAGCTACGCGAGATTCAGCGTAATCAGCTCGGGACGCAAAAAGAAGATATGCGCTTACGCTTTGCTGAAGATGGAACTGTCAGCTTTATGCAGCGGCAACTTGCCGAAAGGCGTGAATCAGTTTCCGATGATGATGTTGCGCTCTACCAGTTTGATGCTAAGCGCATGCTGGAATTGAGCGATGTCCTGCGTGCAGGCAAGGTGATGCTAAAGCAAGGGAAATGGCTGGAAGGGCAGGTTCAGTCCTGTGATGGCACTGTGGTACGCCCTGACTTTGACAACGATTCGCGTGAATGGATTGCGCAGCAAAAATCTCATGCCACGCGTCCGCTCAATGTAGCGTGGTTGGAAGCACCCGAAGGAACGCAGCTATTGCTGGTGGTGGAGGATGATGTCTGCCAATGGCAGCCTAAATAGCTATACCCGTCATACTTCAAGTTGCATGTGCGTTGGCTGCGTTCACTCACCCGAATCACTTACTTGAGTAAGCTCATCGGGATTCCCTCTCTCGCCGCCTTCCTGAAACTCGAATTATTTAGGGTATATAAAACTGACTATAAAAAACCCGGATTTCTCCGGGCTTCAGTATTTATCCGATAATCGTTATCGGATCATCGTTTATCAGGCTTGCTCGCGCTCAATGGCACGGTAGCCGATGTCTTTGCGACAGAATACGCCTTGCCACTGAATACCTGCGGCTATTTCATAAGCACGTTGTTGCGCTTCTGCAACGGTATTACCCAATGCAGTGACGCACAGTACTCGCCCGCCGTTGGTAACGACATTAATACCATTCAGTTTGGTACCAGCATGGAAGACTTTGCCATCTTCAGCATCCTGCTGCGGTAAACCAGAAATCACATCGCCTGTATTGTAGTCAGCCGGGTAACCTCCTGCGGCCAATACCACCCCCAGAGACGGACGCTCATCCCAGACTGAATCTTTCTGATCCAATGTGCCGTCACAGGCTGCCAGACACAGTTCCACCAAATCGGAGCGCAGGCGCAGCATGATTGGCTGTGTTTCTGGATCGCCAAAGCGACAGTTGAATTCGATCACTTTTGGTTGACCATCGGCAGAAATCATCAGGCCGGCATACAAGAAACCCACATAGGTATTTCCCTCAGCAGCCATGCCGTTCACGGTCGGCCAAATCACCTGATCCATTACACGCTGGTGGATCTCATCGGTCACGACGGGGGCTGGTGAATAAGCGCCCATTCCACCGGTGTTCGGGCCCGTATCTTTATCCCCAACGCGTTTATGATCCTGACTGGTTGCCATCGGCAGCACGTTCTTGCCGTCCACCATAACGATGAAGCTGGCTTCTTCACCATCAAGGAACTCTTCCACCACGATACGGTGTCCAGCATCGCCGAATGCATTACCTGCCAGCATATCCTGAACGGCGTTTTCCGCTTCCTGCAACGTCATTGCGACAATCACGCCTTTGCCCGCGGCTAATCCGTCTGCCTTGATGACGATAGGTGCACCTTTGCTGCGTACATAGGCCAGTGCCGGTTCCACTTCGGTGAAGTTCTGGTATTCCGCTGATGGGATGTTATGGCGTGCCAGAAAATCTTTAGTAAAAGCTTTCGAGCCTTCTAGCTGTGCTGCACCTTGCGTTGGGCCAAAGATTTTTAGGCCTGCACTCTGGAACGCATCCACAACACCGATAACTAATGGTGTTTCTGGACCAACGATAGTTAAATCGATGTGGTTTTCCTGTGCAAAGGCGACTAATGCTGGAATATCGGTTGCGGCGATATCAACGTTGGTCAGTGCTGGTTCAAGTGCAGTGCCCGCGTTTCCTGGAGCAACATAAACCTGTTTCACCAGCGGTGACTGTGCCGCTTTCCAGGCCAGCGCGTGTTCGCGCCCACCATTACCAATTACTAAAATATTCATTTCGGTCAGCTCCAGAATTAATGGCGGAAGTGGCGCATGTCGGTAAAGATCATCGCAATGCCGTGTTCGTTGGCGGCAGCAATAACTTCATCATCACGAATAGACCCGCCCGGTTGGATCACACAGGTAATGCCAACGGCTGCGGCAGCATCAATACCATCACGGAATGGGAAGAACGCATCAGAGGCCATAGCAGAACCTTTTACTTCTAGCCCTTCATCGCCCGCTTTGATTCCGGCAATTTTCGCTGAGTAAACGCGGCTCATCTGACCGGCACCTATCCCGATGGTCATGTTGTCGCGTGCGTATACAATTGCATTAGATTTAACGAATTTAGCCACTTTCCAGCAGAAAAGGGCATCGCGTAACTCCTGTTCGCTTGGCTGGCGCTCGGTCACGATACGCAGCTGAGATGCATCGACCATACCCAGATCGCGATCCTGTACCAGCAAACCACCGTTGACGCGTTTGAAATCCAGAGCCGGAACGCGTTGCTGCCAGCTACCGCTGGTCAGGACGCGTACGTTTTGTTTGGCTGCGGTAACCTTCAGTGCGGCATCACTGGCAGATGGCGCAATAATGACTTCGACAAACTGACGGCTGATGATGGCCTGTGCCGTTTCTTCATCTAGTTCGCGGTTGAAGGCGATAATGCCGCCGAATGCAGATGTCGGGTCGGTTTTATAGGCGCGTTCGTAGGCATCAAGAATTGAGCCGCCAATCGCTACGCCACACGGGTTCGCGTGTTTAACGATAACGCAGGCTGGTTCGGCAAATTCCTTCACGCACTCCAGCGCCGCATCGGTATCGGCGATGTTGTTATAAGACAGCGCCTTGCCTTGTAACTGTATAGAAGTGGCGACCGAGGCCTCATGAATATTCTCTTCTATATAGAAGGCTGCTTGCTGATGACTATTCTCACCGTAGCGCATGTCCTGCTTTTTGATGTAGTTCAGGTTCAGCGTACGTGGGAAGTGGCCCGATGGTTTATCGGTTTCACCGTGGTAAGGCGGAACCAGTGCGCCAAAGTAGTTGGCAATCATACTGTCGTAAGCGGCGGTGTGTTCGAAGGCTTTAATCGCTAAATCGAAACGGGTTTCGTAGGTCAATGAGCCTTCGTTGGCGTCGATTTCATTAATAATAGCGCTGTAGTCGCTGCTCTTGACCACGATAGCCACATCTTTATGGTTCTTGGCGGCGGAGCGGACCATCGTCGGGCCGCCGATATCGATGTTCTCAACGGCATCTTCTAATGTGCAGTTCTCACGGGCGACGGTCTGAGCGAACGGATACAGATTCACAACGACGATATCAATCGGCTCGATGTCGTGCTGCGCCATGATCGCATCATCCCGATCGCGTCGTCCCAGAATGCCACCATGCACTTTCGGGTGCAGGGTCTTTACTCGCCCATCCATCATTTCCGGGAAACCGGTGTAGTCGGAGACTTCTGTCACGGCTAAGCCAGCATCAGCCAGCAAACGGGCGGTTCCACCAGTAGAAAGGAGCTCAACGCCACGATGGGACAGAGCTTGAGCAAATTCGACAATACCTGCTTTGTCAGAAACGCTGAGCAGAGCGCGGCGAATTGGACGACGTTGTTGCATGATGATGTTATCCCCTGGATTTGGGTAGTCAGTAAAGAACGGTATGTGAATATCGTCTTTGTTAGAGCAATGATTGCGGAATAAAGAGAAATATTCAGTTAGCGTTCGCCAAAACACGACGATTTTGAACGCGGTGAATTGTAGCGAAAACGTTTGCGTGATGCTCGTCAATTTTTGAGTTGAATGCTTTCTGTGGATAAGTTTGTGCAAAAATAGGTATAAGGCGGGGTTTTGCTGTGGAATGCAGCAAACAGTCATTTTTCTTTAAAATACCTATTGCGGCAGGTCGAGAAGTCCCTATAATGCGCCTCCATCGACACGGCGCTGTGAACACACAACCGGGTCGATAAAGAAAGAGAAAACGCTTTAAAATAAACGTTGACTCTGAAGGTGGAAAGCGTAAAATACGCCACCTCGCGAAGCGGTTAAGGCCGCAACGCACTGCTCTTTAACAATATAATCAGACAATCTGTGTGGGCACTCACAAGACCGTATCTTAACGATATAAAAAAGTCTTGAAGAGTGAACAACAGTAAATTCATTACGAATAAACAGTTTTAATTCTTTGAGCATCGCTGACGAGTTCAGCAAATCAAACAAATCTTAAATTGAAGAGTTTGATCATGGCTCAGATTGAACGCTGGCGGCAGGCCTAACACATGCAAGTCGAGCGGTAGCACAGGGGAGCTTGCTCCCTGGGTGACGAGCGGCGGACGGGTGAGTAATGTCTGGGAAACTGCCTGATGGAGGGGGATAACTACTGGAAACGGTAGCTAATACCGCATAACGTCTTCGGACCAAAGAGGGGGACCTTCGGGCCTCTTGCCATCGGATGTGCCCAGATGGGATTAGCTAGTAGGTGAGGTAATGGCTCACCTAGGCGACGATCCCTAGCTGGTCTGAGAGGATGACCAGCCACACTGGAACTGAGACACGGTCCAGACTCCTACGGGAGGCAGCAGTGGGGAATATTGCACAATGGGCGCAAGCCTGATGCAGCCATGCCGCGGTGTGAAGAAGGCCTTCGGGTTGTAAAGCACTTTCAGCGGGGAGGAAGGCGGTGAGATTAATACTCTCATCGATTGACGTTACCCGCAGAAGAAGCACCGGCTAACTCCGTGCCAGCAGCCGCGTAATACGGAGGGTGCAAGCGTTAATCGGAATGACTGGGCGTAAAGCGCACGCAGGCGGTCTGTTAAGTTGGATGTGAAATCCCGGGCTTAACCTGGGAACTGCATTCAAAACTGACAGGCTAGAGTCTTGTAGAGGGGTAGAATTCCAGGTGTAGCGGTGAAATGCGTAGAGATCTGGAGGAATACCGGTGGCGAAGGCGGCCCCCTGGACAAAGACTGACGCTCAGGTGCGAAAGCGTGGGGAGCAAACAGGATTAGATACCCTGGTAGTCCACGCTGTAAACGATGTCGATTTGGAGGTTGTGCCCTTGAGGCGTGGCTTCCGGAGCTAACGCGTTAAATCGACCGCCTGGGGAGTACGGCCGCAAGGTTAAAACTCAAATGAATTGACGGGGGCCCGCACAAGCGGTGGAGCATGTGGTTTAATTCGATGCAACGCGAAGAACCTTACCTACTCTTGACATCCAGAGAATTTGCTAGAGATAGCTTAGTGCCTTCGGGAACTCTGAGACAGGTGCTGCATGGCTGTCGTCAGCTCGTGTTGTGAAATGTTGGGTTAAGTCCCGCAACGAGCGCAACCCTTATCCTTTGTTGCCAGCGAGTAATGTCGGGAACTCAAAGGAGACTGCCGGTGATAAACCGGAGGAAGGTGGGGATGACGTCAAGTCATCATGGCCCTTACGAGTAGGGCTACACACGTGCTACAATGGCGTATACAAAGAGAAGCGACCTCGCGAGAGCAAGCGGACCTCATAAAGTACGTCGTAGTCCGGATTGGAGTCTGCAACTCGACTCCATGAAGTCGGAATCGCTAGTAATCGTAGATCAGAATGCTACGGTGAATACGTTCCCGGGCCTTGTACACACCGCCCGTCACACCATGGGAGTGGGTTGCAAAAGAAGTAGGTAGCTTAACCTTCGGGAGGGCGCTTACCACTTTGTGATTCATGACTGGGGTGAAGTCGTAACAAGGTAACCGTAGGGGAACCTGCGGTTGGATCACCTCCTTACCAAGAAGATGTGCGTTAAGTGAAGTGCTCACACAGATTGTCTGATGAAAATAACGAGCAGAAATACCTTAATAGGCTTGTAGCTCAGGTGGTTAGAGCGCACCCCTGATAAGGGTGAGGTCGGTGGTTCAAGTCCACTCAGGCCTACCAACTCTTCCATGAGTGGTATCTAAGGTAACTGTAAGTAGCGATGGGGTTATAGCTCAGCTGGGAGAGCGCCTGCCTTGCACGCAGGAGGTCTGCGGTTCGATCCCGCATAGCTCCACCATAACTACTCGTTATGATAAAAAAACATCAGAGTGTACCTGTTTGGGTGCACTGCGATGTTTTGCTCTTTAACAATCTGGAACAAGCTGAAAATTGAAACATGACAGCTGAACATGCATGACGGCCTTCGGGTGTGTCGTGGTGAATCAGTCTGTCAATGAGTCTCTCAAATAATCGCAGCGCGATGATGAATCGAAAGAGACATCTTCGGGTTGTGAGGTTAAGCGACTAAGCGTACACGGTGGATGCCTAGGCAGTCAGAGGCGATGAAGGGCGTGCTAATCTGCGATAAGCGTCGGTAAGCTGATATGAAGCGTTATACCCGACGATACCCGAATGGGGAAACCCAGTGTGTTTCGACACACTATCATTATGTGAATACATAGCGTAATGAGGCGAACCGGGGGAACTGAAACATCTCAGTACCCCGAGGAAAAGAAATCAACCGAGATTCCCCTAGTAGCGGCGAGCGAACGGGGAGGAGCCCAGAACCTGAATCAGTTTGTGTGTTAGTGGAAGCGTCTGGAAAGTCGCACAGTAAAGGGTGATAGTCCCGTACACAAAAATGCACAAGTTGTGAGTTCGATGAGTAGGGCGGGACACGTGACATCCTGTCTGAATATGGGGGGACCATCCTCCAAGGCTAAATACTCCTGACTGACCGATAGTGAACCAGTACCGTGAGGGAAAGGCGAAAAGAACCCCGGCGAGGGGAGTGAAATAGAACCTGAAACCGTGTACGTACAAGCAGTGGGAGCCTACTTGTTAGGTGACTGCGTACCTTTTGTATAATGGGTCAGCGACTTATATTCTGTAGCAAGGTTAACCGAATAGGGGAGCCGCAGGGAAACCGAGTCTTAACTGGGCGTTAAGTTGCAGGGTATAGACCCGAAACCCGGTGATTCAGCCATGGGCAGGTTGAAGGTTGGGTAACACTAACTGGAGGACCGAACCGACTAATGTTGAAAAATTAGCGGATGACTTGTGGCTGGGGGTGAAAGGCCAATCAAACCGGGAGATAGCTGGTTCTCCCCGAAAGCTATTTAGGTAGCGCCTCGTGAATTCATCTTCGGGGGTAGAGCACTGTTTCGGCTAGGGGGTCATCCCGACTTACCAACCCGATGCAAACTACGAATACCGAAGAATGTTATCACGGGAGACACACGGCGGGTGCTAACGTTCGTCGTGAAGAGGGAAACAACCCAGACCGCCAGCTAAGGTCCCAAAGTCATGGTTAAGTGGGAAACGATGTGGGAAGGCATAGACAGCCAGGATGTTGGCTTAGAAGCAGCCATCATTTAAAGAAAGCGTAATAGCTCACTGGTCGAGTCGGCCTGCGCGGAAGATGTAACGGGGCTAAACCATGCACCGAAGCTGCGGCAGCGACGCTTAGGCGTTGTTGGGTAGGGGAGCGTTCTGTAAGCCGTTGAAGGTGGCCTGTGAGGGTTGCTGGAGGTATCAGAAGTGCGAATGCTGACATAAGTAACGATAATGCGGGTGAAAAACCCGCACGCCGGAAGACCAAGGGTTCCTGTCCAACGTTAATCGGGGCAGGGTGAGTCGACCCCTAAGGCGAGGCTGAAAAGCGTAGTCGATGGGAAACAGGTTAATATTCCTGTACTCGGTGTTACTGCGAAGGGGGGACGGAGAAAGCTAGGTTATCCGGGCGACGGTTGTCCCGGTTTAAGCGTGAAGGTGGATGACTTTGGTAAATCCGGGTCATCGTTAACACTGAGGCGTGATGACGAGTCACTACGGTGATGAAGTAACCGATGCTACGCTTCCAGGAAAAGCCTCTAAGCTCCAGGTAACATCAAATCGTACCCCAAACCGACACAGGTGGTCAGGTAGAGAATACTCAGGCGCTTGAGAGAACTCGGGTGAAGGAACTAGGCAAAATGGTGCCGTAACTTCGGGAGAAGGCACGCTGATGGTAGGTGAAGTGACTTGCTCATGGAGCTGAAATCAGTCGAAGATACCAGCTGGCTGCAACTGTTTAATAAAAACACAGCACTGTGCAAACACGAAAGTGGACGTATACGGTGTGACGCCTGCCCGGTGCCGGAAGGTTAATTGATGGGGTCAGCCGCAAGGCGAAGCTCTTGATCGAAGCCCCGGTAAACGGCGGCCGTAACTATAACGGTCCTAAGGTAGCGAAATTCCTTGTCGGGTAAGTTCCGACCTGCACGAATGGCGTAATGATGGCCAGGCTGTCTCCACCCGAGACTCAGTGAAATTGAACTCGCTGTGAAGATGCAGTGTACCCGCGGCAAGACGGAAAGACCCCGTGAACCTTTACTATAGCTTGACACTGAACCTTGAGCCTTGATGTGTAGGATAGGTGGGAGGCTTTGAAGCGTGGACGCCAGTCTGCGTGGAGCCAACCTTGAAATACCACCCTTTAATGTTTGATGTTCTAACGTGGACCCGTAATCCGGGTTGCGGACAGTGTCTGGTGGGTAGTTTGACTGGGGCGGTCTCCTCCCAAAGCGTAACGGAGGAGCACGAAGGTTAGCTAATCCTGGTCGGACATCAGGAGGTTAGTGCAAAGGCATAAGCTAGCTTGACTGCGAGTGACAGCTCGAGCAGGTGCGAAAGCAGGTCTTAGTGATCCGGTGGTTCTGAATGGAAGGGCCATCGCTCAACGGATAAAAGGTACCCGGGGATAACAGGCTGATACCGCCCAAGAGTTCATATCGACGGCGGTGTTTGGCACCTCGATGTCGGCTCATCACATCCTGGGGCTGAAGTAGGTCCCAAGGGTATGGCTGTTCGCCATTTAAAGTGGTACGCGAGCTGGGTTTAGAACGTCGTGAGACAGTTCGGTCCCTATCTGCCGTGGGCGTTGGAAGATTGAGAGGGGTTGCTCCTAGTACGAGAGGACCGGAGTGAACGCACCACTGGTGTACGGGTTGTGATGCCAATTGCATTGCCCGGTAGCTAAGTGCGGAAGAGATAACCGCTGAAAGCATCTAAGCGGGAAACTTGCCTCGAGATGAGTCTTCCCTGGGCACTTGATGCCCCTGAAGGGCCGTTGAAGACGACGACGTAGATAGGCTGGGTGTGTAAGCGTAGCGATACGTTGAGCTGACCAGTACTAATGACCCGAGAGGCTTAACCTTACAACACCGAAGGTGTTTTGGTGTGATGAAAGACTCATAGAGAACGATATTCAGCTTGTTCGAAGATTGGTTCTGATGGTTGTGCGATACAAAAGAAAAGTAGAGCATAACGGTTGGAATGAAACAGAATTTGCCTGGCGGCGATAGCGCGGTGGTCCCACCTGACCCCATGCCGAACTCAGAAGTGAAACGCCGTAGCGCCGATGGTAGTGTGGGGCTTCCCCATGTGAGAGTAGGGAACTGCCAGGCATCAAACAAGTGGAAAGCCCTCGTCGAAAGACGAGGGCTTTTTGCTATGGGAGTTTTGGGTGCTTAGGAGATCGTATTTACGTATCTCTGTCGCTATCCGCTGATAGTCTGATGCATGCGACTATGCAAAGACGGTTTTTGGGGAAGTAGAAAGCTGTTTTCTCTCCAATGATTCGGTATGAATGACCGTCTGCCTCGCACAGTGTAACCGTGAGAACTATCATAATGCGATGAAGGGGAAAACCTGCGCAGATACGCAGGCTGATTGTTCTGGATTAGTGCAGGATCTGCGAGAGAAATGACTGTGTGCGTTCTGATCGAGGGCTAGAAAAGAAGATATCCGGCGGCGCTTGTTCCACGATCTCGCCCTGATCCATAAAGATCACCCGGTCAGCGACGGTTTTCGCGAACCCCATTTCGTGCGTTACACACAGCATCGTCATTCCATCTTGTGCCAGTCCCAGCATGGTATCTAGCACTTCTTTCACCATCTCAGGGTCCAGTGCGGACGTCGGTTCGTCGAACAGCATAATCTTGGGCTTCATGCATAGAGAACGCGCAATTGCCACGCGCTGCTGTTGGCCTCCAGATAGCTGTCCCGGAAATTTATGGGCATGCACTGCTATGCGTACTCGTTCCAGATAGTGCATTGCTATTTCTTCCGCTTCTTTCTTCGGCATATGTCGTACCCAGCATGGCGCAAGTGTGCAGTTCTGCAATACGGTTAAGTGTGGGAATAGATTAAAGTGCTGAAACACCATGCCGACTTCAGTACGAATTTTTTCGACATTGCGTAAATCGTTATTCAATTCAATACCATCAACAACAATCCGCCCTTGCTGATGTTCTTCGAGATGATTAATACAGCGTATGGTGGTTGATTTCCCCGAGCCGGAAGGACCGCACAGCACAATGCGTTCCCCTTGTCTGACCTGAAGATTAATGTCTTTAAGCACATGAAATTGCCCGTACCACTTATTCACATTTTCTAAGGTAATCATGTGATCGGTTGATTGAGTTAATGCAGTCTGATTCATGGATGGCCTCAGTGTGACTTGTGTCCGGTGTTAAAACGACTTTCCAGATATTGGCTATAGCGCGACATGCTGAAACAGAAAATCCAGTAGACCATGGCAGCAAAAACGTAACCTTCTGTAGACATCCCCAGCCAGGTGGGGTCGACCGTCGCCTGTTGGATGCTGCTGAATAGATCGAAAAGGCCGATGATGATCACCAGACTCGTGTCTTTAAAGAGAGAAATAATGGTATTCACCAGACCTGGGATAACCATTTTCAGCGCTTGCGGGAGGATGACCAGCCCCTGCATGCGCCAATAGCCTAAGCCCAGGGATTCAGCGGCTTCGTACTGCCCTTTAGGGAGCGCCTGCAAGCCACCGCGAACCACCTCGGCGACATAAGCAGATTGGAATAAAATCACGCCAACTAATGCCCTTAGCAGCTTGTCGATTGTGGTGCCTTCCGTTAAAAACAGCGGCAGCATCACGGATGACATAAAAAGCACGGTGATGAGCGGTACGCCACGCCAAAATTCGATGAACACGACGGAAAGCATACGAACAATCGGCAGTGTGGAACGGCGACCTAATGCGAGCAATATGCCAAGTGGTAACGCACCGGCGATACCCACGGCGGCGATGATCAACGTCAACGTTAAGCCGCCCCACTGATAGGTTTCTACTCTGCTGAGCCCACCAAAACCACCGTAAAGCAGCCACCAGGCGATGAGTGGGTAAGCCACTGTCCAGACGGCAATGTAACGCCCGCGATAGGGAATGGTTTTCAGGAACATCGGTAGGATACTGAGCAGCCCGATAGCGAGTGCAAAGTTAATGCGCCAGACTTCCGTTGCCGGATACAGTCCATACATGAAATGACCAAATCTGGCATGAATGAAGACCCAACAGGCGCCATCACGCGTACAGTCATTACGAGTTGTGCCAATCCAGTTAGCCTGAAAGATTGCCCAGTTGAGCAGCGGTGGTATGGCAACCCACAATAGCCAGAGGCAAAACAGTGTTAACAGGCTATTGCCAATACTGGAGAAGAGATTATGCCGCGCCCACTGCATGGCTCTGAACAGAGGCGACTGACGGTCTTGCGTATAATGTTTTATCGTCATTACGTCCTCTTAGCGTTCGACTAACGCGATTCTTCGGTTATATAGATTCATCAGCAGCGAAATCAGCAGGCTGATAATGAGGTAGACCGACATGGTAATGGCGATGGTCTCAATGGCCTGACCGGTCTGATTCAGCACCGTTCCCGCGAACAGCGACACCATATCGGGATAGCCAATCGCGGCAGCCAGCGACGAATTCTTCACAATATTGAGGTACTGGCTGGTTAGTGGCGGAATGATGACCCGCAGCGCCTGCGGAAGGATGACTTTGCGCAGCGTAACGGGATTCGGTAAGCCGAGAGAACGTGCCGCCTCATGTTGACCGTGGGAAACCGATTGGATACCAGAACGAATAATCTCGGCGATAAACGATGAGGTGTAGACCGACAGGGCGACAGTCAATGCGGCTAGTTCAGGGATCAACACCATACCACCGCGGAAATTAAACCCTTTTAATTCCGGCACATCCCAGTGAAAAGCGGGGCCGGAAATCAGATGGCTGAGTGTACACAGGACAAGCAACAAACCCAACGTCAGCGGCCAGGTTCTACGCACCTGACCAGTTAACGCGTGATAGCGCTGATTACGCCGAAAGACAACCCATGTCACCACGAGCGTGATCAACAGAGAAAGCAAAAACGCAGCGGTGCCTGGCCCCATCTCAGGGGATGGCAGATAAAAACCTCGGTTGCTGAGAAACGCGATATCAAATGCACTGATGGACTGGCGCGGGCCCGGTAGATTTCGCAGTACGGCAAAATACCAGAAAAAGATTTGCAATAGCGGCGGGATATTACGAAATATCTCGATGTAAATGTTGGATATTTTCCGTAGTAGCCAGTTGTCGGATAGTCGTGCGAGACCAATGGTAAAGCCGAGAATAGAAGCGAATACGATGCACAATGCCGAAACCAAAAGCGTGTTGAATAGACCGACAAGAAACACGCGGGCGTAGGTATCGCCTTGTTGATAGTCAATCAGGTGCTGGACGATGCCAAAGCCGGCGCTTTTATTCAGGAAATCGAAGCCAGAGGTGATGCCCCTCTGTGCCAGATTGGTCACGGTGTTGTGCAACAGGTAAGCCGCGACAGCCAATACCGCGATAACAACGATAATTTGATACAGCCAGGCGCGCACCGCTGGATTAGTCAGTGATAAATCACCTTTTACGGTTGGGCGTTGTAGCATGCTGAAACCTCGAAACGGGGGTACTGAGGGGCGCAGCGATCTACTGCGCCCAGGTTTTTCTGATAATTAACGTACCGCTGGCGCGTACTGGATACCGCCTTTGTTCCACAGTTCGTTCAGGCCGCGCTTAATTTTCAACTCGCTGCCCATACCGACATTACGCTCGAAGATTTCGCCGTAGTTGCCGACCTGTTTGATGATTTTGAACGCCCAGTCGTTTGGTAATTTAAGATCTTTGCCGTAGCTGCCTTCATGACCCAGTAGATGAGACATATCTGGCGTGGTAGGTTTTGCTGCCAGCTGGTCGACGTTTTTCGAGGTCACACCCATTTCTTCGGCATTCAACATAGCGAACAGCGTCCAGCGGACGATAGAGAACCACTCTTCATCGCCACGGCGTACTACCGGGCCCAGCGGCTCTTTAGAGATGACTTCTGGCAGGACGATGAATTCGGCAGGTTTGCTCAGCTTGATGCGCAGTGCGTACAGCTGTGACTGATCTGATGCCAGCGTATCGCAACGGCCAGACTCCAGCGCTTTGGCACTTTCATCAGAGCGATCGAACGTGACGGGGGTGTACTGCATCTTATGAGTCTTGAAGTAGTCTGCGACGTTCAGCTCAGTATCGGTTCCAGCCTGAATACAAACGGTTGCACCATCCAGTTCTTTGGCGCTGGTTAAGCCCGCTTTGTTATGCGTCAGGAAGCCAATACCGTCGTAGTAGGTGACGCCAGTAAAGAGCATACCCATGCCGCCATCACGAGAAGAGGTCCAGGTGGTGTTGCGCGACAGCACATCCACTTCACCGGATTGCAGTGCGGTGAAGCGTTCTTTCGCCGTCAGCGGCGTGTATTTAACTTTATTGGCATCACCGAATACGGCGGCAGCAAGGCCGCGGCACACGTCAACATCAATACCGGAGTATTTGCCGCTGGCGTCTGCATAGGAAAAACCGGGTAAGCCATCACTGATACCGCATTGTACAAATCCTTTCTTCTGAATCGCATCTAGCGTTGCACCAGCATGGGCTTGATTGATTGCGGCAAAGAGCGACGCGCCAGCAACCAGAGTAGAAATCACTATTCTTTTCATAATCATCCTAGCGTCTAAAGTTATTTGCTGTTTTTGAAGTACACAATAAAGGTGCACCTTACCTGTCTGTCGGGATGCCGACGTGAGCAGAGCGAAGCAAATAAAATGCCAATTTTTTATTTGCTTGATAATGAAGACGAAAAGGAAGGGTTATTGATCTAAGTGGGTAATTCTAATTGGGTATGTGCGCACCGTAATAAATGCAAAGAGGCCGGTGCGCCCTCTTTTAGTGCGTCAAAATGGAGATCGTGAAGCGTCTTCAGGTTTGCCTGTTGAGCAGGGAGAGTCTGGGAACACGGTAATGTCATCAGCCCAGCGGATGGCGTGGGCTGATGCGGGAGGTGTTAGTGCGTGATGTGACGCTGATAATACTTTTCGAGCTTAACCTGTAGCTGGCTCAGCACGGTGCTGAACATCAGATAAATTAGCGCAGCCTCGACATACAGAATCAGAGGTTCGTAGGTCACGGAAACGATGCGCTGAGCGGATAAGAACATCTCCGGCACGGTAATGACAGCGGCCAGCGACGTATCCTTGATTAAGGAAATAAACGTATTGGAGAGAGGAGGCAGCGACACGAAAACGGACTGCGGGAAGATGACCCAGCGAATCGCCTGTCTGCCATTCATGCCGAGAGAATAGGCGGCATTCCATTGGCCTTTCGGGACAGACAAAATGGCCCCGCGGACGATCTCCGAGCTATAGGCTCCCACGCTGATGGTGAAACCAATGAGTGCAGCAGGGAAGGCATCCAGCGTAATCCCCGCACTGGGCAGCCCATAAAAAATCAGGAAAAGCTGCACCAGCAACGGTGTGCCACGGATAACCCAAACGTAGAAATCACCCAGCCATTTCAGCGGCTTGGGGCCATAGAGGCGAACCAGCGCGATGAGAATGCCGAGAGCTAGGCCAAAGATAAAAGACAGGATAGCCAGAGGGACGGTAAATTTCAGTCCCGCAGAGAGCAGGCTCCAAAAGGAGTCTGCCATGAGTTGTAGCCAAGGCGGCATGAAAACGAGCTCCGATAACGGTATGCGCTAACCACAGAGCGCGCCAGTGATCATCATCTTGATGGCAGCGCGCTCTGATAACAGTGCGATTATTGAGAAACATCCTCCCCGAAGTATCGCACAGATATCGTTTTATAGGTGCCGTCCGCTTTGATTTCATCCAGAGCTTTATTCAATGCTTCCACCAGTGTTGCCTGGTTTTTGCGCACCAGAATCGCGGAAGGTTCGCCGTCTTTTGAGGTCGCGGCAATCTTCACGTTGGCATCCGGCTTATGCTTTTTGAAATCCAGAAATGACAGGTTGTCGTTTAACGTGGCGTCAGCACGGCCGCTGAGTACCAGATCCAGAGACTGGTTAAAACCGTCCGTCGGCACAATGTCTGCACCGTAGCTGGTGGCTTGCTTAGAGTAATTACTGGTCAGGCTCTGAGCCGCTTTTTTGCCTTTCAGATCGCTGAAATCTTTGAGGGTGGTGTTATCGCCACGGACAACCAGCACCGCCTTGGAATCGATATACGGCTTGGAGAAATCATACTTGGCCTGACGCTCTTTGGTTACGCCAACCTGATTGATGACGGCATCGTAGCGCTTGGCATCGATACCGGCGATTAACCCGTCCCAACGCCCTTCAATAAACTGGGCTTTCACGCCGAGCTTTTCTGCCACTGCACGGCCAATATCCACATCGAAACCAACCAACTGGCCTGACTTATCATGATAGGTGTAAGGCGCATAGGTGCCTTCTGTGCCGATCTTGAGAACGCCTGCGGACTTGATGGCGCTAAGGTCATCGGCATGAGCGAATACGCTGGTAGCAAGCAGGGCGCTGGTCAGTAAAGCAAAACGTATTTTTTTCATTATGAATTCCTGTGAGTGGTATGCAGCGATGTGCTTATAACTTTTGTTAATAATGAATCTACGCGACAACACATCTGTTTATAAATCACGTTGTGTGATGATTTATATCAGAAGTGAATATAGTCCTGAACGTAGTTTGTAGTGAATATAGTGCTCTTGCTCGGTTTTAACCATCTTGTGCGAGAGAACGATAGAAAAAGTCTGCTGCTGCCGTAAATGTTACCCTGCTGTCACAATCGGCTTCTATCCTCAAAGGACATCATTGCTTTTGCCACTACCCAGCAGGAGATAACAATGAAGATCCGTATCGCCAGCTATAACGTCGAGAACCTGTTCCACCGTAGCGCGATTCTCAACCTCCCCGATTCCCGGCAGATTGACGCTTTATTGCAGCAGGTCAGGCAGCTTCAGCATCTTCTTGAACAGCCCCAATACGACGATGCGCTGAAAGATCAGGTGTTCCGCCTTTCTATCGCACTGCGCCCTTATATTGATATTCGCACCGACGCGGGCACGCTGGGGCGATGGAAAAAGGAGGGCGCCGGCACAGGATTCCAGATTAATAAAAGCTGCCGGGGACGCGGGGATTGGATCGGCGAAATCGTGTTTAAGGCGCAGGAGTTCAGCAGTCAGCAGCGTAAGAATACGGGCAAGATTATCACCCTGCTTAACGCCGACATCCTGTGCGCCGTTGAAGTTGAAAACATGGATGTCCTGCGTGATTTCAACAATCAGGTGCTGAGGGACGATAAATTCAGCCAGTTCGTGATGATCGACAGCCCGAACGATCCGCGCGGTATTGATGTCGCTTGCCTGACGCGCTATCGGATTGCCCAGCTCCGCACGCATATTTTTGATGCCGGGAAGCGTTTCGATCCCGTCTTTAGTCGAGATTGTCTCGAAGTGACGCTGGATGCTGGCCTCAAACAGCCGATTTATATTCTGTGTAACCATTTCAAAAGCCAGAGCGGTCAAACTGAAGAAGAACGACAGCGTGGGGCGGAGAAGCGCCGCGATCAGGCCGAACGCGTCGCGGAGATTGTGCAACAGACTTACGATCTCAAGAAGGATTACGTGGTCATTCTCGGCGATTTGAACGAGGATTCGTCAAACCTCTGGCACAGCTTGGCTCCGCTGTTTTCCCTGTCAGATTTGCATCCCGTTATTGACCCTGAACGCCCGGAAAAAGAGCGCTACACCTACTATTTCGCTGGTGGCAAGAAGGGCGCGCGGTTAAATCAGCTGGACTACATTTTCCTTTCTGCACCGCTGCATCAGGCGGTTGTGGAGTGGGGCGTCGAGCGTCGGGGGATTTATAATATCGATAAGATTGCCGCCAAAGAGGGCGCGGAACCCGTTACGCCGCTACCGGAAGTCACCTCATGGGACACGGCGGCGTCCGACCATGCCGCGCTCTGGGTAGACGTGGATATTACCTGATGGCCGCTTTATGGCTATCATGGCGTGAGAACACAGAGCAATCATAGCCATATAACAGAGGAAGATGATGAGTAAGCAAGGATTAGAGCAATACCCAGACGCGCTACGCTGGTCATTTGGCGACAGCCCCGCGCTGGCGGATGAGCTGCTGCAACTGGTACTCGAAGGGCATAAAACCGCAACCTGTAGCTCGTATCACGCGTTTAAAAACGAGGAAACGCCACAGGTCGGCGATTACAACATCGTTCTGGACGGTGCCGGACAGCCTTCCTGCGTGATTCGAACGCGTTCGTTAACGCTCGTGCGCTACTGCGATATTACCGCTGAGATGGCAGCGAAAGAAGGCGAAGGGGATAAAAGCCTGGCTTTCTGGCGCGAAGGCCATCAGAGGTATTTTGAAAGAGAAGGCACCTTCGCCCCGGATATGCTGCTGGTGTTCGAAGAGTTTGAGCTGGTCGAGGTGTTTTGATTCTGGGTCGGCGACTGCTTAGTCTGGCTGTGTTTTATTGATACATCTAGACTACCCGTGACAAACGACATATTAGGGGCGGTTCAGGCGTTTAATGGGTTAGCTAGCCAACATTGTATCAATCAAACGAAGTGTCTTTACACGCTTCGCTGCAACGTTCAAACAGAGAAGTACGCCGACTCAACAAACCGCCTAGGGGTAGTTGAGTCGGTGTGTTTCGTGAATTTTTGCGTACACTATTCTTCAGATAGTGGAGACTGTAAGGGAAGCAGGTAGTCAGAATCATAATCATCCATGAGATCATTTCTGTAGGACGATAATAATCGTAATGCGAAACTGGTCTGTTCAAGGTTTGCTTCATCCATCGCGGCAAATACCGTGAGTTTTACCAGTTCATAAGACTGATTCAGATCGTACGATCTGGCTTCAGGATCGTCAGCAATTTCAGGATCTATGTTCATCAGCAAAAAAATAGCTGCGGCCTGAAATGCGGTCCTTTTGTTTGCATCATTAAAAGCATGAGCTTTAGCAATGGCTATTAGGTAAAGAGCCGCAAGTTTAAAAATATCGTTGCATGACTCGTAGAAATGTAAGTTCTCGACTCTTGAAAGTGCTCCACCCAACCTGTTTCTGTCAGGAGGACCGCTACTAGCCAATGTATCTTGTTGAATTTCAATTACCTGGTCCATAGTGAGAAATTCAAACATTATTTGTCTCCGAGTATTTTTATGACACCCGCATGTCGTTTTTGTGTTCTCGTTTTTGCCTCGACAAAACTTAATTTTTTGGGCTGCGATACTGTTTGTCTTTTTTCATAATGCTCAGTACTGCTACCTCGGCGGGTACTTCCACTTGTAGATACAAAGAGAGTCCTGGGCGTTGGGAATACCGGCACCTCTTCGCCAGTCTTAACTCGGCTACTCCCTCTGGGAGTAGAAGAATACGCACCAGCGCTTTCCTCTGGGAAGCCTGCGATCTGGTTCCCCTGCAACTCGAGATCGGGTTTACCTCGCTGAGTAACAATAAAATCTACACCATTACGAAGTTCATCAAGAACCTCGGTCAGATGTTCACGCATGTAGGTATAGGTTATCGATTTCATAAAAATTCCGACGCAGCAAATTTGTACATGTACAGATTAGCAAAAGGAATGCTCTTGCATAAGCTTGTGCCACCCAAAACGCACATTTACTACATTGAAATGGCCGCTGGCTTACGCCATTGTTGAATTGGACAACCCAGAATCGAAAGAGATTTTAACGTTCGTGTTAGCGGAACGGCTAGATAACTTGCACAGGCTCTTTCATGCGTCGGAAACCGATAAAGCAGAAGGGATGAGTCATTAACAACGAATTCCTCATCTCGCAGACGAAATAGCTCAGGTTGCCACGCAAATAGACGGCAAAGAAAAAGGCGCTTAACCCAAGAGGTAAAGCGCCTTTTTTCAAATGCTTAACTGATTAGTATCAGTTCATGCCGTATTTTTTCAATTTCTTACGCAGAGTACCGCGGTTGATGCCCATCATCAGGGCAGCGCGGGTTTGGTTACCGCGGGTGTATTGCATCACCATGTCCAACAGTGGCTGTTCAACTTCAGCCAATACCAGCTCATACAGGTCACTTACATCCTGACCGTTCAATTGAGCAAAATAGTTCTTCAGTGCCTGTTTAACCGAGTCGCGCAGGGGTTTTTGGGTTACCTGAGCCTGAGAGTTTACAGTGGAAACGGTCAGTACGTCAGAATTCACGCGTTGTTCGAACATAGTTCTGTCAGCTCTTTTTCTGTTTACGCAAGATTTTCAAAATATGCCTTCAACGCCTCCAGCTGCTCGCTGGCATCCTCAATGGCGTTGAATGTGCGCCTAAACTGGTCGTTTGGGGCATGCTCCTGGAGATACCAGGATACGTGCTTACGAGCAATACGAAATCCCTTGCCTGGACCATAAAAGTCGTGCAATTCCCGTATATGCTCGATCAACAAGCGCTTGACCTCTGCCAACGGCAGTGGTGCCAGCAACTCCCCTGTGTCCAGATAATGCTGGATTTCCCGAAAGATCCAGGGTCTTCCCTGAGCGGCTCGTCCTATCATCAGGGCGTCAGCCCCGGTGTAGTCAAGAACCGCTCTGGCTTTATGCGGGTCTGTAATGTCGCCATTCGCAATAATAGGAATGGAAACGGCCTGCTTAACTGCCCGAATGCTGTCGTATTCCGCGGAACCATTGAACAGGCACGCACGGGTGCGTCCGTGAATAGTTAACGCCTGAATGCCACAGTCTTCAGCCAGTTTGGCAATTTCTACACAGTTGCGGTGCTCTGGTGCCCAACCGGTACGGATCTTCAGTGTCACCGGTACGTCTACCGCTTTCACCACCGAAGAGAGGATCTGTTTGACCAAATCCGGATACTGCAACAATGCAGATCCTGCCATCTTGCGGTTCACCTTCTTCGCCGGGCAGCCCATATTGATGTCAATGATCTGCGCGCCGGAATCAGCGTTGATTCTCGCTGCCGCCGCCATCTCATCGGGGTCACAACCGGCAATCTGCACGGCCCTGATACCCGGTTCATCGCTATGAACCATTCGCAAACGCGACTTGTCTGAACGCCACACTTCCGGGTTGGAAGAAAGCATTTCAGACACGGTCATTCCAGCGCCCATCGCATGACAGAGTGCTCTAAATGGGCGATCGCTAATACCAGCCATTGGGGCTGCTATCAAACGATTGGTAAGCTGAAATTGTCCAATGTGCATAGACAAAAATTGACCATACTGTGCCTGCAAGGGCGCGTATATTACGCATTTTTTACGTCAGATGAAAGGCCAAACTTTGACCAATTTACAGCTATCGATCAATGAAAATGCAGTTCGTAGAAGCATATGAAAATATTATTCATATTTAACAGTATGTTATGTTTTTGTGTCGATTTTTTGCTCTGTAAAATATTCATCTGCTTACAGAATTTTATCTGTAAGCGTGGTCGTTTTTACTGGAGATACAACAGGCTAGCAATGCTTTATCAGTGAAATACGTTGGTGAATGCGGCAAAAAAGGGCATCAATTTAACCGAGGCTGGCCAGTAGATGCTCTGACCAGCCTCGCGGAATCGTTTAATGGATGATGATTCGGCCATTAAGCGGCTGTATGGGGCGGTTATTGGCGTGATGCATGACTGAGCTGAACTGATTTATTTGTTCAGCAGAGGCGGTGACGGGATTCTCCAGCACCAGCCAGCGGATGCCTTCTGAGCACGGTGGCGTAGTGAGTGACCCACTGAACCGATAGTAGTTTAATGAGGTCGGTAACAGGGCCTGAATTGCAATCGGCGTTTGCACGTCCTCTGCCTGATCGACGTGAGAAGGAATCTGCTGCCATGCCGTGGCTAGCGGTAGATTGGCTGCTCCTTCCTGAAACATCAGCGCAATAACGGTGAGTGCGCCATCTGCGTTTTTATAGACAAAATGGCCTTCCAGTGGAAATTGCTTACCATCAATTTCATTTTCACTCGGTGCGTGAAAGTGGAATTGCTGCAAGGTGAATGTCTCGTTATCCAGCAGCAGCGTATTCCCCGGACCGACGTTCACCTGAATGGTGTGCCCGTTGTTGATAATCTGCTGGGTTCCAGACTGGAAAGCCAACTGTAGGGGATCGTGTTGGGCGTTGAGCGCTTGCCGGATATTGATAGGAGATTGATTTTTCCCCGTCTCACACAGCGAGAAGTCTGGGGAGAGTTTTCCCCAGTGCGCCGGATCGCCGTCGCCTTCGTAGCCCCAGTGAACCGAATCGGCCGCCGATGCGGAAAAGCAGACCGACAGCATCAATGCGATAAAGAGTTTACCTTTCATTTTTCATCCCTTGAAAATAATGATACGGCGTTGTTGAGTGCCGGGCGTAGGTGCGTCCGGTCGCGAGCATCATACGCCAGTTTATTGGGATCAATCGTGAGATATGGCAGGAAGAAACGCGCCCACCGTTGTATAGACGGTGGGCGGGGCTAAAAGGGACGGCTATTAAAAGAGAACGTTATTACTATGCGCGGCGTTGGCCGGTAATGCGGCACCACTCTTCGCGTTCAGCCACCGGATCGAGCGTGAACTTGTCTGCGTAGGCTTCTGTGACGCCTTCAGCTTGTGTCGCCAGTACGCCGGACAGGCCGAGGTGACCACCCGCTTTAGGTAAATCGCTAATCAGCGGTGCCAGTTCGCGCAGCGGGCCTGCAAGGATGTTGGCGACGACGATATCGGCAGACAGGTCGGCAGGTTGGTCTTTCGGCAGATACAGTTCAAGACGCTCGGAGACGCCGTTACGCTGCGCGTTGTCGCGGCTGGCCTGAATCGCCTGCGGATCGATATCAATCCCGATGGCGCGTGCTGCACCCAGTTTTAGGGCGGCAATCGCCAGAATGCCGGAGCCGCAGCCGAAATCGATGATGGTTTTCCCTTCCAGATCCAGCCCGTCGAGCCATTGCAGGCACAGCGCGGTCGTTGGATGGGTACCGGTGCCGAACGCCAAGCCGGGATCGAGCATCACGTTGACGGCGTTCGGGTCAGGAATTTCACGCCAGCTTGGGCAAATCCACAAACGTTTGCCGAACTGCATCGGGTGGAAGTTGTCCATCCACTCGCGTTCCCAGTCTTTGTCTTCCAGTTGTTCGATTTTGTGTTTAAAACCGACGCCCAGCAGCGGTTCTTGCTCTAGCATGGCGATAACGTCATTCATGTCGGTTTCGGCATCGTACAGCGCAATCGCGTCGGTATCGCCCCACAGACGGGTCTCGCCCGGCAGCGGTTCAAACACGGGAGTATCGTGCGTATCCTGAAACGTAACGGATACCGCACCGCTTTCCATCATGGTGTCACCCAGTTGTTCAGCAACTTTTCCTGAGGTGTTTATTTTTAATTGAATCCACGGCATAGCAGTCTCTATTACATTTAAAGTGAAGATGAAGCGGCAACCGGCGCGGGTGGGTTATGACCAAAGCGGTTGCCAATAATAAACGCCATCAGGCTGAGTAACAGCGATGGCACAATCGGGTGATACCCGGCCAGATGAAGATTGAAGCTGGCCAGTAAGGTATAGCAAATAGCGCCGGTGAACATGGCGCTAAGCGCACCCGCAGCGTTCGCGCGTTCCCAATACAGGCCCAGCACCAGCGGCCACAGGAACACCGCTTCCAGCCCGCCAAACGCCAGCAGGTTCAGCCAGATAATCATCTCCGGCGGCCGTAAGGAGGCCAACAGCACCAGTAGCCCCAATAACAAGGTTGTCATGCTGGACAGGATCTTGATGCGACGTTCGTTATGGATCTGCTCAGGACGGACGCTGAGATAGAGATCCTTGATGATCGTGGCAGACGCCTGAAGCAAATGCGCATTAATGTTGGACATGATAGCGGCCATTGGCGCAGCGAGAAAGATCCCAGCGGCCAGCGGCGGTAGTACGGTGACCATTAGCGCCGGTAACACCTGATCGGGAATCGTCAGATTTGGCATCACGGCACGACCCAGCGCCCCAGCCAGATGCATGCCGAGCATCAGGATGCCGATGACGATTGTGCCGATGATAATCCCTCGGTGCAGCGCTTTGCTGTCGCGATAAGAGATGCAGCGAACGGCGGTGTTCGGCAGGCCAATAACACCGAAGCAGACCAGCACCCAGAATGAAGCCATAAATGGCATCGACAGAATCCCGCCGCTGCCCTGCGGCGAGACCAGCATTGGGTCGATCTGTTGCAGCTTATCCACTGCGCTGTGCAGGCCGCCAGCGGCATAGATTACGCCGACCAGCAGGATGACGGTGCCGATCAGCATCACAATGCCCTGCATCGCATCATTCAGCACGCTGGCGCGGAAGCCGCCAAACGTGGTGTACAACGCAATAGTGACGCCGAAAATCAGCAGGCCGATGTCGTAAGGAATGTTAGCCGCGGTTTCCAGCAGGCGTGCGCCGCCGATGAATTGCACGGCCATGGCACCGATAAACGCAACCAGCAGGCTGATACTTGCAAACCACACCAGCAGCGGACTGTTGTAGCGGGCGTACAGCATGTCATTCAGCGTGATGGCATTGTAGCGCCGCGCCAGAATGGCGAATTTTTTCCCCAGAATGCCCAGTGACAGCAGCATGGTGGGAAGCTGGATCATCGACAGCAGCACCCAGCCCAGCCCGTATTTATACGCGGCACCCGGCCCGCCGATAAAGGAGCTGGCGCTGACGTAAGTACCGATCAACGTCATTGCCAGAACAAACCCACCCATTGAACGGCCGCCGAGGAAGTATTCGTTAAGAAAGTTGCCCGCCTGACGGCGACGGTATGCATAGACCGACAGTCCGAAGACCAGCAGTAAATAGCCAATCAGCGGCAATAAAATTTCAATTTGCATCATCACTCTCCAGTGAGATATCGCGGAAAATGACGCGCACCATTAGCCAGCACAGCAGCGTAAACACGAGCGGCAGCAGCAGGCAGGCCATCTCAAACCAGTGTGGAAGGCCGGTGATCCCTTGTGTGTTGTCTGGCAAATAGGCGGCAAGCACCCAGGCCACTAAATAAACCAGCGTCAGGCCAAAAGCCCAGCGGGCCTCTTTGTGCGCCTGAGGAAAGCGTGTATCCATGTTCTGCTCCACCGTGAATGGGAGAATGGGTATCGTTATGAACGTCGTGATGACGAAAGCGGGAATTTTACGGCATGTGGGCCAATTGACTAGTAAGAATTACGCCATACGCGTAAAAGTCAGTTGCAGAGTACTCAGCATTTGGTGAAAAAAATGCTTTATCAGGATGAGCCAAAAAGCAGTGCGGCATGGCATATCATCGTTTAAGCATTGAGATGCACGGGGTGACCACAGGGGGGAGGCGACCTCCCCCTGTGTTTCCCCTAACAACGGACTTAAGTGACTCATATTAGGAATACCGCTTCCTTATTTCGGCAATATCACCGATCGATAAGAGCGGAAATAGAAGATGTCTCGCCACAGAATAATACTAAGGGAGTATGTGATTTGTTGATATTGAGGTAATTGGCGAATGATGGAAGTAGCATCGCATAATTTTCTCAGGGGAAAGCATACTATGCCGCTATTATTTCCCCTTCTGGTACGACAACGCTGAATATTGGTGATGTGAAAGCGAAATAATAGCCGAATCAACCCCATCGACGATGCTGCACATTATGTTGCTTATGTATCGGTGGATATAAAAATCAGGTGATTCATCATGTCGTGGCTTCCCGCTATCTGTGCGGCATGGTGTCTGCCGTCTATGTTAAAGATGAACCAAAAGGAGTCGTTATGTCAGTTTCAGCAAGAAATCAGCTTTCGGGTGTTGTGTCTTCTATTGTTGAAGGTGCAGTAAACAATGAAGTCGCATTGACGCTGGAGAGCGGAGATAAGTTAACGACAGTCATTACACGGACCAGCTGTGATTCGATGGCGTTGGCTGTCGGCAAGCCCGCCATTGCGTTGGTGAAAGCGCCTTGGGTTATTTTGGCATCAGCCGAATGTGGCTTGAATTTTTCTGCTCGCAACCAGTTTCACGGTAAGGTGAGTTCTGTCACTAAAGGTGCCGTAAACTCAACGGTACAACTGGTTACCAGTGGTGGTTTGACGCTGACCTCAACCGTGACCAATGAAAGTCTGGAAGAGATGAACATTGAGGTGGGCAGTGAATTGATCGCATTGGTGAAGGCTTCCAGCATTATTCTGGCTACCCGGAAATAATTACTGCTTTCTTTAGCGAAGCATATCGTGCTTAGCCGATAAACAACCGACGGATACGGATTTATCGGCTTATTCTTCCCCTCAGATTATTTACCCCTTCTTGCCTGTTCCCTTTATATCTTGATAAAACGCACCGTATTTATCGTTCTGATTATCAACATTGGGTAGCGCTGGAAATGTGATCCGGGTGATTGACCCTGAATTTAGTGTGTGGATAATATCGATATATAAAAAAATATATAACGTTGTTGTTTAACACAGGGATCATCATGGGAATGAACAGACGGACTTTCTTGTCGTATCTGGCGACACTTTCTGCTTTGCCTCTTTTACCTGCCTCTTTTGCATATGCGTTTGACCGGATTGCTGGGCGGTTTGGCCCGGTTCCTGAACCTTCTGATATTCAGCGTGTAATCAGCGCTGGGCCTCCTGCGGATCTGCTGTTACTGGCGTTGGCACCGGAAAAACTGCTGGGTTTTTCATCGTTTGATTTGTCGGGTGAGACGGGGGCTCTGTTTTCTGAAACTGTGCGTCGATTGCCGCGTTTGGGGCGCTTATCGGGTCGAGCGAGTACGTTATCGCTGGAAAAATTATTAACGCTGAACCCCGATATTATTATTGATTGTGGAAGTGCCGATGAAACGTATCGCTCATTGGCACAGAGAACCTCGCAGCAGACCGGTGTGCCTTACGTGCTGGTGGATGGCGGCCTTCAGGATACGCCTACACAGCTCAGGCAGGTGGGGCAGCTATTGAATGTCACGACGCGGGCGGGACTGCAGGCGCAGTTTGCCGATGCTATTTTGCAGCGTGCAAATGCTTACCGTACCAATGCTCAAACTGAGAAGCCGCGCTTCTATTTCGCTCGTGGGGCTATGGGGCTGGAAACCGGATTGCGTGGCTCTCTCCACACCGAAGCGGTGGAACTGCTGGGTTTTGAGAACGTCGCTACCGCAGGAGAATTAAAAACGCTGACTCAGGTGTCGATGGAGCACATTCTGCGGTGGAACCCGGATCTTATCATCACGCAGGATGTGCAGAGCTATCAGAATATTACGCACTCGGAGCAATGGCAGAGCGTGCAGGCGGTTGCACAGCAGCGCGTCATCCTGATGTCCGGCCTGCCGTTTGGCTGGCTGGATGCGCCGCCTGGACTAAACCGACTGCTGGGGCTGTGCCGCTTACAAAGCCATTTTGATCCTGTGGCCGCTCAGCAGCTCAAAAGCGATACCCGAACGTTTTTCCATCTGTTTTACCATACTGATCTGGATGATGCGCAGCTTGAGTTGTTGCTGAGAGTGGCATGAAAAGCCATACCATTACTCTGGTACTGGGGGTTTTGCTCATCGGCAGTGCGCTGCTCGCGTTAGCGGTGGGGCACTATTCCCTCTCAGTGCATGAAATCCTGCAAATTATCGCTGCTCCACAGGGAACGGTGTCGATCGATCCACGTAAAGTGACCGTGTTCTGGAACATTCGCGTGCCGCGCATGCTGGCGGCGCTGCTGATTGGTGCCGGGTTAGCCGCAGCGGGGGCGGCCTATCAGGGGATGTTTCGTAATCCGCTGGTTTCCCCCGATATTCTTGGCGTCTCTGCGGGGGCTGGCGTAGGGGCAACATGTGGGATTTTCCTTGGCTTACCGATGCTGTTTATTCAGCTTCTGGCGTTTGCTGGCGGGCTGGGAGCGGTGACGCTGGTCTGCCTAATTGCTCGTATGGCGAAGCGGCACGATCCCATATTGGCACTGGTTTTAGTGGGAATGGCGATCGGCGCATTAGGCGGCGCGGCGATCGCGCTGATCAAGATCCTAGCCGATCCCTATACTCAGTTACCGTCGATTACCTTCTGGCTATTGGGCGGACTCTCTGCCACCACCGTTCAAGATTTGAAGGTTGCAGCGATATTGATTGTGCTTGGTCTGGCTCCGCTTATTTTACTGCGCTGGCGCATGAATCTGTTGAGCCTGCCGGATGAAGAAGCCCGCACGCTGGGAGTGAATATCCTTTATACGCGGCTGTTATTCATTTTTGCGGCGACGTTAATTACCGCCAGCGCGGTGTCAATTGCGGGAATCATCGGGTGGATAGGGCTGGTGGTGCCGCACATCTGCCGTTTGATCGTCGGAGACAATTTCAATCGGCTATTGCCAGTTTCTATTGCCGTTGGGGCACTGCTGCTGTTATTCACCGATACGCTGGCACGTACGCTGGCTGCGATTGAACTGCCGCTAGGCATTCTGACATCGTCCATCGGTGCGCCCTTCTTCCTGCTCCTGCTGTTGAGGGGGGAAAGAGCATGACGGGCAGCAGCCTCGCTACGCTTCAGGCGGTTAGCGTCGGATATGGTCGCACCGTTGTGAACCGCGACATCTCTTTTTCACTGCCATCCGGGCAGATTACCTGTTTGCTGGGCACCAATGGCAGCGGCAAAACCACCCTGATGCGCACCCTGTTGGGCTTGATTCCTGCCTTTTCCGGCCAGATACACATCGCCGAAAAACCCATTGGCGCATGGTCTGCCAAAGCGCTCGCACAGGTCGCGGCCTATGTGCCTCAGGCGCATGACTCCCCTTTTGCCTTTCGCGTGCTGGATATGGTGCTGATGGGATGTCACCCCCGTTTGTCGCTCTTCTCCACGCCCGGAAAACGTGAGATAGCGAGTGCTGAAGCGGTGTTATCACAGCTCGGTATTTTGTCGCTGAGCCAGCGTTCATACGCGACGCTGAGCGGGGGAGAGCGGCAGCGCGTAATGATTGCCCGTGCGTTAGTACAGCAGCCTGCGCTGATGGTGATGGACGAACCGGCGGCCAGTCTGGATTTTGGCAATCAGATTCGATTATTGGCACACATCAAGCGGCTTAAAGAAAGCGGTATCGCGGTGCTGATGTCTACGCACCATCCTCAGCATGCGCGAGCCGTGGCGGATAACGTGGTCTTGCTGCACCCCGGTGCGGGTACAGAACAGGGAACCCCGGACGCTCTGCTGACGCCAACGAGGCTCGCGGCACTGTACGGCGTAAAAGAAGCGGATATTCACGCCCATTTCCGTACCTGATGTCCTGCACATGCAGGCAAATGACATCGAATAAAAGAGAAGTCAGGAAGAAAATATGATTATTGATGAGATTGATTTTTCAGCACTTTATCAGGCACATATGGCACGAGCCGCCAGAACGGCTAAGACCCCTGAACATTGGGATAAGCGTGCAGAAAACATGGCAATAGAATGTGCGGGGCCACGCGATCCGTATCTGGATCGGTTCATCGCCAACATGGATTTTTCGGAGGCTACAACGCTACTGGATGTGGGATGCGGGCCGGGGTCGGTATGCCTGAATGTGGCGTCGCGATTTGAACAGGTTTACGGCATTGATTACAGCGAGGGCATGCTGGACGTGGCGCGTCGTCGGGCAGAGGCGATGGGGATCGGGAATGCGTCATTTGCTCACCGTGCTTGGGAAGATGATTGGGCGGATTTGCCCGACTGCGACATTGTGGTGGCGTCGCGATCGACGCTGGTCATGGATCTGGCGGCCGCACTCTACAAGCTGAATCAGAAAGCCCGCTTGCGGGTGTATACCACCCACACGGTTTCCCCTACGTTTGTCGATCCTCGCATCTCGGCGGCTATCGGGCGAACGTCGACATCGCTACCGAACTACATCTATGCCGTAAATATGCTCTATCGCATGGGTATTCACGCCAATGTGAGCTTTATTCGCGGGCAGAATTGCCAAAGGCATGCCGAAACATTTGAACGTTTTGCGGAAGGTGTGGCTTGGTCATTAGGCAAGCTGAATGAAGAGGAAATACAGCGCCTGAGAATCTATTACGATAAGCACCAACATGATGATATTCCGCTCGTTTCGCCGACAAGGGATTGGGCGTTTGTCTATTGGGATGTCGTGCCACATGCGGAGTTTACGCGATGATTTACATCCCGGATTCGTACCTTGACCAACTCCTGCTGGAAGATCTTCAGTATGGCGATTTAACTACCCGTGCGTTGGGAATTGGGCAAGAGGAAGGGGAAATCACGTTTTTCCATCGTCAGGGGGGATGTGTCAGCGGAATGCCGGTGGCGGAACGTTTACTGCAGCGGTTGGGATTAAGAGTGACGTATGGCGTTCAGGAAGGCGCTCGCGTGCAGCCCGGCGAAGCGGTGCTTGCCGCAACGGGAAAAGCTGCCGCGTTACATCAAGGGTGGAAGGTCACGCAGAACGTGCTGGAATGGTGCTGCGGCGTCAGCGAGTATCTGTATCAAATGAAGGCCATTTATACCCGCGAGGTTCCATCTGGGCAGATTGCCTGTACGCGTAAACTTATTCCGGGCACGAAACAGCTCTCGGTCTTGGCCGTGCTAGCTGGGGGCGGGATTGTGCACCGTTTGGGCTGTGCAGAAACGGTGCTGTTATTTACGAACCATCGTCGTTTTTTGCCGAATCAGGACGATTGGGCTGTCCATGTTGCCCAACTACGCCACGCGGCACCGGAGAAAGCCATCATCGTGGAAGTGGATCATCCCGATGAGGCGATACTGGCGCTCAGCGCCGAGCCCGACATTCTACAGCTTGATAAGTTTACGCCTGAACAGGTGATCGCCACGCTGTCTTACGCTGCCGACCATGCGCCCGCATGTAAGGTGTCTGCGGCGGGAGGAATCAACCTGCAAACGGTTCAACGCTATGCTGAAACCGGTGTTGCTCTGCTGGTCACGTCTGCGCCTTACCACGCACCCTCTGCCGATATTCGTGTCGTTTTAACGCCAAAACGTTAACGCCATCTTCCTGAAAGCCCGGATGACGGGAAGTTGCGACACCTATCGTTATGTAAATTTTTATACAGCAATATGTTTTTTTAAGGGAACAATGTCATGCAAATAAAAAAATTAAGTTGGTTGTTGTCCGCCAGTTTATTACCTATCTCTTGTGCGTACGCCGTCTCTGGTGGTGCGGTTGAGAAGACGAAGGATAAAGACGTGATGACGGTGTGGAGCAGTCCGGTTGCGGCGACTAACGATATCGTGAATCAGGAACAGATTAACCAGCTAAATCGACGCAATGTGGCGGAAGCGCTGAATATCGTGCCGGGCGTGACGCTACAAAAGTCAGGCGGGCGCAGTGAGCAACAGGTGAAAGTTCGTGGCTTTGATAGCCGGCAGGTGCCGGTTTTTCTCGACGGCGTGCCGATTTATGTTCCCTACGACGGGAACCTGGATCTTGGCCGTTTTCAGGCTTCCGATCTGGCGGCGGTGGAAGTGTCTAAAGGATATACCTCACTGTTGCAGGGTCCGAATCAAATGGGGGGCGCGATTAACCTGACGACGCTGCGGCCGAAAAAAGAGCTGGAAGCGAACGTGCGTTTGAATCAGGGCTGGGCGCGCGGGCGTGACAATGCGCATAACATGGATGCGTCGTTTGGCGGAAAAAACGATATGGGATTCTTCCAGATTAGCGGCAGTCGTCAGAAGCAGCGGTTTACCGGATTGCCTCACGGGGTTGATAACCCGATTGCCGGTAGCGAAGGTCAGCGGATGAATTCTGGCAACGATGACAAACGCGGCATGCTTAAGGTCGGGTTTACGCCGCGAGAATCCGATGAATATACGTTTACCTACATCAATCAGGAAGGTGAGAAGAATACGCCACCTTATGCAGGCAACAGCGGTCAGTCAGGACGCTATTGGCAATGGCCGGACTACAACAAAGAAAGCTATTACTATCAGGGCACCACAACGCTAAGCGACAGAATGACGCTGAAAAGCCGCTTCTATCACGATGAATTTGAAAATACCTTGCTGATGTATAAAACGCTGGCGGATTTCAAAAATAAGAGTGGTAACTATAGCCACTATGCCGATTTCAGTAATGGTGCGGGGCTGCAATTAGGGATTGATATGCGCGAACTGGATTTGCTGTCGTTCGCCGTACACTGGAAAGATGACGTGCATCGTGAGAAAGGGGCGATTAACGCGCCATACGATCGCTATAAGGACCGTACCTGGTCGATGGCCAGCGAATACCAATGGAATGTGTCCGATAAGCTGGATGCAGTATTTGGCGTCAGTTATGACTGGCGTGACAGCAAACAGGGATTGAAGCATGAGAAAAACGGTGCACTAACAAATTATGACCAAAACAATCAGGATGCCTTTAACTGGCAGATGATGACGAAATACCGCTTCGATAATCGCGATGAGCTACAATTATCGCTGTCTGAACGCAGCCGTTTCCCTACGCTGAAAGAGCGTTATACCACCTCTAAGCCAGCCAAAAATCAGACCGCATTGGTTAATCCAAACTTAACGCCAGAGCGTGCGCAAAACCTTGAGCTGAACTATCGCGGGGGCTTGACCGAGGGCTGGGGCTACGATGCCAGCGTGTACTACAACCGGGTATCAAATGCGATTCTGTCACATAACATTACGCCGAGTTTGATCCAAAACCGTAACAGCGGCCGGGTGGATTATTACGGCATGGATCTGGGTATTCACGGCGATGTCAAAGATTGGCTAACTGTCGGGGTTAACTATGGGCTGATTCATAGCGATGTGAAACGTAAAGAAATCGGCAACATTGTGGATCTGCCGAAGCATAAGATATTTGCCTGGGCAACGATCACGCCTTTCGAGCCGCTTAGTATTACGGTGATGGAAGAAGCGCGTAGCTGGGGATTCAATAATTCAGATAATAACGATAAAACGCGAGGATTTGCGGTGACCAATGTGCGTGTGGATTATCGGCTGGGTGCTGGTTTTAGCGTGAATGCATCGGTCAATAATCTGTTTGATTCGGCTTACGCTTATCAGGAAGGCTATGTTGAGGAAGGGCGTAACTACTGGTTAGGCGTTGCTTACCAGTATTAATTCCCGAAGGCATATATACCCTAAATAACAAAAGGCCAGCATAAGCTGGCCTTTTGACTCGATTGCGCAGTATTTACTGCAAGCCGAGTTTCTTCTCCAGATAGTGGATGTTCGTGCCACCTCTCTGGAAGTTTTCGTCGCTCATGATCTTCATCTGAAGTTCGATGTTGGTTTTGATGCCATCGATGATCAGTTCAGCCAGCGCGTTCTTCATACGGGAAATTGCGATTTCGCGCGTTTCACCGTATGTGATCAGCTTGCCGATCATGGAATCGTAATACGGCGGTACGGTATAACCCGCGTAAATATGTGATTCCCAACGGACACCAAAGCCACCCGGCGCGTGGAAACGCGTGATTTTACCCGGGCTTGGCAGGAACGTATTCGGGTCTTCCGCGTTGATACGGCATTCTACCGCATGGCCGCGAACCTTAACGTCTTTCTGCTTGATCGACAGCGGCTGACCGGCAGCAATACGCAGCTGCTCTTTGATCAGGTCCACGCCGGTAATCATTTCGGTGACCGGATGCTCTACCTGAATACGGGTGTTCATTTCAATGAAGTAGAACTCACCGTTTTCGTACAGGAACTCAAACGTACCCGCACCGCGATAGTTGATATCGATACAGGCTTTGGCACAGCGATCGCCGATATTGCGGCGCAGCTCGTCCGTAATGCCCGGTGCTGGCGCTTCTTCCACCACTTTCTGGTGGCGACGTTGCATGGAGCAGTCACGTTCGGCCAGATAGACGGCGTGTCCCTGACCATCGGCCAGAATCTGAATTTCCACGTGGCGTGGGTTTTCCAGATATTTTTCCATGTAAACCATGTCGTTGTTGAAAGCCGCTTTGGCTTCAGCACGGGTCATGTTGATGGATTGTTCCAGCTCTTTGTCGCTGCGCACGACGCGCATACCACGACCACCGCCGCCGCCAGAGGCTTTGATGATGACCGGATAGCCGATGCGTTTTGCATGAACACGGTTAGCGTCCATGTCGTCGGTCAGAGGGCCATCAGAACCTGGTACGGTTGGAACACCCGCTTTTTTCATGGCGGTGATGGCTGACACTTTGTCGCCCATCAAGCGAATCGTGTCGGCTTTCGGGCCGATGAAGATAAAGCCAGAGCGTTCAACCTGCTCGGCAAAATCCGCATTTTCGGACAGGAAACCGTAACCAGGGTGAATCGCGACGGCACCCGTGATTTCCGCAGCGGAAATAATCGCTGGGATATTCAGATAGCTTTTTGTTGACGGTGCCGGGCCGATACACACGGTTTCGTCCGCCAGCAATACGTGTTTCAAATCGCGATCCGCACTGGAGTGAACGGCGACGGTTTTGATGCCCAGTTCTTTACAGGCACGCAAAATACGCAGCGCAATCTCTCCGCGGTTAGCGATAACGATTTTATCTAGCATGATAAGCCTCGTTATTCGATGACAACCAGTGGCTCGTCAAATTCAACCGGCTGACCGCTTTCGACCAGAATGGCTTTAACCACGCCTGATTTGTCGGCTTCGATCTGGTTCATCATTTTCATGGCTTCGACGATGCACAGGGTATCGCCAACGTTGACGTGCTGACCCACTTCCACAAATGCTTTAGCATCCGGGCTTGGGGTGCGATAGAAGGTTCCAACCATTGGAGAACGAACGATGTGTCCACTGATGGCAGCCGGTGCGGCAACAGCTTCCACTGGCGCTGGTGCAACGGCGGCGGCCAGAGCAGGCTGTGGCTGCATCATTGGCGTAGCATAGGCCTGTTGCATCATCGGGTAGTTAACCGCTGCTGGGGCACGACTGATACGTACTGATTCTTCACCTTCAGAAATTTCCAGTTCGGCGATGCCGGACTCTTCAACCAGTTCGATCAGTTTTTTGATTTTACGAATATCCATGGATGTGGTTCCGTACTCTTTTGTTTAATTGGAAGTTGACAGGCGTTTTACCGCCGTCTGTAAAGCATACTGATAACCATCTGCCCCCAGGCCACATATCACGCCGACCGCAACATCAGAAAGATAGGAGTGATGACGGAAAGGCTCACGTGCATGCACGTTGGACAGATGAATTTCGATAAACGGAATCGAGACCGCCAGCAAGGCATCACGCAGCGCAACGCTGGTGTGGGTGAATGCCGCCGGGTTAATCAGAATGAAGTCTGTGTTTCCTCTGGCCTGATGGATGGTATCGATCAGAACATGTTCCGCGTTGGATTGCAGATGGGAAAACTTCACGTTCAATGCCTGCGCCTGAGTTTCCAGTTCGCGGACAATGTCTGCTAGCGTCGTCTTACCGTATTTGTCGGGCTCTCGGGTTCCTAGCAGATTCAGGTTTGGACCGTTCAAGAGCAAAATGTGAAACTTTTCTGCCATTGTGCTGCTATCTCCCGCGATTGACCAAGATTGCCAAAACCGTGTCGCACAAAATAGCGCGAAGCTATTCGTTTGTCACCTTTCGTGATGCAAATTGTCCGACCCGAGAAAGTAAAGTCGTGCATTATAACCATATCGTGGCAATTCGCAGCTAAATACTGGTCTTATCTGCGGAGATATTCCTGCACCAAGGCGTGAAACAGCGTCAGTTTTACTGCGGCTCACAATCGGCTTTTCCTGTGCTAGCGCGGCGTTTAGCGCCACCATTGGCGAAATTTCTTATAACGGAACAGCAGCAATATCAGCGCCGCGAGCGCATACAAAATAGGCTGCGGTGAGAGCGTTTTAACTGACCAAAGATAGTGGATAGGCGCAAGGATGGCGACTAAATAGACGCAATTATGCAATTTTTGCCATTGCGATCCCAACTTGCGCATCATTATCTGTGGCGACGTCACGGCCAGCGCCAGCAAAATCAGCCAGCTTATGACCCCCAGTGTTAAATACGGGCGGGATATCAGTTCTTTACCCAACAACGCCAGATGGTTCAGACCCAGTTCCAGCAACGCATAACTTACCAGATGTAACGTCGCCCAGAAAAAACACCATAGTCCGAGGAGACGGCGGCAGCGAATCAATAGCGGCTGCTTGCCGTAGCGTGCCAGTGGCGTGACTAACAGCGTCGCCAGCAGCAACTTTAGCGCCATTCTGCCGGTAAAGTGCTGGATATCTTTGGCAGGGTCGGCGCTGAACCACCCCTGATCGACCGACAATATCAACCACAGCAGCGGCAGAAAACCTGCCAGATGGAGTAGCACTTTTAGCCGATTAATATGTTGTAAAGTCAGTCTCATACTGAGGTGAGTTCCTATCCCGGCAAGATGTTATGGCTAAAAATTGTCGCGCAAATTCAGGCCGCGATACAGCGAAGCGACCTGTTCTGCGTAGCCGTTAAACAGCAGCGTGGGTTGACGCTCAACGTTAAGTAAGCCACCGGAACCGATGACGCGCTCTGTGGCCTGCGACCAGCGCGGGTGATCCACATGGGGGTTAACGTTGGCATAGAAACCATATTCGTCCGAGGCCGCCAGATTCCATGTGCAAGGGGGGCGCTCACGAGTGAACCGGATATGTACGATGGATTTGATGTTTTTGAAGCCGTATTTCCACGGCGTGACTAAGCGGATGGGGGCACCGTTTTGCGGCGGCAGTGTCTTGCCATAAACCCCAACGGCCAGCAGCGCCAAGGGGTTCATGGCCTCATCCAGCCGCAGCCCTTCTACATAGGGATAATCCAGCCCGCCGCCCATGAAGCGATCTTTTTGCCCTGGCATCTGTTCCGGGTCGTAAAGCGTCTGAAACGCCACGTAGCGCGCATTGCTGGTGGGGTCGGCGAATTTAATCAGCTTAGCCAGCTCAAACCCAACCCATGGAATAACCATTGACCACGCTTCTACGCAGCGAAAACGGTAGATTCGCTCTTCCAGCGGGAAGCGTTTTAGCAAATCGTCGATATCCAACGTGAGTGGTTTGGCGACATCGCCGTCTATTTTGATGGTCCAGCCTTCTGTTTTTAGCCCGCCAGCATTGGCTGCGGGATCGGCTTTATCCAAGCCGAATTCATAGAAGTTGTTATAGCCCGTGACCTTATCTTCCGGTGTGAGCGGCAGATCGAGTTTCCAGTCGGCAGGTTGGCTAAATGTGAGCGGTTTACCCGGCGGTGCTTTGGGTTTATCACTGCCTTTAAACCAGGCCAGCAGGTCAGCCTGTGCGGAAAGCGGCAATGCGAGCGCTGCCGCAGAAATACCCAGCGCTTTTAAGACGCGCCGACGCTGATAGAAGAGGGATTCCGGGGTAACGTCGGCTTCCGTGAACTTGCGATGTTTTTGCATGTGAACTCCCGCCAGTCATTATTATTGTTGACGCAAAGTGGCGTTTTTACTGCTTGCCGTTCACTTAGTTACATACTCTAAATAATTCGAGTTGCAGGAAGGCGGCAAGCGAGGGAATCCCGATGAGCTTACTTAAGTAATTGATTCGGGTGAGTGAACGCAGCCAACGCACATGCAGCTTGAAGTATGACGAGTATAGATGAATTGCGGTAGAAACCGCGGTAGGAGAGAGGAAATACTTTTTTGCAGGGTGTAACAGCGCTCGAGATTACTGATAATGCGTTGAGCGATGATAATGGATAGATCGTAAAGACGCTGTAAATACATCCATGTACGCTCGAGCCGCGCAGATATGAATCTCATCCCTGAGATTCACCCTTTCAGGGCCGTCGCAAGCGACGTTCAAAGGCGTTCCTGACACCTTTGTCCCTGTCGCGGACGCTTTACTCTTCTATTCCATTATCACCGTTTTCGTTCCGCAAATTAATACGTCAACGAAATGCGTTAGCTGATTTTCACCAGCGTGCGGCCAGTGACTTTGTTTTCCAGCAGCGCAGCGGCGGTGGCTGGTACGTCTTCCAGCCCGATTTCCTGCGTGACTTGCTGATAAAACGACTCAGGCAGGATGGTAGCCAGACGCTCCCACGCTTGCTGGCGGCGAGCAAGCGGTGCCATTACGGAATCCACGCCTTGCAGGCGAACATTGCGTAAAATAAATGGCATCACGGTCGTTGGCAGCGCAATACCGCCAGCCAGACCACATGCAGCAACTGTTGCGTTGTAGTCCATCTGTGCCAGCAGCGTTGCCAGCACGTTGTCGCCGACGGTATCAATTGCGCCAGCCCAGCGTTGTTTTTCCAATGGGCGAGGCGTTCCACTGAATTCACTGCGATCCAGCACCTGTTTGGCGCCCAGTTTTTTCAGATAATCGGTATTATCAGCACGGCCGCTGACGGCGGTTACCTGATAACCTAGCTCTGCAAGCAGGGCGACAGCGGTACTGCCAACGCCGCCGCTGGCACCCGTCACAATAATGTCGCCGCTTTCTGGTGTCACGCCGCCATCTTCTAGCGCCATCACGCACAGCATCGCGGTAAAGCCTGCTGTGCCAAGGATCATGGCATTACGCGCATCCAGAGAAGCAGGGAGCGGCACCAGCCAATCACTTTTCACACGTGCTTGCTGTGCCAAACCACCCCAGTGGTTTTCACCCACGCCCCAACCGGTCAGGATGACAGGCTGGCCGACGGTAAACCGATCGCTGTCGCTGTGCCCTACAGTACCGACAAAATCGATCCCTGGAACCATCGGGAAATTACGAATAATTTTGCCTTTGCCTGTAATGGCAAGCGCATCTTTATAATTAATGCTGGACCAACTTATATCGACCGTCACGTCCCCGGCGGGAAGCTGCTCTGCGTCAATCTCGCGAATCTGAGCGTGGGTCAGTCCGTCTGACTGTTCAAGAACTAAAGCCTGCATGGGCTATCTCCTGTGGCAGGATTAAAATGGGGAAGTCATTAACGACTATATACCCGTCATACTTCAAGCTGCATGTGCGTTGGCGTCGCTTAGTTACCCGAATCACTTACTTGAGTAAGCTCATCGGGATGCCCTCGCTCGCCGCCTTCCTGCAACTCGAATTATTTAGGGTATAGTTATTACAGGTACTCTTTGTTAATAAAGGTACTATGTTGCTTGCCTATGCGAACTGATAAAAAACAACAAACTCGCAGAAATGACAATTATTTGGAATAGGACGCAGGGATGGGATTTACGACCAGATTCTCGATACTCGTGGTATTGCTGACGGCGCTCGCCATTTTTCTTATGCTTTTCAGTAGCATATTTAGCCTCTGTTACTATAGCCAGTCGCGAACGGAGCAACAGCTGCGTGAGGTCACGGCCAGTATCGATCAGGCGTTATTAGTGCAATCGCCTGAAAATATCCAGTATTGGTTGCCGGGGATGATGAAAACGGCGGGTATTGTCGTGCTGGAGATCCAGGATAACGACGCTACCCTCTATTCAATACAGTTGCCTGAGGCCAGTTGGGAACGCACGCATCTCTATCATGAAGTCGAATTCCCGCTGATGCATCATTTGAACATGACGATCGCCTTAAAATATGTCGACCCACTGATTGGTTTACCGCGCTTTGTGGTGTCTACCCTGTCGGTTTTGTTGGCCGCTGGCGTGATGCTCCTGATGCTGTACTTCTCCATCCGCTGGCTCCGCCAGCAGACTGCCGGACAGGAAGAGTTGGAAAAGCGTGCGCAGCGTATTCTCAAAGGCGAACGTGAATCAGTGATGCAGGGGTCGGTACGTGAATGGCCCGTCAATACTAGCGGGGCTCTCGATCAGCTGTTGTCCGATTTAGTGGAAGCGCGTGAGGAACGCGGGCGGGTCGATACCTTAATCCGCGCCTTTGCCGCACAGGATGCTGAAACCGGACTGAGTAATCGTCTGTTTTTTGACAACCAACTGACCACGCAGTTGGAAGATGGTGAAGAAGTGGGGACTCACGGTATTGTAATGATGATCCGCGTGCCAGATTTTGAAACGTTGCAGGAGACGCATGGTGATAACAATCTCCTTCAGGAATACCGCTTTACGTTAGTCAACCTGCTGTCGACGTTTGTCATGCGTTATCCCTCCGCACTGCTGGCACGTTATTTCAGCAGCGATTTCACCGTATTACTCCCTCACAGTACGTTAAAGGAAGCCAATGCGATTGCCACGCAACTGGTGAAAGCTATTGATATTCTCCCTGCTTGTCCACTTATCGATCGGGAGGAGGTTCTTCACATTGGTATTTGCGCCTATCGCGGTGGGCAAAGTGCTGAGCAGGTCATGGAAAGTGTGGAGGACGCGACGCGTAATGCGGTATTGCAGGGCGGTAACAGCTGGTGCGTGTTTGACAGGCAGGTGCCGGATAAAGGGCGTGGCAGCGTGAAATGGCGAACCTTGCTGGAACAAACGTTGGCGCGTGGCGGGCCGCGGCTGTATCAGAAGCCTGCTGTCACCAAAGAAGGGGTTGTGCATCATCGTGAAATGATGAGTCGGATTTATGACGGAGAACAGGAACTGCTCGCCGCAGAGTACATGCCTTTGGTTCAACAGTTGGGGTTGGCGACCAGCTATGATCGCCAACTTGTCGCTCGTATTGTTGATTTGTCGGCGAACTGGCCCGGAGAAACGCTGGCTTTACCGGTAAGTGTGGACTCACTTTTGCAAAAGCCTTTCTTGCGCTGGCTGAAAGAAATATTGCTGCAATGTCCGAAAACGCAGCGGCAGCGCATTTTATTTGAACTTGCTGAGGCCGATGTTTGTCAATATATCGGTCGCCTGCGCCCGGTTCTTACTGTAATCCTGGGATTAGGCTGTCGCCTGGCGGTAACGCAGGCGGGTCTGACACTGGTTAGCACGACGTATATTAAGTCGCTGCCCGTGGAGGTCATCAAGCTTCATCCCGGTTTGGTACGCAGTCTTGAGCGTCGCCCGGAAAATCAGCTTTTTGTGCAAAGTTTGACCGAGGCCTGTAAAGGCACGCAAACCCGTGTGTTTGCTGCTGGTGTGCGTACCAAAGAGGAGTGGCGGATGCTGCTGGGCAAGGGGGTTTATGGCGGGCAAGGCGATTTTTTTGCCGCATCAGTCCCCGTAACGGATGAGCTGAAAAAATATTCACCGCAGCATCGTGTTTAGTATAAACGTCCTGTTCAAATTGACGTAGAATGAGGCGTTTGTTAAATCGGTTAGTGTGTGCTTACGTTAGCGCCAATCCGATTAAATGTTAGATTTTATGTCCTGTGTTAGTGCAATTCTGTCGGGTAGACAGGGGTAAAATGCCTTGCTGCCTGAGGAGACGGCATTCTGTGTCTTCTCCCTGATGCCGACGTGCGCAACGCAGACTTATTTTTCACCGAAGCAGAGCCTTTTCGTGCCTTGTCGCTGCTTCGTGTGGTTGGTAAAGTAGGCGGATTTATTTTTCGCCCCCAGCTTGCAGGATTATCCTTTAGTTATGTTTAAGAAATTTCGTGGCATGTTTTCCAACGACTTGTCCATCGACCTGGGTACCGCCAATACCCTAATTTATGTTAAAGGGCAGGGCATCATACTGAATGAACCCTCTGTGGTTGCGATCCGTCAGGATCGTGCTGGTTCCCAAAAAAGCGTGGCAGCAGTAGGCCATGATGCCAAGCAGATGCTGGGCAGAACACCTGGGAATATCGTGGCGATTCGCCCGATGAAAGATGGCGTTATTGCCGATTTCCAGGTCACGGAAAAAATGTTGCAGCACTTCATCAAGCAAGTGCATAACGACAGCTTTATGCGTCCAAGCCCGCGTGTATTGGTGTGTGTGCCGGTCGGTGCGACACAGGTTGAGCGCCGCGCCATTCGCGAATCTGCGCTGGGTGCAGGTGCCCGTGAAGTGTTCCTGATCGAAGAGCCGATGGCGGCTGCGATCGGTGCTGGTATGCCAGTATCTGAAGCGACGGGTTCCATGGTAGTGGATATTGGTGGTGGTACGACGGAAGTTGCGGTGATCTCGCTGAACGGCGTGGTGTACTCCTCTTCAGTGCGTATTGGCGGTGACCGCTTTGATGAAGCGATCATCAACTACGTTCGTCGTAACTATGGTTCACTGATCGGTGAAGCGACGGCAGAACGTATCAAGCATGAAATTGGCTCTGCTTATCCGGGCGACGAAGTGCTTGAGATTGAAGTGCGCGGCCGTAACCTTGCAGAAGGTGTTCCACGTGGGTTCACGCTGAACTCCAATGAAATTCTGGAAGCGTTGCAAGAGCCGTTGACGGGTATCGTCAGCGCAGTCATGGCCGCGTTGGAACAGTGTCCGCCAGAACTGGCTTCCGACATTTCCGAGCGCGGTATGGTGTTAACCGGCGGCGGTGCGCTACTGCGTAACCTGGATCGTTTGCTGATGGAAGAAACTGGCATTCCGGTTGTGGTGGCTGAAGATCCGCTGACCTGTGTTGCCCGTGGTGGCGGCAAAGCGCTGGAAATGATCGACATGCACGGTGGCGATTTGTTCAGCGAGGAGTAATCCTGTCTGGAAAAAGGGGGGACCGGATGGATGAACGCCTGCGTTTTTCATCTCTCGTGGTTACCCCTTTTTTATTTGCCTGTAGCCCTATGGGGCGCTGCTTTGTGACGTTAAAAATCGCCAGGAGCGATTTGAGGTTGCTGTCGAGGAATACGCAAACTTTATGAAGCCGCTTTTTAGCAGGGGGCCTTCCCTGCAATTACGACTTTTTCTTACTGTCGTTACCGCGATTGTCGTGATCGTTGCGGACAGTCGGCTCGGTTCGTTCGCCAAAATCAGAACGTACATGGATACCGCCGTCAGCCCATTCTACTTTCTGGCAAATGGGCCGCGTCAGGCTCTAGACAATATGTCTGCGTCGCTGGCCACTCGTGAGCAATTAGGCCTTGAAAATACCGCGCTGCGTCAGGAACTGTTGATGAAAAACAGTGACCTTTTGCTGCTAGGCCAGCTCAAGCAGGAAAATGCACGGCTACGCGAACTGCTGGGCTCTCCGTTGCGTCAGGATGAGCAGAAGATGGTCACGCAGGTGATGTCCGCCGGAACCGACCCTTACAGCGATCAGGTCGTGATTGATAAAGGTCAGACGAACGGCGTGTATGAAGGGCAACCGGTCATTAGCGATAAAGGCGTGGTGGGTCAGGTTGTGGCGGTTGGCCAGTTTACCAGCCGGGTTTTATTGATTTGTGATGTTTCCCACGCGTTGCCGATTCAGGTGCTACGCAATGATATCCGCGTGATTGCCGCTGGTAATGGTTGTACCGATGATCTGCAACTGGAGCATCTGCCTAATAATACCGATATCCGAGTGGGCGACGTGTTAGTCACATCGGGTCTGGGCGGGCGTTTCCCTGAAGGGTATCCGGTCGCGGTGGTGTCATCGGTCAAAGCGGATACGCAGCGAGCTTATACGATAATTCAGGCTCGCCCGACGGCAGGGTTACAGCGTCTACGTTATCTATTGCTGCTGTGGGGCGTGGAAAATAACGCCAATACGTCGCTGCCGCCAGCGGAAGTGCATCGGGTTGCCAATGAGCGCCTGATGCAGATGATGCCGCAGGTGTTACCTTCACCTGATGAAATGGGGCCGCCGCTTCCACCTGATATCGCTGCGCCCACTGCCGAGTCGCCGAGAGGTCGCCAATGAACCGTTATCGCAGGCATGGCAACTGGATTATCTGGCTGTCTTTTCTGATCGCTATGGTGTTGCAGATTATGCCGTGGCCGGATGAAATCTACATGTTTCGCCCCTCTTGGCTGACGCTGTTTCTTATTTACTGGGTTATGGCATTGCCGCATCGGGTCAATGTCGGGACAGGATTTATATTGGGTCTGATTATGGACCTGATTCTTGGGTCTACACTGGGAGTACGGGCGCTGGCGTTGAGCATTGTTGCTTATCTGGTGGCCTTTAAATTCCAGCTGTTCCGTAATATGGCGTTATGGCAGCAGGCATTAATTGTCATGCTACTGTCGCTGTTGATGGATCTCACGGTGTTCTGGGCGGAATTTTTAGTTATTAATGTCTCTTTCCGACCGGAAACGCTCTGGAACAGCGTCGTTGATGGGGTACTCTGGCCGTGGCTGTTCCTGCTGATGCGTAAAATTCGTCGTCAGTTTACTGTGCAATAAGGTGATTCATGACCCTGCTTTATCTGGCTTCCGCTTCTCCCCGTCGTCGCGAACTGCTTACGCAGCTCGACATTCCTTTTGCTGTGCTGAATGCGGCGGTGGAAGAACAGCGTTTACCGGAGGAAGCGGCGGACGTTTACGTTCGGCGTCTGGCGCATGAGAAAGCGGCCGCAGGCGTCGCGATTGCACCGTTAGATTTGCCCGTGCTGGGGGCAGATACCATCGTAGTGCTGAACGGTCAGGTATTGGAAAAACCGCACGACGAAACCCACGCGGCAGAGATGCTGAGCCAGCTGTCTGGGAAACAACATCAGGTGATGACTGCCGTCGCGCTGGCAGATAAAGACGATATCTTGAGTTGTCTGGTGATAACCGATGTTACCTTCCGTCCGCTTTCGTCGCAGGATATCGAGCGATACATTGCCAGCGGTGAGCCGATGGATAAAGCCGGGGCTTACGGTATTCAGGGCAAAGGTGGGTGCTTTGTCCGGTCGCTTAACGGGAGCTATTACGCGGTGGTTGGACTACCGTTGGTAGAAACTCACGAACTATTCAGTAATTTTGCTGCGTTGCGGAGTGCAAGAGGAAAACATGACTGCTGAGTTACTGGTAAACGTTACACCGTCAGAAACGCGCGTTGCCTATATCGACGGCGGCATTCTGCAAGAAATTCACATTGAGCGTGATGCGAAACGCGGCATTGTCGGTAACATTTATAAAGGCCGCGTGAGTCGCGTTCTGCCAGGCATGCAGGCGGCATTTGTGGATATCGGTCTGGATAAAGCGGCATTCCTGCACGCGTCCGATATTATGCCGCACACCGAATGCGTTGCTGGTGACGAACAGAAGAATTTTCACGTCCGTGATATCGCCGAACTGGTGCGTCAGGGACAGGATCTTATGGTTCAGGTGGTTAAAGATCCGCTGGGAACCAAAGGCGCGCGTCTGACGACCGATATCACGCTGCCATCGCGCTATCTGGTGTTTATGCCCGGAGCCTCGCACGTTGGTGTTTCACAGCGTATTGAGAGCGAAGCGGAACGCGAGCGCTTAAAGAAAACGGTCGCGGAGTATTGTGATGATGACGGCGGTTTTATCATTCGCACCGCTGCGGAAGGGATCGGTGAAGAAGAACTTTCGCAGGATGCCGCGTTCCTGAAGCGTCTGTGGGGCAAGGTCATGGAGCGCAAAAAACGCAACCAGACCAAATGTAAACTCTACGGCGAAGTGGCGCTCGCGCAGCGAATTTTGCGTGATTTCGCCGGTGCGGCGTTGGATCGTATTCGGATTGACTCCCGACTGACGTATGAAGCGCTGCTGGAATTTACTTCCGAATATATCCCGGAGATGACCCGCAAACTTGAACACTATGCGGGCAAACAGCCGATTTTTGACCTGTTTGATGTGGAAAATGAGATTCAGCGTTCACTGGACAGAAAGGTTGAATTGAAGTCCGGTGGCTACTTGATCATCGACCAGACAGAAGCGATGACGACCGTTGACATCAACACGGGAGCATTCGTTGGTCACCGCAATCTGGATGAAACCATTTTCAATACCAATACGGAAGCGACGCAGGCGATTGCGCGACAACTGCGACTGCGTAACCTCGGCGGCATCATCATTATCGATTTCATCGATATGAATAACGAAGATCATCGTCGGCGGGTGCTGCATTCACTGGAGCAGGCGCTGAGTAAAGATCGGGTCAAAACCAGTATTAACGGCTTCTCTCAACTAGGATTAGTTGAGATGACGCGCAAACGCACGCGTGAGAGTATCGAACACGTGTTGTGTCACGAATGCCCGACCTGTCATGGTCGTGGTACGGTGAAGACGGTAGAAAGCGTCTGCTATGAAATCATGCGTGAAATCGTGCGCGTCCACCACGCTTATGACACCGACCGTTTCCTCGTCTATGCCTCACCCGCTGTCGGGGAGGCGCTAAGAAGTGAAGAATCGCACGCGTTAGCTGAGGTTGAAATTTTCGTCGGTAAACAGGTTAAAGTACAAATCGAACCCCTGTATAGCCAGGAGCAGTTTGACGTCGTAATGATGTAAATTCGTGCGCTCGTCGTCGGCGACGAAAGAAGGAGAAATTAGTGAGGCGACTGCCCGGAATACTCGTCATCACGGGTGCCACGCTTGTCGTGATGGTTGCGCTGTTAGTCAGCGGCTTAAGACTAGTGCTGCCACAGCTCGATCATTTTCGGCCACAACTGGTGACCTGGGCGCAGTCTGCTGCTGGCGTCCCGCTCGAAATCGGCTCAATGACGGGGCGTTGGGAATCCTTTGGCCCCACGTTGGAAATTGAAAAATTTCGCACGTCGCTGCCGGAATCAGACTGGCAGGTTGAGCGCATTACGCTGGCACTGGATGTGTGGCAGTCGCTGTTGCACGGGCGCTGGCAGTTTCGCGATCTCACGTTTCATCAGTTAAAGCTCGATCTTAATAGCCAATTTAACGGGCAAAAGCAGGATAGCAAACTGATGGAGTCAGGGAAGGTCAGCGATCTTTTCCTGCGCCAGTTTGACCACTTTGACCTGCGCGATAGCCAGATTACCTTTCTTACCCCTTCCGGTTCCCGAGCGGAGCTGAGTATTCCTCAACTGACCTGGTTGAACTCCGACAAACGGCATCGTGCAGAAGGTTTGATCAGCCTGTCGAGCTTTAACGGCCAGCATGGCGTGGTGCAGATGCGCATGGATTTGCACGATGAACGGGGGTTGCTTGGCAACGGCACGTTCTATCTGCAAGCGGACAATATCGATATGAAGCCGTGGCTCAGCCGCTGGATGAAAAGCAATACCGGGCTGGAAAGTGCTGATTTTAGTCTGGCGGCGTGGCTCAATGTCCGTGATGGTGGTATCCACAGTGGTGATGTGCTCCTCAATCAGGGGACGGCAAGCTGGGGCGAAGGTAGCGATGCACATCGCCTGAATGTCGATGACATGACGCTGCATGTTAGTCGTCAGGAAAACGGCTGGCAGGTGGAGGTTCCTGAGTTGAATCTGGCAACGGATGGCATCGCCTGGCCGAAAGGCCGGCTCTCCGCGCTCTGGCTGCCAAAAAATGAACACATGCTGGGGCCCGATCGGCAGGAAGAGCTACGCATTCGAGCCAGTAATCTGGCGCTGGAGCGGGTAAGCACGCTGCTTCCACTGTTGTCCGGTACGACGCCAGCTTTGAAAGCGCACTGGGATGAACTGCAACCGAAGGGCACATTGAATGCCGTTGCCGTCGATATCCCTCTGCAACAGCCAGAGAGAAGCCGCTTTCACGCCAATTGGCAGGATGTAAGCTGGAAGCAGTGGAAACTGCTGCCAGGAGTCGATCACTTTTCCGGTTCTGCGCGCGGTAGCGCCGAACGTGGCCAGGTTAGCGTCGCATTAAAACAGAGCACGTTGCCCTATGTGGATATGTTCCGCGCGCCGCTTGAAATCAAGCAGGCCAGCGGCACGATAGACTGGCGTGACGACGATCAGGGGCTGGCGCTCTGGAGCCATGGTCTGGATGTGCAGGCGAAATCACTGTGGGCTAACGGTGATTTCCGCTATGAACAGCCTACCAAGCAAGAACCGAAGCTGGATATTCTGGCTGGCATCCGGCTGACCGATGCGGCGGATGCCTGGCGCTATTATCCCGAGTTGTTTATGGGCACCGAGCTGGTGGACTACCTGAGCGGTGCGCTGAAAGGCGGCCGTGTCGATAACGCCACGCTAATTTTTGCCGGTAATCCGCAGCATTTCCCGTTTATGCACAACGAAGGCCAGTTTGAAGTCTGGGTGCCGGTGAAAGAGGCCACCTTTGAGTTTCAGCCTGGCTGGCCTGCGCTGACGCCGCTGGATATCAATCTGGATTTTGCCAACAACGGTCTGTGGATGTTTGCGCCGCAAACCTGGCTAGGTAAGGTGGCAGGCAAAAATATTAGTGCAGTCATTCCCGATTATGAAAAAGAGATGCTGCTTATTGATGGTGAACTGGATGGTTCAGGGCCTGAAGTGGGCAACTATTTTCATCAGACGCCGCTGAAATCCTCGCTGGGTACGGCACTGGATGAGCTGAAAATTGGCGGGCCGGTGAAAGGCACACTGCATCTGGATATTCCGCTTGTTGGTGATGATGTCCGCGCCAGTGGCGATATTACGCTAAACAATAACAGTCTGTACATCAAACCGTTGGATACCACGATTAAGAATCTCACGGGTAAGTTCCGCTATGAAAACGGCAATTTACGCAGTGAAACGCTACAGGCAAATTGGCTGAATCAGCCGATGGCAGTCAACTTCACAACAGAAGAGCAAGCGAAGGCTTTTTTGGTGAATGTAGGATTGCAGGGTGAGTGGCAACCCGCGCTATTGCCCGGTTTACCGGCATCGGCAAGCAAAGCGCTGTCCGGCACGGCAGGCTGGAAGAGTACGGTTGCTGTCAACCTGCCGCACTCGGGTAAAACCACCTACAATGTTGATGTACAGGCTGATTTAAACAAAGTAAGCAGTCACTTACCTAACCCGCTAACTAAGACAACTGGCGAGAGTTTACCTCTAGAGGTAAAAGCCAGCGGTGACTTAAATGGTTTTACTATGCAGGGACGGCTGGGTAAGGACAACCACTTCAATAGCCAATGGCTGCTGAAAGGCGATAACGTGACGCTGGCACGGGCAAGCTGGCAAAATGCGGCAACGGCAGCGCCTGAATTGCCAGAAGATGCCGCGCTGGTGCTCGATCTTCCGCCATTGGATGCTGAAAGCTGGCTGGGGCTTTTGCCATCTCTGCGTACCTCGGCGTCAGTGGAAGGGAAAAAAGCGCGGAGTTCTCTTCGTTTCCCTGAAGTGGTGACGCTGCGGACGTCCGAGCTGCAACTGTTGGGACAGCAGTGGCACGATCTGGAAATTACGCGCAAAAATACGCTTGGCGGCAGTGAAGTGCAGGCGAAAGGACGCGAAATTGACGGAACGGTTGCGATACCTAATCGTGGCATGTGGCGCAGCGACATCAATTATCTCTACTACAATCCTCAATGGAAAGGGAATGAAGCGACCAATCCGGTGGCTCTGGCGGAGAAAAAATCGCCGCTGAACGATCCGAGCATCAGCTTTGAAGACTGGCCGTCGCTGGCGGTGAACTGCCGCCAGTGCTGGATTATCGGGCAGAATATGGGGCGTATTCAGGGAACGCTACTACCAGAAAAGGAAAAACTAACGCTGACGGACGGCCTCATTGATACAGGTAAGGCTCGCCTGACGGTCAACGGTACCTGGCAGGAAAACGCAGAAGGCGTACGGACCGCGCTAAAAGGCCGTCTGACGGGGGAGAGTCTGGAGCAGAATGCTAACTGGTTTGGTGTCGATTCACCGCTGAAGGCCGGTTCTTTCGATGTGGATTACGATCTGTATTGGCGTGGTACACCTTGGGCGCCGGATATTGCCAGCCTGAGTGGGATATTGCACACACGCATTGGCAAAGGTGAAATTGCCGAAGTGGGCGCCGGTCAGGCAGGGCAACTGCTGCGTTTATTGAGCTTCGATGCGCTGATGCGTAAGCTGCGGTTTGATTTTAGCGATACGTTTGGTCGGGGGTTCTATTTCGACTCGATTCGCAGTACTGCATGGATTAAAGACGGCGTGCTGCATACTGATGATATGCTGATCGACGGGCTGGAGGCGGATATCGCGATGAAAGGCGATCTCGACCTCGCTAAGCGACAGGTCAATATGGAAGCAGTTATCGCCCCGGAAATTTCTGCGACGGTGGGTGTGGCGACCGCATTTGCTGTCAATCCGGTTATAGGGGCCGCGGTGTTTGCTGCCAGCAAAGTGCTGGCGCCGCTATGGAACAAGATTTCGCTGATTCGCTACCAGATTTCCGGTAGCCTCGATCAGCCAAAGATTCAGGAAGTGCTGCGTGAGCCGAACAAGAAGAAAGGCGAATAATGCCGTTAGGGCAGCGCAGTATACTCAGCCGATTATCTGATAAAGAGTGAAAAACTATGAGCCTTTCGTTTGTCAGTGAGCAGTTACTCACCGCCAATAAATTGAATCTTGACGATCTCGCCGCTGTGCTGGGGTCGCTTAATGAGCGTCGTCTGGACTATGCCGATCTCTATTTCCAGTCCAGCTACCATGAATCTTGGGTACTGGAAGATCGCATCATTAAAGACGGGTCTTACAATATCGATCAGGGCGTGGGTATCCGGGCGATTGACGGTGAAAAGACCGGGTTTGCGTATGCCGATCAGATCACGTTGAATGCATTACATCAGAGTGCGCAGGCAGCACGCAGTATTGTACGGGAACAGGGCACTGGAACGGCGCATACGTTGGGTGAAGTGTCACATCGTGCGCTCTATCCGACGTTGAATCCGCTGGATAGTCTGACGCGTGAGGATAAAATTGCACTGTTGCAACGTGCGGATACGGTTGCTCGTGCTGCGGATACGCGGGTGCAGGAAGTGTCAGCGAGCCTGACTGGCGTGTATGAACTGGTGCTGGTGGCTGCGACCGATGGCACGCTGGCGGCGGATGTGCGTCCACTGGTGCGTCTGTCAATCAGCGTGCTGGTTGAAGCTGAAGGTAAACGTGAGCGCGGTAGCAGCGGCGGCGGCACGCGTGGCGGCTATGCGTATTTCTGGGAAGTGACGGACGGCGAACCGCGCGTCGATGCGTGGGCGAAAGAAGCTGTGCGCATGGCGCTGGTTAACCTGTCGGCGGTGGCCGCACCCGCAGGGCCGATGCCTGTAGTGCTAGGCGCAGGCTGGCCGGGCGTGTTGCTGCATGAAGCGGTGGGTCACGGCTTGGAAGGTGATTTTAACCGTCGCGGTACGTCAGTGTTCAGCGGGCAGATGGGTAAACTCGTCGCGTCAGAGCTGTGTACGGTGGTGGACGATGGCACGTTGAGCGGACGTCGCGGCTCTCTCTCAATGGACGATGAAGGCGTTCCGGGGCAGTACAATGTCCTGATTGAAAACGGTATTCTTAAAGGCTACATGCAAGACAAGCTGAATGCTCGCCTGATGGGCGTTGCGCCGACGGGCAACGGTCGCCGCGAATCTTATGCGCATCTGCCGATGCCGCGTATGACCAACACCTATATGCTGGCTGGCAAATCCACGCCGGAGGAGATTATCTCCAGCGTCGAATATGGCCTGTATGCGCCAAACTTTGGCGGGGGTCAGGTGGATATCACCTCTGGCAAGTTCGTCTTCTCGACGTCCGAAGCGTACCTGATCGAAAAAGGTCGTATCACCACGCCAGTCAAAGGTGCGACGCTGATTGGCTCTGGCATTGAAGCGATGCAACAGATCTCTATGGTCGGCAACGATCTAGAGTTGGATAAAGGCGTCGGTGTGTGTGGTAAAGAAGGGCAAAGCCTGCCAGTCGGCGTGGGTCAGCCTACGCTGAAGCTGGAAAGCCTGACCGTTGGCGGCACGGCGTAGTTTGCTCTGATCCTCCTTTAAAACCGCGCTTTATGAGCGCGGTTTTTTTCTTGGGTTGTGAGGTAATGGAGTAAAAAATCAGGAAACCGCGGCAATAATCGACTTGAGCTGCTGGATGTGTATTTCATCTCGCTGTACCAAGACGTCTTCCTTAATTTTGAGAACAATGCCTTTTAACAGGTCTGTTGTGCTGGAGATGTTTGTCGCGGCTTTTAGTTCGTCGATGTCTGCCGCGACATGTCTGCCTTTAAGAGAAAGACGTTTCTCGGATTTTCCTTTTGCCAAATCACTTTGCAGAAAACGCGGGATATCTTGTGCTGCTATGCGGTCGGCCGCCAGTGTATGAAGATAGTATTTCATCAGAGTGGGAATAAAATCGGGCTCGCCACCTAATTCGCAACTTGCCAGATTCAGGATGTCTATCATGTGCGCAGGGACTCTGCTTTCCAGCGCCTTACGCTGTACATCCAGCGCTTTCTTAATCATGGGCGTAGACTGATGGGGAATGGTGGCAACATTCCCGCAGCGATTGCAAACGCCAACCAAAACCTGTCTCACCACGCCACTGTTGTCGCTGAATGGGACGTCTTTAAGCTGAAATGTCGCAGTTTCAAGTGACTGGCATGTGTTACAGATAATGGACTGTGTATCGCCGACTTTGAAAATTTTCATGTCATCGCCTCAATGGTGGACGCTAATAAAGACACAATCCGGCTCGGTAAAATACCATTTGATATACCACGGTATTCCCCGATGGCGGCAACGGATGATATGAACATCAATATGCGCTGCAAAATGATGGGGTGAAGACGCGTAGGATGTCCCCGCAGATTGATAAATAATATCAATGAGTTCTGTTATTGATGCTTGCCCAGTTGCCAGCAAGTTCTTCGTACTGATGTTCCCTCTGGCTTCATGCAACACATTACCCGACTGCAAACAGACAATAAGCTGCTTTTTGGCATCCTTGAATCCCATCCCTTCACCCATATTGTACGAATTTATTCGTACGTCATCCATGTGATTTTTACTTTCTTGAACGAAAGAAAGAGGTATAACGCACGAATGGTGGTATGGGGATGTGTTTTGTATGAAAGAGGGAAACGCCTCGCATTTTCCTCTTTGCACAACCTATTTTTTTTCCTCGCCATGGTCTTGCCGATAGCCTTGATACGTCAGGGCGACGTTTTTGAAGTATTCCGTCATGTAGTTAATGCAGACCTGTACTTTTAGCGGCAGGTTGTCTTTGCGAGTGTAGAGCGCGTAGACCGGGCGCGGGTCGGAGTGGTAGCGATTGAACAGAATCTCGATTTCGCCGCGCTTGATCTCGTCCACGATCCACATCAGCGGAACGTATGCGATGCCCGCTCCGGCCTTGAGCCAGCGTACCAGCGTTTGTGGGTCGTTAGTGACAAAACGCCCTTGTGGCGTGACGCGGGTCGAAATGCCTTCCGGTGCGATTAGTTCAAATTCGCTGTCGGGCCGTACGCTGTATTCCAACCAGGAAAAGTTCACCATATCTGCTGGCTTATCCGGTGTGCCGTGCTGCGCCAGATAGCTTTTCGCGGCGCAAACTACCATCGGCATCGAACCTAAGCGTTTCGAAAACAGGCTGGAATCCTGTAGCGCACCGACGCGAATGACGATATCCAATCCGTCGGCAATCAGGTCGGGAGCGGGAATCCCGGTGACCAGATTGACGGACAAACCGGGATATTCCTTCAACATCTCCGCAGTCATAGTGGACAACACATTCTGTGCCATGGTGGACGAACTACCAATGCGCAGCGTGCCGATCGGCGTGTTGTTGAAGGCATAAAGCTGTTCATGAACCTCATGTGCTTCATGCAGCATGCGACGGCAGCCGTGATAGTAAATCTTCCCCGCCTCCGTCAGCCCAATACTGCGCGTACTGCGGTTAAGCAGCTTAATTTGTAGTTCATCTTCAAGCTTGGTGACGGTCTGGCTGACGGCGGATACGCTCATCTGCAACTGGCGAGCGGCGGCGGTAAAAGAACCAAATTCCACCACGCGGGCAAATACCGACATACTCTTTAGTCTTTCCATTATTCACTCTGGCTTAAAAGTGATTTAGATCACACTATGTAGATAAGGTGATAATAAGCAGCCATAATATAGCCTATCCGGTGGTGCCGGGTGGAACATTGTCTGCTCAGGGTCCTCAATGATTATAATTATTTACTCAATATAAGTAATACGCTGATTTCCCATCGTTAGTCATCGCTACTCATCAGTTTAACGCTATCTCATTCGCTGGCAGCCAGCCTGCGGGATGAAGCGCTTTTGTCTATGCTGAACGTCAGTATCAGACAACATAATTTACCATCCGGTAGCGAACCTGCGCGCTACCGCTACCTAATAGAAAAAAGGAAAAGAGGATGAGTTCACTCCCGGTTATGGTGCTGTTCGGTCTGTCATTTCCCCCCGTATTTTTTGTGTTGCTGGTGTCATTGACCCTATTTTTTGTCGTGAATCGCCTGCTGCAACCAACGGGGATCTATGACTTTGTCTGGCATCCGGCGCTGTTTAACAGCGCGCTGTTCTGCTGCTTGTTCTATTTACTGTTCCGTTACGGCCTGTGAGGCATCTGTGAAAAATTTCTTTTTAACCTTGTTTAGGCAGCAGGCCGTGCTGATAAAAAAACTGAGCCGTGTTGTCATCACGCTGGTGGTTGTGCTGTGTGCGATTGTGGCCATTTTCCGTGTTTGGGCGTTTTATACCGAATCGCCCTGGACGCGTGACGCTAAATTTACTGCGGATGTGGTGGCAATCGCGCCGGATGTCAGCGGCTTATTGAGCGATGTTCGCGTGACGGACAATCAACTGGTGAACCAAGGCGATGTGCTGTTTGTCATCGATCAGCCGCGTTACCACCAGGCTGTTGCGCAGGCGGAAGCCGATGTTGCTTACTATCAGGCGCTGGTAACCGAAAAACGTCGGGAGTCAGGACGTCGTGCGCGGCTGGGCGTCAGCGCGATGTCACAGGAAAATATCGATCAGTCTAGCAATGCGCTAGAAACCGCAACACACCAGCTTGCTAAAGCGCAGGCGGTATTGTCGCTGGCGAAACTGGAGTTGGAGCGCACCGTGGTACGCGCCCCTGCCGACGGTTGGGTGACCAACCTGCATGTGCAGAGCGGTGAATTTATCGAACGTGGTAATACGGCAGTGGCGCTGGTGAAGAAGGATTCGTTTTACCTGCTGGCGTACATGGAAGAGACCAAACTTGAAGGTGTCCGCCGCGGCTATCGTGCGGAAATCACGCCGCTGGGTAGCGAAAAAATATTTTACGGTACGGTCGATAGCGTGGCGGCTGGGGTAAATAACAGCAGCAATAGTGCGAATACGAAAGGCCTGGCTAACGTAGATTCCAATCTGGAGTGGGTGCGTTTGGCACAGCGCGTGCCGGTAAAAATTCGTCTCGATCGGCAAATGGGTGACCTCTATCCGGCTGGTACCACGGCGACCGTGGTGATTACCGGCGAGCAGGTCAACAATGATAAAAAACCGTCACCGCTCATTCGCCTGCTTTATCGCCTGCGTGAGTTTGGCTAAGTGAGGCGATGATGAAAACTGCGTCGTTGACCCGCCCCATGTTCTTTACGACACCGAAATTTGCACGCCTTCGCTTTGCTTTCAAACTGAGTTTTGCGATTGTGCTGTCCCTGTTTCTGGGGTTCCATCTCCAGTTAGAAACCCCACGTTGGTCGGTGCTGACGGCGGCAATTGTCGCTGCTGGCCCGGCATTTGCCGCAGGCGGTGAACCGTTCTCCGGTGCGATTCGCCATCGTGGCATGCTGCGTATTGTTGGGACTTTTATCGGCTGTATTGGCGCACTTGTCATCATTATTGCCACCGTTCGTGCCCCTGTGGTAATGCTGATGTTGTGCTGTATTTGGGCAGGTTTCTGCACCTGGGTATCCTCGCTGGTTAAAGTTGAAAACGCCTATGTATTCGGGCTGGCAGGCTATACCGCACTGATTATTATTGTGTCGACGCAGGGGACGCCGCTGTTGACGCCGCAGTTCGCTGTGGAGCGCTGTAGCGAGATTGTGCTGGGCATCGTCTGCGCCATTCTGGCTGATTTACTGTTCTCTCCCCGTTCGATCAAGCAGGATGTTGACCGCAGTATCGGCGAATTATTAGTGGATCAGTATCGGTTACTGCAACTCAGCATGAGCGAGACGGAGAAAGAAGCGATAGATGCGGCATGGCACGCGCTGGTGCGCAAAACGACTGCGCTAAACGGCATGCACAGCAGCCTGATGCTGGAGTCCTCGCGCTGGCAGAATAGCAATCGCCGCTTAACGTCGCTGCATACGCAATCGCTCACGATGATTACACAGGCGTGTGAGACCTACCTGATTTTGCAGGACGTACCGACTCCCGTAAAAAGTAGCCTGAAACGGGTGTTAGATCAGCCCGTTGAGTCATTCCGTGATGTGCATTGCCGTGTGAAAGCATTGCGCCATCTGATCGCGCTTGACAGCCGTGACGTGCCGCCTACGCTGGTCAGTTGGGTAGGGGCTGCAACGCGCTATCTGCTATTGGCGAAAGGGGTGCAGACCAACGGGCGTATCACGGCGATTGAAGCTGACGTGCTGAACAGCGATGTTGAAGTTAAAGCGCCATCAGCCGAAACCCATCATGCCATGATCAACGGCTTACGTACCGGCGTGGCGACGGCGCTGGGTTGCCTGTTTTGGCTCAGTACCGGCTGGACCTCTGGCAGCGTGTGTATGGTGATGATTGCGGTGGTGACGTCGCTTGCCATGCGGTTGCCGAATCCACAGATGATGGCGAAAGATTTTCTGTTTGGGACGATCTACGCGCTGCCGCTGGGTGCGCTGATGTTTATGTTTATCATGCCATCAACGCAGCAAAGTATGCTGTTGCTATGCCTAAGCTTGGGGGCGATGGCTTTCTTTCTTGGTCTTGAAGTACAAAAGCGTCGGCTGGGCTCGCTGGGGGCATTGGCCAGTACAATCAATATTCTGGTACTGGATAACCCGATGACATTCAACATTAGTCAGTTTCTGGACAGCGCGATCGGCCAGATCATCGGTTGTTTTCTGGCGTTGATGGTGATCCTGCTGATCCGGGATAACACCAAAGCACACACGGGGAGAACGCTACTAAACCGCTTTGTGTATGGCGCGGTTTCGGCGCTGACGACTAACACGACGCGGCGCAAGGAAAATCACTTGCCAGCGCTATACCAGCAGCTGTTCCTACTGCTGAGCCGCTTCCCTGATGACATTGCCAAGTATCGCCTCGCGCTGTGGCTGATCATCATGCACCAGCGTCTGAGAACGCTGGATATTCCGCAAAATACAGCACTGTCTGCCTTTCATCGTCAAATTCGTGCGACGGCGGAGCAGGTGATTTCAGCCCGACGCGATAGCACACGTAGTCGCTATTTCACGCAGCTGTTGGATGAGCTTGAACGCTATCAGCAGATGCTGACAGAACAACAGCTTCCCACGAGTGTGACTGCGCCAGTAGGGCGATTAACTGGGATTTTACGTGATTATCAGCATGCGCTAAGTAACTAACATTGGGGGAGACGGTACGAGCAGGGCGCTATTTATGTGATGAGTTTCATTCAATAGTGAATGTTATTTATTGAATTAAAAGCCTTTTGAATAGATGAGTCCTGAAGTCCCTTCTGGTGTTGATAAACAGATGAATCAGAACGATGTTGTCGTCAAATTCGTACACCACTCTTGTTTGTCTGACCAGTATGTATTTGACATTTGTGACGCCAAGTTCTTTCAGCTCGTCAATATCGCTGCCACTTTGAGGTGTTTGCTTAATGCGCTGGATGGCCACTTTGTATTCTGCATTGATCGTGTTCCATACAGAATCGCCAAATTTTGCTCTGACATATTGCTTAATGTCTTTGAGTTCTTCCTTGGCACTGTCAAGAATGACAATGTTTCTCATCGCTATCAGTCGTCCATTTCATCCAAAAAAGATTCAGCATCGGAATATTTACCTTCCATAAACGCTTTTCGCCCCAATGCTAACAGCTTCAGCAAAGCAAATGTTTCTTGTTGTTTTTCATATTCCGTGATGTCCATCACCACCATTTTAGCTTCACCATTTTGGGTGATAATAATGGGCTCAGGGTTGACCGCGAATTCCTTGACGATCTCCGCCGCATTGGATTTTAGGTAGGTGATAGGTTTGATTTGCTCTGCAAGGGACATGATAATTCCTTGGTTTCTTTTTGTACATAATACGACTTTTGGACAGAATACGAACCGAATTCTACCCTGTCAAGAAATTACCCGATGGTGCAAGAAAGCCGAAATATCTCTCATAGCGAGTATTGATAAAGCGTGGGATGAGTGAGCCATGCCCTCATCCCGCGATTGTCGTTAGTCTTTGGTTTCAGCCAGTTCACGCAGATATTGGAAGATCTGACGGGCGGATTTCGGCGGCTTGTTTGCCGCTTTCTCTTTCTGCGCATTGCGCACCAGAGAACGCAACTGCTGACGGTCAGCATGTGGGTACAGTGCCAGGATCTCTGGAACCACATCGTCCCCTTCGGTAATCAGGCGGTCGCGCAGCTGTTCCAGTTTGTGGAACAAGGCTACCTGCTGATTGTGACGATTATTTAGCTTATCCAGCGCGGTTTGGATCGGTTCTGGATCGCGGGCGCGTAGTAGCTTACCAATGAGCTGTAGCTGACGACGACGGCCTTCTCTCTTGATCCGCTGTGCCAATTCCACCGCTGCACGCAGATCGTCGTCCAACGGAATCTTCTCCAGGGCGTTTTTTCCCAGCTCAACCAGCTCCGCACCGAGATCTTTCAGTGCTTCAGCATCGCGCTTTATTTCGCTTTTGCTGACCCAGATAATTTCATCATCTTCGTCGTCTTCTTGATTATCCGGGACGTCATTCAGCCAGTCTTCGGGTTTTTGTTTCATGGTTGGCTCCTAAAAAGTGTCCAGGAGCAATGCTTAACGCGATGCGTAGCGGCTCCGGGATGGTGAACAGCGTGCCCACCAGAAAAAAAGAGGCTGATACTAACAGGTTTGGGCTTTGTGCGAAATTGTCCGTAGATCCTGTTAGACTAGAAAGCATTATGCTACACCATTTTATGCTCGTCATACTTCAAGTTGCCTATGCGTTGGCTGCGCGAAGTATAGAGAGTATACGCCCCTTTTGTGCTCGTTGCGGGGATGATGATGGTGAGCTTTCTTCCACTCATTATGGCAGAACAATGACGATAACTACTCAGGTTGCAGAGCAGCGTAAAGCGCTGGAACTCGCGGTTGCTCAGGCACTGGAACTGGCGCGTGCCGGTTCTGATGCGGCAGAGGTCGCGGTGTCAAAAACGACGGGCATTAGCGTCAGTACCCGTTATGGTGACGTTGAAAATGTTGAATTCAACAGCGATGGTGCGTTGGGCATTACGGTTTATCACCAACAGCGTAAAGGCAGCGCATCGTCTACCGATCTTAGCCCGGATGCGATAGCCCGTACTGTGCAGGCCGCGCTGGATATCGCGCGTTATACCTCAGTCGATCCTTTCGCTGGCCCTGCGGATCGCGATCTTCTGGCGTTTGACGCGCCGGATCTGGATCTGTTCCATCCAACTGAGTTGGATGCGGATCGCGGCATTGAATTAGCCGCTCGTGCAGAGCAGGCTGCATTACAGGCTGACAAGCGTATCACTAACACTGAAGGCGGCAGCTTTAACAGTCACTACGGCGTTAAGGTGTTTGGCAATAGCCATGGCTTGCTAAAAAGCTACTGCTCCAGCCGTCATTCCATGTCCAGCTGCGTGATTGCCGAAGTGAATGGTGATATGGAGCGGGATTATGCCTATACCGTTGGCCGTGCGCTGGATGATTTGCTGAGCCCTGAATGGGTGGGCGAAGAGTGCGCACGCCGGACGTTATCCCGTCTGTCACCGCGTAAACTGCCGACTATGCAGGCACCGGTGATGTTTTCTGCGGAAGTGGCGACAGGCCTGTTTGGTCACTTAGTCGGTGCCATCAGCGGCGGCAGCGTTTATCGTAAATCTACCTTCCTGCTGGATAAACTGGGTCAGCAGATTCTGCCGGAGTGGCTGACGATTGAGGAACTGCCGCACTTGCTAAAAGGGCTGGCTTCTACGCCATTCGACAGCGAAGGTGTGCGGACGCAGGCGCGTGAAATTGTGAAAGCAGGCGTGTTGCAGACGTGGCTGATGACGAGCTACTCCGCACGTAAGTTGGGGATGCAGAGCACCGGCCACGCGGGCGGCATCCACAATTGGCGGATTGCCGGACAAGGTTTAGATTTCAACGGCATGTTGAAACAGATGGGTAAAGGCCTACTGGTGACCGAACTGATGGGGCAAGGTGTGAGCGGTGTGACGGGAGATTATTCTCGTGGGGCATCTGGCTTCTGGGTCGAAAACGGTGAAATTCAGTATCCGGTCAGCGAGATTACGATTGCGGGCAACCTGAAAGATATGTTGCGCAATATTGTGACGGTGGGGAACGATATCGAAACCCGGAGCAATATCCAGTGTGGTTCCGTGTTGCTGCCTGAAATGAAGATCGCAGGGGAATAAGCTTACTCTGCGCGAGTAACCGTCGCCGTCGGCAGTGTCCGACGGCTGTTACTCTATGCCTTTATCAGCATGCATTTATAGCAGAGTAGCACCTTGCTGATTTAGCGGTGGTACTCGCCTGCGGCTTCTGGCTGATAGAGTAGTTCTACTACTTCAATTCGCGTTTCTTCACCGTTTGGCAATTTCCAGGCGATCGTGTTTCCCACATGCATTCCCAATAGTGCTGCGCCCAGCGGAGCCATCACCGACAGCGGTTCTTGACTGTCCTTCACCGCGGCTGGATACACCAGTGTGCGGATATGCTCTTCATTGGTATTCAGATCGCGGAAACGCACCCGACTATTCATGGTGACGACATGTGAGGGAATCGATGCTGAAGGCAAAATTTCTGCCCGATCCAGTTCCTCATTCAACGCCTGTGCGATATCGCTGTCCGCAAAGGCGGGCTGCTCCAATAACTTATCCAGACGTTCTGCATCCAATTCACTGATTGTCAGGTTAGGTTTCGTCATACTCCTCTCCAGTTGGTATTTTCAGATGATATAAAAATTACCCCCCGCTCCCAGAGGAGCAGGGGGTATAAGAAAATATTATGATTTATGTAGGTAGATAGTAGGAGGTTCGGAAGGGAAAGTGAAGCACTAAGGTGTACTGATAGCCAGCTAAGGAAATCGCTAGTCTTCGTCGAACCCAGCTTCAAATAGCTTGATGACGGCAGCCAGTGCCTGATCTTCATCTGGGCCAGTCGCTTCTACCTCAATGAGACGCCCTTTCGCCGAGTCCAGCATCAACATGGCAATCACGCTGCTGGCTTCGGCTTCGGTGCCGCTGTCATTACGTAGTATCACTTCCGCATCAAAGCTCTGCACCAATTCGAACAACTTCATCGCTGGACGAGCGTGCATACCGAGCTTGTTTTTGATTTCAACCGTTTGCCGGACTGTCATGGGTTACCTGGCTGTACTGGTTTGCCGACTATCACGAGGGTTTACGTTTTTCCAGCGTACGGTGGCGTGACTGTACGTTTTTACCGCGTGAGCGGAAATAGTCTGCCAACTGTTCAGCGACGTAAACCGAACGGTGCTTACCGCCAGTACAGCCAATGGCGACGGTCAGGTAGCTACGGTTATTGGTTTCCAGCATCGGCAGCCACAGTTCGAGATAGCTACGAGTCTGGTAGATAAAGTTGTGCACTTCGGTATGTCGGTCGAGGAAGGACGCAACGGGCTTGTCTAGACCGGTCATCGGACGCAGTTTCGGGTCCCAGTGCGGGTTCGGCAGGAAACGTACGTCAAAGACGTAATCCGCATCGATAGGAATACCGTGCTTAAAGCCGAACGATTCGAACACCATCGTAAGCTCGCGTTCCCGCTTGCCGAGCAGCCGTGTACGCAGCATTTCGGCCAGTTCGTGCACCGACATCTCTGAGGTGTCGATAATCAGATCGGCGCGCGAACGCAGCGGTTCCAGCAGGTCGCTTTCTTCATCAATCGCGCTTTCCAACGACAGATTCTTGCTGGACAGTGGGTGCAGGCGGCGGGTATCGCTATAGCGACGGATCAGCGTGTTGCGATCGGCGTCCAGAAACAGCAACTGAGGCGAGAAGCTTGATGGCAGTTGCTCCATGGCATGCTCGAAGATCTCTGGAGATTCCGGCATATTGCGCACGTCAATGCTGACTGCGGCAGAAATATTACGAGCCGCAAGCGTATTTGCCAGTTCTGGCAGAAGAACCACTGGTAGATTATCTACGCAGTAGAACCCCATATCTTCCAATGCGCGCAGGGCGACAGATTTTCCTGATCCTGAGCGACCGCTGACAATCATCAGTACCATCTGACGACTCCCCTCTGGCAACGTGATGGCGAATTTTCATTGCCATGATTTTTATGATGTATCGCTAAAAAATGACGGCTTAGCGCACGGATTGCAAGCATTCTCTCGTTCTACTGCGAATAGCCCGTCATCGTGAGTATGACGATCGTCTGGTTTAACCCGCTTCCGTCATAATCTGGTACAGCTCTTCATCGCTTTGCGCCGCGCGTAGGCGTCGGCAAACCGTTTTATCCGCCAGTCGTTTGGCAACAAGCGACAGGGTATGCAAATGGGTTTTACATTGTTCCGCTGGAACCAGCAAGGCAAAAAGCAGATCAACAGCCTGATTATCAATAGCATCGAAAGCGATCGGTTGCTCTAACTGGATGAAAACACCGATGGCACCCAGCGCATTATCGTCTTCCAGCTTACCGTGAGGAATGGCAATGCCGCCGCCGATTCCCGTGCTGCCCATCCGCTCCCGGGTCAGGATGGCATCAAAGATAATCTGCGAGGGAATGTTAAGCTGCCTGGCGGCCAGCTCGCTGATAATTTCCAATGCCCGTTTTTTACTCTGGCAGTGGACGGTGCTTCGGGTGCACTCAGGACGTAACACGGTGCTGAGTTGCAATACGGGATCGTGGCTCATTTTATTTTCACTTAACGACGCTTTCACTTCTGGTGATCCCACGCCATCCGTCGGATAGCGTGGGTTTGTTCCTTTACCAAATGGCAAAGGAGAAAATTAGTGCTGCTTGAGCTTATCTTTATGCTTATTGAGCTGTCTTGCCAGCTTATCAATCAATAAATCTATCGCGGCGTACATATCTGCCGCCTCGGAGGTTGCATGCAGCTCCCCACCATTAACATGGAGCGTGGCCTCGGCAATTTGCTGAACTTTTTCCACTCTCAATACCACATTGACCTGATTAATCCGGTCAAAATACTGCTCTAATTTGGCAAATTTGCCATTTACAAAATCACGCAGTGGTTCAGTGATCTCGATGTGGTGTCCGGTAATGTTGAGCTGCATAGTGTCTTCCTTCTCTGTTGAGATCAAATCAGTTGTTTACGCTGATTCGATGGTGGGATAGATAAAGACTCTCGGTATTTTGCGACGGTACGGCGTGCCACGATGATGCCCTGATCGGAGAGCAACGTGGTGAGCTTGCTGTCGCTCAATGGCTTCGCAGGGTTTTCCGCGGCAATAAGCTTTTTCACCAGCGCACGGATTGCCGTTGACGAGGCTTCTCCGCCGCTATCGGTATTAACGTGGCTGGAGAAGAAATATTTTAGCTCAAAAATGCCGCGCGGGCTGTGCAGGAACTTCTGTGTCGTCACGCGTGAGATGGTGGATTCATGCATATCTACCGCTTGGGCGATGTCTGCCAACACCATAGGCTTCATGAATTCTTCGCCCTGCTCGAAGAAATCCTGCTGCTGTTCGACGATGCAGCGGGTCACTTTCAGCAGCGTGTCATTGCGGCTTTCCAGACTTTTGATGAGCCAGCGCGCTTCTTGCAGGTTACTGCGAATAAATTGCCCGTCGCTGTCGTTGCGCGTGCTGTTACCCAGCGCCGCATATTGCTGATTAATCTGCAAACGGGGAACGCTGTCGGTGTTGAGTTCGACGGCCCAGATCCCCTGAACTTTACGTACCAGCACGTCAGGAATCACGTATTCAGATTCACCGGTGTTGATCGATTGTCCCGGTCGGGGATCGAGCGATTGGATCAGCGCCAGCGCTTCTTTCAGCACCTCTTCTTTTAGACGAGTCACGCGGATCAGGCTGCGGAAATCATGGTTGGCTAACAGATCGAGATGATCGCTGACGATCAGGCGAGCCTCGAGCAAGCGCGGCGTGCTGTTGTCAAATTGGGAAAGTTGCACCAGCAGACAATCACGCAGGTCTCGAGCAGCAACGCCTACAGGATCGAAGCGTTGCACGCGCTTAAGTACGGCTTCGACTTCTTCCAGCGTCACGTCGTCGTCACCGATGCTGTCGAGGATGTCTTCCAGCGGCACCGTCAGGTAGCCAGTGTTGTCCACGGCATCGACAATCGAGGTCGCGATGGCGGCATCGGTATCTGAAAACGGCGTCAGCTCAACCTGCCACATCAGGTAATCCTGAAGCGTTTGCGTGGTTTCACCTTGATAAATTGGCAGTTCTTCGTCGCGATAATCGGTGCCAGTGCCCGACGGCGTGCCCGCGGAATAAATCTCATCCCAGGTGGCATCGAGCGGTAATTCTTCCGGCATGTCCCGTTGCTCGAGGGCTTCACCGGTATCCAGTGAATCGCTGTCTGCCTTTTCGAATGACTCGATTTCGTCGTGCTGATCCGTTTGTTCAAGCAACGGATTGCTTTCCAGCGCCAGTTGAATCTCCTGTTGCAATTCAAGCGTGGACAGTTGCAACAGCCGAATTGCCTGTTGGAGCTGTGGAGTCATGGCCAGTTGCTGGCTAAGCCTGAGTTGCAAACCTTGCTTCATAAATCGCGCTAACGTCCCATAAGTACTGCAAAAAGAAAATATTACCCTATCAGAGTCGGAAGCCTTCGCCCAGATAGACGCGTTTCACCTGTTCATCGGCCAGAATATCGGTCGGTGAACCGTGGGCGATCAGGTTGCCCTGACTCACGATGTAGGCTCGTTCACAGACATCCAGCGTCTCGCGGACGTTATGATCGGTAATCAACACGCCCAGTCCGCTGTCACGCAGATGCTCAATAATTTTTTTAATATCCAGTACGGAGATCGGGTCTACGCCCGCAAACGGTTCATCCAGCAGGATAAATTTTGGGTTTGCCGCTAGCGCACGCGCAATCTCCACGCGGCGTCTTTCCCCACCCGACAGAGATTGTCCCAGACTATCGCTCAAATGAGTAATATTGAATTCTTCCATTAACTCGTTGGCACGATCTTCCTGCTGCTCGGTCGTCAAATCTTTACGGATCTGTAACACCGCCATCAGGTTGCCGTAGACGCTTAAGCGACGAAAAATCGAGGCTTCCTGCGGCAGGTAGCCGATGCCGCGTAAGGCGCGCTCGTGCAGAGGAAGCAGGCTGATGTCGTCGTCATCAATGGCGATGCGTCCTTCATCACGTGGGACGATACCCACGACCATGTAGAATGTTGTGGTCTTTCCTGCACCGTTCGGCCCGAGCAGGCCGACGATTTCACCGGAGTTGACGGTGAGGCTGACGTTCTCCACGACCTTACGGCCTTTGTACGCCTTAGCCAGATTTTCTGCGGTTAATGTTGCCATAACTTATTCAGTGACCCGTGGTTGCGGTTGTTGAGAACGAGAAGGCTGGCTTTTGTTCTCTTTCTCCTGAAGCTGAGAGGGGACTAACACCGTCGTCACGCGTTTTCCTTTATCGCTGGTCGCTTCCATCTGCTGTTGTTTCACCAAATAGGTGATGCGATCGCCTTTGACATTGCTGTCCTGCTGTTCCAGATAGGCATTACCTGTCAGTACCAGAAGGTCTTTGGCCAGCTCATAGCGGATTTTTTGCGCGTGGCCTTTTACCGGCTTGCCGTTATCCTGCATCTGGTAGAACGTCACGGGGTTACCGTAACCTTCCACCACTTCGCTGCCTTGTGCACCCTGTGGACGTGTCACAACGACCTTATCGGCCTTCACTTCAATCGTTCCTTGTTTCACGACAACATTGCCGGTGAACGTCACGGTGTTGCCCTGCATGTCCAGAGATTGCTGGGCTGAATCAATGTGAATAGGCTGGTTGCTATCGCCAGTCACGGCAAAGGCGGAAACGCTGACGGCGAACAGCGAGCTGGCGATCAGGGTGTTACGCATCAGGTTATTGGTTTTGGATTTCATAAGAGGTTTTTACCTTTTCGATCAACTCGGCCGTTTTATTACGCAGATTTCCGCGCATTTTCATTCCGCTTGAGGTAAAGCTGGCGCCGTACAGGATGACTTCATCATCGGAAGCGACGTCCTGCGTGACCAGGTTCACCTGGGCATTATTCGTTGTGATGCGCTGAAGCTGAGTGTCCTTTGTCAGGCTATTCACCTCGACGTGGCCATACAGATAGAGCATCTTGTCTTTTGTCAGCTTGGCGCGATCGGCGCGTACTGACCAGGTTGCAATGCCTTGTTCATTGAACAGCGTGGCAACGGGGGTCGTAAACCAACTCAACTGCTCATCGTTGAAATACTCCGCTTTTTCCGAAATCAGTCTGTAGCTTAGTTTACCCGCAGGGCTGTATACCTGAGTGTTGGTCTTTTCGCTGGTATAGACTGGCACAGTAGGGTCATTTGCATCCGGTGTCGATACGGTGTCGTCATCCGCAATATTCCAGCCGATGAGGATCAATACCAACAGGGCGAGAAAAGCGGTCAGCCAACGCTTGGTTTTACTCATATCGACAACCCTTTGGCATGCTCCAGCTTGTCCTGCGAGAACAGAATCAAATCACACAGCTCACGAACTGCGCCACGGCCACCCGCAATACGGGTGACATAATCCGCGCGCGGTAACAGCAGCGGGTGGGCGTCCGCTACGGCAACGCTCAGACCAACCTGTGCCATCACTGGCCAGTCGATCATGTCGTCGCCGATATAGGCCACCTGATTTGCTGTGACCGACAGTTTATCCAACAGATCGTTGAAGGCCAAAACCTTATCCGATTGCCCTTGATAAAGGTGGTTAATGCCCAGTGTTTTACAGCGATCTTCCAGCAATTTTGCGGAACGCCCGGTAATGATGGCAACCTCAAGGCCAGACGTCAGCAAGCAGCGAATACCATAGCCATCACGGACGTTAAACGCTTTCAGCTCTTCGCCGTGGTTACCCATGTAAATCAGACCATCGGACATCACGCCGTCAACGTCGCAGATTAACAGGCGAACTTCACGGGCTTTATCCAGTACCTGTTGATCGACAGGCCCATAACAGGTATCGGTTTGCGCCCTGGTTTCACTCATTCACAATTATCCTTTCTTTTTAAACCACGCCAGCCCGCAGCATATCGTGCATATGGACAATACCGACCAGACGATCGTTCTCTGCCACCAGCACTGAGGTAATGTGGCGCGACTGCATCAGATTAAGTGCGTCCACCGCCAGCGTTTGCGGTGCAACTCGGATGCCGCCCGCGGTCATCACATCAGCAATGCGCGCGCTGTTCAAGTCAATATTCATGTCGAAGATACGGCGCAGGTCACCATCGGTAAAGATACCCTGAATTTTCATATCCGCTTCGCAGATTACCGTCATACCCAGATTTTTGCGCGTAATTTCCACCAGTGCATCACGCAGCGAGGCATCGTGTGGGACATGGGGAATCTCGTCGCCAGAATGCATGATATCGCTGATACGCAGTAAAAGTTTGCGGCCAAGTGCGCCACCGGGGTGAGAGAGGGCGAAATCTTCGGCAGTAAAACCGCGCGCCTGTAGCAACGCCACGGCGAGCGCATCGCCCATCACCAGCGTCGCAGTCGTGCTGGTGGTAGGAGCCAAACCGAGCGGGCAGGCTTCCTGAGGAACGTGGACGCACAGGTGTATATCCGCCGCTTTACCCATCGTACTTTCTGGTGCGCTGGTCATGCAGATCAGGAACACTTTCTGTCGTTTCAGAACAGGGATCAGCGACAGGATTTCATGGGATTCGCCAGAGTTGGAAATCGCGATCACGACATCGTGCGGCGTTACCATGCCAAGGTCACCGTGGCTGGCTTCGCCTGGATGGACAAAAAAAGCGGGCGTACCGGTGCTGGCGAAGGTTGCGGCAATCTTACAGCCGATGTGGCCGGACTTGCCCATTCCCATCACTACCACTTTGCCCTGACAGTGAAAGATCTTTTTACAGGCGAGCGTAAAATTGTCGTCAATATACTGATCTAATTGCGCAAGCCCATCGCGCTCGATGCTCAGTACCTGCTTGCCTGCCTGCTGGAAATCGAAGTTTGCTGGCAGTTCAGGCCCCTTCTGTTGCGTGTGATCGGATTGTCGTTCGTGATCGGCTTGTGTTGCATGATCGGATAGTGCACGGTCAGACTGCTGTTTTAGATGAGCATCGTGTTCAAACTGTGACATACCAATAGTCCTGATTATGATGAAAAACGGAACCGCATAGTTATGAAAAACAGGTTCTTATGAAAAACAGAACAACACCGTAAGGTAGGCGATAAACGCGCAGCATAATAATGCGCCTGCGCCCTGTCCTATATGGCGTTTTTTGCTGAGGCATAGTGCGGTTAACAACACGCTCGCCGCCAGCATGACCCAATAGTCGCGCTGAAAAACCTGAGGATTCAGTGCGCCCGGCGAGAGTAGTGCGGGTACGCCCAGCACAATTGCAATATTAAAGATGTTCGAGCCAATCAGGTTACCCAGTGCAATATCATCTTCTTTCTTCAACGTCCCGACGATGGCCGTAGCAAGCTCAGGCAGGCTGGTGCCGATCGCCAATATGGTCAGCCCGATGGTCAATTCGCTGACATCGAAGTAACGCGCAATGACGGTCGCGTTATCCACCACCATCCGGGCGGCCATGGGTAAAATAATCATACCGAGAATCAGCCACAGCACGGCAGCCATCTGATTGCTGTCGTCCTGCGGCAGTTCTGCCAACTGTTCACGAGTCAGGCTGTCGCCGCCTTCCCGCTGTGCCTGTTGTGCCATACGAAGTATCAACACCAGACACAGACTGGCGGCGAAGAGCAGCATCATGCCGTCGGCGCGACTCAGGTAGCTATCATGCAGCAAAACGCCACACAATAAAGTGACGGACAACATGAGCGGCAGCTCTCGGCGCAGCAGAGTCGAATGTACTGTGAGTGGGCGAATGAGTGCCGCGCTGCCGAGAATGAGTAAAATATTGGTGATATTGGAGCCGATAACATTGCCGACGGCCATATCGTTTTGATCGTTTAAGGCCGCAGTAACAGAAACGATCAGCTCAGGTAGTGAGGTGCCGAAGCCGACAATAGTGATGCCGATGATAAAAGGCGGTAAGCCGAGAGAACGCGCAAGCACGGCGGCACCGTAGACAAGACGATCGGCACCGTAAACCAGTAATAGCAAACCAACGAACAAGAGTAGTGTTGCAAAAAGCATGCAGCGTCCTTTAATAGGATATATACCCGTCATACTTCAAGCCGCAGGTGCGTTGGCAATACTCGGCTCATTTCTGAGCCTCGCCTTGGCAGGCCGTCTTCCTGCAACTCGAATTATTTAGTGTATAATCACTGGCTTGTTGTCGAATAAGTCAGTATTTCTGGACGAATTTCGCACAAAAAGCCCTTTTCTGTGATGAGTGCTAATTCTGACGGCGCTTGGCGAAAAAGTAAAACCTGTCGCGATAAGTAAAATCAGGTAACGGTTTATGCCGCAATTTTGGACAAGAACTTACGGTAAGTTTTTGTAAAACTCTCACTCTAATGAAAGTCAGCCGTTAGGCTGGAGTGAAAGATGTTCTATAAGCGTACTGATTGGTAAGGAATGGAAATAATGAACCATGAGGCAACTAATCTGGTCGAGATCCGTGGTCTTAGCTTTCGGCGCGGAGAGCGAGAGATTTTTACGGACATCACGCTGAATGTTCCTAAAGGCAAGGTCACTGCGATCATGGGGCCTTCCGGTATCGGTAAAACCACGTTGTTACGCCTGATTGGCGGGCAACTACAGCCAGACAGTGGTGAAATCTGGTTTGATGGCGAGAATATCCCGGTGCTGTCGCGCAGGGAACTGTACAGCGCGCGCAAGAAAATGAGCATGTTGTTTCAGTCCGGCGCGTTATTCACCGATTTGAATGTGTTTGACAATGTCGCCTGGCCGTTGCGCGAACATACCCAACTGCCAGAATCGTTACTGCGTAGCATCGTCATGATGAAGCTGGAAGCGGTGGGGTTGCGTGGGGCTGCTGAGCTGATGCCTGCTGAACTTTCCGGCGGTATGGCGAGGCGGACGGCGTTAGCGAGAGCCATTGCGCTTGACCCGCAACTCATTATGTTCGACGAACCTTTTGTCGGGCAGGACCCGATCACGTTAGGCACGTTGGTGAAGCTGATCGATGAGCTTAATCACGCATTGGGCGTGACCTGCATTGTGGTTTCTCATGATGTACCGGAGGTGATGAGCATCGCCGATTACGCGTATATCGTGGCCGACAAGCGAGTGGTGGCGGAAGGAACGGCAGATCAACTTAGGGCGAATGATGACCCGCAGGTTCGTCAGTTCCTGGATGGCATCGCCGATGGGCCTGTGCCTTTCCGTTTTCCTGCGGGTGACTATAAAGCGTCGCTGCTAGGTTCAGAGGGGTAACGCAGCCATGTTATTACGGACGTTGGCGTCGCTAGGACGTCAGGGAATCTCTACCAGTGCCACGTTTGGGCGCGCTGGGCTGATGCTGTTTAATGCGTTGGTGGGTAAACCCGAATTTAAAAAACAGTGGCCGCTGTTGGTGAAACAACTTTACAGCGTTGGCGTGCAGTCTCTGCTTATCATCATGGTTTCTGGCCTGTTTATCGGCATGGTGTTGGGGTTACAGGGCTATATCATCCTGACAACGTACAGCGCCGAGGCTAGTCTGGGCATGATGGTGGCGCTGTCGCTGCTGCGTGAACTTGGCCCGGTGGTGACGGCACTGTTGTTCGCCGGACGGGCGGGCTCTGCGCTGACGGCGGAGATTGGGCTGATGAAGGCAACTGAGCAGCTCTCCAGCATGGAGATGATGGCGGTCGATCCACTGCGCCGCGTTGTCGCGCCGCGCTTCTGGGCGGGGCTAATCAGCATGCCGCTGCTGGCGGTGATTTTTGTCGCTGTGGGGATCTGGGGAGGCGGGCTGGTCGGTGTGGACTGGAAAGGTATCGACAGTGGTTTCTTCTGGTCTGCCATGCAGGGCGCGGTTGACTGGCGTCAGGATGTGCTGAACTGCGTGATTAAAAGTATCGTATTTGCGATTACCGTGACCTGGATTGCACTGTTTAACGGCTATGACGCGATCCCGACGTCTGAGGGGATCAGCCGTGCAACGACACGAACCGTCGTGCACTCGTCGTTAGCAGTACTGGGATTGGATTTTGTGCTGACAGCACTGATGTTTGGGAACTGAGTCGATGCAAACAAAGAAAACTGAAGTCTGGGTTGGTGTGTTTATGTTGATCGCGCTGGCTGCCATTCTTTTTTTATGCCTAAAAGTGGCCGATCTAAAATCGATCGGCAGTGAGCCAACGTACCGCTTGTACGCGACGTTTGACAACATTGGCGGGTTAAAAGCGCGTTCTCCGATCAGAATTGGCGGTGTGGTCATCGGTCGCGTAGCGGATATCTCTCTGGATGAGAAAACGTATCTGCCACGCGTGGCGATGGATATTCAGCAGCGTTACGATCATATTCCCGATACCAGCTCTCTGGCTATTCGTACCTCTGGCTTGCTGGGTGAACAGTATCTGGCATTGAACATGGGCTTTGAAGATGAAGAGATGGGCACGACGATTTTGAAGGACGGTGGTGTGATTCAGGACACCAAGTCCGCGATGGTGCTTGAAGATCTCATCGGTCAATTCCTATATAAGAGCGGCAGCAATAGCGAGGATAATGCTAGTCAATCGGGTACGGTGACGGGTGCCGATCCTACGGCAACGCCTGAGCACAGCAACGAACCTGTTCCTTCACATCCATAAGAGGATATCTGCATGTTTAAACGTTTACTGATGGTGGCTTTACTGGTGGTCGCGCCATTAGCCAACGCGGCGGATCAAACGAACCCTTATCGTTTAATGAATGAAGCGGCGGAAAAAACCTTTGATCGTTTAAAAAACGAGCAGCCAAAAATCAAGCAAAGCCCTGATTATTTACGTACTGTCGTGCGTGAAGAGCTGCTGCCATATGTACAGGTGAGATACGCCGGTGCGCTGGTTCTTGGCCGTTACTACAAAGACGCGACGCCAGCACAGCGTGATGCCTATTTCAAAGCGTTTGAAGCCTATCTGGAGCAGGCTTACGGCCAGGCTCTGGCGATGTATAACGGACAGAGCTATCAAATCGCCCCTGAACAGCCGCTGGGCAATGCTGATATCGTTTCCATTCGCGTCACGATTGTTGATAACGGTGGCCGCCCGCCGATACGCCTGGATTTCCAATGGCGTAAGAACAGTAAAACCGGTAACTGGCAGGCGTATGACATGATTGCTGAAGGTGTCAGCATGATCACCACTAAGCAGAACGAATGGGCGTCAATACTGCGTCAGAAAGGCGTTGATGGTCTGACTCAACAGCTGGAATCCTCGGCGAAGCAGACAATTACGTTGGATCAGAAAAAGTAATTTGGGTACGAACATGGCGAACGCATTGAACTGGCAGGCGCAGGAATCAACGCTGGCATTAACGGGCGATCTCGATCGTGAAACGCTGTTACCGTTCTGGCAACAGCGTGAATCGCTGCTAGCGGGTAAAACCACGCTGGATGTGTCAGGACTAAACCGTGTTGATTCTGCCGGGTTGGCATTGCTGATGCACGTTTATCAACAGCCGTCGTCGAGCGGAGAGATAACGATTGTTGGTGCCAGCGATCGGTTAAAAACGCTCATTGCGCTCTATAACCTGAATGAAATCATTCCTGTGTCTTAAGCGGTAACGCCGGCTACCGGATTCGCCCCTTTAGGCATCGTCTGAAGGGGTGTATTCTTTGTTTAAGATAGCGTCATATTCATCTAAGATACCCCCCTGTAAATCATCTCCCCCTGACATAGAAATCGAGAGCGATGGAAAATAACGAAATTAAAGACGTGCTGATGAACGCATTAGCGCTGGAAGAAGCCCATGTTTCTGGTGATGGTAGCCATTTTCAAGTCATCGCGGTGGGCGGACTTTTTGCTGGAATGAGCCGAGTCAAAAAACAGCAGGCTGTTTATGCGCCGCTGATGGAGTACATCGCGGATAACCGTATTCATGCATTGTCGATCAAGGCTTATACGCCGGAAGAGTGGCAGCGCGACCGTAAACTGAACGGTTTCTAAGGGTTCCCCGTACGAGTGGGGATAAACTGCCGGTATCAGTGTGACGAAATATTGAATTAAGACATTGAGATACAAAGACTATGGATAAATTTCGTGTTCAGGGGCCAACTCGCTTAGCGGGGGAAGTGACCATTTCCGGCGCCAAGAACGCTGCGTTGCCAATCCTATTCGCTGCGTTACTTGCAGAAGAACCGGTCGAAATTCAGAACGTACCGAAACTGCGTGACATCGACACGACTATGAAGTTACTCGGTCAGTTGGGGGCGCGTGTTACACGCAATGGTTCCGTTCACGTGGATGCCAGCGAGGTTAACGTGTTCTGCGCGCCGTACGATCTGGTGAAAACCATGCGCGCCTCTATCTGGGCGTTGGGGCCGCTGGTGGCGCGTTTCGGGCAGGGACAGGTCTCGCTGCCCGGCGGCTGTGCAATTGGCGCACGCCCAGTAGATCTGCATATTTACGGCCTTGAACAGCTTGGGGCGCAGATCGTTCTGGAAGAAGGCTATGTGAAAGCCACGGTTGATGGCCGCCTGAAAGGCGCGCACATCGTGATGGACAAAGTGAGCGTCGGCGCCACGGTCACTATCATGAGTGCAGCAACGCTGGCCGAAGGCACCACGATTATTGAAAACGCGGCGCGTGAGCCAGAGATTGTTGATACGGCAAACTTCCTGAATACGCTGGGTGCGAAAATTAGCGGTGCAGGCAGCGATAAAATCACTATTGAAGGCGTCGCACGCTTGGGCGGCGGTGTGTATCGCGTTGTGCCCGACCGTATTGAAACCGGGACATTTCTGGTCGCGGCTGCGGTATCTCGCGGTCAGATTATCTGCCGTAATACCCGTCCTGATACGCTGGATGCGGTATTGGCGAAGCTGCGTGAAGCAGGCGCGGAGATTGAAATCGGCGAAGACTGGATTAGCCTGGATATGCACGGTAAGCGTCCGAAAGCGGTTACCGTTCGCACGTCACCGCATCCTGGGTTCCCGACCGATATGCAGGCGCAGTTCAGCCTGCTGAACCTGGTCGCAGAAGGAACGGGTGTGATTACCGAAACTATCTTTGAAAACCGCTTCATGCATGTGCCTGAGCTTATCCGTATGGGCGCACAGGCGGAGATCGAGAGCAATACCGTGATTTGCCACGGCGTTGATAAGCTGTCGGGAGCACAGGTGATGGCGACCGACTTACGGGCGTCGGCCAGTCTGGTATTAGCGGGTTGTATTGCGGAAGGCGTGACGACGGTGGATCGTATTTATCATATCGATCGTGGCTATGACCGTATCGAAGATAAGCTGCGTGGCTTAGGTGCGAACATCGAGCGTGTTAAAGAACACGAATAAGCGCTTCACCCGTTTTCTCTTCAAATGATCTCCATCAGCCGGGTGGTTTCCCACCCGGTTTCTTATTTACCTGCTGATACTGTTTTATCAAGTAGCCTTGGATGCCGCTATTGGGTAGGGAATTCCTGAATCGTCATTTGTAGCGTGATTTGTTTGTTATCGCGCTCAATCGTGACGGGAATAACGGTGCCGGGAGGTATTTCCGAAACCTGTTCCATGGTTTCGATAATCGAGCGCGCGGGCTTATTGTTGACGCTAACAATGACGTCTTCAATGCGGATACCCGCTTTATCCGCCGGACCGCCGGGATCGATGGTCTGGACGAGAATGCCGGTCAATCGACCCTGAGCTCCGCGATTGTTGGCTAACGTGCTGTTCTCAATATTTTCGAGCTGTACACCGTTGATGCCAATATAGCCGCGAACCACACGGCCATCGCGAATCAGTTTACCCATCACTTTGGTAGCCAATGCGACGGGGATCGCGAAGCTAATGCCTTCCGGCGTTTCGCCATTGCTGCTTTTATCAAAAGAGAGGGTATTAATACCAATCAATTCACCGAGCGTATTGACCAGCGCCCCGCCAGAGTTTCCGTGGTTAATTGACGCATCAGTTTGCAGCAGATTTTGGCGTCCTACCTGGCTTCTTTGTTGGCCGTAAGTGCTGAGGCTGACGCGGCCAGTGGCGCTAATAACGCCCTGTGTGACGGTTTGCCCTAGGTTATAAGGGTTACCGATCGCCATGACGACATCACCAACGTGTGGGATACGGTCTGGATTCATGGGAATGACGGGCAGATTGACGCCATCAATTTGCAACACAGCCAGGTCTGTCAGGGTATCGGAACCGATCACGCGGGCTTCGTACAGCCGGCCATCTGACAGCTCGATCTGGATTTGTTGCACGTTATTAATCACATGCTTATTGGTTAAAATATACCCTTTGTCATTCATGATGACGCCAGAACCCAGAGGATGAATGGCGACTTCATTGGGTTTTTCCGCATTGGCAACCCGATTATAAATATTAACCACAGCAGGAGCCGCACGGTTGACGCCTTGATGGTAGCTTACGGGCGAGCCATCAGTGTTTCTGTCATTGCTTTTCAGAAACGACGTGCCAGATCCGATAAACGGCAGTACGGCCAGAATAATTCCGGCGACAAGGGCACCAAATAGTGCTGAACGTAATAATTTAGCAAGCATGGCCGTGAGTTACTGTGGAAAGGGAGATAAGGGGAGGATATCACGAGAAGTTCGGACACCGCATGACTCGGTGTCCGATTTTTTATGGCGTGTCATCTCTGGCCGGTTAGGCTGTCGTAAAAACGACGAACGATTAACGTAGCAGCAGATAGATTGTTTCTTCACCTCGGACGATATTCAGCGCCAGAACGGACGGTTTCGCTTCCAGCAGCTTGCGCAACTGCGTGATGTTTTCAATACGCTCGCGGTTTACGCCGATGATGATATCGCCTTTTTGCAGGCCAACCTGCGCTGCTGGCGTGTCCTTGGTGACGTTATCAATCTGTACGCCTTTGCTGCCGTCTTTCAGTTGACCATTCGTCAGGGAAGCGCCCTGTAATGACGGTGAAAGCGTTTCGGCGCTGGTTGATTCCGATGTGCTGTTATCCAGCACGACGGAAACTTCCTGTGGTTTTCCATCACGCAGCAGGCCGATTTTCACGGTCTTGCCCGGCGCAGTGGTGCCAACTTTGGCCCGCAGTTCAGCAAAGCTGCTGATGGGTTTGCCATCCATCGTTGTCAATACGTCGCCTGCCTTGATTCCGGCTTTGGCCGCGGCGGATTTCGGTAAGACTTCGCTGACGAAAGCACCGCGCTGGGCATCGACGTTGAACGCTTTCGCCATTTCGGACGTCATCTCGCTGCCTTTAATACCCAGCAGCCCGCGCTTAACTTCGCCAAATTCAACCAACTGCTGCGCCAGATTCTGGGCCATGTTGCTGGGGATGGCAAAACCGATGCCGATATTTCCGCCGCCCGGTGCCAGAATCGCGGTATTAATACCGATCAGTTCGCCGTTGAGGTTAACCAGCGCACCGCCGGAGTTACCACGGTTAATGGAAGCATCGGTCTGGATGAAGTTTTCCAGCCCTTCAAGATTCAGGCCGCTACGCCCCAGTGCGGAGATAATGCCGGAGGTCGCCGTCTGGCCGAGGCCAAATGGGTTACCAACGGCAACGGCAAAGTCACCGACGCGCAACTGATCGGAATCCGCCATTTTCACGGAGACCAGATTTTTGGCGTCATTCAACTGGAGCAGGGCGATATCGGTTTGCTCGTCACGACCGATCAACTTAGCATCGTATTCACGGCCATCATTAAGCTGGACGCGGATTTTATCGGCGTTATTGATAACGTGATTGTTGGTGAGCACATAGCCTTTTGCTGCATCAATAATCACGCCGGAGCCCAGCCCTTCAAACGGACGAGAATTTTGTTTGTCCGTTGGGAAGTTTGGGCCAAAGAAGAACTTGAACTCTTCTGGTACGCGCTGACGCTGTACCTGTGTACCTTCAACATGCACGCTGACGACGGCTGGTAAGACTTTTTCCAGCATCGGGGCCAGACTTGGCGTTTGTTGTCCTTGAACCACGGCAGGCAGCGCAGCATTCGCTGCGGGAAGCGTGGACAGGGTCAAACCTATACTCATTGCCAGTGCACTAAATAATAATGACGTTTTTTTCATTGTTATTAACTCTCTCACGGCCTGCGGATGAATAAAACGATGATATATAAACTTAAAGACACGGTGAAGAGTCAGACTGACGATCAATGTGTAAAGTTCACTGCTGTTTCGTCAGCAGATTGTAACTATCGCTGTTTGTGGAGCGTGCTCGGGTGATGGCAGCCTGCGGTGTACGTCTTAATAAGCGTAGAACAAGAGAAGGGAAAGCGTGAGGCCAGAAAGCCTCACGCTTAAGGTAATTGAATGAATTATTTGCGAATCGGGCGCTCGCCGCGAAGCAAACCTGACGCACCATCGGAATAATCGCGTGGTGGCATGTTCACCGGTGCCTGATCGTTATCCGCTTCTGACTCGGTCAGACGGTATTTAAACGGATTATCCTGGCCGGGAACGTTAGGTAACAGGTTATTGGAGCTTTTCGCCATGTGTTGATAAAGCTGACGATAGTCATCCGCCATGTTGTCCAACAGCTCCGCGCTGCGGGCGAAGTGTCCAACCAATTCCTGACGATAGTCTTCCAGTTCGGTTTTGCTTTTCTCCAGCTCATTTTGCAGGACCTGCTGTTGCCGCAGCTTACGGTTACCAAAGCGCATGGCGACAGCACCAATAATAATACCGACAACTAAACCTATCAGCGCATACTCCCAAGTCATAATAGCTCCTATTTTGACGTCGTTGTCCCGTAGGGTTTTTCACTTAATAATAGTCACTATAACCGTTAACCTTGCCTGAGTGGAATCCTGATGCTCGATGACTGAGGGGAATGTTGACCTATCGCAGACATCAAGGTTGTTAACTGCGACGATTACGGCTTAAATCGACGGCAACACACAGCAAAACACGACTAACTTTTTTCTCAGGGATTGCGATGGCTACTCCACAGAGCATTCGGCAGCAAAAAACAAGGCAGCAAACCACCCCCTTGGCGCTTTACCAGCAGGCGCTTGCTGCCGGTGAATATCAACCGGATGAGGTACAACAGCAAACGGTTGTGCGCCTGGATACGATACATCAGGCGCTCTGTGAGCGTGCGACGGATGACGGTACGGGGACATCCGGTCGTGCAGGGAAATGGCGTCGCTGGCTGGGGCTGAGTGATAAACGTGAGTCTGCCCCAGTTCAAGGACTGTACATGTGGGGCGGTGTTGGGCGTGGTAAAACCTGGCTAATGGATATGTTTTTTCATAGCTTGCCCGCCGAGCGCAAGATGCGCCTGCATTTCCATCGCTTTATGCTACGTGTGCATGAAGAACTGAACCAGTTTCAAGGGCAGGAAAATCCGCTGGAAAAAGTGGCCGACGGTTTTAAAGCGGAAACCGACGTGTTGTGTTTCGATGAATTCTTCGTCTCTGATATCACCGATGCAATGCTGCTGGCCGAACTGCTGCGCGCGCTGTTTGCCCGCGGCATTGCGCTGGTGGCGACATCAAATATTCCGCCAGACGATCTCTACCGCAATGGATTACAACGCGCCCGTTTTCTTCCTGCTATTGCGCTGATTAAACAGCACTGTGAAGTACGTAATGTCGATGCGGGTATCGATTATCGCCTGCGTACGCTGACACAGGCGCACCTTTATCTCTCGCCGCTGAATGAGGAAACGAGTGCGGCAATGCAACTGATGTTTACGCGGTTGACCGGGAAGCCATGGCAGACGCCGGGGCCGGTGTTGGAGATCAACCATCGTCCATTAACGACACTTGGTGTAAGTGACGGCGTGCTGGCCGTTGATTTCCACACGCTGTGTACCGAGGCGCGGAGCCAGAACGATTACATCGCGCTGTCGCGCCTCTACCACACGATGCTGTTGCACAATGTGACGGTGATGGAAACGAAGGAAGAGAACACCGCCCGCCGTTTTCTGGCATTGGTGGATGAATGCTACGATCGGCGTATTAAGCTCATTATCTCTGCACAGGCACCGATGTTTGATATCTATCAGGGAGAGCACCTGAAATTTGAATATCAGCGCTGTTTATCCCGTTTGCAGGAAATGCAAAGCGAAGAGTACCTACGGCAGCCGCATTTGGCGTAACACCGGCTACGGTTTTTCGTCATTTGCGTGTGAAAAAAGGTCGATTTTTGAGAATCACTTCTCTATAATCTTGCGACCCCACGTTACAACAAAGTTTTTTTCCCAAAAACTTTATAGTGCCGGCAATGGCTATTCGAAGGGGTAGGTTTGCTGGACTTGATGGTCGTGTGAGCCTCAACTGTTTTCGAGCGTTTGGGTGTTCACCAACGTGTAACTAATTATTGGGTAAGCTTTTAATGAAAACTTTTACAGCTAAACCAGAGACCGTAAAACGTGACTGGTACGTTGTTGATGCGAACGGTAAAACTTTAGGCCGTCTCGCTACTGAACTGGCTCGTCGTCTGCGCGGCAAGCATAAAGCGGAATACACCCCGCACGTTGATACGGGTGATTACATCATCGTTCTGAACGCTGACAAAGTTGCTGTAACTGGCAACAAGCGTACTGACAAGATTTATTATCATCACACCGGTCACATCGGTGGTATTAAACAAGCGACCTTTGAAGAGATGATTGCCCGCCGTCCTGAGCGTGTGATTGAAATCGCGGTTAAAGGCATGCTGCCGAAGGGCCCGTTGGGTCGTGCTATGTTCCGTAAACTGAAAGTTTACGCGGGCACCGAGCACAATCACGCGGCACAGCAACCGCAAGTTCTGGACATTTAATCGGGATTATAGGCAATGGCTGAAAATCAATACTACGGCACTGGTCGCCGCAAAAGCTCCGCCGCTCGCGTGTTCATCAAACCGGGCAACGGTAACATCGTTATCAACCAGCGTAGTCTGGAACAGTACTTCGGTCGCGAAACTGCCCGCATGGTAGTTCGTCAGCCGCTTGAACTGGTCGACATGGTTGGGAAATTAGATCTGTACATCACCGTTAAAGGTGGTGGTATCTCTGGTCAGGCTGGTGCGATCCGTCACGGTATCACCCGCGCTCTGATGGAGTATGATGAGTCTCTGCGTGGCGAACTGCGTAAAGCAGGTTTCGTTACCCGTGATGCTCGTCAGGTTGAACGTAAGAAAGTCGGCCTGCGTAAAGCACGTCGTCGTCCTCAGTTCTCCAAGCGTTAATTTCTGGCTGCTTTGCAGCGAAATCAATGCGAAAAACCCGGTGCTTGTCACCGGGTTTTTTATGCCTAAAAATAAATTTCCTCGAAATATACGCTTTACTTTCCGTATGTTAACGATGAAATTGTGCTTATACCCCCACAAAACGAACAAAATCTGATAAGCTATTCGCCGATTTTATGCCCGTGTGCCAACTGTCGTCGCTGTTTGAAACGACGTATTTTTTCAGGTGATGTTTACACATTGGCGAGCAAAATTTCGAATAGCGGTTTGCAGATTCCCCATTGCACGGCTATTCGCCGTATTTTCTCGATAAACTTGGAGGTTTTCATGGCTGTCGCTGCCAACAAACGTTCGGTAATGACGCTGTTTTCTGGTCCATCCGACATTTTTAGCCATCAGGTCCGCATCGTATTGGCGGAAAAGGGTGTGAGTGTCGAGATTGAACAGGTGGACATGGATAATCTGCCTCAGGATCTTATTGACCTCAATCCTTATGGTTCTGTGCCGACGTTGGTCGATCGCGAACTGACGCTCTATGAATCACGTATTATCATGGAGTATCTGGATGAACGTTTTCCTCATCCGCCGTTAATGCCTGTCTATCCGGTTGCGCGCGGTAACAGCCGCCTGATGATGCACCGCATTGAGAGCGACTGGTATTCTTTGCTGAAGAAAATTACGCACGGTAGCGCTCAGGAAGCGGATGCGGCACGTAAGCAATTGCGTGAAGAGTTGCTGGCCATTGCCCCGGTGTTCAATGAAGCGCCTTATTTCATGAGCGAAGAGTTCAGCCTGGTGGATTGCTATCTGGCTCCACTGCTGTGGCGTCTGCCGCAGTTAGGTATTGAACTGAGTGGTTCGGGCGCGAAAGAGCTGAAGGGCTACATGACACGCGTCTTTGAGCGTGATGCGTTCCTGGCTTCCCTGACGGAAGTGGAACGTGAAATGCGTTTGCAAACCCGAGGTTAAACTGTATGGCGTTGTCTCAACTGTCTCCGCGTCGTCCGTATTTATTACGCGCCTTTTATGATTGGTTGCTGGATAACCAATTAACGCCTCATCTGGTAGTCGATGTCACTCTGCCAGATGTTATGGTGCCGATGGAGTTCGCCCGTGACGGCCAGATTGTGCTGAATATCGCACCACGTGCTGTTGGCGGCCTTGAGTTAGCTGATGACAGCGTTCGTTTCAATGCTCGTTTTGGCGGCGTACCGCGCCAGGTTTATGTGCCGATGGCGGCCGTAATGGCGATTTATGCCCGTGAGAATGGGGCTGGAACGATGTTTGAGTCCGAACCTGCTTACGAAGCCGCTGGCGAGTATGAGGACTTTCAGGAAGGTGCACCTTCTTCAGGGGCAGTCATGTCGATTGTCGATAGCTCGCCTGATTCTGAAGCACCTGAAGATGGCTCGGGTTCTGATGACGAACCGCCACAGCCGCCTAAAGGTGGCAGACCCTCGCTACGGGTCGTGAAGTAATCTGTTTCTAAGGGCACCGCAGAGGTGCCCTTTTCTATACCTGTCTTACTGCACGCTACAGTTAGTCAGTTGTGTTAATTGAACACCATTCCGCCATCAATGAGTAACGACTGTCCTGTCATATAGTCAGAATCGTGGCTGGCCAGATAGGAGACGCATGCGGCGACATCTTCCGGCTCGGACAGGCGACCCAGTGTGATGCGCTTGGCAAACTCTTCCGTTGCATATCCACGCGGTTTCCCTGCTGACTCAGAGATCTTCCGATCGATTTCATCCCACATCGGCGTTTTTACAATACCCGGACAGTAGCCATTGACCGTGATGCCCAGTGGCGCTAAATCTCGTGCGGCAGTTTGCGTTAATCCCCGAACCGCGAATTTACTCGAACTATAGACGGCGAGTTCAGGATTGCCCACGTGTCCAGCCTGTGAACAGGCATTGATGATTTTGCCTCCGTGCCCCAGAGATTTGAAGGCATCGAGAGCCGCCTGAATACCCCAGATAACGCCTTTGACGTTGATGTTGTAAACGCGATCGATGACTTCTGGCGTGATATCTTCAATCAGGGTTGAGGGAGCAACACCGGCGTTATTGACGATGACGTTAAAGTCACCAAAGCGTTTTTTGGTTTCTGCGACGGCAGTGAACACTGCCTCACGATCTGCGACGTCGGCCTGTAATGCGATGGCTTGTCCGCCGGATTTTTCGATTTCCTGCGCCACACTACGCGCAGTTTCTTGGTTATAGTCCACAATGGCGACGGCAAACCCGTCCTTCGCCAATCTGAGAGCAATCGCGCGGCCAATTCCCTGACCAGCCCCTGTTACAAGTGCCACTTCGGTTGTCATATTTACTCCTTAATGAAATCCAATCTCAATAAAGACAAGTAAATGCCGGAGACAAGTGTACGCTTTTATCGTGATGCTGAAGGATTTATTACGAAAAGTTCTTTAAAACTAAGTGGAAAGTTAAAGTTTTTATTGGACTTTCTGGTGTTATCTTTCGAAGGGAGTGGGGCGGTTGCCATTGGCTGATATAGCGCAGCTTACTTCCGCGTCTGAACACGACGTTTAGGGAAAGGTAGAGTGAAAATGGGGCACTGTCCGACTTCCTGAAAATAAGGGAAAGCGCGTAGATAACCTATGCTATAACCGAAACTGGCGGTGATATCCCTTGTTAGGATATTGCGATTTGAGCGCACAGAAAATCAGGAGAGGATCTATGCATCAAGGTCGTTGTTTATGTGGCGGCGTAACGATTTCCACGACGCATTCGGTCAGTGACGTTGCTGCCTGCCATTGTGGAATGTGCCAGACGTGGGGCGGTGGGCCGCTCATGGCAGTTGAATGTACCGATCCGGCGATTGAGATAGAAGGCGAGGAGAACATTACGGTCTGGCAGTCATCGGAATGGGCTGAGCGCGGTTTTTGCCGCATATGTGGAACACATCTGTTCTACCGACTGCGCGGTGGTGATGTCTACCATATTCCGGCAGGTTTTTTTGCTGATGAGACGGATAAAACGCTGATATCGCAGATTTATATTGATAAGAAACCGGGCTATTACTCATTTGTCGAGAAGACGCCAACGCTGACTGAGCAGGATATTATCGCGCTTTATGCAGGTAAAGATTGAATACTGAGATTACGTCGGAAAAAAGAAAAGGGCAGCTAGCGCTGCCCTTAAGAGGAGTGGGTCGTTCTTACACTTCCAGATAGTTCATGATGCCGTCAGCGGCTTTACGGCCTTCTGCGATGGCGGTAACCACCAGATCGGAACCGCGTACTGCATCGCCGCCCGCAAAAATTTTCGGGTTGCTGGTCTGGAAGGCGTTATCGCAGCTTTCCGGTGCGACAATGCGACCTTGGTCGTCCAGCTTGACGTCATGTTCTGCCAGCCACGCCATTTTGTGCGGACGGAAACCAAACGCCATGATGACCGCATCGGCTTCCAGTACGTGCTCGGAACCCTCTACAATTTCAGGACGACGACGTCCGTTGGCATCCGGCGCACCCAGTGCGGTACGCGCCATTTTCACGCCGCACACTTTGCCAGCGCCGTTGATCTCGACGCTTAACGGTTGCAGGTTGAATTTGAACTCGACGCCTTCTTCACGCGCGTTTTTCACTTCGCGTTTGGAACCCGGCATGTTCTCTTCATCGCGACGATAAGCACAGGTAACGTGCGTTGAACCCTGACGAATCGAGGTACGCACGCAGTCCATTGCGGTGTCACCACCTCCCAGCACCACAACGCGTTTACCTTGCATGCTGACGTAAGGTTCGTCTGCTGCGGCTTCAAAGCCCATCAGTTGCTTGGTATTGGCGATCAGGAATGGCAGAGCATCGTAGACACCCTGAGCGTCTTCATTGTCCAATCCGCCACGCATAGACTGATAGGTGCCGACGCCGAGGAAGACGGCATCGTACTCGTCCAGCAGCGCTTTCATCTGCACGTCTTTGCCGACTTCGGTGTTCAGACGGAATTCGATGCCCATCTCGGTGAAAATCTCACGACGTTTCACCATTACCTCTTTTTCCAGCTTGAAAGAGGGGATACCGAAGGTCAGCAGGCCACCGATCTCAGGGTGACGATCGAAAACCACGGCCTGTACGCCACTGCGTGCTAGCACATCGGCACAGGCCAGCCCAGCAGGGCCAGCGCCGATGATAGCGACGCGTTTACCGGTCGGTTTGACGTTGGCAACGCTCGGCTTCCAGCCCATTTCGATCGCTTTATCATTGATATAACGTTCGATGTTGCCGATGGTGACCGCGCCGAACTCATCATTCAGCGTACAAGACCCTTCACACAGACGATCCTGCGGGCATACGCGGCCGCAGACTTCCGGCAGACTGTTAGTCTGGTGCGATAACTCAGCCGCTTCGATAATGCGGCCTTCGTTCGCCAGCTTCAGCCAGTTCGGGATGTAGTTGTGTACCGGACATTTCCATTCACAGTAAGGGTTTCCGCATGACAGGCAGCGATCTGCCTGTGCTTTGGACTGGCTTTCTGAGAACGGCTCGTAGATTTCAACAAATTCAATTTTACGAATCTTCAGCGGTTTCTTGGGCGGATCAACGCGCTGTAAGTCGATAAACTGGTAAACATTCTGACTCATGATGACCTCTTACTGCGCCTGAACCCGCAGCTCGGCTGCGGAACGACTACGGTGACCCAACAATGCCTTCACATCACTTGACTTCGGTTTCACCAGAGCAAACTTCGGTGCCCAGGTCGGCCAGTTAGCGAGGATCTCTTCTCCGCGGTGTGAACCGGTATTCTGTACATGCTCGGTGATCAGGCCACGAAGATGTTCTTCATGGATAGCCAGTTCTTCGACATCCAGCACTTCCACCAGTTCCGGGTTAACGCGTTTGCGGAATTCACCGTCTTCATCCAGCACGTAGGCGAATCCACCGGTCATTCCTGCGCCAAAGTTCACGCCGGTACGACCCAGTACGCAGACGATCCCGCCTGTCATGTATTCACAGCCGTTATCGCCGATGCCTTCTACCACGGTGATACAGCCGGAGTTACGTACGGCGAAACGCTCACCTGCACGGCCCGCGGCAAACAGCTTACCGCCGGTAGCGCCGTAGAGGCAGGTGTTACCGATGATGCTGGCTTCGTGGCTGCGGAAGGCAGAACCGACTGGAGGACGCACGGAGATACTGCCGCCCGCCATGCCTTTGCCCACGTAGTCGTTGGCATCACCGGTTAATTTCAGTTCCACACCGCCGGCGTTCCAGACGCCAAAGCTCTGTCCTGCGGTACCGGAGAAGTGCGCTTTAATTGGATCGCCTGCCAGCCCTTGATCGCCATGTTTCTCGGCAATTGCACCGGACAGCGTCGCGCCAACAGAACGATCGGTGTTGCGGATATCGAAGTAGAGCGCTTTACCCTGTTTCGCATCGATGTGCGACTGTGCCTGTGCCAGCAGCTCTTTGTTCAACAAGCCTTTATCGAACGACAGATTGCTTTCAGTGCAGTACAGCGCTTTGCCCGGCTGAGGCTGTGCCGCGTGCAGCAGCGGTGACAGATCCAGCTTGTTCTGTTTCGCACTGAAACCGTCCAGCTCAACCAGCAAGTCGGTACGACCAATCAGATCCACCAGACGGCTAACGCCCAGTTCTGCCATCAGCACGCGGGTTTCATGCGCGATGAAGTGGAAGTAGTTGGTTACACGCTCAGGCAGACCGTGGTAGTGATCGCGGCGCAGCTTCTCATCCTGCGTTGCAACACCGGTTGCACAGTTATTCAGGTGACAGATACGCAGGTATTTACAGCCCAGCGCAACCATTGGTCCGGTGCCGAAGCCGAAGCTTTCTGCACCCAGAATTGCCGCTTTGACGATATCCAGACCGGTTTTCAAGCCACCGTCCACCTGAAGGCGGATTTTGTGACGCAGACCGTTGGACACCAGTGCCTGCTGCGTTTCAACCAGACCGAGTTCCCATGGGCAGCCCGCGTATTTCACGGAGGACAGTGGGCTGGCACCTGTGCCGCCATCGTAGCCAGCGATGGTGATCAGGTCGGCATAAGCCTTGGCAACGCCCGTGGCGATAGTACCGACGCCCGGTTCGGACACCAGTTTTACCGAAATCATCGCTTTCGGGTTGACCTGCTTCAGATCGAAAATCAGCTGCGCCAGATCTTCGATAGAGTAAATATCGTGGTGCGGCGGTGGTGAAATCAGCGTTACACCCGGCACGGAATAGCGTAGACGAGCAATGTACGGCGTGACTTTATCACCCGGTAACTGGCCGCCTTCGCCCGGCTTCGCACCTTGTGCCACTTTAATCTGAATCACATCGGCGTTAACCAGATAGGCTGGCGTCACACCAAAGCGGCCAGAAGCAACCTGCTTGATACGGGACACTTTATTCGTGCCGTAACGCGCGGGATCTTCACCACCCTCACCGGAGTTGGAGAAACCGCCCAGCCCGTTCATCGCTTCTGCCAGCGATTCATGCGCTTCAGGGCTGAGTGCACCGATGGACATGGCCGCGGTATCGAAACGTTTGAACATTTCAGAAGCCGGTTCAACGCTGTCGATAGCAATGGCTGCGCCTTCTTGCGGTTTCAGCGCCAGCAGGTCGCGTAACGTCGCCGCTGGGCGCTCGTTAACCAGTTTGGCGTATTGCTCGTAATCGCTGTATTCACCCGTTTTTACTGCGGTTTGCAGCGTGGTGACGACATCAGGGTTGTAGGCATGATATTCGCCGCCGTGAACAAACTTCAGCAGACCGCCCTGTTCCAGCGTTTTGCGCTTCAGCCAGGCACGCTTAGACAGGTTCAACAGATCCTGTTCGAAGTCGCTGTAGTTTGCCCCGCCGATGCGGCTGACGACGCCCAGGAAGCATTGCGTCGACACGTCTTTATGCAGGCCCACAGCTTCAAACAGCTTGGAACAGCGATAAGACGCAATCGTCGAGATGCCCATTTTGGACATAATCTTGTACAGGCCTTTATTGATGCCGTTACGGTAGTTCAGCATCACGGCACGATAAGGTTTGTCGATGGTGTGGTTATCCACCATCCGCGCCAGCGTTTCGTAAGCGAGGTAAGGATAAATAGCCGTCGCACCAAAGCCTAACAGTACGGCAAAGTGGTGCGGGTCGCGTGCACTGGCAGTTTCCACAATGATGTTGGCATCACAGCGCAGGCTCTTTTCCACCAGACGGCGCTGAACGGCACCGACGGCCATTGGCGCAGGGACTGGCAGGCGAGATTCGCTAATGCCACGGTCGGACAGCACCAGCAGCACAGCACCGTCTCTGACTTTGCTTTCTGCTTCGTCACACAGTTTTTCGATGGTCTGTTGCAGCGTTTGCTGCGACGGATCAAACGTCAGATCCAGCGTGTCGGCGCGATAGTGCAATTCATCCTGCGACGTCAACTGTGTGAAGTCGGAGTAAAGCAGGATCGGCGATTTAAAGCTCAGACGGTGAGCCTGACCTTCCGCTTCACAGAAGACGTTCATTTCACGACCAATGCTGGTCGCCAGCGACATCACATGTGCTTCGCGTAGCGGATCGATCGGCGGGTTGGTGACCTGCGCGAACTGCTGACGGAAGTAGTCATAAATAATGCGTGGACGGCTCGACAGCACGGCGAACGGCGTGTCGTCACCCATGGAACCGGTCGCTTCCTGACCATTTTCACCCAGCACGCGGATAACCTGATCCAGCTCTTCGCTGCTGTAGCCGTACTGTTTCTGGTAGGTTTCCAGCAGCTCGTTGTCGAATTCACGGCTACCGACCTGATCGTCTGGCAACTCTTCAAACGGCACCAGACGCTTAACGTTTTTCTCCATCCACTCTTTATAAGGATGGCGGCTTTTCAGATCGTTATCGGTTTCGGCAGAGTGCAGAATGCGGCCGCTGCGAGTGTCGATCACCATCAGTTCGCCTGGACCAACGCGTCCTTTTTCAACTACCTCATCCGGCTGATAATCCCAGATACCCACTTCAGACGCGCAGGTGATCAACTTGTCTTTGGTGATGACATAGCGTGCGGGACGCAGGCCATTACGATCCAGGTTACAGGCGGCATAGCGCCCGTCGGACATCACGATACCGGCTGGGCCATCCCACGGTTCCATGTGCATGGAGTTAAAGTCGAAGAATGAGCGCAGCTCAGGGTCCATGTCCGGGTTGTTCTGCCAGGCTGGTGGAACCAGCAGGCGCATGGCGCGGATGATATCCATCCCGCCGCTCAGGAACAGTTCTAGCATGTTGTCCAGCGAGCTGGAGTCGGAGCCGGTTTCGTTAACGAACGGCGCGGCATCCTGCAAATCTGGAATCAACGGGGTTTTGAATTTGTAAGCACGTGCGCGCGCCCATTGACGGTTACCGGCGATGGTGTTGATCTCACCGTTGTGCGCCAGATAGCGGAATGGCTGCGCCAGCGGCCAGCGCGGCACGGTGTTGGTTGAGAAGCGCTGGTGGAACAAGCAAATTGCTGATTCCATACGCAGATCGGCCAGATCGAGGTAGAAGCGTGGCAGATCTGCTGGCATGCACAGACCTTTATAGATCGTCACCAGATTGGAGAAACTACAAACGTAGAACTCTTTGTCTTCGATACGCTTTTCGATACGACGACGCGCCATGAACAGGCGGCGTTCCATATCACGTTGACGCCAGCCTGCCGGGGCGTTAACGAAAATTTGCTCAATACGTGGCATGGATGACAGGGCTATTTCACCCAGGACATCCGGGTTGGTCGGAACTTCACGCCAGCCCAGTACCGACAGCGTTTCGTTCTGCAACTCTTCTTCTACAATCCGACGTGTGGCACGAGCCAGATCTTCGTCTTGATTGAGAAACATCATGCCAACGGCGTAGTTTTTGGCTAAACGCCAGCCGTGCTCTTCTGCCACCAGGCGAAAGAAACGATCGGGCTTCTGAAGTAACAAACCGCAGCCGTCGCCAGTCTTGCCGTCAGCAAGGATTGCGCCACGGTGCTGCATGCGTGCAAGTGCGTGAATAGCGGTACGCACTACTTTATGGCTCGGCTCACCTTCTATATGGGCGATTAGTCCGAAACCACAGTTATCTCTCTCTTGGGATGCATCGTACAACATATTAGTGAACCTCCCCAGGCTCTGTGTGACTCTCACAACCTACTGCGAGAAAGCACCGTGGCGTTGAGCGGCTAGTATTACGCTCTCTTCTTCGGCCTCTCGTGACGGTCTCACAAGTGGTAAATGACTTGTTTTTAGAGGGAGTCTTCATTTACTGCATAAATATGACGAATCATGGACCCGTCAGGAAAGCTTCCAGCGGATTCCCAAATTAGCGAGAAACCCTGTTCAGGTCAAATACCAGTGCAAAATGTGCTGATAAGCGATAATTTTTAGTTATACGTATGAAACATAATGATTTTTTTAGAAAAACTATCGCGGGAAATGAATATGGGATTTAATTGAAGTGTGAGCTGTATCACTATACAAAAGCGTAAGAACCCTTATCCATGCTACGTTATTTCTGCGTTGTAGAATATTCTGCTGTATATGGCTACTTTTAGATTTAATGAAACTATTTTTAAGTATTGCTTCATCTTTTCATCAGGCATGCCTACGAGATAAGAAAAATTAATTGGCACAGACGTGAGTTTATTTTCACTAAAAGCGAATAAAAATGCATTTCATTGGCATGTGTGTGATTGATCGCGGTCATCGCGAAGGGGGCAAGAGAAAGGTAGTCTGCTGTTCCTCAAGGGAGCAGGTTAGAATATGCAATTGCAAAAATTAATCAATATGTTTGGCGGAAATCTTCAACGCCGCTATGGCGAGAAGATCCACAAGCTGACACTGCACGGCGGGTTTAATTGTCCCAACCGTGATGGCACGCTGGGGCGGGGCGGTTGTACGTTCTGTAATGTCGCTTCGTTTGCCGATGAGCAGATGCAACAACGCAGTATTGCGCAGCAGCTGGAAGCACAGGCGGGAAAGGTGAATCGGGCCAAGCGCTATCTGGCCTATTTTCAGGCTTATACCAGTACTTATGCCGAAGTTCAGGTACTGGAGAGTATGTATCAGGAAGCGTTGAAGCAGGCTGAGATGGTGGGGCTTTGCGTGGGGACGCGCCCCGACTGTGTGCCAGATGCCGTACTGGATTTATTGTCCCGCTATCACGACCAGGGTTATGAAGTTTGGCTGGAACTCGGGTTGCAAAGTGCCTGTGACAAAACGCTACACCGTATTAATCGTGGGCATGACTTTGCCTGCTATCAGGAAACCACCCGCCGCGCGCGTGAGCGCGGCTTGAAGGTGTGTAGTCATCTGATTGTCGGTTTACCGGGAGAAGACGCCCAGTGCTGCCTATCGACGCTGGAGCAGGTCGTTGAGACCGGGGTGGAAGGCATTAAGCTTCATCCTCTCCATATCGTAGAAGGCAGCACGATGGCGAAGGCCTGGCGCGTCGGAAGGCTGCCCGAATTAGCCTTGGATCGCTACGTGGAAACGGCAGGAGAGATGATTCGCCATACGCCGCCTGACGTGATCTATCACCGCATTTCCGCCAGCGCCAGACGCCCGACCCTGCTGGCCCCGCTCTGGTGTGAAAATCGCTGGACGGGCATGGTAGAGCTGGATCGCTATCTGCAAACACACGGTGTACAGGGTTCCGCACTGGGCGCACCTTACCGGTACGATGGCGTTTGATGCGTCAAAAGAGACGGGCAGTAGAAGCCGGTATTTCATGTTGTGAATCTACGAGGCAGCGCCGTATAAACCGCTATTTTACGTTATGATGCGCGGGTGGGTGTCTAAGGGAAATCGCTATGAAGCAAATTCGTCTGTTGGCTCAGTACTATGTTGATTTAATGGTAAAACTGGGGCTTGTCCGTTTTTCACTGCTGCTGGCCTCGGTATTGGTGCTGCTGGCGATGGTGGTGCAAATGGCGGTCACCCTGCTGCTCAGTGGGGAAGTCGAAAATATCGACGTTGTCCGCTCTATTTTCTTCGGGCTGCTGATTACGCCCTGGGCCGTTTATTTTCTCTCTGTGGTGGTGGAGCAGCTTGAAGAGTCGCGTCAGCGGCTATCGAAGCTGGTCGCGAAGCTGGAAGAGATGCGCCATCGCGATCTGGAACTGAATGTGCAGCTTCAGGAGAACATCGCACAGCTCAATCAGGAAATCGCCGATCGTATCAAAGCGGAAGAGGCTCGTGTGCTGGTGATGAGCCGCCTCAAAGAAGAGATGTCCCGCCGTGAACAAGCGCAAATTGAGCTGGAGCAGCAGTCTGCGCTGCTGCGTTCGTTCCTCGATGCCTCGCCGGATCTGGTTTACTACCGTAACGAAGATAAAGAATTCTCCGGCTGCAACCGCGCGATGGAACTGCTGGTGGGTAAAAGCCAGAAGCAGCTTATTGGCCTGACGCCGCAAGATGTTTACGCCCCCGACATTGCCGAGAAAGTCATGGAGACGGACGAGAAAGTGTTCCGCCATAACGTTTCTCTGACCTATGAACAATGGTTGGTTTATCCCGATGGGCGTAAAGCCTGTTTTGAGCTGCGCAAAGTGCCGTTTTATGACCGGATGGGCAAACGGCACGGGTTAATGGGATTTGGACGCGATATAACGGAGCGTAAGCGTTACCAGGACGCGTTAGAGAACGCCAGTAGGGAGAAGACCACTTTTATCTCAACTATCAGCCACGAGCTTCGTACGCCGCTTAATGGCATTGTCGGGTTAAGCCGTATCCTGCTGGATACGCAACTTGACCCTGAGCAGCAAAAATACCTGAAAACTATCCACGTCAGCGCGATTACGCTGGGCAATATCTTTAACGACGTGATTGAGATGGATAAACAGGAGCGCCGCAAGGTGCAACTGGATAATCAACCGATCGATTTCACTGGCTTTTTGGTGGATCTGGAAAACCTCGGCGGCCTGCTGGCGGAGCCGAAAGGCCTGAAGCTGATTATGGATCAGCACCAGCCTCTGCCGCAGAAAGTGATTACTGACGGCACGCGCCTGCGGCAGATTCTGTGGAATCTGCTCAGTAACGCGGTGAAATTCACGCCGAAGGGTGAGAACGGCGAAAAGGGCGAAATTGTGGTGCGCGTCTGGCATGAAAAGGGCGATCGCCTGCGCTTCGAGGTTGAAGATTCAGGGATGGGCATCCCGGCCGATGAATTGGAAAAAATCTTCGCCATGTATTATCAGGTCAAAGACCAGCACGGCGGGAAACCCGCAACGGGGTCGGGAATTGGTCTGGCGGTGTCGAAGCGTCTGGCACAGAACATGGGGGGAGATATTCATGTTTCCAGTACGCAAGGTAAGGGCTCCTGCTTTACCCTGACCGTCATTGCGCCGAGCGTTGATGAGGCGGGAAGCAACCTTGAAGACGATGATGACATGCCGCTACCCGCGCTGCATGTTCTGTTGGTGGAGGATATCGAGCTGAATGTGGTGGTGGCGCGTTCGGTGCTGGAGAAACTGGGTAATAGCGTGGATGTCGCGATGACCGGGCAAGACGCGCTAGATATGTTCGATCCCGATGAGTTCGATCTGGTATTGCTTGATATTCAACTGCCGGATATGACCGGGCTCGACGTGGCGCGTCAGCTACGTTCGCGTTATGCCAACCGTAACATGCCGCCGCTGGTGGCGCTGACGGCGAATGTGCTGAAAGATAAACGCGAATATCTGGATGCGGGTATGGATGACGTGCTCAGCAAACCGCTGTCGGTGCCTGCGCTGACGGCCGTCATCAAACAATTTTGGGATAACCACACGGTGTGGACGGAAAACCCCGTAGCTGAGGAAGGTGATGAAATGGAAAAAGCAAAAGAAGACCTGCTGGATATTCCGATGTTGGAACAGTATCTGGATTTGGTGGGGCCGAAATTAATTCATCAGAGTCTGGAGATGTTTGAACAGATGATGCCGGGCTATCTGGCGATTCTGGATTCCAACATGACGGCGCGCGACCAGAAAGGTATTACGGAAGAAGGACACAAAATTAAAGGGGCGGCGGGTTCCGTTGGGTTACGGCACCTGCAACAGATTGCCCAGCAGATTCAGACTTCATCGCTACCGGCATGGTGGGATAACGTGCAGGAATGGGTCGATGAGCTGAAGCATGACTGGCGTCATGACGTTCAGGTACTGCGTGATTGGGTAGCAAAAGCAGAAAAAGAGTCCTGATTCAGTTTGCTGTGGCCACAAGGATGTGGCGAGTAACGCGGTTAGAAATTTTTTCGTGTCACAGGATATTATGCGAAAAATGCAGGGCAACGTTAGATTGAGTGGTGTTTACGATTGAAGAGGGATGGAGAATGCGGGGCTTTGCACGTTTTCATACGGTAGAAAAAAATGACCCCGACCGAAGCCGGGGTGCGCGAATTATGCGCCAACACCAGGGAAAACATGCACCTGCATTTAGATCTCAGGGTTTGTAAACTCGCAAGTGCGGATATTCGTGTCTTTAACGTATCTTAACTACAACAACTTACAACAGTAACTGAAGAACTTACAACAACAAGTAAACCCCAAGTACTGTACATCTTCATCAAGCAACAAAATAGCAAATGTGGAAATCTTTGTTACAAGAATCATTAAAATGTGTGATGTAGATTAGTGTTTGTCAATTAAAAAATCAATTAGTTGATGTAATGAAATGAAGGAAAAGATGATGAAACGAGTCGGCATTGTCCTTAGTGGCTGTGGTGTTTATGACGGTTCCGAGATTCATGAAGCCGTGTTGACGTTACTTGCACTGGATCGCGCGGGTGCACAGGCAGTTTGCTTTGCGCCAGATAAGCCGCAATTACAGGTGGTTAATCATCTGACCGGTGACGTAACTGGTGAGAATCGCAACGTTTTAGCAGAATCAGCACGGATCGCCAGAGGAAAAATCCAGCCGCTTTCTACCGCGAATGCACAAGATTTAGATGCGTTGATTGTGCCGGGAGGTTTTGGCGCGGCAAAAAATTTAAGCGACTTTGCCATGCAGGGATCGGCCTGCCAGATCGATGAAACGCTGCAACTGCTCACACGGGAAATTTATAAGCAAAGTAAACCAATTGGTTTTATTTGCATCTCGCCTGCGTTGTTGCCGACGATCTTGGGGGTACCCGTTCGTGTAACTGTTGGTAACGATATCGATACCGCTGAAGCTGTCGAAGAAATGGGTGGCATCCACGTTGTTTGTCCAGTCGATGATATCGTAGTGGATGAGGAGCATAAAATCGTGACGACACCAGCCTATATGCTGGCTAACTCCATCAGCGAAGCGGCGCAAGGTATTGATAAGCTTGTTGCTCGCGTATTGGCTCTCACCGAATGAGGTGGAACCGAAAACGTGGAGGCTTGCTCGCGTGGCTTAAGCGTCTGATTGTTCGGAGTGTATTAGCTGTTGTCGGGGCGTGGCTTGCTGGCATCCTGCTGTTCTCTTTCCTGCCAGTGCCGTTTTCCGCAGTGATGGTCGACAGGCAGCTCAGCGCATGGCTGAAAGGCGAATTCTCCTATGTTGCCCATTCGGATTGGGTTGCTATGGACGATATCGCACCGGAAATGGCGCTGGCGGTGATGGCGGCAGAAGACCAAAAATTTCCTCAGCATTGGGGTTTCGATGTTGATGCGATTGGTCAGGCATTGAAACACAACGAACGCAACACGCAGCGGATTCGCGGGGCGTCTACGTTATCGCAGCAGATGGTGAAGAATCTGTTTCTGTGGGATGGGCGTAGCTGGGTGCGTAAGGGCCTTGAAGCGGGCATTACCACCGGGGTGGAGCTGGTCTGGACAAAACGGCGGATTCTTACGGTGTACCTGAATATCGCCGAGTTTGGTCCTGGGATTTTTGGCGTGGAGGCCGCTGCCAGACGTTATTTCAATAAGCCTGCCAGCAGGCTGACAGCAAGTGAATCTGCCTTGCTGGCGGCGGTGCTGCCGAACCCCATTCGCTTTCGTGCGAATGCGCCCTCCAGCTATGTCATTCAACGCCAGCAGTGGATTTTGCGCCAGATGCGACAGATGGGCGGTGATGCGTTTTTGCGAGATAACAATCTGAATTAATCAGGCTTACACGTTTAGTATACCGAGAATTTTTTGCGCTAACGTTCGTGTTTTCGACATCAGGAGAAAGTATGCGGTTACGTTATTGGTCAGGTTTACTGGTTGCATTGTGTTGTGTGGTTTCCGTTGCCCGTGCGGACGCGGAGCCCAAAGCGTCACCCCCCGATAATCCCTACGCCTTCTTGCAGCAGCCCCAGCTATCCGTAGTAAAACAGCAACTTCAGCAGAAAACGGAAAAGCCGCAGACGCGAATGGCGTACGAGCAACTTATTTCGGAAGCCGATCGTGCGCTGAAAAGTGCTAACCCTAGCGTGACGGAAAAAAAATCCACGCCACCCAGTGGTTCAAAGCATGATTATTTGAGCCTCAGCGCCTACTGGTGGCCCGACCCCGACAAAGCTGATGGTTTACCTTGGATTCGTCGTGATGGGCAGGTAAACCCTGCCAGCAAGGATGAAGAGACGGATGGGGTGCGGTTGGCTAAATTCACGGCTCAAACGCAGGCATTGACGCTGGCGTGGTATTTTTCGGGCAAACAGGCGTATGCCGATAAAGCCATATCGATGATCCGTACTTGGTTTATCGACCCTGCTACGCGTATGAACCCTAATCTCGATTTCGCGCAAGGCGTGCCGGGTATCGCGCCGGGTAGAGGATCGGGCGTGTTGGACGGACGCTATTTTTCCACCCGGATCGTCGATTCGCTGATTATGCTGCGTCAGGCACCGGGCTGGACGACGCAGGATGAGCAGCAGATGCAGAAATGGATGAACGATTATCTGCACTGGCTGCAAACCAGCAAACTGGGGAAAAAAGAGGCAACGGCCAAGAATAATCACGGTAGCTGGTATACCGTACAGGTCGCGGGCATCGCGTGGTATCTGGGGAAAATTGACGTGGTGAAATCCATGGCGCAATTGCAGCGGGAAAAGTTGGATCACCAACTGCAACCAGATGGTGCTCAGCCGGAAGAATTGGCGCGTACCCGTTCCTTCCATTACAGCTATTTCAACCTTCAGGCGATAACGGATATGGCTACTCTGGCTTCCCGTGTCGGGGAGAATATTTGGCAATATCAAACGCCGAAGGGAAGCAGTGTGATAAAGGCGCTGGATTTTATGGCACCGTATTTGGATGAAAACAAAGCGTGGCCGCGCAAGACAATGGACAGGCAAAGCAGTCGCCTTATCCCGCTGCTATTGCAGGCAGAGCGTGGTTTGAAAACGCCGCGTTACCAGATGCAAATCAAGCAAGCGGGTTTTGCTGAATTGCTCATGGGTGAGGCTGACGCGCGGGATAAAGAACAGGGCCATATCAGTGTTGAAACCCGCCGTGCGCTCTGGCTGCTGAATCCTGTAATACCTTGATCCTATTAACTCCTGATTCTATCGGGGGAAAATATACCGCCATCGCACAGAAATAAAAAAACCGCTGATGAGTACATCAGCGGTTTTTGTTCGTAGACGCGTCGCGTTATTGCAGGTAGGTAAAGGCGGTCGTGACGTGTTTAACACCACTAACCTTACTGGCAATTTCTGCGGCGGAGGTGCCTTCACGCGGTGTCACCAAACCTAACAGGAAGACTTCGCTGTTTTCCGTGGTGACTTTTACGTTAGAGGATTTAACCGTGTCACTAGCCAAAATTTGTGAGCGAACTTTGGTGGTGATCCAGGTATCCAGAGAGGCGGTTCCCATTGAAACCGGGGTGCCTTGACGTATTTCGTTATAGACTTCGGCTGCACCTTCCACGCCGAGGGCGATTTGCTTAGCCCGGCTCGCCATCTCTGTGCTTGGAGCCTGCCCGGTTAACAGTACTTTCCCTTGATAAGCCGTCGCAACGATACGAGCCTCTTTTTTCAACTGCTCGTCTTTGCTGATTGCATTCGTCACGCGGACTTCCAGTGTGCCATCGTCAACCTGCGTGCCGACGGTACGCGGGTCAGTGGCCGTCTTGGTCGCCACGGCACTGCCAACTGCGACAACCCCGACACAGCCTTGTAGCAGCAGGGCGATAGACAGCACGGCAAATGCAGAACTTATCCTCATGTAGTGCTCCTTCAATCGTTCTGGTGTGGAAAAAGTGTGTTATCAATCAAATCGCACAGGCAATTTACTGTCAACATGTGCATTTCCTGAATACGGGCGCTGCGGTGTGACGGGATGCGAATCTCCACATCCTGCGGCCCGAGCAACCCGGCCAGTTCTCCGCCATCGTACCCGGTCAAAGCGACAATCGTCATGTCGCGGGTAACGGCAGACTCTACGGCTTTCACAATATCGCGGCTGTTGCCACGGGTTGAAATTGCCAGTAGTACGTCGCCAGCCTGACCTAATGCTCTGACTTGTTTGGCATAGACCTCTTCATGCAAGCGGTCATTCGCTATCGCAGTTAAGACCACATTATCTGCATTTAGTGCGATGGCGGGTAAGCTGGGGCGCTCTGCTTCAAAGCGGTTAATCATGCTGGCGGCAAAATGTTGCGAATTGGCTGCCGATGTTCCGTTACCGCAGCACAGAATTTTGTTACCGTTTAGCAGAGATTGCACCATCGCAATCGCACCTCGGGAAATGGCGTCAGGCAAGGCTTCTGCCGCTGCAATCTGCGTTTGAATACTCTCAGTAAAACAAACTTTTATTCTATCCAGCACGTTGAGTTAACCTACGTAAATTGAAATCCATCAAGGATGTATTATCCCTGTGCAGCAAAGGCATTGGGGAGCCAGTTGAACTCTTTGCCCGTAATGGCCAGCACGTCAAAACGGCAATCTACCGTGTCAAAGCTGGCTCCTTGCTGCGCCAACCACACGGCGGCGGCATGCAGTAACCGCTGCTGTTTGTGGCGAGTGACGCTGGCTGCTGCATCGCCAAAATGCGCGTTGCGCCGATAGCGTACTTCGACAAACACCCAGATATGGCGATCGCGCATGATCAAATCCAGCTCGCCGCCGCGTAGCGTAACATTCGCGGCGGTGAAGGTTAGGCCCGCGCGTTCAAGATAGCGCCGAGCCTGTTGTTCGTAAACTGCGCCAGCCGCTCGTTGATTCAGAGAACAGGTACCAACTGACCCTGACGGTATTGTTGCCAAGTGAGCTGCCGGTTGATAGTACAATCTGGTCCTGCGCTTAACATACCTGTTGCACCGGGGATCTGGTGGCCCGGAATCTGGCGCATTTCGCCAAAGTGGCTGGCGAGCGTCCAGGCATCCATCCCCATGGCATACAGGCGGACTAACGAGTAATCGTTTTTAAACTGGCTACTGACCTGCTGCATCAATGCCGGGTTCGCGCCTGCGAGCAGTGGAATATCGCTGAACTGCAAACCTTCCATTTCGAGGCGGAAGTCAGGGCCTAACCCTGCCTGGAAGCTACGTGAGCTGGCATAGAGCGCAGGGCGAGCGCGTGATGTCGTGCGCATGTCGATCATTGGCTTAATCAGCGCCAGCTCGTCTGGCGTGGCGATGATATAGACCGCATCAATATTACCACTGACGGAGGAACTGACCGTTGGTTGAACCTGTGATGGGATGGTCAGGCCGCCAATGGTCGTGCCCGTTTGTGTTTGTTGCTGCGAAACGTTAACGGGTTGGCCGCTCAGGCTTAAGCCCGCGCCGCTATTGATAGCCTGTTTTAACTCCGCCGTGTTGCCAAAACGCTGTTGCAAAGAACTGGTGCCGCTTTGTTGGTTCCAGGCCTGAGCGAAGGCATTGACGATACGGTCACCCAGCGCGCCGCGAGGGGCTAAGACCAGCGGCTGCTGTTTACCCTGCTGATGGATAAACTTAGCTGCGTCTCTGGCTTCATCTTCTGGGGAGAGCGCGAAATAGCAAATGTTAGGGCTATTTTCGACGTGTTCCGGCTGGTTCAACGCCAAAATATTCAGCGGCGACTGGCTGCTTGCCAACTGATCCACTTCATTTTTCAGCAGTGGGCCGATAACCAGCGATGCACCATCCTGCTGTGCTTGAGTGAGAATATTAGCCAGCGGTTGTGAAGAGGTGTCATACACTTTGACCGGAAGCGAACCGGACAATCCCGCGCTTGTCGGTTGTGCTTCGGGCGCAGGTGTCGTTGATGCGACCGCCTGATCGCTGTATGGCGCAGGTGATTGAGCACCCTGTCCATCCGATGATGGCGTTACCTGCCCGTCTTGCGTGGTGCCTGTTGCCGGTGCGGCAGGCGCAGATACGGGGGCAGTGGCTATCTGGCCATTTTTTGCTGCGTTAAAACCTTGCTGGATCGCATTGGCAAAAACCTGCGCCTGGCCGTTAAGCGGTAACAGCAGCGCGATGCTGTTGACAGACGACGGCTGATAGTTGATGACCTGATTTAACTGCGTAGGTAGCGTTTTCGCAGCAGGGTGATGCGGATAACGCGTCTGCCAATCCTGAATGGCGCTCTGTAACTGGTCAGGGGACTCGCGGTTGTTCTGATAATTACTTAGCAAATCCACCCAGCCCTGAAGCACGTTTTCATTCGCGTTAATCAACAGCGCCCCAGACTCCTGCGGTGACATTTGCATCAGCGTCAGCCAGGTTTGATCGAGATTCATCTGGTGTTCGTCGCCTTTCAGCAACGGCTCCTGCGCGATATAGGTCCGCAGTAGCTCAATGGAAGGACGCCCTTGCGCTGTTTTGATTTGTATCTGGTAATAGCGCTGTTTCTGCTGATCGGAAAGTGCACCGATATCAAGCTGGCTCAGCGCTGCCTTGGCCGCCTCCATATTGTTCTGGGTGACGGACAGTTCCGCACTGAGCAGTTGCTGTTCTTGTTTTTGCGCTGCACTCAGTTTTTCTGGCAGCGCGTTGAACTGCTGGCTTGCCTGAGGGGCTTTCCCTTCCTGTAGCAGAGAACGAATAGCAAGTAATTGCCAGTCAGCCTTGTTATTATCGCTACTTTGCTGCATCTGTTGCAGATAATAATCAGATGATGCGTCGGCTTTGCCCTGAACCTCGGGTGGTGGGCTCTGCGGTGCGTGACTTGGACAGCCTGCGAGAAACAGTGCCGCTAACAAAACAGGGATAACACGCCCTGCCTGGGTACGGACGAAATGAAAAGGAAGCATACTGTATCCAGTGATTTTTTTTTGAAGATGCTCAATATTAAATCGGCAACCCGGATGAAACAATGAATCAAGACCAACAAGCAGATATTTCTGCATCTACCCTTTACATTGTCCCCACGCCAATCGGTAATCTGGGCGACATCACGCAGCGTGCGCTAGCGGTATTGGCGAGCGTTGATCTGATCGCCGCAGAGGATACCCGCCATACCGGCCTGCTGTTACAACATTTTGCGATTAATGCGCGGCTGTTCGCATTACACGATCACAACGAACAACAAAAAGCGGATGTGCTACTGGCTAAATTGCAGTCAGGGCAAAGCATCGCGCTGGTTTCAGATGCGGGCACGCCGCTGATTAACGACCCCGGTTACCATTTGGTTCGACGCTGCCGTGAAGCAGGCGTTCGCGTGGTGCCACTGCCGGGTGCCTGCGCGGCGATAACGGCGCTCTCTGCGTCCGGCCTGGCGTCTGATCGCTTTTGCTATGAAGGTTTTCTGCCCGCCAAAACTAAAGGGCGCAAAGATAAGTTGCGTGAGCTAGAGGAAGAAACCCGCACGCTGATTTTCTACGAATCCACACATCGTCTTTTGGACAGTTTGCAGGATATCAGCGAGGTGCTGGGAACTGAGCGTTATGTGGTGCTCGCGCGTGAAATCACCAAAACCTGGGAATCGATTCACGGCGCACCTGTAGGTGAATTGCTGGCCTGGGTAAAAGAAGATGAGAATCGCCGCAAAGGGGAAATGGTGCTGATTGTGGAAGGGCATCAGATTGATGACAGTGCGCTCTCTTCTGAAGCACTGCGCACGCTAGCGCTATTGCGTGCTGAATTGCCGCTGAAGAAAGCGGCGGCGCTGGCGGCTGAAATTCACGGCGTGAAGAAAAACGCACTTTACCGCTATGGGCTGGAGCAAGAAGGCGATAGTGGTGAATCTGGGGATGACAAATAGGGTAATTTCCCCTATTATCCGCGCCGGAGTTGACCAGACAGTCGCCGCTTCACTGCCGTCCCTTTCGGGGGAGACAGGTGGAGGGGAGGAAAGTCCGGGCTCCATAGGGCAGGGTGCCAGGTAACGCCTGGGAGGCGCAAGCCTACGACTAGTGCAACAGAGAGCAAACCGCCGATGGCCCACGCAAGTGGGATCAGGTAAGGGTGAAAGGGTGCGGTAAGAGCGCACCGCGCGACTGGCAACAGTTCGTGGCACGGTAAACTCCACCCGGAGCAAGGCCAAATAGGGGTTCACATGGTACGGCCCGTACTGAACCCGGGTAGGCTGCTTGAGCCAGTGAGTGATTGCTGGCCTAGATGAATGACTGTCCACGACAGAACCCGGCTTAACGGTCAACTCCCTTCATCATAAAACCCCGCTTCGGCGGGGTTTTGCTTTATAGGGACAGGCAAGATGAATAACTGTCCACGACGCTTTTTATGAAAGAAAGCGGCTTAACGGTCAACTCCCTTCATCATAAAACCCCGCTTCGGCGGGGTTTTGCTTTATAGGGACAGGCAAGATGAATAACTGTCCACGACGCTTTTTATGAAAGAAAGCGGCTTAACGGTCAACTCCCTTCATCATAAAACCCCGCTTCGGCGGGGTTTTGCTTTATAGGGGCAGGCAAGATGAACGACTGTCCACGACGCTTTTTATGAAAGAAAGCGGCTTAACGGTCAACTCCCTTCATCATAAAACCACCGCTTCGGCGGGGTTTTGCTTTATGGGGCAGGCAAGATGAATGACTGTCCACGACGCTTTTTATGAAAGAAAGCGGCTTAACGGTCAGTGTGAAGTGATGCTTAGGAAATACTATAATGAGTGCTTTTAAAAGTGCTATTATTAGTGTGTTTAAGTCGCCTTTGACTAACCGAATTGAGTGAATGAAATTATGGCTTTCAACATCCTAACTAACACAGCCGCCAGTATTACTGAGTTGAAACGTGACCCGATGGGGACGGTTCGGGCTGCTGAAGGTGAAACTATCGCTATACTGAACCGGAATGAGCCGGCGTTCTACTGTGTGCCTCCTGCTGTATTCGCCTATTTAATGGAACTGGCTGAAGATGCAGAGCTGGGGCGTACCGTTGATGATCGGATGTCAGAGCTAGCTGACGCGGAAGAGATTTCGCTCGATGATCTATAAGTTAAAATTTGTGCCTTCTGCAATGAAGGAATGGAAAAAGCTAGGGCATCCTGTCCGGGAACAGTTCAAGAAAAAGCTGGTTGAGCGTTTGGAAAACCCTCGTGTTCCTTCAGCCCAGCTTCATGGCCGTAAAGACCAGTATAAAATTAAACTTAGGTCCGCTGGCTACAGGCTGGTGTATTTGGTCCAGGATGAGGCCATTACTGTGATGGTTATGGGAGTTGGAAAGCGCGAAGGTAGCCAGATTTATTCTGATACGAAAGGTCGCTCTGCTTAATCTGGTCTTTTGCGAGTCCCATCCCTTGTCGGTAGTTTTTCTTGCCGTGTGCCATGCCTTTCAAATTAATTGATGTACTTCATCACATAACTCTGACTTTTTCTGTGTCATAAAGCGCGTAAAGTAACGTCATTGCGTGCGGCTAGCACGTTCGCTGACATCTTTCAGAGGATATGACTATGAACAACACTTCCCGGATGCCTGCACTGTTCCTCGGCCATGGTAGCCCGATGAACGTGTTGGAAAGCAATGCGTATACTCAGGCATGGCAAACGCTGGGTGAGACGCTACCACGTCCGAAGGCGATTATTGCGGTTTCTGCCCACTGGTATACCCGTGGTACGGCCGTGACGGCGATGGAGAATCCACGCACCATTCATGACTTTGGTGGCTTCCCGAAGGCGCTGTTTGATACACAGTATCCGGCACCCGGCTCACCTGAGTTAGCGGCGAGAATCCAGCAGGTGCTGGCTCCGCATCCCGTTACCGCCGATCACAGCCAATGGGGTTTGGATCATGGTTCCTGGGGCGTGCTGATCAAGATGTACCCGAATGCGGATATTCCCGTTGTGCAACTGAGCGTAGACGGCACGCAGCCTGCTGAGTATCACTACGAGCTAGGGCGCAAGCTGGCGGCACTGCGTGATGAAGGCATTATGATTGTCGCGAGCGGCAACGTGGTGCATAACCTGCGGATGGTGAAATGGGATGGCGACGCGGAGGCATATCCGTGGGCGATATCATTCAATCAATTTGTGCGTGATAACCTGGCCTATCAGGGCAACGACCATCCGTTGGTTAATTTTATGCAGCACGAAGGGGCTGCGTTATCCAACCCGACTCCTGACCATTACCTTCCATTGCTCTATGTTCTGGGAAGCTGGGATGGTCGAGAAGCCATCAGCATTCCAGTTGATGGGCTTGAGATGGGATCGCTAAGTATGCTGTCGGTACAGGTGGGGTAACCGACTCTTTGCTTTAGAAATGAAGAAGGCACGGTTTTCACCGTGCCTTCTATACTCGTCATACTTCAAGCTGCATGTATGTTGGCTGCGCTTAAATCTGCTCCCGGCAGATTTGTCACCCGAATCACTTACCTGAGTAAGCTCATCGGGATGCCTTCTCTTGCCGCCGCCATGCAACTCGAATTATTTAGAGTATATTTTTCTGCTTAATCCAGAATGGTATGCGGATAGAAGCGCGAGAGATCCTGAGTGATCAGCGCGCGATCTTCACGTACGCCGATACCGCAAGGCTGATCGTCTACCAGCCAACTGCCAATTAGCGTATAGCTGTCGCCAAATTTCGGTAGCGGGTGATACTGCTGGATAATCATGCCTTCTTCGCCATAAGGGCCGTCGGCTGATGCTATCTCTTTCCCGTTTTCGATGATTTGGATGTTCGCCCCTTCACGTGAAAACAGTGGCTTGATGACGTAGCTGTCTAGCTCGGGGTGTTCATCTTCCGCAAAGTAGGCGGGAAGCAGGTTGGGGTGATTGGGGAACATTTCCCACAGCATCGGCAGTAGCGCTTTATTGGAAATGATGCTTTTCCAGGCGGGCTCCAGCCAGCGTACGCCAGCATCTTCCAGCTTGGTGGAAAACATTTCGCGCAGCATGAATTCCCACGGATACAGCTTGAACAGGTTACTAATTATCTGATTTTCGGGATCGGTAAACTGACCTTTTTCACCGAGACCGATTTCTTCAATGTACAGAAATTCGCTCGGCAGGCCTGCTTCCAGCGCACAGTCCTGAAGATATTGCACCGTACCGCGATCTTCTTCCGTATCCTGACAGCAAGCGAAGTGCAGCAAGCCAAAGCCGTGATTCAGCTTCAGCTCCTCAAAACGTTCAATCAGCTTTTCCTGAATGCTGTTGTACTGGTCTGAATTCTGCGGCAACTTCCCAGCGTTGATTTGATCTTCCAGCCAGAGCCATTGGAAAAAAGCGGCTTCGTACAACGACGTCGGTGTATCCGCATTGTTTTCCAGCAGCTTGGCTGGGGATTTGCCGTCATAGGCCAAATCGAGACGTGAATACAGCGAAGGCTGATGGGTACGCCATGAGTGTCTGACGAATTCCCAGGTGTGTTTGGGAATGCGGAATTTGGTGAGCAGCGTGTCGCTGCTGACGACTTTTTCCACCACTTGCAGACACATTTGGTGCAGCTCTGCTGTCGTTTCTTCCAGCTCTTCTATTTGAGCCAGCGTGAACTGGTAGTAAGCCTCTTCGCTCCAGTAGGGCTCGCCGTACATGGTGTGAAAACGAAAACCAAACTCGGTCGCTTTTTCCTGCCAGTCAGGACGCGCAGTAATATCTATCCGCTTCATTCGATACGTCCTCAGCCGCCCATACTGCGGGAAGAGCTGGAGTTTGAACTAGCGCTGCTACGCTGCATGCTGGTTTGCTTGGCGACGGTTTCACCAAAACCACCGCGCGTAATGGTGGATGTCGTTGCAGGCTTCGGTGCGAGTGCGGTTTTAGGCACCGTCATGGTACGGCCTGTCGTCGCGTTGCCGTAGTTTTTGCCAGCAGCATCAACGAATTTGCCGTTAGCCGGGCTGGTGGGGGATTTTGAACTGAACAACGGCTGCTGTGTGAAACCAGCCCCGCCACTCATCATTCGACCCATCATGTAACCCGCCATCAGCGGCATCCAGGACATCCCACCGCCCTGTTGCGATTCTGCTGCCATACCTGCCTGTGCAGGGGCTTGGGTACACTGTGCTTCACCGAATTCTGCTACGCAATCTTCTTTTGTCGCGTATTTGGGTGCCGTTTTTTCCGCTTCTTTTAATGCATTATTGTATGCGGTGGTGCATTGGGCAGCCATTGACGGGTTAGCTGACGAACAGTCATCCGCATTCTGGTAGAGGGAGACGGTTTCATCGGTTTGTTCGCAGCCCGCGAGGAAAAATACAGCGCTGACGGCTAAGGCAACAGGTGCCAGACGGTACGTTCGCCATTCCTTGCGGAACGTTTCCTGATTAATATTTTTTGTACGTTTCATTGTGTTTATCCCAGAGCAAAGTGTCACGATTAATGACAAATATGTGTCGCTAAGAATAGGGGAACGTTGCCTGAATTTAAAGCGCCAATGGTATGAATGGCCGCAACGAGCGGACTCTTTACGTTGTTATACACTCTGTTGTGCGACGTTTCGCTTTATAGCGTACGTGACAACTTCAGCATTCCGGTGCAGTCACCTTCTTCTGTGGGGAAAGCGTAGGCATGAAAAAGGGGGAACGGTGGTTCCCCCTTGTATCGGATAGTGGCTAGCGCCGCTACGGATTAACGCTGCGTTGAGGCAGTCGTCGTCTGCGGGGCACTGTTGTCCGTTACGGTAGGCGTGGTTGATACTGGTTGACCCAGTGACGCATTCAACGCTTGCAGATCGTTTTCATTCAGCGTGCCCTGAGCGGACTTAATGTTTAACTGGTTGATCAGATAATCATAACGTGCGCTAGAGAGTTGCTGTTTGGCGTTATACAACGTGGTGGTGGCATCCAGGACGTCAACGATGGTACGTGTTCCTACCTGATAGCCCGCTTCCATTGCATCCAGAGAGCTTTGTGCAGACACTTCAGCCTGTTTGTAAGCGTTGATGCTGCTAATGGAAGCAGAGATGTTGTTGAACGATGAACGAACAACTTGGATCACAGAACGGTGCGCACTTTCCAGCAGCTCACTGGAGCTGACATAGCGGTGCTGTGCCTGCTTCACCTGAGAGTTGGTGATACCGCCGTTGTACAGCGGAAGCGTAAAGTTGATACCCACTCGGTGCTGTCCAGCGTCTGAATCGTTAAACGAATTACCACTCTGCGTTCTTGAGCCTGAATAGCGGGTATCGCTCACACCCGTCGATGCGGTGAGATCCAGTGTCGGCATATAGCCCGTTTCGGATGAGCGAATTTGCTCACGAGCCAAATCCTGGCTTAAACGTGCGGACAACAGGTTCAAGTTGCGGCTTTCCGCTTCTTTCAACAGATTGTTGACGGCTTCAGGTTTCTGAGTCGAAAAACGCTCGATGTTCAGGCCCGCTAACTGCGGATAGAAATTGCCAGTAATCTGGCGTAGTGATTCCAGTGCGTTGTCCAGCGTATTACGCGTCAGAACCTCATTAGCCAGCACGCTGTCATACTGCGCACGGGCGTTCTGGACATCGGTAATCGCAACCAGACCCACGTTGAAGCGCTGCGTCGTTTGGTCTAGCTGACGATAAATTGCCTGTTTCTGAGCGCTGATATAGGACAAAGAGTCAATCGCGCGCAGCACATTGAAATAGGCGGTCGCCGTGTTCAGCATCAGATTTTGCTGTGCCGTCTGGTACACGACGTCTTCGATACCGGCTTGTTTTTCTTGCAGCGTCAGCGCACGCCATTTGGACATGTCGAACAGCGTCTGGGTCAGTTGTAATGACGCGCTTTTCTCATTGCTGTTGACGCCATTACTGTCACGGTAGCCCTTGTTATAGGTATAACCCGCGTTGATCCCCAACTGCGGCAGTAACGGGCTGCGAGCTTCGTTGATTCTTTCAAACGCGGCTTCACGCGTTGCCGCAGAGCTGCGTAAATCTGGGTTGGTGCTTTTTGCCTGCTGGTAGACCTGTAACAGGTTTTCCGCCTGACTCATGGCGCTAAAACCACCCAGGCTCAGACCAATAAGAAGAGGGAGCAATTTCTTCATTTGCATTCCTTGTTGTGCAGCAATCTCGCTATGGTAGCGCTGTCTGTAGACGAATAATTGTCGATTCTATCAGAATCTGCCAATAGGATAAGGTAGCTGAACGTGCCATCTTTCAGCGCAATACGTCCGAAAGGTCAGGTAAATTGACCCTTTGGGTGATTCAGTGCGACGTTTTGTTGTTCAGTAAGATACCGAAAAGCGATGCGGTGTGCGGGTATAACCCTCGGTTTCGCTGACGTCACGCCTAATAAATGCTCAAAAACAATGATGAGTATAATGACAGTGGGTTCCGCCCTACAATACCGGATTCCATGAATACTTGTTACAGGAGTGCAGCTATGGTGTCTTCCGTGTCCGGCCCCGTTACTTTCACCAAAGATGATGTAGAAATTATTGCACGTGAAAAACTGTATGACGGTTTTTTTTCGCTGGAGCGTTACCGTTTCCGCCACCGCCTGTTTAATGGCGGTATGAGCGGTGAAGTCAGCCGTGAGATCTTAGAGCGTGGTCACGCCGTCGTGCTGCTGCCTTACGATCCGGTACGGGATGAAGTGGTACTGATAGAACAGATTCGTATTGCGGCCTATGACACCAGTGCGTCTCCCTGGCTGTTTGAGCTGGTGGCTGGCATGATTGAGCCAGGAGAAAGTCACGAAGAGGTGGCACGGCGTGAAGCGGAAGAAGAAGCAGGATTAAGGGTTGGCCGCTGCCGACCGATAATCAACTATCTTGCCAGTCCCGGCGGTACCAGTGAACGTCTGGCCGTGATGGTGGGCGAAGTGGATACACGTACGGCGAAAGGGATTCACGGTCTGGCGGAAGAAAACGAAGATATCCGCGTGCATGTGGTGAGCCGAGAACAAAGTTATCAATGGGTTGAGGACGGTATCGTTGATAACGCTGCATCTGTCATTGCCTTGCAATGGTTAGCGTTGCACCATGAAGAACTGAAACGTACGTGGGTGGATTGAATTGATGAAACGTTATACCCCGGATTTCCCAGCCATGATGAGGCTATGTGAAACTAACTTCATGCAATTGCGGCGTTTGCTGCCAAAAATTGATGAAGTTGGTGAAATCGCGGTTTATCACGTCAATAATGCGGTCTATCAACTGACGATTCTTGAATCTACTCGCTATACGTCATTGGTTGAGATTAAGCAGACGGCACCTGCTGTCAGCTATTGGAGTCTGCCAATGATGAGCGTTAGGCTGTATCATGATGCGTTGGTTGCGGAAGTGTGTGCCAGCCAGCAGATCTTTCGCTTCAAAGCACGTTATGATTATCCTAATAAGAAGTTACACCAACGTGACGAAAAGCATCAAATTAATCAGTTTCTTGCTGATTGGCTAAAGTATTGTTTGGCGTATGGTTCGATGTCGATACCGGTTTTTGATACCCAATAGATTTCAATGTGCAGGAAAGTGGCCGTCGAGCCATAAGGGAAACCAACGTACTCTGCAATTTGAAAGATGACGGGTAGAGACAGATTTACGTAACCAAGGACACCATTTGGAAAGCCTGTTGACACTGCCTGTGGCGAGTGGCGCCAGAGTCAGGATTTTACAAATAACAGATACCCATCTTTTTGCGGGCGAGCATGAAACCTTGCTGGGTATCAACACCTATCGTAGCTATCACGCTGTGCTGAATGCCATCAAGGTTCGGCAGGATGCGTTTGATTTGATTGTGGCGACGGGCGATTTGGCGCAGGATCATACGCTGCAAGCCTATCACCATTTCTCACGCGGGATTGCACAGATCCCAGCCCCTTGCGTGTGGCTTCCGGGTAACCACGATTTCCAACCCGCGATGGTCGATGCGCTGGCTGATGCCGGTATTGCGCCGTCCAAGCATGTACTGCTGGGCGACAAATGGCAGATCATCTTATTGGATAGCCAAGTGTTCGGCGTACCGCACGGTGAACTGAGTGAATACCAGCTTGAATGGCTGGAGCGTAGCCTGAAAAGTCAGCCTGACCGCTTTACGTTACTGCTGCTGCACCATCATCCTCATCCTTCCGGCTGTACCTGGCTCGATCAACACAGCTTGCGCAACGCCCATAATCTGTCTGCGGTACTGGATCGCTATCCGAAGGTGAACACCGTGCTGTGTGGGCATATTCATCAGGAGATGGATTTTGACTGGCATGGTCGACGTTTGCTGGCAACGCCGTCGACCTGCGTACAGTTCAAACCGCACTGTACTAATTTCACTATTGATGACGTGGCACCGGGATGGCGCTATTTGGATCTGCTGCCGGATGGTCGTCTGGAAACTGAAGTCTATCGCCTGTCGGGCAGCGAATTCCTGCCTGATATGGATTCGGACGGTTACTAATGCCTACGCTTCTTTATCTTCATGGCTTCAACAGTACGCCACAGTCGGCGAAAGCCACGGCGCTGAAAACGTGGCTGGCAGAGCAGCATCCTGAAATTGACATGGTGATTCCACAGCTTCCGCCTTATCCGGCGGAGGCCGCCGAGATGATGGAATCGTTGATTATGGAGCGGGCGGGGCGTCCGGTGGGCATTGTTGGTTCTTCCCTCGGTGGTTATTATGCCACTTGGCTATCCCAGTGTTTTATGCTGCCTGCCGTGGTGGTGAATCCTGCGGTGAAGCCGTTTGAACTGTTGCTGGACCATCTGGGTGAATACCAGAACCCCTACACCGGCGAACAATATGTGCTAGAGTCTCGGCACGTGTACGATCTGAAGGTCATGCAGGTTGACCGGCTGGAATCGCCGGATTTGCTCTGGCTGCTGTTGCAGACGGGGGATGAGGTTCTGGACTATCGTCAGGCAGTCGCGTATTACACGGCCTGCCGTCAAACTGTGGAGTCAGGGGGCAATCATGCCTTTGTTGGATTTGAGCACTTTTTCACACCGATTGTGAATTTTTTAGGGCTCACGACAGACTGAACCGCCGCATATGCATTGAAAAACGAATCGCCGAAAGCGGTTTGTTAAACACCATTCACTGAACTCAAAGAATTAACGCAAACTATGGCTCAATCAAGTTATAACGCTGATGCGATTGAAGTACTCAGCGGACTGGAACCGGTGCGCCGTCGTCCGGGAATGTACACCGATACCACGCGTCCTAACCATCTGGGACAAGAGGTCATAGATAACAGCGTTGATGAAGCGCTGGCGGGCCATGCGCGCCGTATTGATGTGATTCTGCACGCCGATCAGTCGCTAGAAGTCATTGATGATGGCCGTGGGATGCCGGTGGATATCCACCCGGAAGAGGGCGTGCCCGCCGTTGAGCTGATCTTGTGTCGTCTGCATGCGGGTGGCAAATTTTCGGGTAAAAACTATCAGTTTTCGGGCGGTTTGCATGGCGTAGGGATTTCCGTGGTGAACGCCCTGTCTACCCGTGTTGAAGTCACCGTTAAGCGTGACGGCCAGGTGTATGACATCGCGTTTGCAAACGGCGATAAAGTACAGGAACTCACCGTAACGGGGAGCTGTGGACGTCGTAACACCGGTACGCGTGTGCATTTCTGGCCGGATGAGACATTCTTCGACAGCCCCCGTTTTTCCGTATCCCGTTTGACGCACCTGCTGAAGGCCAAAGCGGTCTTATGCCCCGGTGTGGAAATCATCTTCAAAGATAAAGTTAATAATACCGAACAGCGCTGGTGTTATCAGGATGGTCTGAACGACTACCTGTGCGAGGCGGTAAATGGCCTGATCACGCTGCCAGAAAAACCGTTTCTGGGCTCGATTACCGGCGAGACTGAAGCCGTAGACTGGGCGCTGCTCTGGCTGCCGGAAGGCGGTGAACTGCTGACGGAAAGCTACGTCAACCTTATTCCGACGCCAATGGGCGGGACGCACGTGAACGGCCTGCGTCAGGGGCTGCTGGATGCGATGCGTGAATTCTGCGAATTCCGTAATATTCTGCCGCGCGGTGTGAAGCTGAGCGCAGATGATATCTGGGAACGCTGTGCCTACGTGCTGTCGGTAAAAATGCAGGAGCCGCAGTTTGCCGGGCAGACTAAAGAACGCCTCTCTTCTCGTCAGTGTGCCGCATTTGTGTCCGGCGTCGTGAAAGACGCATTCAGCCTGTGGCTGAATCAGAACGTGCAGGCTGCGGAACAGCTGGCTGAGCTAGCCATTTCCAGCGCTCAACGCCGTATGCGTGCTGCCAAAAAAGTCGTGCGTAAAAAGCTGACTAGCGGGCCGGCGTTGCCGGGCAAGCTGGCGGATTGTACCTCGCAGGATCTTAACCGGACGGAATTGTTTCTGGTCGAAGGGGACTCGGCGGGCGGTTCGGCGAAACAGGCGCGCGAACGTGAATTCCAGGCGATCATGCCGTTGAAAGGTAAGATCCTGAATACCTGGGAAGTCTCCTCCGATGAGGTGCTGGCGTCGCAGGAAGTACACGATATCTCAGTCGCGATCGGTATCGATCCCGATAGCACCGATCTCAGCCAACTGCGTTACGGTAAGATCTGTATTCTGGCGGATGCGGACTCCGATGGTTTGCACATCGCGACACTGCTGTGCGCGCTGTTTGTCCGCCACTTCCGGGCGCTGGTTCAGGGCGGACACGTTTATGTCGCGATGCCGCCGTTGTACCGTATCGATCTGGGCAAAGAAGTTTACTACGCGCTTGACGAAGAGGAAAAAGCGGGCGTGCTGGAACAGCTTAAGCGCAAGAGAGGCAAGCCTAACGTACAGCGCTTTAAAGGTCTGGGTGAAATGAATCCGTTGCAGCTGCGTGAAACCACGCTGGACCCGAACACTCGTCGTCTGGTGCAGTTGACCATCAACGACGAGGATATGGATCAGACGATGGCGATGATGGATATGCTGCTGGCGAAGAAACGCTCGGAAGATCGTCGCAACTGGCTGCAAGAGAAGGGTGACAAGGCGGAGATCGAAGTATAACGTCTTGCTCAGGTACCTCATCGACGGCAGGTATATTCGCGTATGAAAGTCACGCTTGAGGAACTTCAGGCTTTTGTCGTTGTGATCGAAATGGGCTCGATCACGGCGGCAGCGGAACAGCTTGGGCAAACCACATCGGGGATCAGCCGGGCGTTGCGGCGTCTGGAGGACAAACTGGGTACAACCTTGCTGCATCGTACTACGCGACGTCTCTCGCTTTCCGAAGAAGGCACGATGTTTCTTGAACACGCCCGTGGTGTGATTCACGCGGTGGAACATGCTGAAGAGCAGGTGTTGCTGCGTCATGAGCAGCCGAGCGGGCGGTTACGGATCAACTCGGCTTCCGCATTTATACAGCATGTGATTGTACCTCTGGTGCCGGAATTTCGCCGCCGCTATCCAAAAATCATTCTTGAACTCAACACGGATGATTTCATCATCGATCTGCTGGAACAGCATATCGATATCGCCATTCGCATTGGTACGCTTAAAGACTCCACCATTCATGCGCGGCCGCTCGGATCAAGCAAACTGCGCATTGTCGCCAGTCCTGAGTATCTGCAACAGCACGGAACACCCACGACGGTCGAGTCACTCGCTGACCATCTTTGCCTGGGATTTACTCAGGTAGAGTCGCTGAACCACTGGCCGCTTCGGCATGGGCTTCAGGACTTTTATCCCATTACGCCAGCGCTGTTGGCATCAAATGGTGAGATATTGCGCCAGCTTGCGCTACGAGGCGAAGGGATTGTGCGTATGTCTACCTTCCTGATTCGGGACGATTTGGCGGCGGGGCGACTGGTGCCGATCCTTACCGAGGAAACGGTGGAAGCCAGTCTGCCAGTTTATGCGGTGTATTATCGCAATAGCCAACTGGCGGCACGTATTAGCTGTTTTCTTGATTTTATGAGCGAGAAGCTCACGGAAAACCCGCTGTGAAGCGTGATTCACAGCGGTACCGAAGCGCGTAAATCACCGATTAGGCAAAGAGTTCGTCCAGATGCTGACGGTAGTTTGCAAGATAAGCAGGGACGTCCGGTGCCTTTATCACATCATTGCAGATGAAGGTCGGCAGTGGGGATAGCCCGATAAACTGGTTAGCTTTGTGGAACGGCAGATAAACTCCGTCCACCCCGACACCGTGGAAGAACTGATCGGGATCGTCAAAGGCTTCCAGCGGCGCATTCCACGTCAGAGACAGCATATATTTGCGGCCTTGTAATAGCCCACCAGAACCGTATTTCTTGCTGGCATCCGAACGGCTGCGGCCATCGCTGGCGTAAAGCGAGCCGTGACCGGCGGTAAACACGTCATCGATGTATTTCTTCAAGATCCACGGCGTATCCATCCACCAACCCGGCATCTGATAAATGATGGTATCGGCCCACAGGTAGTTCTGAATTTCCTGTTCAATATCATAGCCGTTGTCCACGACCGTCACACGAACGTCGTGACCTTTATCGCGTAGAAAACTGGCGGCGACCTCAGTAAGGGTATGGTTCAATTCGCCTTTGGAATGAGCGAACGATTTGCCCGCGTTAATCAGCAATGTGTTCTGCATAGGTCTGTTCTCGAATAGGTTATCAACGAAGAGGTTGGGCGTAGTCTAGAGGAGAGATTCGTGCAGAAAAATGGGCGGTAGCGCATAACACTGTTGACTGAATATCAACAATCAGAAGCAGGATAGTGTTCTATTGAAATAATGTGGTCGGAGGAAAAGGCAAGAGAATCCTCCCTTGCCTTGTGCAGATCGTGTGGCGTATCTATCGATATAAACTGGCTTTTCCCGTGGAGCCGAAGAGCGCCATTTTATAGCGAATCACCTCTTTTGCCGCCTTAATCGGTTCCGGGTAGATGGCATTAGGGTCCCACCAGGTTTCACGACTGAGGATTTCTCGCGCTTTCTGGAAATAGGCGAATTTCATGTCGCTGGAGATATTGATTTTGCCCACGCCAAGCGTCACCGCTTCGGCAATTTCGGCGTCCGGGTTGGCTGAACCGCCATGCAGGACAAGCGGAATCGAAACCCGTTGCGAAATATCCCGCAGGATATGCATTTGCAGCTCTGGCTTCAGGTCTTTGGGGTAAATGCCGTGCGCCGTGCCGATGGCGACGGCTAATGTATCAACGCCCGTCCGGTTGACGAAATCTTCCGCCTGTTCGGGGTCGGTGTAGATCACTTTGCTGACGCCGCCTTCTATCGTGGTGCCGGTGTCACCAATCGTGCCTAACTCCCCCTCCACGGAAACGCCAACGGCGTGCGCCAGTTTCACCACTTCCGTGGTGAGCGCCACGTTCTCCTCATAAGGCAGCAGCGATCCGTCGATCATGACGGAGGTAAACCCGCACTGAATGGCACGCAAAACGTGTGCGATCGAGGCGCCATGATCGAGGTGGATGACAAACGGTACGGGGCTGCGCAGCGTTCTTTCTCGCACATAGGCGAAGAACTCATCGGTCACGAATTCCAGCTCGCTCGGGTGAATAGAAATAATGGCAGGAGTATTCGTTGCTTCGGCTTCTTCCACTACGGCGCGGATAAAGCAGCTATCGGCGACGTTAAACGCGCCAATAGCGAAACGGTGTTCACGCGTGGGTCTCAGGATATCGGTCATTGAAATCAACATGTTATGTCTCTCCTGTGTCGGATAAAGGGCAAAGCGTTCCTGTACCAGTGGAAAACCACTGATGAGAAAGTGAGTAAAGGGCTAACGGTCAGGCTTTGTTGGCTGAACCTGACCAACCAAGATAATCGACGACCACGTCGCGGCAGGCGGACTCCATCATTGCCAGTAAGTCGGACAGCTCCGCCGTTGGGTGCTGATGCAGCGTTTGCTGCAATGCCGTTTTTCCTGCCTCAAAAACGGCCGCGCCGACGTTGATTTTGGCGACGCCGTGACGGCTGACGCGGCGAATGTCGTCAGCCTTGGTGCCGCTGCCGCCGTGCAGCGCCAATGGCACCGTTGATTCCCGATGCAGTGCTTCAAGTCGCTCGAAATCAATCCGTGGTGTTACCCCAGCAGGATAAATACCGTGTGCGGTGCCGACCGACACGGCAAGCAGGTCGATACCGGTTTGGCGGATAAAGGGAACGACGTCCTCCACCTGTGTCATTTTCACCGCGGCGTCCTCTTGGTCGTAGACCGGCGCGTCGGCGATATGACCCAATTCACCTTCCACACAGACGCCAGCAGTTGTGGCGATGGCAACTACCTGCTGTGTGCGCTGGATGTTTTCCGCCAGCGGATGGCTGGAGGCATCGATCATCAGTCCGGTAAAACCGGCGCGGAACGCCTGACCAATCAGGCTGAATGCTGTACCGTGATCCAGACTGAGCGCCACGGGAACGGTGGCTTGTTCGGCCAGCGCTTTAGCCAGCGGCACCGCGAGATGCGGCGGAAAGTGTGCGCTGTGACCCTGATACACATTCAGGATCAGCGGCGCACGCTGTTGCTCGGCGGCGGCAATGGCCGCCCGCGCAGTCTCCAGGTTGAAACAGTTGATGGCGAGCACGGCATACTGCTGTTGATACGCGTCATCAATGAGGGCTTTCATTGCGGCATACATGGCGGCTCCTGTTATTCGAGAGTGAATTTAATGTCTTCGTCACGCACGTTGCTGTCGTCAACGTCGTCGAACTCTTCATCTGCCTGCGTCACGCGTTTCTTAATCAGCGACAGCATTACGCCGCAGATGACCGTGCCGATACCGAGCGCCAGACAGAACATCAGCGGTTTGGTAAACAGCGGGACGACAAACATGCCGCCGTGTGGCACGGGTGCCTCCACGCCCCAGACCATGATGAGTCCGCCCGCGATAGCGGAGGCAACGACGCAACTGGCAACGACTCTGAACAGGTCACGTGCGGCAATGGGGATGACACCTTCGGTAATCATGCAGATCCCCATCGGGAAGGCGGCTTTCAACGCCTCTTTTTCAGCGCGGGTGTATTTGTAGCGGGTCAGCAGGAAGGACAGCGTGATGCCGAAGGGCGGAATCATTGAGCCGACAAATTTGACGGCTTCAGGTCCGTAGATACCATCGACCAGCATGCCATCCGCGAAGAGTGACATCGTCTTGTTCACCGGTCCGCCGAAATCGAAGGTCGCCATCGCGCCTAATATCGCCCCCATCAGGAATTTCGATCCGCCCTGCATCGATTCCAGTAGATGAATCAGCGCTTTTTGCAGCCAGACGATGGGCTGGCCGATAAACGTCATCATCAGCAGCCCGGCGATAATGGTGCTGAGCAACGGCAGGATCATGACGGGCATCAGCCCCTGCATCGAGGTGGGTAGTTTGATGTAGCGGCGCAGCAGTAGCACGGTGTAGCCGACTAAGAAGCCGCCGAGAATACCGCCGATAAAGCCGGTTTGAATCTGACCGCAGATAAAACCTACGATCAGGCCGGGAGCGAAGCCGGGACGGTCGGCAATGGAGTAAGCGATAGCGGCGCTGATGAGCGGCACAATCAGCCCCATGCCCCAACCGCCGATCTGATTGAGCATCCACGCAATACTGCCGGTTTGCTTGCCGACATCCGGACCGCCGATAACCTGCCCGAGGGCAATACAGATCCCGGCGGCGACAATGAGCGGGATCATCCAGGAAATACCGGTAAGAAGATGCCGCTTTATTTCCTGTCCAACGGTGATTTTTCTGGTGTTCATAATTATTACCCCGAAATTGAGATATTCAGGCACCCGCTAAAGAACTAGCGACTTTTTCCAGAAATTTAATCGGAGATTTAATAACGACCTCCGTTTTTACCCGAACAATAGGCTTACCTTTAAATCGCTCTTCGCCTGTTATTTTTATATCGATGGCCAGAATAACGACATCGGCTGCGGCTATTTCATCAGGCGTTAATTCATTCTCTGTACCAATAGTTCCCTGAGTTTCTACTTTGATAGTGTAATTTAAGGCGTTGGCACCCTTAATGAGTTTCTCGCGTGCGATATAAGTATGCGCAATGCCTGCCGTGCAGGCGGCAACACAAACAATATTCATTTTGAGCCTCGTTTTATGTCGGAGTGACGGGCGCTGTTTCTGCATACTGACTAAACAGCCGAATAATTTTATGGGGATCGGATTCGTCCAGCAGTTGAGCAATCACCTCATCATCGGCCAGCGCACTGGCAACCTGAGACAGCAGGCGAATATGTGTCGTGTTCTGATCTTCCAGACGCACGGCAAAAAGAATAATGCAGCGAACCTGGCTACCGTCCAGCGTTTCCCACGGAATATCCTGACGGGTGCGGCCAATCGCGAGCGTGGTCTGTTTTACGGCGGAGGATTTCCCATGAGGGATCGCAATATGGTTTTCAAAACCGGTTGACCCTTCCGCTTCACGTAACCAGACATCGTGAATAAAATCTTGTTTATTGGTAATGGCACCATCGGCATACAGCAGATCGGTTAATTCATTAATGGCTTCATCTTTATTAGTCGCGGACATATTGAGCTTCACGCGATTGGCATTCAATATTTTATTGATATCCATTTATCACACCTCATCTATAAATTTGAAAAATTAACGTTAGGCCGAAAATCAGTGAGGGACGGCCTGATGCAGCTGATTAGCGATAACTTTTTCGGTAACACGCTTAATGTCATCGTCGTTAAAAAAGGCGGAAACATAGACGACAGGAATGTGTTGCTCTTCCAGATGAATCGTAGAAATAATCAACTCAATCTCTTCCTGTTGGCAAAACGTCTGCATATTACTGGCAGAGATCACGCCAACAATAATCCAGTCAGGAAATGCACGCAGGATACGATTTTTTAATAGATGTGATGTTCCTACGCCGCTGGAACACACCACCAGAATACGTTTATGGGCAATTTGGCGTTCCAGCGCGGCTTGAAAATGAATGGTCAGATAGCCAATTTCATCCTCAGCGACCGGTTTTAATTGGAACCGCTGACAGACTTCGCTCATTGCCTGCTGAGTCATGTCATAAATATCGATAAATTCATTTTTTATATCGTCTAATAACGGGTTTCGAATATGTATTTGGTACTTTAAACGGTTAAGCAACGGCTTGATGTGAATAAGCAATCCCTCATGTAATAACTTATCCGAGCGCAAATCGATATTAATTAAATCAGAAAATATCTGCGTCAATGCGCGCGTGATTCTGCGCGATTCACCGTTAGAGAATTGATAGCGAAGCAGTTGGTTATTCGCCCGTTCCTCCATCACAATGCCGGAAGAAATAATATATTGGTAAATAAACCAGACTTCATCCGAAGGTAGCGTGCTCTCGACTCGCTGCTCTATTTGGCTCACCATATTTTGAGCGATGGAGAATATACGATTATCAATCTGCTGATGAACGGATTCTTCCGCCATCATTAACGCTTTTCCCTGCACAATACGGTGCATCATAATTAAGGTATGCGTGAAAATATTGATGTAATAGGGCTCACCGAGCGGATAAGAAAGCTGTCTTTCCATGCCCTGTAACAGCGATTCGACGAAGGACACGTCTTCTTCACCGAAATAGTTAACCAGCGCTTTATAGCTGCCGGGGTCGAGACGAGAATGGCTTAGCGGGCCGGGTTCTTTGTGGTGCATGACGTCATTAATGAGCGAGGCCATTGCCTGACGTACCTGATTTTCACTGCCTTCAATGTGCGTGCCACTCTGGCTGCGCACCAGCGTCAGCCCCAGTGGATGTAGCCAGCTTTCGATGATTTTCAGGTCGTTAACGATAGAGGCGCTGCTGATAAAATAGCGTTCTGACAGCTTGCTGATAGACGTTTCATGAGGCGTATCGCTTAACAGCTGCGAGGCAATTTTGACGCGACGCGCATTGTTGATCAGCGCATCGGCATCCCCGTCATCCACGACAATTTGCTGTTCCAGCAATGCGCGGTGTCGATCGTCATCTGTGGTTAACATGATTCCCGCACCAACCTTTTTGTCTGGATAAATATTCCAGACAGAAAGGAAGGCTTCGACAAATTGCATATCACGATAGACGGTTTTTTCCGACACATCGAGGTACTGTGCAATATCTTTAACCGTTACATATCCCTGGTGTTGTAACAGATATTTCAATAAACGGTTCTGACGGGAGGTGAGTGGTTGCATCATATTACCCTCATGCGTATTTAGATTTTCTGATGCTTATCGAATTGATAATTTTTTCTAAATGATTCCCTGTTTTATTTTTCTGTGCATTTATTTAAATAGCGTGCTGTAGTGATTAATCTAGTCGTGATAGTCGATAGGGACAATACTAAATGCTGTCCGCCGAATAGGACAAAAATAAAACAGGGTGTTGAGTGGATATTAATTGGGATCGCGATCACGCTATCATGGGTAATAATTGTGATCTCACCTGCATATTAATTGTTTCGTTAAAAAATGCAGTGAAAATAAGAATATGAGCAAGTCAGAGCGAGGGGAAATAAAAAAAGCAAGAAAGCCGTGGTGCGCTTTCTTGCCTGATAAGGTAGCGATGCCCGAACTGAACATCGCCTTATTTCAGTAAATCAGCGCATCGTGCCGATTAGAAGTCCACATTCACACCAAGCTGGAAGGAACGGCCGGGAGCAGTAGACAGCGCGCGATCGTATTGCCCTTGTCGGTCATTGGTTTCAATCTGACGGCTGCTCAGGTAGTCCCAATATTTACGGTCCGTCAGGTTATACACGCCACCACTGATTTTCACGTCTTTGGTCACGCGATAGTAGGCGGTCAGATCCACCATGCCATAGCCGGGAATCCGCATATATTCGGCTGTTGAGCCAGTAATCGCGTTGCCTGCATTGGTATAGCTTTCACGGCTGGTATCCTTCGCCTGTTTCCCTTTCTGGAAGGTCGACGTCAGAGCGGCACCGTAGCGCTGTGAAGGATCGTCATAGGCGATGCCAACAACCGCTTTCATCGGGGCTACGCTGTCGAGATCGACATAGCGGTCGCCAAGGTAGCGAGATTGTGATTGACCTTTGGTATAACCAAACGCCAACGTGGTGCTGAGCCCATCAACCGTTGGGAACCAGGTGCCTAGCTGTATTTTGCTGCTGATTTCACCGCCGTAGATGTAGGCTTTATCACGATTTTCTGCCTGAAATATCGTATTGATATTGTTTGGCACATTGGTAAATTTATCGGGGTTAGCAGCACGGCGGTAGCGGGTATTGGCGATAAAGTTCTTATACGTGTTGTAGAACAGCGCCGTGCGGAAGGTGACGCCCTCTGTTGCCTCGCCTTTTAATCCCCATTCTACGTTGTTGCTGGTTTCCGTTTTGAGGTCGCTATTGCCGATAAAGGCGTACTGTATAGGCCCAGCAAAGTTGGCATCAAGATTGGTGCTGCCATAAAGCTGGCTGGCATCGGGGAACTGTGCGCCGCGGCGGTACTGCAAATAGGTTGTCAGCGTTGGGGTTATGTCGTAGAGGAAACTCAGTGAAGGCAGAATTTGCGTATCACTGTTGGCTTTACCGTACAGTCTGTTGACATCGGATTCACTGATGACACTACCGTCACCGCTCAGGCGAACCGTATTGGTCGGTTTGGTACGCTGGTGGACGGCGCGCACGGCTGGAACAACCGAGAAGGCGTGCCCGGCCAGATCCCAAGAGATAGTATCTTGCACGAAGCCGCCGACGGTGTAGCTGTCGCTATCGGCTTCTGGCTGCATGATATTATTCGCACCCGTTTGGTTAGGCGATTGCCTGAATGGACGCTCTGTCTTGGTTTGGCTGGCATTGAGACCCCAGCTAAACTCGTGACGATCCCAGCTTTTCACCAGGTGGGTATCGAAGCCGTACGTTTTTACATTGTAATCAGAATAGACGCGGTGGCTATCGGCTGCCGCCATTCCTGTTGTCGCTGGTAACCAGGTATTGTCGTGTGATTCGCTGTTTTGGAAGTAAATGCGGCTATCAACCAGATCAACCAGCGTGTTGTTAACGGGCGTCCAGCGATCTTTCAGGCTGGCGCTCCAACGGCGTGTCTCGCTGCTCTGTTGCGCCGTGCCGTAAATGGTATTGTTGCCGCTTGGCAAGTTACCCCAGTAATCGTAATGGGTGTGGTTGGTTTTATGATAATAATCCAGCGTACCGGTGAGTTGATGCTCGTCGTTGGCCTGCCAAATACCGGACGCCAAAATGGCGTTAGAGTGCCAGTTGGCAGGGTAAGCGGCGATCTCGTCGCTGTTATTGCGCGTTTGCTGGCCGTCACGACGGCTGAGTACGACAATGCCGCGCAGTTCGGCATCCCCGCCTGCGGCGGTGATGCCGTTATGCCAACCATGGTTGGCAGAGTCGAAGTCACTCTGAAGACCGAAGTAGTCTTGCTTACCCGCTTTCAGATAATCATCGGCAGATTTTGGTCGAAATGAGACGCTGCCTCCGAGTGCGCTGATGGTATTTTCTGCGGAGGTGACGCCTGACTCAATATCAACGCGGCTGTACAGGTAAGGATCGATATAGTCGCGTCCCATACCGAACGTATTGAATCCGGCGCGGCTGGCGTAGCTACGACCTGTTGCATTAGGCAGAGCGATGCCATCGGTATCGATCGCAACACGGTTGCTTTCTATCCCGCGAATGTTGTAGCCCGTGTAGCCACCGCGGTCGAAGCCACTTTTCCCCGTATTGCTACCGCCGCTGGAGCCCGTTGCGCTGATTAACGGCTGGTAACGCATGATGGTGCCAAAATCGTTACCGCCATTTTTCTGCATGTCATTGGCTGTGATTGCAACTGATGAGCCCGCTTTTTTCTCAACTTCAGGTGCGTGCACAGTCATGACGTCACCCGTCGGTTCCGTTTTAGCCGCTGGATTGTCTTGCTTCTTCACGTTGAGTGCGTTGTTGCCTGTGGTGCTATCCGCTGCCATGCTGTTCAGCGCGGCGCCAGTCAAGATGCCGGTGAGAAGAATTTTATTTAAATTCTTGTTAATTAACATAATGATACTCTGCTATAAGGTTGTTCTGGCCAGCGGCGTTGAGGAAACATGGCGTGCTGGTAGCTAACGTCTGCAAGGGAAATGCAAAACGGCGAATAACATTAACTATCATGTGGTAATGATAATTATTATCAATATGTTAATCATTATCGTTTGTTGCGGCAATGATGATGAATAATTCTTAATGAAACGGTTTGTCGGCTAGCAAACTCTAAAGCAGGCTGTGCCTGCGTGATGTATCAATGAGGTGTAATGAAATTACCGACTTACGAAACCGATCGCTACGAGCTGGACGATGGCGAAGCGATTAACCGTGAGTACCCAGATTCATTCTGGATTCCGGCCAAAGCAATGCGTGAATCGCTGGAACCCGGAGATTTTGTTAAGTTGATCTTCCGTATGGAGGAAACGGCGGGCTCTGACGATCTTTCAGTAGAAAGAATGTGGGTCAACGTGACGAAAAAGCACCCAGCGTTTTACGAAGGGGTTTTAGATAACGAGCCTACGGGAAGCGACTGTGTGCAATGCGGTCAGACGGTTACGTTTCATGCTTGCCACGTGATTGCTATCTATGGAAAGAATGAATAACGGCATCGCTAACACGAGTGATGTTCGTGCTGATTTCACTATGTTTAGCGTCGCAGTACGGCGATCCTATGATGCAAGGTGACTAACGATGTTTATTGAAATACCTCAATCTGTTTTTCCACTGTTTCACGCGGCAGGCTGGCCGCATGTCGAACCGCAACCAATCCCGCCGTTTGTGCCAGAGAATCATCCGGCCGCTGACATCCTGCACGCGTTCAGCGGGTTGACGGTCGGGCAGTGCGGCGCAGGAGAAGAGTGCGCCAGTGGTGATATTATTTTTGGCGGCAGTGAGGATTTGCAGGAGGATGAAACGCTACTTGAGTGGCAAGGTATTCTGAATACGACGCTGATTCTCATTGGTGAGACTCATCATTCGCACGCTGCCTTGCTGATGGATAGCGCGGGTGCCTGCTACGGGATGAGCTTTATACATGAGGCATTCTGGTTTGAAGGGGCGTCTTTTGAGGTCGCTGTTGAGCGCATTCTGCTTGGCCGGAAGGGGAAACCCATGCTGCGGCCAGACCAACCGTCAATATCCGTCTATGGCGAGACGATTACTGCCGATCATCCGAGCGTCCACCATTACTGCTAGCCGCTTGCTTCGGTAACGTTGGATTCACACCGGCCATCGCCTGGCGTGAGGGTTTTCTGAGAACAACATCGTTTCCTGTGACGCAGTTTCCTGCTAACTGTTCCCTGTGACATCACCTCATCAGATAAGGTACTATTCCCGCCAAACATACCGCCACTATGGCGTGCCGGAAAGCGTAACCATCGCGCCGCGATGTGAGGGAAATGAGATAAATGAGTGAGATGACTCATGACGGCGCAGAAAGCCTTGCGCTGCGCACGTTTACCGAAAATGCATATCTGAATTATTCCATGTACGTCATCATGGACAGGGCATTGCCGTTTATTGGCGATGGCCTGAAACCTGTGCAGCGTCGCATTGTGTATGCGATGTCCGAGCTAGGGCTGAATGCCAGCGCCAAATTTAAAAAATCCGCCCGTACCGTGGGTGATGTGCTGGGTAAATACCACCCGCACGGCGACAGTGCCTGTTATGAGGCGATGGTGCTGATGGCGCAGCCGTTCTCTTACCGCTATCCGCTGGTGGATGGTCAGGGAAACTGGGGGGCACCGGACGATCCGAAATCGTTCGCCGCCATGCGTTATACCGAATCGCGGTTGTCCAAATACGCGGAAGTGCTGCTGTCAGAGTTAGGGCAGGGAACGGTCGATTACACCCCGAATTTTGATGGCACGATGCAAGAGCCGAAGATGCTGCCTGCACGTCTGCCGAATATTCTGCTGAACGGCACCACCGGGATCGCTGTCGGGATGGCAACGGATATTCCACCGCACAACGTGCGTGAAGTCGCTGCGGCAGCCGTCATGCTGCTGGAAAACCCGAAAGCCTCGCTGGACGATTTGCTCCAGCATGTGCAGGGGCCGGATTTCCCGACGGAAGCTGAAATCATTACGCCACGCGATGAAGTGCGCAAACTCTACCAGAATGGCCGTGGCTCGGTGCGGATGCGTGCGGTCTGGAAGAAAGAAGACGGTGATGTGGTGATTACCGCACTGCCGCATCAGGTTTCTGGTGCCAAAGTGTTGGAACAGATTGCCAGCCAGATGCGCGCGAAGAAGCTGCCGATGGTGGAAGACCTGCGTGATGAATCCGATCACGAGAACCCAACTCGTCTGGTGCTGGTGCCACGCTCGAACCGTATCGATATGGATCAGGTGATGAATCATCTGTTCGCCACTACCGATCTGGAAAAGAGCTATCGCGTTAACATGAACATGATCGGTCTGGATGGTCGTCCTAGCGTGAAAGGGCTGGTTGAGATCCTGAGCGAATGGCTGGTATTCCGTCGCGACACCGTGTGTCGCCGATTGAACTACCGTCTGGAAAAAGTGCTCAAGCGCCTGCATATCCTTGAAGGCTTGCTGATTGCGTTCCTGAACATTGATGAAGTGATTCATATCATCCGCACGGAAGACGAGCCGAAGCCCGTACTGATGCGCCAGTTCAGCCTGAGTGAAACTCAGGCTGAAGCGATCCTGGAACTGAAATTACGTCACTTGGCCAAGCTGGAAGAGATGAAAATTCGCGGTGAGCAGGACGATTTGGCCAAAGAGCGCGATCAACTTCAAGCGCTGCTGGCGTCAGAACGTAAGCTCAGCAATCTGATTAAGAAAGAAATTCAGGCAGATGCGCAAGCCTATGGCGACGATCGTCGTTCGCCGCTGCATGAACGCGGCGAAGCGAAGGCGATGAGCGAGCATGACTTTGTGCCGTCAGAACCCGTTACCATTGTGTTGTCGGAAATGGGCTGGGTACGCAGTGCCAAAGGGCATGACATCGATCCTACTGGGCTGAGCTATAAAGCGGGCGATAGTTTCCGCGCCGTTGCGAAAGGCAAGAGCAATCAACCCGTAGTGTTTATTGACTCCACCGGCCGTAGCTACGCGCTGGACCCGATCACGCTGCCTTCCGCACGCGGTCAGGGCGAGCCGTTAACGGGCAAACTCACGCCGCCACCGGGCGCGACGATTGAACAGGTGCTGATGGCCGCAGACGATCAGCCGTTGCTGATGGCGTCGGACGCGGGCTATGGATTTGTCTGTACCTTCAACGATCTGGTCGCACGCAACCGCGCAGGCAAAGCGATTATTACGCTGCCGGATAATGCGAAGGCATTAGCACCGATCGAGATCAAAGGAGAAGATAACCTGCTGATGGCGATCACTGCCGCAGGCAGAATGCTGCTGTTCTCTGTCTCTGATTTGCCACAGTTGTCGAAAGGGAAGGGCAACAAGATCGTGTCCATCTCTTCTGCTGACTTTGCGGAAGGTAAAGACCGTCTGACCTGGCTGTATCTGCTGCCACCACAGGCTTCCGTCACGCTGTATTTCGGTAAGCGTAAGCTGGTGCTGCGTCCAAACGAGCTTCAGAAGTATCAGGGCGAGCGTGGACGGAAAGGTACGCTACTGCGTGGGCTGCAACGCATCGATCGGATTGAGGTGGATGCGCCGCAGCAGGCCGATACTGGCAGCAGCGAAGAATAACGCCTCCCTATTGTCATTGTGCATGTAGAAAGGCGGTGTTTACCGCCTTTCTTTGGTTTCCGGTTGCTATCCCGCAGCAAATTGAATCACCGTGTGTTTTCGCGCGGAATCGCTATACTAGCGGCGGCTGTTGGCTAATGAGGTTGCTATGTTATCCATTTTGCGTTTTTTTGTTGTTGTCATCTTTTCGATCTTGATCTGTATTTTTGGCTTGTTTTACTGTCTGTTCAGCCCTCGAAATCCCCGTCATGTGGCAACTTTCGGTCGTCTTTTTGGCCGCTTGTCCGTGGTGTTTGGCCTGAAAGTAGAAATGCGGATACCGGAAGAAGCGGCGCATTATGGCAATTGCATCTATATCGCGAATCATCAGAATAATTACGATATGGTGACGGTTTCCAGCGCGGTTCAGCCTCGTACTGTCACCGTCGGTAAAAAAAGTCTGCTGTGGATTCCGTTCTTTGGACCCCTCTACTGGTTGACGGGTAACTTGCTGATTGATCGTGAAAATCGCGCCAAAGCGCATGGCACGATCGCTCAGGTCGTGAAGCATATTAAAGAGCGTAATACTTCCATCTGGATGTTCCCTGAAGGGACACGCAGCCGTGGGCGTGGCCTGATGCCATTCAAGACCGGTGCTTTTCATGCCGCGATTAGCGCAGAAGTGCCTGTCGTACCCATCTGTGTTTCTACCACCAGCAATAAGGTGAAATTGAACCGCTGGAACAATGGCCTCGTTATCGTAGAAATGTTGCCACCGATTGATACCCGTGCGTACACCAAAGATCAGGTCCGTGAACTGGCGACGCATTGCCATGATGTGATGGCGGCCAAGATTGCGGCGCTGGATGCGGAAGTCGCAGCGCGTGAAGCGGCAGGTAAAAAATAAGTTTACTCCATCAGGTTCTACTCTCAATCACTCGAGCGGCAGGAGACCAATGCACGCCTTGCTCGGGGTATGACGGGGATTCAGGATTATTTCTTCCGAATGCCTAATCGGAAGTTAAACTTTGCTTACGGTTTATTGGATTTACGGAGTCATTATGTCACTCAGCCGACGTCAGTTTATTCAGGCATCGGGCCTTGCGTTATGTGCGGGTATGACGCCACTAGCAGCGAAAGCCAGTGGGAATCCCATCGCATTGCCGATACCTCCATTACTGGAGTCGCGCCGAGGCCAGCCGCTTTTTCTGACGATGCAGCGTGCTCATTGGGCATTTTCTGGCGATCGTAAGACGTCCATTTGGGGAATTAACGGCCGTTATTTAGGGCCGACGGTGCGAGTCTATGACGGCGATGATGTTAAGCTAATTTACAGCAATCGCCTGAATGAGCCTGTCGCGATGACGATTGGTGGATTGCAGGTGCCAGGGCCGCTGATGGGCGGGGCGGCTCGCATTATTTCTCCAGGAACCGATTGGTCACCGGTGTTGCCGGTTCGTCAACCCGCGGCGACCTGCTGGTATCATGCGAATACACCGAACCGCATGGCACCCCATATTTATAATGGATTGGCAGGGCTGTGGTTGGTGGAAGACAGCACCAGCAAATCTCTGCCTCTGCCTAATCACTATGGTGTCGATGATTTCCCCTTGATTATTCAGGATAAACGACTGGATAACTTTGGTGTCCCTCTCTATAACCCACCTTCTAATGGTGGGTTCGTCGGTGACTCGCTGTTAGTCAATGGCGTCCAAAACCCCTTTGTTGAAGTTTCTCGCGGCTGGGTTCGCCTGAGATTGTTGAACGCGTCGAACTCCCGGCGTTACGTAATGCGACTCAGTGATGGCCGAGCGATGCATGTGATCGCCAGCGATCAAGGGCTGTTACCCGCGCCAATGGCGGTGAACCAACTGTCGCTCGCGCCCGGAGAACGACGTGAAATACTGGTCGATATGTCTCAAGGCGAAGATGTCACGCTGACGGCAGGTGAATCAGCTGGGATTATGGATCGCCTGCGCGGCTTGTTTGAGCCTTCCAGTATCCTGATTTCCACCCAAATTGTTACGCTTAAACCGACGGGGCTGTTGCCATTAGTCACAGACAACCTACCGATGCGTTTGCTGGCCGACAACATCATTGAAGGTAGCATCAGTCGCACGCGCGAATTCCGTCTGGGTGACAGTCTGCCCGGCATCAACGGCGCGATGTGGGACATGACGCGTGCTGATGTGCAAACTCAGCTTGGCCGCTGTGAACGCTGGATTATCCACGCCGACACGCCGCAGGCTTTCCACATTCAGGGCGTCAAGTTTCTGGTGCGCAGCGCGAATGGTCGCCCACCAGCGGTGGAAGACAGCGGCTGGAAAGATACGGTATGGGTGGATAACGATGTCGAACTGCTGGTGTATTTCATGCAGCCTTCTTCAATGGCGTTCCCTTTCCTCTATTACAGCCAGACGCTGGAGCTGGCCGATCGCGGCTCGACGGGACAGCTTATCGTACAGACGGCGATGTGAGTCTCTATCCTGCCAACAATCCTTCGCCGTTACGGATGTAACGGCAATATCACCCACCCTCGTTTGTTTCTTAATGTGATCCACTTCTATTCAGACACACCAAAATTAAAGATGCGGAGCTGTGCGGACGATACCTTATAGAGTGATGTTGCTTTGTACTAAGGGAATATTTCGGATTCGGATACTGGGTTTAAGGCGTCATAAAAATATCTTTTATTACAACAAATTCAGAATCAGAGTATTTCGTGGCGTCATGGAATCAGGTTCACTTCTGTTTTAACTCATACGTAGCCAGAATGCTGCGTTATTGAAAAGGCTGTGCTATGCGGGAATTACTGCTTTGGGTCAGGGATCAGCTTGCTGGGGCGTCGTCGGCTCCCCGCTATATGCAGCTTGCGTCGTTGCTTGAATCAGAAATCGGCCGCCGGAAGACGTTATCAGGCCAGTTCTTACCTGCGGAAAGATTGATTGCGCAACAGTTGGGATTATCGAGAGTCACGGTTTCCCGATCTTTGTCGTTGCTGGAAGAGAAGGGGATGATTGTTCGCCAGCAGGGGGTTGGGACTCGCGTTGCCCAACGGCTTAATTATGCGTTGAGTGCTGAAGACGAAGGGTTCACCGCACTGGTGCTGAAGCAAGGCGGTGTTGCTGGCAGCCTCTGGCTGGAGAAGGTAATACAGGTTCCTCCCGCTGCAATCGCCGCGAAAATGTCTCTGCCGGAAGGCGAGGCCGTGACCTATCTGCGACGCGTCCGGCTCAGCAATGGCGAGCCCGTTTCGCTGGAAACGACCTGGATACCGCAAGAATTTCTACCCGATCCCGAAGCGCTTGAGCAGTCTCTCTATCAGTATTGGATTACGCGTGGCATCACACCGGACAAAAAACGCTATCGTTTCAAGGCGATTGCCTGTACGGCAGAAATCGCTGCGCTTCTTGGTATTGCGGCGGAGGCTCCAGCGCTGTATTGCCAACTGCATGTTTACAACGAACAAGGTGAATTGCTGGAATACAGCGAGGCACATTGCCGTAGCGATGTGTATGAGATTCAGTTTGCTGATTAGAGAAAAAATGCCAGCAGGGGGAATGCTGGCATCAAAGACGGGTTAGTCGTTTCTCGGTTCGTCAGGATCTGAACCCAGGCGTTTTCCACTGTCCAGCTTGGCAATTTCACCCAGCTCGTCTTTATCCAGACGGAAATCGAACACCTCGAAGTTTTCCTTGATACGTGCAGGTGTCACCGATTTAGGGATCACCACCAACCCACTGTCCAGATGCCAGCGGATCACAATCTGTGCCGGTGTTTTCCCGTATTTCATCGCCAGTTTGCGGATAATCGGGTGATCAAAGACCCCTTCGCCACCCTGCGCCAGCGGGCTCCAGGATTCAGTCTGAATATGGTGTGTGGCATTCCAAGCGTGGAGCTGTTTTTGCTGAAGAAGCGGGTGCAGTTCGACCTGATCGATGACAGGCAAGACGCCCGTTTCTTCTTTTAACCGCTGTAAATGGTGGATATGGAAATTACTGACGCCGATGCTTTTCGCCAGACCTTGTTCCTGAAGCTTGATGAGCCCGCGCCAGGCATCTACGAAAGTATTCTGTTGCGGTAATGGCCAGTGAATCAGGTAGAGATCGACGTAGTCTAACCGAAGCTTCCGCAGACTTTCTTCCAGCGCCTTTTGGGGATCGGTGTGATCGCCATTCCAGAGTTTGGTGGTGATGAACACCTCTTCACGCGGTAGATTTGCGGAACTCAGCGCCTGACCGACCGCTTTCTCGTTCTTATAAATCGCGGCGGTATCGATCGCCCGATAACCGATGGACAATGCTTCAGTCACGGCGGTCACCGTGTCCTCACTGCTTGCTCGCCAGACCCCAAGGCCCAACTGGGGCATGATATTGCCGTCCGCCAGCTTCACTTTCGGTTGCGTCATCTCATTCTCCTTTTATATCCGTTAATCCATAAACGTATCATAGGCTTAACTGAATGGGCGACCTGTTCATATCACGGACAGAGAGGAACGTGATCCCTCGCAGGAACAGGCATATGATTTCAGTTTAGTAGAAAAATTCGTTGGCTATGTGTGGTCGGATGATAAAGGGAGCCGATTGGCTTCATGCAGATCGTTTAAGCATCGAGATACACGGGGTGACCACAGGGGTGAAGCCTCCCTGCGGGAACCTTCCCCTGTGTTTCCCCTCATAACAGGCTTAAGCGATCGGTATTAGCTGAGCGGCTCCCCTTAACAGACACAGCATTGAGGGGGGATATGTGATTTAAACGATAGCGTGTTCTCCTGTAACTCGAATTATTGAGGACTAAGAGGCTTAACGCGCCGCTTCGTAAATCTTCTGGCTTTCTTCCAGCGTGATGTCACGGTGTTCGCCTAATGCGGTTAGGCCGTGCTCGTTGAGTTTGGCAACCAGCGTCGGAATGGAACTGCCATCCAATTGATAGTCAGAGAATCGGGTCGGCACGCCCATTGTCTCGAAGAAATCACGCGTAGCGGCAATCGCACCGTCGATGCGCTGGTCTTCGCTACCGTCGCGCAGGTTCCAGACGCGCTCGGCGTATTGCAGCAGTTTGTCACGCTTCTGGGCTCTCCTTGCTGTCAGCATGGCGGGCAGGACGATAGCCAGCGTCTGGGCATGGTCGAGGCCGTGCAGCGCCGTTAATTCGTGCCCCAGCATGTGGGTTGACCAGTCCTGCGGCACACCTGCGCCAATCAGGCCGTTCAGTGCCATGGTGGCGCTCCACATCACATTGGCTCTAACCTTGTAGTTTTCCGGTTCAGCCAGCGCACGCGGGCCTTCTTCAACCAGCGTCAGCAGCAAGCCTTCCGCAAAACGATCCTGTACTTTGGCATCGACGGAATACGTCAGATACTGCTCAACGGTATGAACGAAGGCATCGACCACGCCGTTCGCAATTTGGCGAGCGGGCAGGGTGTAAGTCACCACCGGATCGAGTACGGCGAAGAGCGGCTGCGTGTATCGCGAGCGGAAGGCGAGTTTATCGTTGGTTGATTTACGGGTGATGACCGCGCCATTGTTGGATTCTGAACCGGTCGCTGGCAGAGTGAGTACCGCTGCCATCGCGATACCGCGATCGATTTCCGCACCGCCGGTTTGCAGAATATGCCACGGGTCCTGCGCAGCCTGATAGTCTGCGGCAGCCGCGATAAATTTTGTGCCATCAACCACTGAGCCACCGCCAACCGCCAGCAAGAAATCAATCTTCTCTGCACGAACAACCTCGACAGCTTTCATTAGCGTTTCATACGTCGGGTTGGGTTCAATGCCGGAAAATTCGCGTACGTTGCGGCCTTCTAATGCGCGATAGACCTGATCCAGCACGCCATTATGCTTCACGCTGCCGCCGCCGTAAGTGATGAGAATACGGGCATCGGCAGGGATTTCTTTGCCTAATTCAGCAATCTGGCCTTCGCCAAACAGAATTTTGGTCGGGGTGTGGAGTGTGAAATTTAGCATAGGTTATTTTTCCAGTTTAAAGCCTTGTTGAAGGATTGCGGGTAAGACTTTCGGGAAGTAGATGTGTTGGTAGTAGCTGGCGGTGTTATCCCCCCAGTTATCGCCGTCTGCGCGGCCGGTTTCCTGCCAGTGTGTCACCAGCGTGTGGTTATATTGCTCAATCGCCGCAGGCAGAACATCCTGATGATAGGTTTCATCATGGCGGAATGAATTCAGCGGCAGGCGTGGCTTCTGGTATGCGGGAGTATCGACATAGCCGATAGCGACGCCTGCGACGGGGAACGTCAATTCAGGAAGCGCCAGAAAGTCGATCATTGCCTGCGGCTCACGACGAATACCGCCAATCGGGACGATACCCAGCCCAAATGAGCGGGCGGCTGCCATCAGCGTGCCAAGCGCGATGCCGACATCGGTTGTACCTGCGATCAGGCTTTCTATGCTTTCATGTGCGTGTTGCTGTTTTCCGCTCATGGCAATCCCGACCTGCGTTTTGTGCATATCTAGCACTACGGTAATAAATACGGGGGCTTTGGCAATCCACGGTTGTCCGCCAGCCAGTTCGGCAATGCGTGCCTTGCGTTCTGGGTCGCGGGTGACGATGAGCGACACTTGCTGAGAGTTCACGGACGTTGGTGCCAGATGGGCGGATTGAACAATGGCATCCAGTACGTCATCGGGAATGGGTTTATCAAGATAGCTACGTTCGCTGCGATGTGACGTAAACAGTTCAATCGTTTTATTCATGTCTTTTCCCGAGTAATAGTGGGCAAATGTATGCTCACTATTGTCATCAACCCAGGGAAGACGTTCAATGCACATTCCTGTTTGGTTATTGCCTATTTCTACAAAATACAGGAGAAAAGGGTGATAATAATTCACGGGTGTGTCATTTTATTTCTACTGTCAGGAGAAAGGCTTCAGACAGGAAAAAATAACGGTAGTGAGATAACACTATGTTGATTGAAGACCAAGGCGTGTTGATTGAAAACCAAGGCGTGTTGACGAAAGGCGAGGGCATGTCGACGGAGAGCCAATGCGAGCGGCTTGTTCAGAAACAAAAAGTTCAGAAACAAACAGTTCAGAAACAAATCGTTCAGAAGCAAACAGAACAGCTACTCACCGCGCGGCAACGCATCGTGCAACAGGCCATACGCTGTTCAGCCAAAAGCTGGGTCACGCCTTCTCTCGTGCCTCAGGTCAAAATTCTGTATACGGAACAGCACCATCCGCGAGTACCGGTGATGTATGAGCCGACGATTGTCATCATTTTCCAAGGGAAAAAGATTGGCTATCTGGGCGGAAAAACGTTCCAGTACGACGCGGAAAATTATCTGTTGATGACCGTTCCACTGCCGTTCGAATGTGAAACGATAGCCAGCGTTGAGAACCCGCTAGTGGGGATGGCAATCCGCATCGATATCCAAATGCTTCAGGATTTGCTGATCGACATTGGTGATGATGACAGCGCGATCCGCCCCTGTTCCTGCTCGTGCGGAGTGAATAGCGCACCGCTGACCGATGAGATTCTGTGTGCCGTTGAGCGACTGCTGGATGCGATGAATAACCCACGTGATGCTCGAGTACTGGGCCCGACGATTGTGCGCGAGATTATCTACCATATGCTCTGTGGCGAAAGCGGTTCGGCATTGCAGGCGTTGGTGAATCGGCACACGCACTTCAGCCAAATCACTAAAGCGCTGCGACGCATTGAGAATCACTACGCCGATAGCCTGAATGTGGAACAGCTGGCCGCCGAGGTGAACATGAGCGTCTCTGCGTTTCATCATAACTTCAAGGCGGTCACCAACACATCGCCGTTGCAGTACCTGAAATCCTACCGCTTACATAAAGCACGGGGGATGATGCTCAACGATGGCCTGAGAGCGGGCGTTGCAGCCGCTCGCGTCGGATATGAGAGTGCGTCGCAGTTTAGCCGGGAATTTAAACGCTACTTTGGCGCGACGCCGGGTGATGAAGTGGCGAGATTAAAGGCCAGTAATATGGTGGTTGAGGAAAGCGGAATACGGTAATAAATCGCACGGTTACCCGATTAGGCGACGGTGCGCTTTTTACGCCATACCACAACAGCCATGCCGATCAGGCCGCTGACCAGTAAAATAATCGGCAGCAGGATCAGTGCGGTCATCACCTGATCCTCATAGCGTTTGACCAGCGGAATGTGGCTAAGTGCATAGCCGAGCGTGACAATTCCACCGACCCACAGCAGCCCGCTGAGCCAGTTGAAAATTTGAAAACGCGTATTGTTTAACCCGGAAATCCCCGCCATTGTTGGCAGCAGCGTGCGGATAAACGCTAAAAAACGGCCAACCAGCAGCGCCATCAGGCCGTGACGGTGGAATAGATGATGCGCACGTTGGTGATAATGTGCAGGGAGCTGTAACAGCCAGCCTTTTACCAATCGGGTATCGCTCAGCCAGCGGCCCTGAAGATAGCTGAGCCAGCAGCCGAGACTGGCGGCGATGGTAAGCAGAATCATCGTGGGGAAAAAGCTCATCACGCCTTTGGCAATCATGGCTCCGGTGAGCAACAGCAGGCTATCGCCGGGCAGAAAAGAGGCAGGTAGCAGGCCGTTCTCCAGAAACAGCGTCGTGAACAAAATGCCGTAAATCACCCAAATGACGTGGGGATCGGCCAATGCACTAAAATCTTGCTGCCAGAGCGCCTGAATAATGTCGTGAACCACACTCATATTACTTCCCGCCAGTGATGATATTCACTATTTCCCAGGCTGCGGCGATGAAACGCTGAGTTACCTGAAATCTATTGTCTATCAAGTGTCTATCAAGCCCTAAAGTCGATATGGGGCAAACGCCTTGTCGTATTGTGATAATACGGCAAGGCTTAATGCTAAATTTTGGTTAAGGTAACGCGTTTTTGGTAAGCGTTGACTCATGATTATCATAACGCATTACCCACCGCGCCGCAGGGGAAATCAAGACGCGGCGGTTTTATGGCCGTCACACTTCCTGTAATTTGTTTCCTATCGCCCGACAACGCTGAGCGTGCTAGGCACGTAGCCTACTGAAACCCGCGGCCAGATCGTCGATCAGATCGTCGCTGTCTTCAAGTCCAATATGTAACCGGATAAGTGTGCCGGTAAAGTCTACCCCGCTCACTGGGCGGAGCGCTGCCAGTTCTTCCGGCTGGTTTGCCAGAATCAGAGACTCAAAGCCACCCCAGGAATACGCCATGCTGAAGTGCTCAAAATGGTCCAGATAGTGCGCCAACGTTTCTTTGCTTAATTTCTCTTTTAATACAAAGGAGAACAAACCGTTGCAACCGTTAAAATCACGTACATAGAACGCATGTCCTTTGCACCCTGGTAACGCGGGGTGATTAACGACGGCGACTTCTGGCCGTTCCGCCAGCCATTTCGCAATGCGGATGCTGCTTTCCTGATGTTGTTTGAGCCTGACGCCCAATGTACGCAGACCACGGCTGGCGACGTAGGCGGTATCAGCATCCACCATTTGTCCCATCAGGTAAGAATGCTCGCGCAGTTGCGCCCAACAGCGTTCGTTAGCGACAGCCGTACCGATCATGGCATCGGAATGGCCGACGATATATTTCGTACCAGCCTGAATCGAGATATCAATATCGAAGTCGAACGCTTTGAATAAAATGCCCGCAGCCCAGGTGTTATCAATCATGACAACGATTTCGGGATTGATACGGCGCACGGCTTGGACAATAGCTGGCACATCGTGGACTTCCATGGTGATAGAGCCCGGCGATTCAAGAAAGACCACTTTGGTATTCGGCTGGATTAGCTCGGCAATACCGGCACCAATGAGCGGATCGAAATAGGTGGTGCTGACGTTCAGCTTGCTGAGCACTTTCGTGCAGAAATCCTGTGTGGGTTCATAGGCTGACTCTGTAACCAGAATGTGATCGCCTGCCGCAACGAAAGAGAGGATCGCGTTAGAGATAGCGGCGGCACCACAAGGGTACAACGCACAGCCTGCGCCGCCTTCCAGTTCCACCATCGCTTCCTGAAACGAGAAATGGGTCAACGTGCCTCGGCGACCATAGAATAGCGCCCCCTTGGCTCGGTTAATGGTGGCGTGTTTCTTATCCTGTACGGTATCGAATACCAGAGAAGAGGCGCGCTGAATAACGGGGTTTACGGAGCCATGGGTGAATTTCTTGCTGCGTCCTGCGGCGACTAACGCGGTTGCCGTTTTTTTGCTTGTCATAGCCACTATCACCTTTTCTGTTCAGTCCTGCTGAATGACGTAATACGCCAGCTCATTCCCAGCAGTGAGCGCATGGGAATCGCGGAGCATAATGGGATTTATTCGAATTCGATTTGTGAGGTCTACGTTATCACGGCTGGAGCGGCGTGTGGGTGGCTTTTGTCATCACGGAAAAATGTTCTCTATCGCTGACATTCCCGCAGCGAAAGGGGCTTTCATCGATTTTGATGGGATAAGCTTGGAGGTAGGTGAAAATATTTCAGGTAAGAAAAGCGCCAGGTTCTTCTGCATTGCTACGAAGAACATGGCGCGATTGGGGGGGAATTACCCCGTATGGACGCCAAAGAATTTGGGCAGCCAGAGCGAGATAGCCGGAATATAGGTGACGAGCATCAGTACAAAGAAAAGTCCGCAGTAGAAGGGCAGCATCGCTTTAACGACTTGCTCTATCTTCTGTTTACTGACTGCACTGGCGACGAAAAGTACCGACCCTACCGGCGGTGTAATCAGGCCGATCCCGAGGTTAACCAGCATGATCATACCAAAATGTACTGGATCGATGCCGAGTGAGTGAGCGACAGGCAGCAGTACGGGGGTCAGGATCAGGATCAGCGGCGCCATGTCCATCAGCGTACCGACTAGCAGCAGCATGATGTTAATCCACATCAGGATGACGTACTTGTTATCCGAAATGGAAGTGAAAAACTCGGTAATGCGGGCGGGCAACTGCATATAGGTCATGATGGCACCGAATGCGGCAGCGAAACCGATCAGGATCATGACGATCGTGACGGTTTTTACCGTGCGGTACATCAGCTTGGGCAGTTCTGACCATTTATAGTCTTTATAGATAAACATGGTCACGAAGAAGGACCACAGGCAGGCAATGGCCGCAGATTCGGTCGCGGTAAAAATACCGGACAGAATACCGCCCATGATGATGACAACGGTCATCAACCCCCACAGGGTATCGACAAAGATTTTCAGCGCCTGACGGAACGGTACGCGCTCGCCTTTCGGGTAGCCTCGTCGATGCGCGAAACCGACGCACATTACCATCAAGGTCAGACTGAGCAGCAGGCCGGGCAGAATTCCTGCGATAAACAGTGAGGCGATCGAAACCGTACCGCCGGTTGCCAGCGAGTAGATGACAGAGTTGTGGCTGGGTGGTGTCAGAATCGCCTGTACGGAGCCGCTGGCAGTGACGGCGGCAGAGAAGTCGCGTGGGTAGCCCTTCTTCTCCATTTCCGGGATCATCACTGAACCGATTGAAGCCGTATCTGCCACCGAAGAGCCGGATATTGCACCGAAAAATGTCGATGCGACGATGTTAACGAGCGATAAGCCGCCGCGAATAAAGCCGACAAAAATATACGCGAAGCTGACCAGCCTGCGGGCGATGCCACCTTCGGCCATAATGGCCCCAGCCAGAATAAAGAAGGGAATCGCCAGCAGCGAAAATTTGTTCACGCCGTTGGTAATCTGAATCATGACTGCCTCAAGCGGCAGATCGATCCAGAAAGCGCCAACAATCGCGCTCAACCCTACCGCGTAGGCGACAGGAACGCCGACCGCCAGCAGCACAGCCAGCGCGGCAATAAGAATAAATGCATCCATGGTATTGGCTCCGAATTAAGAACTGCCAAGCATGACCACAGGGCGTTTATCCTGCGGGCCGAAAAACATTTTTTCGATGATGAAGAGCACGGTGATGAACGAGCCGATAGGCAGCGGCAAATAACTTTCACCCGCGGTTAATAATGGAAATTCTGCGACGGGCTGTTCCCATAATTCCATACAAAGCACGGTGCTGTAATAGAGAATAAACAGGCTGATTAAGAGCATCAGGATATTCGACAGGTGAGCGCAAATCTTCTTACCGGATTCTGGCAATCTGTCGGTAAACATGCTGACTGCAATATGTGAGCTAGAACGGTAACTGACGGCTGCGCCTACAAAAGTAAACGTCACCATACAAATAATCGAAATGGGTTCTGGCCAGGATAAGGCTGAATTTAAAACATAACGTGCGAATATGCCGATAGGAATTATTAGCGTCATAATTAATAACGCCAGACCAGAAACCCACATGGCAATACGATAGAGTATATCCATACTTAAGTGATAAGACTGTGCCATTGCGCCACCTATATTCACTTCGCTAAATGAGCAGCGAAGGATAATTGTTAATACGAGGCTATTCATGGTGGCGGATAAATAGCAGGCTATTTATCCGCTCAGATGAGATATTGATTATTGGACGTCGGCGACGGCTTTAATCAGATCCTGGTATTTGGCACCAAACTGATCGCGTACAGGCTGCGTAGCTTTGAAATAGTACTCGGTATCAATTTCATGGAATTGAACGCCACCGGCCTTCATTTTATCCAGAGATTGCTGAGTATACTCATTCCACAGCACGCGCTGTTCTTGCTGCGCTTCTTTCGCCAGCTTCAGGATAAGATCCTGATCTTCTTTGGAAAGCTTGTCCCATTTGGTTTTGGAGTACAGGAACAGCTCCGGAATAATAAAGTGGCGGCTCCAGGTGAAATTCTTGGCAACAGGCATGTAGTTATGTGCGACATAGGTTGGCGGATTATTCTCAGTGCCGTCAATCACGCCGGTTTGCATGCCGCTAAAGACTTCACTGGTGCCCATGGCGATGGAGTTGGCGCCCATGGCTTTCAGCGTTGCGAGAGCGACCTGACTGGTTTGGACGCGAATTTTCATGCCTTTGAGGTCTTCTGGTTTGGCTACTGGCTGCTTGGTGATTAAATTACGCGTTCCCGCGTCCATCCAGCCTAGGAAAACCAATTTTGATTTACTGTTCTGAGTAATCTTATCACCAATTTCCTGCCCGATTTTTCCATCCAGTACTTTATGCAGATGATCTTCATCACGGAAAATATAGGGCAGCGTAAAGACTTCTATTTCCGGTAAAATAGCGGCAACGGGCGTCATTGATACACGAATAATATCAATGGCACCGAGCTGCGCCTGCTCAATCATTTGTTTTTCATCACCTAATACGCCGCCAGGGAAGGTTTTAATTTCCAGTCTGCCACCTGTGGCAGCTTTTAATTTCTCTCCCATTTTCTGTACGGCGACGACATTCGGATATCCTTCAGGGTGAACATCGGAGGCTTTAATTTGTTGCGCCTGAATCGCGTGGCTCATCAGGAGTACAGTAGAACTCAGACAAACGCCGATCAATGTTTTCGACAGCTTCATTGAATTATCTCCAGAGGTAGGGTGACATTATCGATAATCAAATGGTGATTGAAAAAATAAACCTATGAAAAAATAGAATAACTTATGGTGGTACAGTGGTGAGACGACGGCATCCTTGTATGGGATATTATCGTGGTGCGCGTCGGCATTCTCTATGAGTTAAGCTAACCTATTATACAACTTCGTAGAATGACTCGTGTCACAAAAGAAAAAGCTAATATGAAATGCTGTTTTATAGGGGTTTTATTCCTATTTCCCCAATCTCAATATGCGTAACATGGTGTTTTTATTTATCTTATTGTGTGTTTGTGTTTCCATTCATTTCATTTAACCTATCGCCAGCCACCATGAAATGGTGTGATAACTTAATGTCGATCACAAAAGCCTAGCGGTATAACGCTGTGCTCTAAGTGAGTACCTGCGGCTCTCTCCTGAGATATATTTCTGGATGCTATGTTTCATGATTTTTTTATGCATTTCCCAGCGATATGCAGGTAATACCCCTAAAAACCCTGTCAGAACGCAAGAAAAAGTGTGTTATCTGGCGTAAATAATAATGAGAACGACTATCAATTCGTTCAGGGTTTGGTATCATTTCAGGCTGCGTTATTGCGGCATTAATACCTGCGGGTATGTGCACGTTATTGTACAGAACGAATGGTGGAGGCACAGCGTGAAGACGGCTGTCAGTAATACAACTCAACAGGTGTTATCAACCTGGCAAAAAAAACGTGGTGCGTTCAGCGCATTTTCCCGTAGCGTGCTGGTTATCCTGCTGTGTACGGCGGGACTAAGTGGAAATGCGTTTGCAGCGCCGGCAACGACGCCGTTATCGACAGAGAATGCAGCGCCAGCCGCTCAGCCTGCTGCTGCATCCCCTTCTGCCCCCGTGACAACCGATGCACCAGCATCCGCGCTCACGCTTCCGGCCAGTGCTGCACCGGGTACGAATAACCTGATGAAGACTGATTTGTCCGTCTGGGGCATGTACCAGCATGCTGATGCCGTGGTGAAAACGGTGATGATCGGCTTGCTGTTGGCTTCCGTGATTACCTGGGCGATTTTCTTCAGTAAAAGCGTTGAAATGTCTGGCGCGAAACGTCGCCTGCGCCGTGAGTATCTGGCGCTGGAACAGGCGAAAACGCTGGACGATGCGCTGGAAACGGCGGAGGCGTTCAAACCAGGCAGTGTAGCGCAACAGCTATTGGTGGATGCGCAGAACGAACTGGAACTCTCCGCACGTTCGGATGACAACAACGGGATTAAAGAGCGCACCGCGTTTCGTCTGGAACGTCGCGTGGCGGCTACCGGGCGTCATATGGGACGTGGCAATGGCTATCTGGCAACGGTTGGGGCAGTTGCACCGTTTGTGGGGTTGTTCGGTACGGTATGGGGCATCATGAACAGCTTCATCGGTATTGCACAGACGCAAACGACTAACCTGGCGGTGGTTGCACCGGGGATTGCAGAAGCTCTGCTGGCGACGGCGATTGGTCTGGTCGCTGCGATTCCTGCGGTGGTTATCTATAACGTCTTCGCTCGTTCGATTGCTGGCTACAAAGCGACGGTTGGCGATGTGGCGGCACAAGTGTTGCTGTTGCAAAGCCGCGATCTTGACGTTGCCGCCAGCAACGATAACCGGGCGTCTTCAGCAGCGCATAAACTGCGGGTGGGTTAAGTCATGGCGATGCATTTGAAGGAGGACGCGGGTGATGACGGTGAAATGCATGACATCAACGTCACGCCGTTCATTGACGTCATGCTGGTTCTGCTGATCATCTTCATGGTGGCGGCACCGCTGGCAACGGTGGACATTCGTGTCGATCTGCCAGCATCATCAGCAGTACCGCAGCCGCGTCCAGAGAAGCCACTTTATCTGACGGTAAAAGCGGATAAGCAAATGTTTCTGGGGGAAGAGGCGATTAACGAGCAGTCTCTGGCTCAGGTGTTGGATGCGAAAACCAGCGCCAACAAAGAAACAACTATCTTCTTTCAGGCGGATAAAAGCGTTGATTATGAAACTATCATGAGCGTGATGGATTCACTGCGTAAAGCGGGCTACCTCAAGGTTGGCTTGGTTGGTGCGGAAACCGCTGCTGCTAAATAACGCTTGAGAATGGTGTTTTAAGAAGGAATGCGGGATGAAGATCCAAACCGCATTCCTTTTTTTATTTCAGAATGACGTCATTGCCGTGCGAATGCTGGAGAACGCCGCAAACTCTGCACGCAAAAAAGCGACCAAGGCACTATTTCCCGCACTCTTCACCAAGATGCGCGGCAGGGTTAACTCGCCGCGCGGTCATCTTTCTATGCAACGTGGTCGCATGAGTTAGCGCAGACGGTTGCTGCTTTCCACTAGTGAGTTGTAGTTCTTGATGAGCTTATCGGCGCTGCCATCCACCATCCAGCCGGAGTTCTTGGACAGTAGCAGGCGCTCACCTTGGCTGTAGGGGGTTTTATCGCGTATGCGGCGCAGGCGCTCTTTGGCGGACACGCGATAATTTTCCAATGGTGAATCCATTACGGACCATGTTGCGGGTTTTGCGGCGTCGGGCTGCTTGGCCAGTTCGATCAGGGCGTCAGCGTTGTCTTCATAGGCTTTGAGCCGGGCTGTGGCGGTGTTGATGTCGAAGTTATCCTGCGTCAGCATGTTCACCAGCTGTTTGGCGCTGAGCATGGTAGCCATATACCAGTAATTGAACTGACGACCTTCACTCTTCTCAATTTCTGCCAGTTGCTTCAGTTGGCGCTCATCGTTGGCTTCTTCCAGTGCCTGATTGAACTGACGGCTGGCCGTGTTGAATGCCGCATAGTGTTTGACGATGTCGCCGTGCATCGCCTTACCGCGTGCCATTGCATCATCTTTATAGTTCTCGCGACTATAGTAAGTTGAGGCTTCCTGTAGCGTCTGGCCCCAGGTGATGACGGCTGTGGAGTAGTCCTTGGCAGCGGTATCCAGCGCGGGCATGGCGGGCTCGCTTTGGGCTGCGTTGATAAGAGGTTCGTTACAGTTTTTCAGGCTGGATTCCGATACTGAGTAGATGCCGTAAATGACGCGCTCTTTGCCCGTAGGGCCTGACTTCATGTCTTTCACCCAGGATGTGTACCGCTCCATCGCTTTGTGAGCGCGCTCATGGGTGGCGTTGAAACATTGGATGTAGAGATTGAGTTTCTGGTTAGCATCCACTTGAGGTTTCGCCGCCGGTGCGGGTGCGGTGTTGGCGGCGGTGGAAGCGGACTGGGCGGGGGCATCTGCTCCGCCGGGTTTGTCTTCGCAGGCCGCTAAGCCGATGGTGGCGGCAATCAACGCTGCCAGCCTAACGGGTGTACGGATAGTGCGAACGTTCATGTGAACTCCCTTTTCTTTGATCGTGATGTATCGTGATTATGCAGTCACATCAGGGCTATCGTTAGACGCCTTGGGGTGATGCGTTACATGTGGTGATGTTTATCTTTGAAGAAGTGATGCCCTCTTCGATCGCAACTATCTGCCCTGCGTAGCACGGAACTATCCTGCTTAAGGGAGACAGATGAAATTGCAATTTTTCTTTGAAAGCAGGGTGACTGAGGAAAGCCGCGGGGTGCTGATTGGCTGAGCGGTGCTTTATTAATTGCCTTATTTATCATTCAGGTGAACCTTAGCGTCTTCCTTGACCATAATGCTTAGACAAAATGATTCCGCATTATTGCTATCAATGCAACCCTTAACTTCCCGATCGGTCAAGCTGTCGGGACGGAAATATTTGGTGTTAATAGCAGAAGACGCCATAGACCCGCTAGCAATGAGACAACCGGCGAAGTGCGGATTGAGAACTGCTTTGGCCTATGCCCGTGAGTCAGGATGACGCCAGTGAATACGCGTGGGGATATAGCGTCGATCTTCTTCAAGCGGCTGTTGTGCAATCAAACTCGTAATCATTTCAAAGCTGTTACGTGCCAGATTTTCGCAGTCCTGTGCCACGGTATCGATCTTCAGCGGTAAACAATCAAACAGATAGTGATCGTCAAAACAGCACAGCCGGATACCGCTTTCCATCAGGTTATGCTGGTTCATATAGCGCAGCACGCCTTCCATCAGGCCACAAGCGGCAACAAACAGCGCTTTTGGCGGACGCCCTAGCGTTGCACACAGCTGAGCAAACATTTCATAACCCGCGCTGGGGTGGTAGCTACCGTGAATAATCCACTCCGGCTGGCAGTCGATACCGGCTCGCGTCAGCCCAAGCTGGAAGCCTTCCAGCCGGTGGCGAGTCGGGGAAATTCGCGGCTGGCCGCCAAGGAAATAGAATTCATCACGATGCTGGCGGGCGATACGTTCGACCATTTCCGCTGTGGATTCCACCGCTTCGGAAATCACCATTGGCAGTGTGGAATCACCAATCACCCGGTCAAATTGTATAACGGGCAACTGCTGATTAATCTTCTGATACTCGGTATCGCTCAATAGGCTGGAAGCGACGATCAAGCCATCGACCTGACGCTGTACCAGGCTGTTGACCGCCATCATCTCCTGGCTGGCATTTTCGTCGGTACAGGCAATCAGTAACTGTAACCCCGCTTCACGGCACAGCATCTCCAGCTCGCGGGAAATCACGGCGAAGCCGTAGTTGGTCATTTCCGGCACGACCAGCCCTAGCGTGTTGCTGCGTGAGGAACGCAGCGAACGTGCGTGAATGCTCGGCTGATAACGCTGCTCGTGCGCGACGGCTAAAATGCGATCTCGGGTTTCATCAGAAACGCGAAACTCTTTGCTGCGGCCATTAAGCACCAGACTGGCGGTGGATTTTGATACACCGGCCAGCGCGGCGATGTCACTGATTGTTATGCGTTTAGTCGGTTTCACCGCGAGGTCTGCTATCAGAAAAAAGGGAAGTTATTCTATCACGCATGGCGCTAACAGCCAGTGTTGTAGCGTTAATCGCCCAGAGCCGCTGAACGTGATCGTCGCCTCGCTTTCTGGGAAATAGCGTGCAGACATCACGGCTTCGCCATCGTTGATAAAAATTTCAACGCTGGAGCGATCGCACAGTATCTGCAATTGACTTAGATCGCCGCGCCAATAGCGGTGTTCGGGTTCCCCGGTGCGACGGTTGTGTCGGCTCATCGTTACGCGTTCACCGTCCCAACAGAGAACAATCTGCGAGGCAAGGTTGCACTGGAATTCCCCCTGAACGGTGACGAGCACTTCCGCGCGACTAATGGGGAGCGGTGATGCATAGTTTGCGACACCCTGCCAACGGTAATGCTGCTTGCGCAACTGTTGCAGTTCGCGAGCAGGACGCTGGTAAACGCGGTTGCCATGCAGTGTGAGTTCACGCGGGCAGGTCATGGTATGAATCCAACCGTATTCGATCGTCGGTTCAAAAAACTCATTATCGTCAGGAATCGACATCCAGCCGAATAGCAAGCGTCGCCCATCTTCACTCAGCGTGGTTTGTGGCGCGTAAAATTCGAAACCGAGATCCAGTTCGTGGAATTCCTGATGTGGGTAAGCACCGCTTGTGTAGTCGAGCGAGCCAATAAAATAGCCAGCCTGGAAGGTATTCAGGTAGCGTTCTTCCTCGGCAGGAACACCCTGTGGGCAGCAAACCAGTACATCTTTGCCATCCAGCGGGAAGAGGTCTGGACACTCCCACATATAGCCAAAATCACCAAGTCCACCTAAACGGGAACCGGCGATCTCGCCGATCTTGTCCCATGCCAGCAGGTCGGTAGAACGATAGAGCAGGACTTTTCCCTGAAGATCGAGATCCTGCGCACCGAGCACCATGTACCAATGAGCGTCATGACGCCACACTTTAGGATCGCGAACGTGGCCCGTATAGCCGTCAGGAAGCGTCAGCACGGCTCCCAACTTGTCATATTCACCGTGAGGATTCTCACGGGCGATGCATTGAAACGCGGTGCGTGAGCCATCGTCGTATTTCACGTTACCCGTATACATCAGCATGATGGCCCCTTGATCCACCACGGCAGAACCGGAGTAGCAGCCGTGGCTTTCATAGCTTTCGCTCGGCACCAGTGCGACGGGCTCATGCTTCCAGTTCACCAGATCGGTGGAGCTCCAGTGCCCCCAGAATTTCGCTCCGTGGGCACAAGACAAAGGGTTCCACTGATAAAACAGATGGTAACGCCCCTTGTGATGAATAAATCCGTTCGGATCGTTGAGTAGGCCTACGCACGGGGATAGATGCCATTCCGGGCGATACGGGTCTTCCTGTTTCCGTGAGTGACCTGACATCAGGGCGTGCGCCATGCGCTTTAATAAGTGGACTTCCTTCATTATTCGCTATCCGTTTTATATTTCAGCAATAAGGACAGGGTAAAGGCGGCACCGAACGCAATGAACATCCCAATCAGGTAGTTAAGCATCGATCCTCCTTGCACAATGGCCAGCCCCGGAAAACCGGTCAGCCCGACGGCCGTCATATTGACGTGATTGAAGACCACCCACGCGCCACCGAGCGCACCGCCAGCCAGTGCGGCCAGGAACGGTTTAATGAAGCGCAGGTTGATACCAAATATCGCGGCTTCCGTGATGCCCAGCAGACAAGACAGCCCTGCGGGAACGGCAATGGCTCGGGTTTTGGCATCACGCGTTTTGAAATAGACCGCCAGACACGCGCCACCCTGCGCTACGTTCGCCATCGCCCAAATCGGCAGCAGGAAGTTGACGCCGATACTAGGGTTACCCAGTAGCCCAGCTTCAATGGCATGGAAACTGTGATGAACGCCAGTGATGACGATGGCGGAATAGAGGCCACCGAACAGCAAACCGGCCAGCCAGCCAGCGTGAGCAATCAACGTGCTGAGTAAGAAAGAGATGCCGTCGCCCAATGCGCGCCCAGCCGGACCAATGATCAACATGGCGACGAAGCCGGAAATGATGACCGTCAGGAAAGGCGTGACGATGATATCCAGCGCATCGGGTACGATTTTACGCAGGCGCTTTTCCACGATGCTCATGAACCAGACGGCCAGCAGTACCGGGAACACGGTGCCCTGATAGCCAATCATGGCGATGTCCATGCCGAAGAAATGCATGGTCTGGAAGCCCCCTGCGACGCCCCAGGCATTGGTCAGCGCCGGATGTGTCAGGATACCGCCCAGCGTTGCGCCCAGATAGGGGTTGCCGCCGAATTCCCTTGCGGCGGTAAAACCGATCAAAACAGGCAAGATAATAAAGGCTGCGGAACTGAACATATCCAGCATCACGAAGATCGCACTGCTGGCATCGACCCAGCCGTAGGTCTTGATCATGCCGAGCAGACCCATCAACAGGCCGGAAGCGATAATTGCCGGCATGATAGGGACGAAAATATTCGATAGCAGACGCGCCAGTCTTTGCAGCGGGTTAAGCTTTTTCGCGGCGATCGAGGCGGCTTCGGATTTACTTGATTCACTGATGCCAGCGGCTTTAATGAATTCAGCGTAGACCTTATTCACCAGACCGGTACCGAAAATAATTTGCATTTGTCCGGCGTTCTGAAAGCACCCTTTAACGCCATCAACGTTCTCGATCGCTTTTTTGTCTGCCAGACCGTCGTCGTTCAGCACTAAACGCAGGCGAGTGGCGCAGTGGGCAGCACTGGCGATATTCTCTTTTCCGCCAAGTAAGGGGATGAGCGCGGAGGCAGTTGCGTTGATATCCATGTTATTCCTCTGTGTATACCGTTTCTTTGGCGTCGATTAGCGTGTCATTGACGCCAAGGCTAGCCAATCATCAGAACCAGGTTTCCATCTGGATGCCAAAGTTCCATTCGCCGCCTGCTTTAAAGCCGGTGGAGCCAAACGTATCTTCGCTGGAGTAATTATCCAGTCGTTTATCCCAGTCCATATAACTGGCAAACACGCGCAATTCAGGGCGGCTAAAGAAGTTGCCGATATCGCCGACCTTGAACGTAGGCGCAAAGGTCAGTTTATAGAAGCCGCCGCTCACTTGATTCAGGCTGCGATAGCCGCGCGGATCGAGGTCCATGTATTGATAGCTGCCTTCATAAGCCAGTGCAAAATTTTCGGTGATTTCCTGAATCAGGCGCGCATTAAAAGTTACCCATTCGTAGCTGTCGCCATTGACGTAACGATCTTTGCTGGTCTGCGCCAGAATGGACGGCGCGAAGCTCCAGGTCTTGTTCAGCGCCGTGGTGCCGTAGGTCGCAAAGCGCCAGGTGTTGGCGTCATTGGTCAGGTTACCGTCGGCACCGATGTTCTTCACTTCACCGCCCAGACCGTGACCGTAAAGGATCGCGGTTTTTGATGTCCCGTCGCGTAAGCCGTAGAAGCTGTCGCCGTGGTACGCCACCATCGCGTGATAGCCTTTGTCGCCCGCATTGGTATTGGTAACGAAGGTGTTATCGCGGCTTGTACCGGTATTTTGTTTTACATCGTTGTTCTTGGCGGTTAATCCGCTCAGCATGAACTGGAATGGCCCGACGTAGTTATTCGCGGTAAAGACGTAGTTTTTGATGTCGTTATCCAGCGAGGTAATTTCGCCGAGGCTGCGGCCATACAGCGAGAAGTTACTCTTGGCGCTATCCGCCCATTTCACGTCATAGATACCGCCGCCGGTGCCTGCAAGGAAGACCACGTCGCTATCGAGCCAGTGAATATCGAAGTTATCGCGATCGAAGCGTTTACCCGCCCACAGCGTGGTGTCCTTAAACGCGCCGGTGAAAGTCGGTAGTGAACCCAGCTCGACGAAGGCTTCGCGGATGTTCAGGTCGCTGGTGGCTGCCGTCCAGTCGTTATAGCTGCGTTGGCCGTCCGCCATCATGACCTTGAAACGTGTGGTCGCGCCGTTATCCAGCTTTTGTTTGTGCTCTAGTTTGATCTCAACGTAGGTGTCGTCTTCATTACCCAAGCGGCCAATATGCCCGCCCGTCTGACCCGCAGGGGACATACCCGGCCCGATATCGGTTTTGGCGCTGGTGGCAGAATCATTGATCGACAAACCGGAACGCGCGTAGCCGTGGAATTCAAATCCATCGGCGAACGACTTCTGCTTTGCCAGCGCCGTCGTGCGCTGCTCCACCTGCTGGGTTTTCTGTTCGGTTTGTGTAGTGCGGGTGGCGAGCTGCTGGGTTTGCTTTTCAGCGGCATTGGCTCTGGCCTCGGCGGCTTGAGCACGGGCTTCTGCCTGTTGTAAACGCTGCTCCATAGCGTTCAGGCGGGCCTCAATACTGTCGGTGTTGGCAGCAGATACATAAAGCGGGGAGGAGAGTAATAACCCTATCGTCACAGCAAGGTGGCTTGGTTTCATTTTTTCGTTCTCGTCGTGAAGGAGATTTATTGTTTTTGGATTTCTCATGTTTAGCTAAATTGCTAAACCGGTTTTTCATGAGAAAAATAAAAGCCGGAAGGTGGGTTAGCAAGAAATTTCATTCGCCCGATTCTGTAACTGTGATCCTGACTACAAAACCGGGCGTTAACCGTATGAAGCGAAGGGGTTAGGACTTGGTTACGGGGAGGGTGTGCAATTGCTGCGCGTAAGGGAGTGCTGTCATTGCGCCTTTTGCCGTGGTAGCCAGCGCACCGCACCGCTGCGCCTGCTCGATAATTGGGTCCCAGCTAAGTGGCTGTGACAGGTCGTCATATTGCGCCAGGCCATGCAGTAAACCGGCGACGAAGGCATCCCCTGCTCCCGTAGTATCGACAGGGGTCACCATTGGTGCGGCAAAGTGCTGTAGCTGGTGGCGATCGTGCAGCCAGACGCCTTCGCTGCCCAGCGTCACCAGCAGCAATCGAGTAGGGTAGCGCTGCATGAACTGTTGAATCCCTTCTTCAACATCCGCTGTTGGACAGAGAAAGGTCAGCTCCTCGCGCGACAGTTTTACCACATCGGCCAGCATCAGCGCCTGTGTCAGGCAATCGCGCAGTTCCTGCTCGCTGTGCCAGAGGTCGTCACGGATATTAGGGTCGAAACTGACCCGCCCCAGCGAGGCTTTAACCTTGCGCATCGCCTCAAATGCGGTACTGCGCGACGGTTCTTGCGACAGCGCGATGGAGCAGAGGTGCAGCCACTCTCTGCGGTTAAATATTGGTAGATCTTCCGGCTGTAAAAACAGGTCGGCACTGGGACGCACCATAAACGTGAAAGTGCGTTCCCCCGTCTCATCAAGGCTCACGACCACGGTTGATGTCCGGTGATGCCTGTCGTGCGCCATATAGTGGGTATCGACGTTTTCCTGCTCCAGCACCGTTTTGAGAAAATGCCCAAAAACATCGTCACCGACGCGACCGACAAAGGCGCTGTTTCCCCCCAGTCTGGCAATGCCGACAGCGACATTGGCTGGCGCACCGCCGGGGCATTTCAGATAGCGTTCCGTATCTTCCGGGATGAGATCGACAACCGCGTCGCCCATGACCCAAATTCTGTTTGCCATAACGTGACTCTTATCAATGATAATTAGACTGTTTGCTAAAATAGAAGAATCGGTTTAGCTAAGCAATACTCTTCACCGCAGAGACACATCCACATCAATAAAACGCACATTTCCACATCGCGTTGGCGAAAATTTATGCGATAGTCATCACGTTGCCACGGTCATCGGACTAAATAAACGGGCCTGTTATCCGATATCTATGGGGCGTGGCTGAATTAAGCCGCAAAAAGGACGAATGGAGAAGGATATGTATTACCCCACCTCTTTCTGGGTTTATCCCGGTGCGTAATTACAACCTGCTTTGGGGAATATGGGCGATATGGGCGTTATTGGTTGCCGTTTGGCTTATTGATATCTATAGCGAATTTCCCCTTCGCTATTACGGTCAGGGCGTGGTTGCGCTACTGGCCGCGAGTGCCGCTATCGCATTTTTTTATACTGTTAAAAGGAATAACACGATGTTTTCATTTGATAAAAACAAAAAAGACGTAAAAGAACCGCAAGGGCACAGTGAAGTAAACAGCTCTCCCGCTATTAGCCCATCGAACGAGTTGATTAATTCAGTGAATCCTGTGCGCGTGAAAAAGGACACCTTTATTTCTCAGGGCGCGCGTATGACGGGCGCTTTATCTGTTGATGGCAACATTACCGTGGAAGGTCAGGTAGAGGGTGATGTGCAGTGTGATAACACGGTGAAAGTGGAGCACACGGGTCAGGTAAACGGTGAAATAAAATCGCAGCAGATCGTCATCAACGGCCGCGTTGAAGGACGTGTGGCTGCCAGCGTTGTGGCTATTTTGGCGCAGGGAAAAGTGTTCGGTGATATTTTCACTGATGAACTCTCTATCGAAAAAGGCGGCATCTTCACGGGTCAATCCCATCCGCTAACCCCGCCAACGCAGAGTCAGGAAAAACTGACCTATGTGGAAAAGAAAAAAGAGAAAACCAGCAAAACGCCCGCAGAACAAGAAAATGTCGTGGCGCTAGCGAGTAATGCGCCCACGGCGTGATATTGTCGGGAAAGGTCACTTTGACAGGTAAAGTCTATGGACAAGGAAGACATCATCGGCCGGCGCTACTTCCAGTATTGGGGAAAAGCAAAAAAATCGGCAGATGCGCTGGAGGGGGATGATTATCACCTGCTGCCTTATCACGGTTTGGATGTGGCAGCCTGCGGTTATTTCTTATTAAAGGGAAACTATTTTCAGGCTAACCATGTGCTGCGTGAACTGGCATCTGGCGATGATGATGTCGCCGCATGGTTTGCGTATTTTCTGGCCTGGCACGATATCGGAAAATTTGCCCGTGGTTTTCAGGGCAAATATGCCAACCCTGATTCCCCGTTAGTCCAGCATTCGGGGCAGTCCGGGAGAGACAGGCATGACGATCTGGGCTTCTGGCTATGGACGATGCGTGATGACATTCCCAATTTATTTCCTTTAGGGACGAAAAAGCCCACTTCGGTGGTGAAAAATACGCTGGAGATTTGGCTGAACATTGTTACCGGGCACCACGGCAAACCGGCGGCGGAATGCAAAGGCAGTCTGGCTTTTCATCGTGATGACTATCTGGCGGTAGAACATTACCTGCATGATCTGGAAACGTGTTTTCCCGACGCGTCTACGTTCCCTGCCTGCTTCGCTGATAAAGGCTGGCGAAACCGGCTGAAGCAGCAAAGCTGGGGATTGGCTGGTTTGACCGTACTGGCAGACTGGCTGGGTTCGCGCCAGCAGGATTTCCACTATTGCAGCACACCGATGCCGCTCGAAACCTACTGGCGTGAGCATGCGCTACCGATAGCGGAAAAGGTCGTCTCGCGCCTGCCGCGTACGCCGTCTCCCGCGCTTTTCCATTCTATCCAACGACTCTTTCCGTTTATCCAGCAGCCAACGCCGCTACAACAGAACGCGCTAGAGGCTGATATTTCCGCTGACGGGCCGCAGCTTTTCATTCTGGAAGATGTGACTGGCGCGGGGAAAACGGAAGCGGCGATGATCCTGGCGAGCCGACTGATGGCGCAGCAAAAAGCGAGCGGGATCTATGTCGGTCTGCCGACGATGGCGACAGCCAATGCCATGTACAAACGGCTGGCGCAAGCCTATCGCGCATTATATTCACCAGAACATAACCCTTCGCTGATGTTGGCGCACGGTGCGCGACATATGTCGTCCGCCTTTATGCAATCGCTATGGGAAGGCGACAGTCAGGGGCAGGCACAGTACGACAAGGAAGAAAACGCGGCCAGCAAAGACTGCAACATTTGGTTTGCGGACTCGCGCAAGAAAGCGCTGCTGGCCGATATTGGCGTGGGTACGCTCGATCAGGCGCTGATGGCGGTGATGCCGTTTCGCCACCAGTCGCTACGGGTGCTGGGGCTACAGAATAAACTGCTGATTCTGGATGAAGTGCATGCGTATGACGCTTACATGAGTAAGCTGATTGAGCTGTTGATTGGCTTCCATGCACAGCAGGGCGGTAGTGTCATCATCTTAACGGCGACGTTGCCGCTTAACCTGCGAGAGAAGCTGACGCGGGCGTTTGCGCAGGGCATAGCCTGTGAGGCTGCGCAGCCCGATCCCAATGCAACGTATCCGTGGCTGACGCAGTTAACACGCGAAGGATTGCAGGAAACGACGCTGGAAACGCGGGCGGAAGTGCGACGCGAGGTCAAGATTGGCTGGCTGACTGAGCGGTTAGAGGGCATCGAACGCGTAAAAGTTGCCGTCGCGGCAGGGCAATCGATCTGTTGGATTAGAAACACGGTGGATGATGCCATCGCGGTTTATCGCCAGCTCATTGATGCGGGTGTCGCAGAGCACAATATGCTGCTATTCCATAGCCGTTTTGCCTTTTGCGATCGTATGGCGATTGAAGAACGGGCTCTGGCGTGGTTTGGCAAAGACAGTACGCCGGATGAGCGTGCTGGTAAGGTGCTGATTGCCACGCAGGTTGTCGAGCAGTCGCTGGATATTGATGTCGATAACATGATTAGCGACCTTGCGCCCATCGATCTGCTGATTCAACGCGCAGGGCGGCTACAGCGACATATTCGGTTTCTCGACGGGCGTCGTAAAACTGAGGCGGACGCTGCACCACTAACGGATGAGCGCCCAGCAGCGGTGCTGCATATCATGGCTCCGGTCTGGCAGCCGGAAGCGGAGGCTGACTGGTTGGGAGACGGATTGCGTAACAGCGGTTACGTTTACCCCGATCATGCTGCGCTGTGGCGCACGCAGGCGATATTACGCGAGTGTGGTGCGATCAACATGCCGGAAGCGGCGCGTCTGCTGATTAACAGCGTGTATGAAGAACAGATCGTGGTGCCTCTGGCATTGGAGGCAATAGCCAATAAGGTACTGGGTGAGCGATACGGCCAGCGTTCAGTGGCGAGTCAGTCCTCGCTAGCGCTTGTCCACGGTTATTGTGCCCAATCCAGCGAAGCAGGCTGGAGCGATGCAGTGGACATTTCCACCCGTCTGGGAGAGGAAACGCTGGATCTGTATCTGGCGTGGAAGTCAGAAAACGATGGTGAGCTACCGCAGCCTTATGCCACATCGGACACTTTCGCCTGGGAACAGAGCCGCGTGCAGGTACGAGTTAGCTGGTGGCAGAAACGTAAAACCGGATTACCGATACTGGAAGGTGAGGCACTGGAGCGGTTTCGGCAGCAATTACACCGCCCACAGGCGGAAGTGTTGCTGTTGAACCGAGGGGAAAACCACGCATTTTATAGCGAACGGGTGGGGTTGATGCTATTGGGCTCGTGATGTATTTATTGCGGATCAATAAGGTTGATTAACTTAATAATCACATCCTGTATGAGGACATCCTCCGCGACGGTTTCAAATGTTGCTCCACGTGCAATAAGATCTATCGCCTGAGCCTGATGGCATAGCACCACACCCCGTAAATCCCCGCGTTCTGTATCCACTGGCGTGACTACGACGGTGACGCCCGAAGAACGTGCTGCTTCTGCTTTGGTTGAAATAGGGCAGCAAATGGCGACGCCTAGTGCTGCATTCAATGCACCTTCGGTGACGACAATCCCATAGTGATCGCCTTGCAACTCGCGACCGAAAACGGGGTCAGGGCTAAAATGCCAAATGTCACCTTTTTGCGGAATACGTGTTGCTGACATTACCAATATTCCTTGCCTGTTGGTACGGCATCGGTGAAGACTTTCACGTCTTCATTGAGTGCTGCAATCTCTTCACTATCGATTTGAGTGAGTAGCTCTGCAACGCTGAATTTACCACGTGGTTTTCTTTTGGTCGGTTGTAAACTGATCCCTTCACCACTGCGTTCTACCGCGATTTCTGTCCCTATATCCCACCCCAGTTCTTTACCGTAGTCTCGGGGGATAGTGACGATCAATGCTCCACCTTGCTGACGAATCTTTACTATTTGCATCATATCATTCTCTTTCAGTGCTACTTTGTGGAACAGGGTAACACGCTGTGATTGCCTGTCAATTAATCAACAAGCATGTTTATTGAGCGATGAAATGCGTTTTTTGGTGGCCTGACTCGCTATTTTTCTTCTCGCGGTTTGTCCCCGCTGGCGCGGGGAAGTATGACTCAATAGTCCGATTACTCGGTTCATCCCCGCTGGCGCGGGGAACACGGAAGAAGTTTAACATAGTTTAGATAAATAATTTGATTCAATAGTACGTTTACTCTTCCATTTTTACTTCTCTTCTACTATCTTGTGATCGTAGCTTGTCATCGTTAATGGGGTTGCCCAAAAAAGCGGTGTTCAAGCACAAGGCACGGAACACGCACTTAGTTGAGCGAGTGGTATCTTTCATCCTAGCGGCGTATTTCGTATAAATCAAATCATGTCACAAGGAATGCATAGATTGTTAATTATTCCAATTGTTCCTATTACGGTAAACATCACCGTTTATCAAACCAAAGCGGAGGCATCGCCGCTGCATCCCACGAGTATTGTCCCGTCCCTCAACCACAAACGTGAGCCATCTCTCTGGCGTCGCGGCTTGAATGCGTTAAAAAAGAGACTGTAGAACCAGCCTAGATCTGGCTTGCCGCAGGGATGCGGCACACACAGGAGGTACGATGTATTTTTCATTGATTGAAGAACCTTGGCTGCCTGCCGTCTTTGCGGATGGTCGGATAAGTCACATTTCCCCGCTGCAACTCTCCGACGACAATATTATCGATCTCGCCTGGCCGCGTGCCGATTTTCAGGGGGCGGGCTATCAGTGGCTTATCGGTTTACTGCAAACCGCCTATGCGCCCGCCGATGATGATGACTGGGATGAGATTTGGGATGACGGTCTTGGCCCCGATTTCCCACAGGCATTAGCCGTGTTGGCACCCGCGATGCAATTTGGTGTGCAGAAGCCCGCGTTTATGCAGGATTTCGCCACGCTCGACAGCGCCCCGACACCGATTTCCGGCCTGTTGATTGATGCCCCCGGCGGCAATACGCTCAAGCTGAATAAAGATCATTTCATCAAGCGCGGCACGGTCAACGCGGTGTGTCCGCACTGTGCGGCAATGGCGCTATTCACGCTGCAAACCAATGCGCCATCTGGTGGGCAGGGGCATCGCACCGGAATGCGCGGCGGTGGGCCGATCACCACGCTGCTTATGCCGGAAGACGCCAGACTGCCGCTGTGGAAAAAGCTTTGGATGAACGTGCTGACGCAGAAGGTGATGCCCAAGGGCAAGCTCGACGCCACGGTGTTCCCGTGGTTAGCCGCCACGCCCACCAGCGATGGTGCTCACCCGCCCGTGACGCCGGAAAATTCGCATCAGCTACAGGCTTATTGGGGCATGCCGCGTCGTATCGAGCTGGATTTCACTACATTACAGACGGGGGAATGCGATCTGTGCGGCACGGAATCTACTGTGTTGCTCACGCAGTATCGCACCAAAAACTATGGCATCCAGTATGACAGTTGGCGGCATCCGCTTACCCCTTATCGTCATGCGCTGAAAGGCGATGCCCCTTTTCTGTCGGTGAAAGGGCAGCCGGGCGGGCTGGCGTATCGTGACTGGCTGGGGATGATGGTGGCGGTGGAAGATAAGCTCAACCACACCTATCCCGCCGCCGTTGTGCAGCACAATGCTGGCAAGCGGGCGCTGCGTAACATGGGGTTATGGTGTTTTGGTTACGACATGGACAACATGAAGGCGCGTTGTTGGTATGAACACCACGTTCCGCTGCTGTTCTCCCCGGCTCGCTTCCAGAGCGATACGCTTGCGTTGCGGGAATATAAAGATCGCTTACAACTGGCGGTGGAGCTGGCGCGGGACAGCGCCACGCTGCTGCGTCAAATGATTAAGGAAGCCTGGTTCTCGCGTCCAAAAGACGCAAAAGGGGATTTCAGCGCCATTGATGTCGCGTTCTGGCAGGAAACGCAGCCCGATTTTGTGCGGCTGTGCCAGTCGCTGGAGCAGGGTGATACACCCGCTACGGCACTGAATATCTGGAAAAAATCGCTCTATCGCTACCTGTTGAATAACTACGATGCCCGGGTGTTTAGCAACCCGGATGAACACCGCGATTTGGCCAAAGCGGCGGAAACGCGGAAAAAACTGAGCGTGTTTTTCGGTAAACAGAAAGCGGCAGAAACCATTAAACAAATGCAGGAGGCAGTGGATGGCGAACACGGCTGATTTTTTAGTTATCACCAAGGATGACGCGAAAAAGATTAATGATTGGTTCGATGGTCTACAAAACCGCCACGGCACCCCCGGTAATGGCCGTGCGCGGCGGGCAGATCTGCGCCGTGCCAAACAGCCTCCCTACGGCGTGCTGACCTGTCAGGGGTATCACGATCTGGCCGGGAAGCTGGAGGCGCGACTGGAAAAGGAACACCACATCGTGGCACTGACGATGTTTGTTTCTGTCGCGGCACATGCAGAGAAAAACATATTGAAGACCAGCTTCGCCGCCCAGCTAGGTGAAAAACAGGGCGGCGACCGTCCTTTTCTTTCCCCTTTGCGTTTTGAACGGCTCCAGCGGGCGCAAACGCCAGAAGAACTGCATCGCCAGCTTTTTCGCGCGGTACAAATACGCGGTGAGGCAGGCGTAAACCTTCCTTCGCTGGCGGACGGCATTTTCCTATGGGCAGAAGAGTGGCAGGCACGGCAGGAAAACCGTGCACTGAATCTTCATCCTTTGCGGCGCAATGCCGTGCGCTGGGCATGCGAATATGCGCAAGCGTCACAGGACATTACGTCCGATGAGCCAGATACCACAGAAACGTCAACGACAGCTTCAGACAAGGAATAACTGATGACCACTTTTATCCAGCTTCACTTTTTAACCGCTTATCCCTCTTCCAACCTGAATCGTGATGACGCGGGTCGCCCAAAAACCGCAATCGTTGGCGGTATTGAACGTTTGCGAGTGTCCTCGCAAAGCCTGAAGCGTGCATGGCGCACCTCTGAGGTATTTGAAGACGCACTCGATGGACACATCGGCACCCGCAGCCGCCGGGTAGGGCGCGATATCTATAACGCGCTGATTGCCAGCGGTATGAGTGAAAAGTTGGCCGATGAGGCGGCGCTGAGTATCGCTAGCCAATTCGGTAAATTGAAAGATGCGAAGGGGAGTAAAGACCCGCTAGAGAAATACGATATCGAACAGCTTGCTCATTTCAGCGTGCAGGAGAGGGCGTTGATCGATCAACTGGTTGTTCGCCTGATTGCGGAATCACGTAAGCCAAATAGTGAAGAATTGAAATTGCTGCGCAAAGATGCCGCCAGCGTCGATATCGCGCTGTTTGGTCGTATGCTGGCCTCCAGCCCAGAATTCAATATTGAAGCGGCGTGTCAGGTCGCACACGCGCTGGGCGTGAGTGCTGTTACCATCGAAGATGACTTCTTCACGGCGGTGGATGACCTGAATACGTCAGCCGACAGCGGATCGGCACATATGGGCGAACAGAGCTTTGCTTCGGCGCTGTTCTACCACTATGTGTGCATTAACCGCGATCTGCTGCTGGAAAACCTGAACAACGATGAAGATCTGGTGGCACGAACCCTGCGTGCGCTGACCGAAACGGCATTAACCGTGTCGCCGGGCGGCAAGCAGAACAGCTTTGCCAGTCGAGCGCTGGCGAGCTATGCGCTGGCAGAAAAGGGAACCGATCAGCCGCGTACTTTGTCTGTCGCATTTTTCAAACCGATTCGTCATGACAATCAGGTCAATGATGCCATCGATCTGCTGTGCCAGCAAAAGGCCAAATTTGACCGAGTGTACGCCTCTGGGGGCCGTGTTCCTTCCTATGAGCTGAACGTGGAAGCGACCAATGAGGGCGGATCGCTGCAAGGATTACTGGATTTCATCAGCCAGTAGGAGCGCGCTATGGATAACTATCTGGTCTTCCAGATCTATGCCCCGCTGGTGTCATGGGGAGAAGCGGCGGTCGGGGAAGTACGCCACACCTCAACGGTGCCTAGCCGTTCCGCCCTGTTGGGGTTACTGGCGGCGGCGCTAGGGATTCGGCGCGACGATCGGGCTGCGCTGACGGAGTTTAATCAGCATTACTCTGTGGCGGTGCGGCCGCTTTCCGATCGTGAAACCTGGCTGAATGACTACCACACAGTACAGATGCCGAAAGAAAACCGCAAAGTGCCACGCTATACCCGGCGTGATGAACTGCGGTCGGAGGCGGGGCAATCGCTCGAAACTATGCTGACCTCACGCGAATACCGCTGTGATGCCTATTACCACATTGCCATTAGCGTCACACCGGATGCGCCTTATTCGCTAACTGCGCTGCGTGATGCGCTGTTATCTCCCGTGTTCGCGCTCTATTTCGGACGTAAAAGCTGTCCGCCCGCTCTGCCGCTGGCACCACACCTGTTTTCAGGCTCGCTGGCCGAGGTGTGGCAGCAGGCAAGACTGACGCCTGCATTGAACGATCTCGCCTTGCAGTCGATCGGCAGTGCCGAAGGCCTGTGCTACTGGGAGCAGGAAAACGACACGGGATTAACACCGCAATACCGCGTCGTGCGCAACGATCAGCCTGCCGATCGACGGCGCTGGCAGTTCACTTCTCGCGTGCAATACGTCGGTAGTGGGAAGGGAGATAAATAATGTATTTTTCCAGAATAACGCTGAACCTTAGTGCGTTACCGCATGCTATGGCGACAAAGCGGTTACATGCAGGGGGTTATGCCAGCCACCAATGGCTCTGGCAACTGTTTCCCGACCAGCCACAGCGCTCGTTCCTCTTTCGTGAAGAGGAACAAGAGACAAAAAGCCTATTTTATCTGCTCTCTGAACAGGCTCCGCAGGTTGACCATAATCTGTTTCGGGTAGAGACCAAACCGTACCAACCGCAGTGGCATGATGGTATGACGCTGGCGTTTTCGCTGCGTGCTAATCCGGTTGTCACGCGGGATGGCAAGCGTAGCGATGTGTTGATGGATGCGCGGCATCAGGCGAAAGCCGCGGGGCTTTCCGGTGTGGCATTGTGGCAGCACCAGCAACAGCGTGCTCGCGACTGGTTAGTGCGTCAGGGGGAAAACGCAGGCTTCACGCTGTCGTCGTGTTGTGTGGACGGTTATCAACGCCACCGCCTGAATAAACCCAGCCAGTCGGCAGCGATCGTGTTCAGCAGCGTGGATTATGATGGGGTGCTCCACATTACGGACGCCGAACGGTTTGCGGCATCTGTCCGGCAGGGGTTAGGAAAAAGCAAAGCACTGGGGTGCGGCCTGCTGCTATTGAAACGGGCGTAGCGCGCCCCGTTACAGGGAGAGTTGACGATGTATGTTCCGCTCAACCCGATCCCCCTTAAGGATCGGGTCTCATTGATCTTTCTGCAATACGGGCAGATTGATGTTATCGACGGTGCGTTTGTTCTGGTGGATAAAACCGGTGTGCGTACGCATATTCCCGTTGGTTCGGTGGCCTGCATTATGTTGGAGCCGGGTACACGGGTTTCTCATGCTGCGGTGCGGCTGGCGGCAACGGTAGGCACACTGCTGGTGTGGGTCGGCGAAGCGGGCGTGCGGCTGTACGCGTCTGGTCAGCCCGGCGGCGCACGGTCAGACAAATTGCTCTATCAGGCTAAGCTGGCGCTGGATGAGGATCTGCGTCTTAAAGTGGTGCGCAAAATGTTTGAGCTCCGCTTTGGTGAACCTGCACCGAGCCGCCGTTCGGTCGATCAGCTTCGAGGGATTGAGGGGGCCCGCGTGCGTCAAACCTATACGCTGCTGGCACAGCAGTACGGTGTGAAATGGAATGGCCGCCGCTACGACCCGAAAGACTGGGAACGGGGCGATAAGGTTAACCAGTGCATTAGCGCGGCGACGTCCTGCCTGTACGGTATTACGGAAGCGGCGGTACTGGCCGCGGGTTACGCCCCTGCGATCGGATTTGTCCACAGCGGTAAACCGCTCTCTTTTGTCTATGACATTGCCGACATCATCAAATTCGAGGGTGTGGTGGCAAAAGCGTTTGAGATTGCAGCCCGTAACCCTGCCGAACCGGATCGTGAAGTGCGGCTTGCCTGCCGTGACATTTTCCGCAGCCAGAAAACGCTGAGCAAACTGATTCCCCTGATTGAAGAGGTGTTGTCTGCGGGTGGCATTACGCCGCCGCTACCGCCGGATGATGCGCAGCCGCCCGCGATCCCAGAACCGAAACCGTTTGGTGACAGCGGCCACCGAGGGCAGGGTTAAATGAGCATGCTGGTGGTGGTGACGGAAAATGTCCCGCCGCGCTTGCGCGGCAGGTTGGCGGTGTGGTTGCTGGAGGTTCGCGCGGGCGTGTATGTGGGGGATACCTCGCAGCGGGTGAGGGAGATGGTCTGGCAGCAGATTATCGAACTGGCAGAACAGGGCAACGTGGTAATGGCGTGGGCGACGAATACGGAGTCTGGTTTTGAGTTCCAAACCTGGGGTGAAAACCGTCGAATGCCGGTAGATCTGGACGGCCTGCGGTTAGTCTCTTTTTCACCTATTGAAAATCAATAAGTTAGCGATCTTTAACAACATGGAAAAATCGGTGGGATTTTCTCTACCGAAAAAAGTGTTATAAAACAACTCTCTACTTTTAGAGTATTCCCCGCGCCAGCGGGGATAAACCGCACGTTCCGCATGCCCTCGCCACATCGACGTGGTATTCCCCGCGCCAGCGGGGATAAACCGACAGTGCCACCGCGTTGGGGGTAGGCCACAATCGTATTCCCCGCGCCAGCGGGGATAAACCGTCAGAATTTAGCTTTTCAAACGATCACATGGAGTATTCCCCGCGCCAGCGGGGATAAACCGCGATCCATAAATTCCCGTTTTGCGTCTATTGCGTATTCCCCGCGCCAGCGGGGATAAACCGAACAGCAAGATGAACGTTTAACCCATCAAGACGTATTCCCCGCGCCAGCGGGGATAAACCGTCATAATTCCATGCAGCGGCATTTGCTCAATCGTATTCCCCGCGCCAGCGGGGATAAACCGGTTTCAGGTTTGTATATGGTTTGCTGGAGGCGGTATTCCCCGCGCCAGCGGGGATAAACCGCGCCTGTTGGTAAATTGCCAAAAATGGATACAGTATTCCCCGCGCCAGCGGGGATAAACCGAAATTCTGTAGCCTGTTGAGAATGTTCTCGTCGTATTCCCCGCGCCAGCGGGGATAAACCGTATGCAGTGCCGTGGATATCAGTTCGAAATCGGTATTCCCCGCGCCAGCGGGGATAAACCGGGTCTTTATCATTGAATGCTAGCCAGAGAAAAGTATTCCCCGCGCCAGCGGGGATAAACCGCAAGCAGAATATGTTGACCTGTTAAATAAAACATATTCCCCGCGCCAGCGGGGATAAACCATTTTGCGACTCAGCGGGACCAGATGAAATAACGTATTCCCCGCGCCAGCGGGGATAAACCGGGTAAATCATAATTTTCGTAATGCGAAGGTCGGTATTCCCCGCGCCAGCGGGGATAAACCGAAATGGCGAAGAAATAAAATTCGACATGACTAGTATTCCCCGCGCCAGCGGGGATAAACCGCAATTTTTGAGCTATACACGACCATGACTCTAGTATTCCCCGCGCCAGCGGGGATAAACCGCACCGTTGATCCTAACGTTTCGTTCCATGGAAGTATTCCCCGCGCCAGCGGGGATAAACCTGCATCGTATGAAAAATCAAAGCGCGGCGTTCTGTATTCCCCGCGCCAGCGGGGATAAACCGGTCTATGTGATGACATGGCTCAAGCGGAAAACGTATTCCCCGCGCCAGCGGGGATAAACCGCGCGGTAACAGTAATGTCGGTCTGGAGTTCGTGTATTCCCCGCGCCAGCGGGGATAAACCGCGTAGGAACCGGATCTATGTGAATCGCTGGCGGTATTCCCCGCGCCAGCGGGGATAAACCGAGCAGGAGATTCTTTTCGGGGATGGGACCGGGGTATTCCCCGCGCCAGCGGGGATAAACCGGATAACCTCAATTTCTTCCCTACCCCGGCAAAAGTATTCCCCGCGCCAGCGGGGATAAACCGCACAGATAGATTTTTCTGTTGGGCGCTTACTAGTATTCCCCGCGCCAGCGGGGATAAACCGCTGATTTCCATTTTCATCAAATCCGTTTGTTACGTATTCCCCGCGCCAGCGGGGATAAACCGTAGTGATTATGAGCACCATTACAGACCCTGAAGTGTTCCCCGCGCCAGCGGGGATAAACCGTGTCAGCGGATCGGACGGTCGGTTTTGGGAGAGTGTTCCCCGCGCCAGCGGGGATAAACCGCGCAGTTCATCCATGTACGCCGCCCAATATTCGTGTTCCCCGCGCCAGCGGGGATAAACCGTGGGCGCGGTATAGTCATGAATCCTCATGTAGGTGTTCCCCGCGCCAGCGGGGATAAACCGTGGGCGCGGTATAGTCATGAATCCTCATGTAGGTGTTCCCCGCGCCAGCGGGGATAAACCGCGGGGTCAGAAAAAGACCACTACGCCCAAGACGTGTTCCCCGCGCCAGCGGGGATAAACCGTCTCCGCGCCCCATGTGTTTTCGTAGGAAAAGGTGTTCCCCGCGCCAGCGGGGATAAACCGCGTTTAGGCGGGAACGGCGCAAGGCCGCTATAGTGTTCCCCGCGCCAGCGGGGATAAACCGTCTGATTTGTTCAATGCGGCCTCTGTTTTGGGGTGTTCCCCGCGCCAGCGGGGATAAACCGAGGTAAAGGCAGTATCGATTATCGGTTTATCCGTGTTCCCCGCGCCAGCGGGGATAAACCGATAATCATTAATGTCCGGCTGCGCTGGTAACTGTGTTCCCCGCGCCAGCGGGGATAAACCGCGTTTAGGCGGGAACGGCGCAAGGCCGCTATAGTGTTCCCCGCGCCAGCGGGGATAAACCGATTAATTGCATAGACCGGGGGGAATATGCACCGTGTTCCCCGCGCCAGCGGGGATAAACCGCTTGCAGGCTTGCGATCTCTCTCAAATAAAAAGTGTTCCCCGCGCCAGCGGGGATAAACCGTCTGATTTGTTCAATGCGGCCTCTGTTTTGGGGTGTTCCCCGCGCCAGCGGGGATAAACCGATAATCATTAATGTCCGGCTGCGCTGGTAACTGTGTTCCCCGCGCCAGCGGGGATAAACCGTGAACACGACGATCGCCCAGCCAATTGCGCTAGTGTTCCCCGCGCCAGCGGGGATAAACCGGGGGAAATATCATCCGGCGTGCATATTCGGGGGTGTTCCCCGCGCCAGCGGGGATAAACCGTACCAAAAATTGGGGATGATAAGCACTCGGAGGTGTTCCCCGCGCCAGCGGGGATAAACCGGCGTATGAGGGGCAGATTTCGACCACTGATGTGTATTCCCCGCGCCAGCGGGGATAAAACCTAATCCGTGGAAGCGGCTACAGGATTAGCTGTTCTGGTTCGCAGTGGTACAGCTTAGCCAGCTTTTCTCGGGTGCGCTTCTGCGGCCTTGAGTCTGGGGATTCAAGCTGAGAGACGGCCGCTTGGGTCATGCCGAGCGCGGTTGCAACTTCTTGCTGAGAAAAGCCTCTGAAAATTCTCCAGGCTGCCTGTAAGCTGACATCTTGATCAATGTGGATGCTAACCACTTCATGAGGAATCGAGACGTCATCCTCTGCGCTATGATCGTAGGGAATGCTCTCATAGAGGGCGGGGTCGTCAGCATTTTCAATAAGTTTCTGATATAACTCGTACGGAACAACAGCATATTCAGGTTTACCGCTTTTATCCCGAATGACTTGTATGCTCATAGTGTATTGCTCCAACATTTTCTTTCGATGGGTGAAAATCAGCTGTGTTGTAAAGAAGGATGCGCTTTCCTCCTTAGTATGTCGTCGTTGTCCTGCGCTTGACTTCAAGAATCTCGCACACTTGTGGTACATCGTTGATTAGCTCAAAGATAATGCGGTAATCCCCAACCCGTAGCCGATATTGTTTACCAGACGATTCGAGTTTTTTCAGATCTAGATTCACATCTGGAAATGTACTCAGCTCACCCACTTTTTCTTTGATTCGTTTTCGATATCTGGTGTCAATGGTGCCGAGTTGTTTTAATGCCCGTTTTGACCAACTAACCTTAAGCATGAATTCCTCAAACGAAACCCTTCCTTGATATAAGTTAATTATAAGATAATTTCAGGTTTTTTTCATTTTTTTCTTATTTTTTTGCCGATGACTATGCTGTTCCTCCAGGGATAAACCGTGGTGACGCAATGCGGTGAAGAGAGGCAATGTAAAGTGTTCCCCCGGACACCTTTTGACACTGCAATCGCCCAGCTCCTGAATCCGGCGACAGCACTGGCTGACTTATATCGGGTTATCTATGCAACGCCGGACGATATGAAAAAACGCTTCCCCAGCTTAGACAGGATAAAGTTCAGGGAAAAGTGGTGGGTGATTGATATCGGTGGTGGGCATCTTCGCGTGATGTTTTTTGCAGATTTTGAGCGAGAGAAGATCTTCATTAAACACATTACCACCCATGCAGAGTATGACAGGCTGATAGAGTATTACCGGAGGAATAAAGAATGATGTACGCAGACGCTATCAAGGCCGCTAACACGCTGACGAGTATCGTACCGTTCCTCGGAGGTAGCACCTCTCGTAAAGATTATGAGGACGCGCTGAAACTCACGGAATATTTGATCGAGAGTGAGCCTGATAGCCCGCTGATCGATATGCTGACGGCTAAAATTGATAAATATGAAGAGGATGCGCCAGAATTTGCAGACTTCAACGAGCGGATTAAAGCGCTCCCTGCGGGTATCGCTTTACTGCGCATACTTATGGATCAGCATGGGCTAACGCAAAGTGACTTTGAAGCTGAGATCGGTAAAAAGTCTCTGGTATCCCGCATTTTAAACGGTGAACGTACGTTAACGCTTGATCACATGAAAGCGCTTGCTAAACGATTCGATATTCCCGTGAGTGCTTTTATTGATTAGTACGATTTTTGCCAAGTACAGCATGATGCGCCATGTAATAAAGGTTGCCGTGCTGGACTGTTATTTGAATAATCCCTGCGTTAGCAGGGATTACTTTATGACTAAGATGCGTTTTAATAAATTGTTGAAATGAATTGGCAGATTGCCTGTAATTATTAAGAATGACGAGTTTACCCTGTAATAAAGTATAGGTCTGTGTATACCTACTTCTCTGCTATATTGTTGGCTTTGTTAAATTTACTTAGCTTTAATTGTTCTTCTGCTTTCTTGGTTTCTGCATTTTCTTTGTCTGTTTGCGCTATATCTCCAACGACTTTTAAAATAGCATCAAATCGGCCAACAACTTCAGATTGATTTAATGATCCATTCATTGAAAGAAAGCACAAGCTATTCAAAGAATAAACTAGGACATTCGTAGTAGTATTTCTTTTAGCCAGATCCACTATCGCTGTTTTTAAGCTGGCATCAGCGCTGGCATTATTTCCTGATTTATCAGCCAGCGTTGTAGCTAAGGTACTATCAATAGTTTTAGCCGTGTCAGCTGGAGCATCGGGGCAATATTTAGCATTGACAGAATTTGGTATTAATACACCAACTCTCTGGCTGGAGTCGCTTCTGACAAGCGTTGGTGAATCACTTTTAATGGTTTTTGTAACCATACACCCAGATAACAGCATAGCAATAGGTATAACAAGAATTACTCTCATAGCTTCACCTATATATTTACGAATAGTAGAGGGCGGTTATTAAATAAAATGTAATTTTTACTTTACAGCTTAGTGCTGGAAATCTACAGCCTCTATTAAAGCTATAACACAAATGTGGAAATTTTCATTACATTTATTCACATTTAATGAGAGATTTTTTCACTGATGTTAGTCAGCTAATTATTTCCTGAATTACTTCACTTTAGTGAATATGTACTGATTACCTTCCATTTATGCCAATATATTTGTAATCATTGAAAATAGAGTGTGAAAATATTTTCGTATTTATGCGTTATATCGATATGAAGTTACGAAGAAAGTGTTAACCATTGGCGTATTACCGCATCATAAAAAATGAAAGTATAATCCTTGCTGTATCGCGCTGTGTCTAATTCAGTGACGTGATGTTTTTTCAGATGCTTGATATCAACGTGGAGGAAGCATGTATATCAGTCCTGAAAACAGAAACTTTGTCGCTGCGCTTACGTTGGTGATGAGTATCGCTAAATCTGGGGTGAAAACTGCCGGATACCGGTAGATCGGGGTGGCTCACGGTTACTCTCTTTTTCACCTTTTTAAAATCAATAAGTTAGCTATTTTTAACAACATGGAAAAATTGGTGGGATTTTTTCTGCTGAAAAAAGTGTTATAAAACAACTCTCTACTTTTAGAGTGTTCCCCGCGCCAGCGGGGATAAACCGGCGTTACAGCAAAACGTATTGCGGGTGCGTTGCGTGTTCCCCGCGCCAGCGGGGATAAACCGTGCGGGTTTTCTCAGTAATAAATGGGAGTTTTGTGTTCCCCGCGCCAGCGGGGATAAACCGCAATTCAACCGTGCTTTCGCAGTCGTTGCCCCGTGTTCCCCGCGCCAGCGGGGATAAACCGGCTCAGTAGCACAGTCCGCAGCGCGTAGTAATGTGTTCCCCGCGCCAGCGGGGATAAACCTTTGTGCCACTCAAATACGCCAAATTCAAACCCGTGTTCCCCGCGCCAGCGGGGATAAACCGCGCTCGTTAGGGGTTAGAGGGAAATAATGAAAGTGTTCCCCGCGCCAGCGGGGATAAACCGATATTATCGACCCAACCCCCGAACCAAAAGATGTGTTCCCCGCGCCAGCGGGGATAAACCGGGTCTTTATCATTGAATGCTAGCCAGAGAAAAGTGTTCCCCGCGCCAGCGGGGATAAACCGAGGTTTGTTTAACCCGGTGCCGCCAAAGAAAAGTGTTCCCCGCGCCAGCGGGGATAAACCGAAATCCCAAGGCTGGATTAACCGCCTGAAAACGTGTTCCCCGCGCCAGCGGGGATAAACCGACGACCCTCCTGTCGGCAAGTTCTCTGCCACGGTGTTCCCCGCGCCAGCGGGGATAAACCGCGGTTTCTATTATTAACGAAGAGCGAGATAAAGTGTTCCCCGCGCCAGCGGGGATAAACCGCATTCAGGGTAGGAGATGAATTCCTGATTACGGTGTTCCCCGCGCCAGCGGGGATAAACCGGATGACTTCACCAACTCCTACGCTAAAATTTCGTGTTCCCCGCGCCAGCGGGGATAAACCGTGGCTCTGTTGCTCATCAAAGAAAAACGCCCGGTGTTCCCCGCGCCAGCGGGGATAAACCGTAATAAAGGTTTTCGTTAACTTTTGATTTCAAGTGTTCCCCGCGCCAGCGGGGATAAACCGAAAAATTCAGTCCTTATGAACTTATTATCGAAGTGTTCCCCGCGCCAGCGGGGATAAACCGTTTTTCTTCTTGCTCCATCAGATAACGGGTATGTGTTCCCCGCGCCAGCGGGGATAAACCGATAATGCGTCTTTAATAAAGGAGAGCATGACAGTGTTCCCCGCGCCAGCGGGGATAAACCAGTGGTGTGATGCATGGTATCTTCTGCGCTGCCGTGTTCCCCGCGCCAGCGGGGATAAACCGTGCCGTTGGCGGTTTTCAGTAGTCGCTGCTGTGTGTTCCCCGCGCCAGCGGGGATAAACCAGCGCAGTAAAGGCGCACATCACAGCGTTAATAAGTGTTCCCCGCGCCAGCGGGGATAAACCGCGAGTTATACAACTCTAAACCTAAAACCCTTTGTGTTCCCCGCGCCAGCGGGGATAAACCGTAAAGTGCGGCTAACTTAGCCACACTTGATTTGTGTTCCCCGCGCCAGCGGGGATAAACCGCGCCTCGCCAGATCGCTTCCTGATACAGGAGCGTGTTCCCCGCGCCAGCGGGGATAAACCGAACCCTGTGTGTCGCAATGACAAAGCGTTGCTGTGTTCCCCGCGCCAGTGGGGATAAACCGGTCTGCGCCGCCCGTTGCAGGTGTGCTCATAAGTGTTCCCCGCGTCAGCGGGGATAAACGGTTATACCCCTTGTTGTATGTTGGTCTAAATATTCCTCGTGCGGAGTCAAATCCCGCTTCTGGCTGGCGTGATGGCAGATTGCGTGTCAGTATTACAGCATGCTGTTTTTGTGCTCACCGTACTGGTGAGGTACGATGCCAATAATGTTTGTCTTCCATACGTTACCCGTAAGGAGGTGATATGAAAGTTGAAGCCGCAGAGTCGTCCGTTTTTGCCAGCCAGCAGGTGATGGCAAAGCGTTCCACAGAACATGCGGAAAAAGTGGCGCTGTCCGAACAGCTTCAGTCTTATCAGGCGGGCAGCGGCGCTGTTCCTGCTGGTCAGACGACGCGCTATGATTTCACCCGCATCAGCCCTGCTGAACTGTATGAAACGGTTGGTAGCCTGGTTAGCAGCGGGCAGTTGGGGCGTGAAGACGGTTCCGCGCTGCTGGGTTTTATCTCGTCACCACGAGCGAATATCGGCAGTGTGCCGCCTTCTAATGTGTTCCAGCCGATCAATGTTTTCGATACCATCCAGCAAGGCGTCGCGGGGGCATCATCCCGTAGCGAAGTGCAAAATACCGAAAGCCTGCAACGCGCCGCAGAGGCGTTGAACCGCTTTCAGGGGCAGGTTTCCAGCATTAGCGTGTACGTCTAGCACATCGGTACGCAATGGTTTGATGGCGTCGTCCTTTCTCTTCTCCCCGTGTTGGCGGGGAGTGTTGTTTTACGCTGCGATCAGCGTTGGGTCTGAGCTTTTATTTCCGTCAGCAGCGCGATGAGCGCCTGTACGTTGTCGTCCTGTGTGCGCCAGGATGATACGCTGATGCGTAATGCCGGACGCCCTTGCCAGACGGTGCCGCCAAACCATGCCTTGCCCGACGCCTGTAACGCTTCCCGTATTGCTGCCGTTTGGCTGTCGGTTTCCCCACGTAACAGAACCTGATTGAGCACCACCCGGTTTACTATCTCAAAACCCGCATGGCGCAGGCCGTCGGCGATCGACGTTGCCTGTCGGCAGTGCCGTTCGATCATCTCAGCTACGCCGTCACGCCCTAACGTGCGCAGCACCGCCCAGACGGGAATCCCACGCGGGCGACGGGAAAATTCGAGCGTTAGGTTTTTCTGGGCATCGCGTGCTGCACTTGAGTAAACCGCATCTGCGTTCATCGCCTCGGCTAACGCGTCCGCACGGCGGCAAATTGCCATCGCACAGTCGTAGGGCGTGTTCAGCCATTTATGCGCGTCTGTCGTCCAGCTGTCGGCCAGTTCGATCCCCTCGGTGAGTGCTGCGTGAGATGACGCTCTGGCCCAGAGACCGAATGCACCATCAACGTGAACCCAGGCACCGGCTGCTTTAGCGATTGGAATGATCTGCGCAAAATCATCGAACTCGCCCGTGTTTACCTCGCCAGCCTGTAAACAAAGAAGGGTGCGATCGTCGAGCGGAGGGAGCTGAGCGACATCGATTTGCCCAAATGCGTTAACGGGCGCGATGTGTAAATGGCGTAGCCCAAAGCCGAGCACGCGCAGCGCTTTTTTCACGGTAATGTGCGTCAGTTCTGAAATCACAACCTTAATTTCAGGTGCGCCGATCAGTCCATCGTTGTCAAAATCCCAGCTCTGTTTTGCCAGTAGATCACGGCGTGCGGCGGTGAGGCAGGAAAGCGTGCAGGCGGTGGCGCTGGTGCCGAACCCAACGGCGCTTTCTTTTGGTAAGTTCAGAACATCGAGCACCCAGCGGCTGGCGAGGCGTTCCAGCGTGGCGGATACTGGTGAATTATCAAAGGTGGAGGCGCACTGATCCCAGGCGATCATTAATCGCTCGGCAGCGGCAGCGACTGGCAATGCCGCACCGATAACAAAGCCGAAATAGTTCGGGCCATTGGAGGCGGTGGTGGCTGGCGATCCGACCTCGTCCAGCAGCGTCAGCGTGCTTTCGGGCGAGAAGCCCTGTTGCGGCAGCGCTTCATCAAAACGTGCCAGCGCGGCGAGAGCGTCTGCATCGGGGAAAACCCGACGCTGTGCATTCTCAGCCAGATAGCGTCGGCCGCGCTCGTCGGCATCAGCCAGTAATGTCAGTTCGCTCATGGTTTCTCCTTCATCAGTAATCATTTTCTGTTATCACAACGGTGTAAATGCTGTCGGTGACGGATCTGAAAGACGTCGTGTCACTTTCCAGAAAAGCAGCGCCGTCAGGCTGACGGCGGCGCCAAGCAGGCACACACCTGACCAGCCAGCAGAGTCATACGCTACTGTTGTTGCCATCGCGCCAAGCCCGCTGCCGATGCTATAAAACAGCATATAGCAGCCAACCAGACGGCTGTGTGCATCAGGATGCGTCTTGAAAATCATGCTTTGGTTGGTAACGTGAATGGCCTGTCCGCCCAGATCCAGAATGATGATGCCGACGACCAAGGCGAAGAGAGAGTAGGGCGCTAACCACAGCGGTAGCCACGAGGCCAGCAGCAATAACAGAGCGATGCCGCTGACCCACTGTCCTCGCCCTTTATCGGCCAGTGAACCTGCTTTCACCGCCGCCAGTGCACCGAGAATACCCACCAGACCAAACGCGCCGATAACGGTATGAGAAAAGAAATAGGGTGCGCGACTCAGCGGCAGAACCAGCGCGCTCCAGAAGATGCTCAGGGCAGCAAACATCAGTAAAGCGATCACGCCGCGTATTTGTAATACCCGCTCTTTACGCAGCAAAGCCAGCATAGAAAGCAGCAGCGCGGGGTAGTGTGGGCGCTGTTGGGCAGGTGGCTGATGTGGTAATGCACGCCACAGCAATACGGCAAGCAGGAGCATCAGCAGTGCGGAGAAAAAGTACACGCTACGCCAGCCCGCTATATCGGCGATGAAGCCAGACAGCACGCTAGCTAACAAAAGCCCAATCACCACGCCGCCCTGTGCGGCTCCCACAACGCGCCCACGCTCCTGAGGTGCAGCAGCCGTTGCGGCATAAGCAATCAGACCCTGAGTCATTGCTGTGCCGAGCATGCCTACGGCCAGCATGCCGATCAATAAATACAGGGATGTGGTAGCGAGTCCTACGGCAATCAGCGCCACGATGAGCGCACCCAACTGAGCCAACATCAAATAGCGTCGGTTGAGGATATCACCCAGCGGGACCAGAAGAATTAACGCCAGCGCACAGCCAAGCTGTGTTGCCGTCATTACCCCGCCAACGGCGGCGATGCTGATGTGAAAATCTACCGATAATGCATCCAGCAGCGGCTGTGCGTAATACACATTGGCGACACTGAGGGCGCTGGCACAGGCAAACAGCAATACTAACGCGCGCGGCAGTACCCTCTGTGCGGGCAGTATAGTGCTGTAAAGATCATATTCAGTGACAGATGACGTGGTATGAATAGGGCTATTTTTCATGATATTGGCTGTCATTATTCTGTGTGGTTTCAAAATAAAACCAGTTGAAGCATGAATGATCTGGTTTTACTCTGCAACCAAAAAATGTGCGGTCAGTTTTTCAGTTTGTGGATAAGGCAGATAGGATGAACAGGAAAAAGGGGAGGAAATAGTTATGGTGAAGCGCAAAAGTCTGAAAGAGGATGCGTGTCCCGTTGCGCGCGCGCTGGATGTGGTCGGCGATCGTTGGACATTAATGATTATCCGCGATGCCTTCGACAATCGCCGCCGTTTCAGCGATTTTCAGCGCAGTTTGGGCGTAGCCAAAAATATTCTTACCGACCGTCTGCGTACTTTGGTTGATGAAGGCATTTTGTCCGTTCAGCCCGTTTCCGAGAGTTCGGCCTATCAGGAATATGTTCTGACACCAAAAGGTGAGCAGCTATTCCCGCTCGTTGTGGCACTACGCCAGTGGGGCGAACAGCAGCTGTTCTCTGAAGGGGAACCGCACTCACTGCTATTGGATAAGCACACCAGCCAGCCTCTGCAAGCCATGCTGCCACATTCTGCGCAGGGGCAACGGTTGGCTGGGCAAGATACGTTCGTTCAGAAAATAGATTGAGGTGCCGTGATGCAGAAAGAATCGAGAGAAGCAGGCAGCGATCTTGAGGCAATCTCACGCTATCTGAAGAAGTTGCACGTACTGACATTGTGCGTGGGTGAAAATTCGGAATTATGGTGTGCGAGTTGCTTCTATACTTATGACGATGAACAAATAGCCTTCTATCTAATGACGGAGTTACAGACGCGCCACGGTGAAATCATGGCAAGGTTGCCGCAGGTTGCTGGTACGGTGAGCGGCCAGCCAAAGAGCGTCATGTTGATTAAAGGCGTACAGTTTCGGGCGCAGGCGGTGCAGTTGGAGGGGGATGACGCGGAGCAGGCCAGAGCGCGGTACAACGCACGTTTTCCTATTGCACGAGCATCAAAAGCGCCGATCTGGCGGCTCGATCTGACAGAAGTAAAAATGACGGACAATACGCTGGGTTTTGGTAAGAAACGCTACTGGCAGCGCGACGAGCAAACGAGCCAGAAAGAACACGATAAGCATGAAAAGATGAGAGAGTAAAAGACGCAAAGCAAGGGGGAAACTGATGAGCCGGGTACTGTTATTAGGTGCAACGGGGTTAGTGGGGCACGAATTGTTAGCACTGCTGAAAGCCAATAACCGGGTAGAGACGATCTATGCGCCGACTCGTAAGCCGTTGGCGCATTCGGAGAAAGTCGTCAATCCACACGATCCCGATCTGTCTGCTGCATTGGCGCAGTTGACCGATCCTGTCGATATTGCCTTTTGTTGCCTGGGATCGACGCTCAAGACGGCAGGCAGTAAGCAAGCTTTTCGCTACGTGGATTACACGCTGGTTGTGGAAGGATCGAAAGTGGCGTTAGCGCTGGGCGCGACGCACCTTTTGGTGGTCAGTTCGCTGAGCGCGAATGCCACATCACCTTTCTTTTACTCGCGGGTGAAGGGGGAAACGGAAAAATCGCTGCGTCAGCAAGGCTGGCAGCATCTGACATTGGCACAGCCCTCGATGCTACTGGGTGAAAGAGAGGACAGTCGCACGCTGGAGAGCCTTGCCGCGCCGCTATTCCGACTGTTCCCGGCGAAGTGGCGTGCGATTGAGGGAAAAACCGTGGCGCAGGCGTTGTTGAATCAGGCGTTCTCGCCGGAACCAAAAGCGCGGGTGACGGTACTGGAATCCGATCAATTACGTTCGTTGGGTAAGTGGCAACCGCTTCAGTAGCCACTTATCGCTCAACGCAGGCGGTGAACAACCTGATTGCTGCTACCGCGCCAAATCAGTGCGGGATCTTTCAGATCTTGCACAAATTTTCCATCGACTAACACGTTGATGAGATCGACCACCCGCTGTTGTTCCGGCGTGATGTCCGCCAACACGTAGCCTGTCCAAACCCAGATATCTTTGCCGGGGCATTCCGCACGGATACGTTCTACCAGCCGCAGAATATCAGGCACATTCTGTGGGTGAAGCGGATCGCCGCCAGACAGCGAAATTCCCTGCCGTGGGATCGTCGTATCCTGAAGATCGGCGATGATCCGATCTTCCTGTTCCTGCGTAAACGGCTGACCGGAGTTCAATCGCCAGGTGCTTTTGTTGTAGCACCCAACACATTCATGCACGCAACCAGCGACAAATAGCGTACAGCGGGTGCCGGGGCCGTTGACCACATCGACGGGATAATATTGGTGGTAATTCATACGATAGAGCCCATGTTATGAAGCGGGCGCGTGTTGACGGTGCCGCGAAAGGTGGGCCGCATTGCTGCGGCCCAGCAGGGATCACCCCAGTTGACCGTTGCCCAGATGCTTAATCCGGCGTTTAACTTCTTCCTGCTTACCGGCGTTGAACGGGCGTGCATCCGGGCTACCGAGGTAACCGCACACACGGCGCGTCACGGAAACGCGCGCTGAGTCGTGGTTACCGCATTTCGGGCAGGTGAAGCCTTTGCTGGTACACTCGAATTCACCCGTGAAGCCACACTCATAGCATTCATCGATCGGCGTGTTGGTGCCGTAATAAGGCACGCGCGTGTAGCTGTAATCCCACACGTCTTCCAGCGCTTTGAGGTTGTGTTGCAGGTTTGGATATTCGCCGTAGCAAATGAACCCACCGTTAGCCAGCGGCGGATAGGGCAGCTCAAAGTCGATTTTCTGATAAGGGTTCACCTTCTTCTCCACATCAAGGTGGAAGCTGTTGGTATAATAGCCTTTGTCCGTCACGCCTTGTACGACGCCAAACTCGGCGGTATCCAGACGGCAGAAGCGGTCACACAGATTCTCGCTTGGCGTGCTGTACAGGCTGAAGCCGTAACCCGTTTCGTCTTTCCACTGCTCGGTGGCGGCTTTCAGGCGAGTGATAACGGCCACGGCTTTAGCACGTAGCGCCTCATCATCAAACACGTGTGTCTGGCTACCGAAAAGCGCGTTAATCGTTTCATGCAGGCCGATGTAACCCAGTGAAATCGAGGCGCGTCCGTTCTTGAAGATGTCCGCGATGCTGTCGTCCGCTTTTAAGCGTACGCCGCAGGCTCCTTCCATATACAGGATTGGCGCGACGCGAGCTTTCACGCTTTCCAACCGCGCAATACGCGTCATCAGCGCTTTCTTTGCCAACGTTAGGCGTTGATCCAGCAACGTCCAGAAGCGGTCTTCATTGCCTTCGGCTTCTAGTGCAATACGCGGCAGGTTCAGGCTGATGACACCCAGATTATTACGCCCGTCGTGAATCTGCTGGCCGTTTTCTTCATAAACGCCGAGGAAGCTGCGGCAGCCCATTGGCGTTTTGAACGAGCCGGTGACGTTAACGACCTGATCGTAGTTCAGGATGTCGGGATACATGCGTTTGCTGGCGCACTCTAACGCGAGCTGCTTGATATCGTAATTCGCATCGCCTGCCTTATGGTTCAGACCGTCGCGGATGGCGAAGACCAGTTTCGGGAACACCGCGGTTTTGTGGTTTTTACCCAGCCCGGCAATGCGGTTGCGCAGAATGGATTCCTGAATCAGACGCGATTCCCAGCAGGTGCCAAGCCCGAAGCCAAAGGTGACAAACGGCGTTTGGCCGTTAGCGGTGTGCAGCGTGTTGACTTCATATTCCAGTGACTGAAAGGCGTCGTAGCACTCTTTTTCCGTGCGGGTCAGGGCATAGTTTTCTGCATCTGGGATCTTCCACTCTTCTGCCACGGCTTTGTGTTTCGCATGGCTGGCGGTGACGAACGGTGCCAGAATTTCATCAATACGATTAATCGTGGTGCCGCCATAAATGTGGCTGGCGACCTGCGCGATAATCTGTGCGGTGACAGCGGTAGCGGTTGAGATCGACTTCGGTGGCTCAATCTCCGCATTGCCCATTTTGAAGCCGTTGGTCAGCATGCCGTTCAGATCGATCAGCATGCAGTTAAACATCGGGAAGAACGGCGAGTAGTCGAGGTCGTGATAGTGAATCTCACCACGCTCATGCGCCAGTACCACATCACGCGGTAGGATGTACTGTTTGGCGTAATGCTTGGCGACGATGCCTGCCAGCAGATCGCGCTGGGTGGGGATCACTTTACTGTCTTTGTTGGCGTTCTCGTTCAGCAGCGCCATGTTGCTCTGCTCGACCAGACCGCGAATTTCCTGATTGAGGCGACCGTGGCGTTCACGCGCAATATCTCGGTCATGGCGGTATTCGATATAGGTACGCGCCAGCTGCTTATAGTTGCCGGACATCAGCAGATTTTCGACCGCATCCTGAATATCGCGGATATCTACGCGCGATTTATCCTGCATTTGTTGAGCGACCGCACAGGCCACAGTTGCACAATAGTCTGCATCATTGACACCGGCCGCATGTGCCGCGCGCTCGACCGCCTCTTTGATACGAATTTCATCAAAAGGCACCTGGCAACCGTCCCGTTTAATCACAACTGGTTTCACGTTTTCTTCCTCTAGAAAGGTTATCCACAGGCAAAAGCCCTACCCGACAAGGGTTACAGAGGCTGTGGATGATACTGTGGATAAACACTATATGTAGGTCGTGTTTATAGGATAGGCACTATATATTGAAATTGCGTAGGGGTGTTTGCGCTTTTATCGCTGCAAAATTGATGTAGAGCAAAGAAATCATCATGTCGGAGCGAATTTGAACCTGAACAAAAAATAGTCAAAAAAGACGATTAAAGCGTGGAGGCTTGCTACGCGCGGGTTGGCAGAAATTCGTCTGTTTTTTGACCGTAATATGTGCCTGGGATGCCCACGATCTTGCTGTGGCGAAAGAAAAAGCAAAAAAAAGCGCACCAGTTATCGTGCGCTTTTTGGGGATGGCGCTGCCGAACGTTAGCGGCGAACGGCGATCGCTTCGATTTCGATCTTCACGTCTTTCGGCAGGCGGGCGACTTCAACGCAAGAGCGAGCCGGGAATGGTGCGCTATGTTCGTTGAAGAAGGCTTCATATGCGGTGTTCACGAGAGCGAAATCGTGCAGGTCTTTCACGAACACGGTCATTTTCACGATATCGGACACTTTCAGGCCAGCGGCTTCCACAATCGCCTGAACGTTTTCCAGTGACTGGCGCGTCTGGGCGGTGATGTTGTCAGCCACCAGACCGCTTTTTGGATTCACGGGGATCTGACCAGACGTGAAGATCATACTGCCAAGGTCGACGCCTTGAACATAAGGGCCGATGGCGGCTGGGGCGTGCTCAGTGCTGATAATGCGTGACATGGTATCTCCTTGGTGGGGGCGTAAAAGGAACGCGGACGCAGCCATTATTCAAAAAAGCCCCGTGACAGGCAATGTCCATTACGGGGCAAAGCAGAAAACTAGCGATCTTGCAGCACAGCCTGACGCTCAAACTCTTTCTCACAGTACTTGCACTTCAGGTGAACGTCGCCGTCGCGTTGCTTAACGCTGAATGACGATGACACCGGTTCGCTACGGCTGATGCAGTTGCTGTTTGGGCAAGTGAGCACGCCGGTAATGTGGTCTGGCAGCGTCGGCACCAGCTTGCGCACCACGTCATACTCATCAATCTGATTGACGGTCGCCTGCGGTGCGTAAATCGCCAACTGATTCGCCTGCTGTTCCGTTAGAAACACGTTTTCGATCTTGATCAGATCTTTGCGCCCAAGGTGGTTGGACGGCAAATTCAGGCCGATGGTGATGCGCTGGTCTGTCGCCGTCAGTTTAAACAGCGTCAGCAGTTTAAAACCGACCTGTGCGGGAATGTGGTCGATCACCGTGCCACGTTTGATCGCTTCAACCTGTAATTTGTTATCGTGTGTCATGATGGTTTTTTCCTCTTACAGAACCAGTTCGCGATTCAAGACCAGTGCCAGCAGCGCCTGACGGGCGTAAATGCCGTTTCCCGCCTGTTGGAAATAATAGGCGTAAGGCGTGGCATCCACATCAATGGTGATTTCATCGACGCGTGGCAGCGGGTGCAGCACTTTCAAATTCGGGCGGGCGCGGTGCAGGTCGGCGGCGCGCAGGACAAACTGGGATTTGATGTTGATGTATTCGGATGGGTCCAAACGCTCTTTCTGGACGCGTGTCATGTAGAGAATATCCAGTTCGCCGACGACGTCGTCGATGCTGTTGTGCAGGCTGTAGGCAATATTCTTCTCTTTCAGCATGCTCAGAATGTAGTCCGGCATTGCCAATGCGTCTGGGGCGATGAAGTAGAAGCGGTTGCCTTCGAACTTAGCCAGCGCCTGCGTGAGTGAATGCACGGTGCGACCATATTTCAAATCGCCGACCATCGCGATGTTGATGTTATTCAGCCGGCCTTGCGTTTCCTGAATGGTGAACAGATCGAGCAGCGTCTGCGTGGGATGCTGGTTCGCGCCGTCACCAGCGTTCAGTACCGGAATACCGCCAGAAAACTCGGTGGCAAGGCGGGACGCGCCTTCCTGCGGATGACGCATCACGATGGCATCAACATATTGGCTGATGACGGAGATCGTGTCGGCCAGCGTTTCACCCTTTTTCCCCAGCGATGTGTTATTGCTGTCGGCGAAACCGACGACGGAGGCGCCCAGGCGATGCATCGCGGTTTCAAAGGATAGACGCGTCCGGGTGGAGGCCTCGAAGAAGCAACTGGCAATCACTTTATGTTTTAACAGCTCAGGCTGAGGTTTAGCTTTCAGGCTGGCGGCGACATTCAGCGCCAGCTCTAAATCTTCCCGGCTGAGGTCGTTAATCGAAATAATATGTTTTTGATAGAGCGGATTGACCATGTTGTCTTTCTCCTAACGAGTAAACAGGAAATGTCGTATCTGGCGGCCCGGACGGTGGGCAAAAAAAAGCCCCTCATTGAGGGGCTTTCTTAATTGATCGATTGAGCAACGGAAAGGAAAACGCTGGCTGGCTGCCGGATGGCAGTTGTGGTTGAGAACCAACATAAGCAGCGGATTTTTTGGTGTAACGGTGCATGACCCCTCCCGGCAAACTGTCGGGAATTATACGCGCCGACTAGGCTATTTCAAGCAGAAAACGTGGTTTTTTACGCATCGCAATCGGTTGCGGAGTGAGTGCTATACGCATGGTGACTGTAGGCAGGGGAAGAGTGGTTGAGAAGAGTGATGAGCAGTTCACTGTTTCGGATTAACGCGCTGGCGGGCGTCACATTTGGAGAGTATAAGGATTGTAAAACAGGGTTTCATTTTTTCTATCAACGAGGTTTTTATGATTACTGGCAATGTCCACCACCTTGGTCTGGTTCCTTATCTGCCTGCCAAACTGCGTGAAGCGATTGAGTACGTGAAGCAAAATATCACGGCGGATACCCCGCTGGGCAAGCACGATATCGAGGGTAACAACGTATTCGTGCTGATCTCCAACGACAGTACTGACCTGCTGGAGAAACGCCGCGCCGAGTATCATGCTAAATATCTGGACATTCAGATTGTGTTGTCCGGTGTGGAAGGGATGACGTTCAGCAACCTACCTGCGGGCAAACCGGATACCGATTGGCTGGCGGATAAAGACATTGCTTTCTTACCTGCTGGCGAGCAGGAAAAACAGTTTGTGATGCAGGAAGGGGATTTTGTCGTCTTCTTCCCAGGTGAAGTGCACAAACCGCTGTGTGCCGTGGGTGAGCCCGCGCACGTGCGCAAAGCCGTGGTGAAAATCGACGCATCGCTGGTGTAGGATTTCTGTGAACAAGGAACGTTCAACCATAAAATGGAAGAAAAGAATGGCAATGATGCCTCAGAGGCCTCTCGGTGGTTTTCCCCTTCTACAGAGTGGTAAAGGAAAAACCACATAAATACCGCAAGGCCTAGAAAAAAATAGCCAGTCAGCTGCTTAACCGACTGGCATTATTCAGAAAATGATTTTCTTGCTAGAAAATCTCATGATCTTTCGATTATAGGTATATTATTACTTTACATTATGTAGGATGTTTTCCCTGGCATTGGCCTGTCACAGACTTTTTATTCTATTTTAGTTTTTATAAACAGGTGCATATCAGGTACGGCATATTTTATGTAGGGTAATTTTAATGTAGGGATGCGCTGATGAAACAAATTACATTACCTGACAGATTAATCGCCATGTTCGAAGGCGACCCTCTTGTCGGCTGGGCAATAAAAGACACAAACTCCCGTTTTATTTATGTCAATAACACCTTTAAAACCTGGCAAACCATATCAACTCGTTATGATTATGAAGGCTTGAATATTAGGGATATCCCTGTTCCTGTCGCCGAATTTTCAGACATTTTTAACCAGCAGGAACGAGAGATAGAGCGTACGGGTAAGGCGGTGAGAGCCATTACAACGCATATTCAAGGCACGGAAAAAATAATGCAGCCTGCCTACAATATTCAGGAGCCAATCTATGATGAACATCGCAACTGTATAGGCACAGTTATCAGCGTCAGACATGTTAGGATCATCACACCGACCTCGTTGCTAAATGGAACCATAATTCAACACTCCACCTTCGAGCCCCCTTCTACAATATTTACCGAGAAGGAGTGGGAGGTTATTTACCTGCTTGTCTGTGGGATGATGCTTAAAGATATAAGCAGTATCCTCTCAATCACCGTCGATGCCGTTAACAGCAGACTCCGAAGCTGCTACAGAAAAACAGGCTTGAATTCACTATCAGGCTTAAAGGAATACTGTAGAGATAACCGATTTGATAACTACATCCCGCTGTTCTTTCTGAAAAAAGGACATATCATTATCAGAGGCTAACCTGATGGACCCAGATTTGACTCCTGTTGAGTATTACTTTGATAACTCTTTGTTTGGCTGGGCAATAAAGGACTGTAACTCCCAGTATGTTTATGGCAATAAGATGGCATGTCAGTATTTCGGCGTAACAGAAAATAAACTTTTAGGCTGTCTCGACACTGACTTAACGCCCGATATCAGCGAGCACTACGGCCATATACTGTATGACGACCAAAAAATATTGACCACAAATGAAATGAGTATTGTCCTCAAAACATTTGATTACGGAAGACGAAATAGACTCAGGTCTTTTCTGGTGGAGAAGCGCCCTTGGCGGCTCAATGATGGCAATGGCGGGATTGTTTGCACTTACATAGAAATCACCAATGTTTATTTTTCAACCTTTCTTATGCCATGCGAAAGGAAGCCCGTTGTGTTCACCCGACCGGCAAATATTTTTACAGACAAGGAGTGGGAGGTTGTTCTTTTACTACAGAGCGGGGTGAAGCAGAACCGTATTCCGGACATACTCGGTATAAGTTCTTCAACGCTTCGTAACCGGATAACGCGTTGCTGTGATAAAGCAGGTGTGGCAAACAGCACCGCCCTGATCCAACACTGCAACCAAAAAGGGTGGGATAACTACATTCCTCCTTTTTTTCTGATAAAAGGGCATGTGTCGATTACCTGAGGGACTGCCTACCTCTGATCTGTTTTTAAACACATCAAAGGCAGGCTAAATCTTAATCTTGTACCAGCGTGGCGACCATCACGGCTTTAATGGTGTGCATGCGGTTTTCCGCCTGATCGAACACGATACTGTGTGCGGATTCAAAGACCTCGTCCGTGACTTCCATTCCGCCGTGCAGGCCGTACTGTTCCGCCATTTGTTGACCCATGGTCGTCTGGTCATCATGGAATGCAGGCAGGCAGTGCAGAAATTTCACCTGTGGATTGCCCGTTGCGGCGATCATCGCCGTGTTCACCTGATACGGTTTCAGCAGTGCGATACGCTCCTTCCAGGTCTCTTTTGGCTCGCCCATGGAAACCCAAACGTCGGTATAAATGAAATCTGCGCCCGCAACGCCTGCGGCGATATCTTCCGTCAGCGTGATGCTGCCACCCGTTTGCTCTGCCGCTGCCTGACACTCAGCCACCAGACCGGCATCCGGCCAGCAGGCTTTTGGCGCAACAAGGCGTAAATCTAATCCGGTCAGCGCTGCCGCTTCCAGCATGGTGTTGCCCATGTTGTTGCGCGCATCGCCCACGTAAACGAGCGTCATCTCTGACAGCGCTTTACTTGGCAAATGTTCCTGCATTGTCAGCAGATCGGCCAGCAACTGTGTGGGGTGGAATTCGTTTGTCAGTCCGTTCCACACTGGAACGCCCGCGTATTGCGCCAGCGTTTCCACAATTTGCTGACCGTAGCCGCGATATTGAATGCCGTCGTACATTCTTCCCAGTACACGTGCGGTATCCTTGATGGATTCTTTATGACCGATTTGGCTACCGCTCGGGCCGAGATAGGTCACTTGCGCGCCCTGATCGTATGCAGCAACTTCGAAAGAGCAGCGAGTACGAGTCGAATCTTTTTCGAAGATGAGTGCGATGTTTTTACCTTGCAGGCGGCGGGCTTCGGTCCCGTTTTTTTTATCAGCCTTTAGTGTCGTTGACAGGGTTAAAAGATGGGCAATTTCTGCGGGTGTAAAATCCATTAACCTTAAAAAGTGACGTTTATAGAATGGTTGCATGATGTATCTCTCCATGTGGCTCAATACTATTGATTGAATTAAAATTCACTTTATATGTGTAATTATTCAAATTCAAGTGGTGATATCAAACTTTGTGGTGGAGCAAGCCGCAGGGCTGTGGGACAATAAGCAATATTACGTCGATTAATGAGGACTGAGGCATGGCAAATCGCGAATTACTGGAAGAACAACGGGAAGAGACACGCCTGATCATTGAAGAACTGCTGGATGATGGCAGCGATCCTGACGCGCTCTATACCATTGAACACCATTTCTCCGCTGAGAAGTTTGAAGTGTTGGAAAAAGTTGCTGTAGAAGCCTTCAAACTGGGCTACGAAGTGACGGATGCGGAAGAACTGGAAGTGGAAGATGGCGTGTTGCTGATGTGCTGTGATGCCATCAGTGAAGTTGCGCTGAATGCGGAACTGATCGACGCACAGGTAGAACAGCTGCTGGCGTTGGCAGAACGCCACGGTGTGAATTACGACGGTTGGGGCACCTACTTCGAAGATCCAGATGGTGAAGGCGAAGAAGACGGGGATGACGAAGATTTTTATGATGAAGATGATGACGGCAAGCGCCACTAATTATTGAGTCATTAACTCGAAAGAACACGCCTCACTGAAAACGCCGCCGGAACCCCTGCGGCGTTTTTTATTCGGTATGACCGCGCGGTATTACCGTACTTTCAGCCTATTACAGTACCTTCAGCATCGTCACTTCACAATCGGTATGACCCGTGTTACCCATTGAATGGGGAATTAGCTCGAAGCCCAGTGATTCATACAGCCGGATCGCGCTGGTCAGGTGGCCGGTTGTTTCCAGATAGCAGCGGCGAAAACCCTGCTCACGTGCAAAATCAAGTGCCTGTATTGCTAGCTGACGTGCCAAACCTTTACCCCGCACGACGGGTAGGAAATACATCTTCTGTAATTCACACACATCCTCCTCCCCTGCGACCAGCGGGGCAACGCCGCCGCCGCCCACGACCCGGCCGTCATATTCAACCACCCAGTAGGCGCTTTTCGGCTGACTATATAGAGTAAACAGCGTATCCAGATTAGGGTCGGAAACGGTGTAACCTTTGTCGGCCGTCAAACCAAATTCAGCAGAAACCTGGCGGATGACTTGTGCGATGGCTGCATCGTCCTGTTCGGTGATTGGACGTAGCTGAAGATTGGTGGAGGTCGCGGTTGTCATAATACGTACTCTTGTTCTTACGGTTTACGAGGGTAATGATCTTGGCCGATTGTAATACCATTTCAGGCCACATTGATGCAACGTCTATACTCGCCGACTTCACGTTATCAATGTGTTTTTTACTTTGTGGATTTCCCTATTCCATGTAATTAGTAAGTATATGAACTTGTTTGATTTTTGTTAACTTTTATTGTTGTGATTAACAGGACATGCTTAAATGAGCCGCTTTTTGTATGCCACTAACGTATCGAATAATACGTTTATCTGGCTTATTTCTTTTAGGATGAAAGGGTTATGACCATCAATACTTCAAAAGATAGCGCGCTGCATCGCGTGCAGTTTCATGGTAAGGCTGGGGAATATTTTGCAATTTGGCTGGTGAATGCGTTATTAACGGTCATCACTCTCGGTATTTATTCTGCCTGGGCCACGGTGCGTCGTCGTCGTTATTTTTACGGTAACACAGAAATTAACGGTGACCGTTTTGATTACCACGCGCAGCCTATTCAGATCCTTAAAGGGCGTCTGCTGGTTATCGCCGGTTTGATTCTGTTTTATTTTGTATTGGCGATATCACCCACGCTGGGGACGATTCTTGCATTGGCATTTGCGGCACTTATTCCGGTTATCGTGATCCGCAACTGGCGTTATGGTGCCATTATGTCCAGCTATCGCGGCGTCCGTTTTAACTATCATTGCAAGACGGGCCGTGCGTATTGGGTATTGCTGCTTTGCCCTATCCTGTTACTGCTGGCTTTTTATATTGCTCTGGTTGTGGTTATCATGATCGGTATGCAGAGCAATAGCCCAATTCTGATTGGGCTTATTACGCTGGCGATTGCTATTCCGGGGTTTGCCGCGGTAAATGGCATCATGAAAATGATGCAGCTTGATTTCTATGTGAATAATCTGTTCTTCGGTAAAACCGCGTTTAACGCAGAATTAACGAAAGCAGCGTTTATTAAATTTTCCCTGGTTAGCCTGCTGATTTTTGTTCCTTTCCTGATCGCATCGTTGTCATTCATGAGTTCATTCTTCTTCACGCTATTCCAAACTATTATGATGGGTGGTGGAAATGAAGATCTCGTCATGATGATGCTGCTGAGCAACGTCTTTAATATGATCATGATGGTTGTTGTGGCGCTGCTGGGTGTGCTGGTTTCCAGCAGCTATCTGGTGGTCGCGCAGCGTAATTATCTGTTTAATCAGACGTCGCTGAACGGTGGTGTGAAATTGCATTCTTCCATGCAAACGATGTCTTACATGGGGCTGCTGATAACCAATAGCCTGATCACTATTTTCTCTTTGGGTTGGGCTGCACCAGTCGCAGAGATTCGCCATGCACGCTATATCGCGAATGCGACAGCGGTTGAAGGCGATCTGGCACTGCTGCACGTTCAGGCACATCAGGACACAGCAAACAGCGCACTGGCCGAAGAAGCGGTGCAGGCGCTCGATTTGGGTGTCGGCCTGTAAGGCAGGAATATGAATATTGAGGGGCATTATCAATACCCCGGATTGGCGGCCCGCGTGGCCGCTTCTCTTCATTTAACGGACAATGGTTCGACGATGGTGCTGAACACCGGGTCATCGAACACCACATTTGCGTTGGAGCAAGTCACGGTTTCCGATGCGCTGGGTTCTATTCCTCTGATATTAACGTTTCCTGATGGCGGTCGTTTTGTTCCTGCCGACGATCCCGTTTTTCGTGCCTGGTATTCCGCACGACGCCGGCCGGGGTTTGTCCATCGGCTGGAACGCCATAAGCGTGGCGTGATTTTCACGTTATTTGCCACGATTTTGATCGTCATAAACTACGTTTACGTGGTGTTGCCTTGGGCGAGTTCCGCGCTGGCGCTACGCATCCCTACCGCTATCGAACAGCAACTGGGACAACATACGCTGAAGCTGCTGCGGCACAGTGATTTTAAGTCTTCCAAACTGCCTATTGAACGTCAGCAGGCGATGCAAACGCTGTTTCGGCAGGTTATGCCCGCCGATATGCGGGAAGATAAAACGCCGTTGCGTCTGGAGATCATGGCTGCGCCTATCGGACCGAACGCTTTCATGCTGGCGGATGGCACGCTGATTATCAGTGACGATCTGGTGAAGCTGGCGAAAAATGACAACGAACTGGCGGCGGTGATGCTGCATGAAATGGCACACCACGCCTATCGCCATCCAATGCGCATGGTGGTGCGCTCATCGCTGGTGTCGTTGACGTTCATGTGGATGACGGGAGATGTGAGTGGAATCGGTGATACCGTGTTGCAGTCTGCCGCCTTTATCAACGAGATGCAGTTTTCTCGCGATATGGAGCGGGAAGCCGATGCATGGGCAATAGCAAAAATGCAGCAACAAGGGCGTTCGCTTCAGTCAATGCAGGCAATGTATCGAGCCTTGCTCAATCACGACCGCAGCGGGGATGAGGTTGAATCGCTGGATTTACCCGATTGGCTGAGTACACACCCAGATATGGACGAGCGGCTGAGAACGATTGAAAGAGAAATGAATCAGCACTGATCCTCAACGCCAATGTTACCCCTTCCTTATGCCGATAGTGTGCGGATATCACCGCGCACTATCGGCATTCTTGTTCGCGATATGAACGACTTTTCCCACTTTTTGTTGTTTTTATGGACGTTAATGCCGAGCGGAAAGTATGAGCGGCGTAGTCAGACGATTAACGGGAATGCGTTAAATGTCATTCTATTGAAAACTTCTTATAGAATATTTCGTTATAAATAAAAAAATCAGATAATAATATCTTTTTATTATTAGCTCACTTATGTTTATTGGGATTTTTCCTAATAGACATTAAAATCGCGGCTTCACGACTTCATGATTACCGAAGAGCTATTTATGGTTAACCGAATACTATCAGGGGTGGTGGGTGCATTTCTGTTAATGCTGTCACCATTAACGTATGCACAGACCAATTTTTCAGCACCACAAGAAGGCGATTGGATCGCGCCAGAATTTACCTTCAACAGCGGCGAAAAATTAAAAGATCTGCGCATTCACTATTACACGCTCGGTGATAAAACCAAGCCTGCCGTGTTATTACTGCATGGAACGAATCAGCCGATTAAAGCGCTGTTAGCAAATGGCTTTGGTGGAGAGCTTTTCGGGCCAGGTCAGGCGCTGGATAGCAGCAAATACTTTATTATCATGCCGGAGAGCATTGGTTCTGGAAAATCTTCCAAGCCGTCAGACGGCTTACGGATGAAATTTCCTCAGTACGATTATAACGATATGGTGCAGGCGCAATATCGCTTAATCAAAGAAGGACTGGGGATTAACCACCTGCGTCTGGTGATGGGATATTCCATGGGCGGAATGCAGACCTGGCTCTGGGGGGAAAAATACCCGGACATGATGGATGCATTGGTGCCAATGGCGTCGTTGCCAAACGAGCTGTCTGGCCGTAACTGGATGATGCGTCGCATCTTGATTGAATCCATCAAGAATGATCCAGCCTGGAATAATGGCGATTATACGCAGCAGCCGCCGACGCTAAAAACGGCCAGTATTATGTTTAGTATTGCGACTACTGGCGGAACGCTGGCCTATCAGAGCAAAGCGCCGACACGTGCACAGGCGGACAAACTGGTAGCAGATCGTCTTGCCGCACCGTCAACCAGCGATGCGAATGACTTTATTTATATCTGGGGTTCGTCTGCAAATTATAATGCTGCGCCGGAGCTGAATAAAATTAAAGCCCCTGTTCTGGTGATCAACTCTGCGGATGATGAGCGTAATCCTGTTGAAACAGGCATCCTGGATAATGAGCTTAAGAAAATTAAGCAGGCGACCTTGTTCCTTATTCCCGCCAGTAACGAAACCAGCGGGCATGGCACGATGATGTCGGCGAAGTTTTATAAAGATGAGCTGCAACGTTTCTTAGACAAAAATCAGTCTCAGGAAAAGAATAAAAAATAAATATTAACGGTCGACAGAAAGTTTATTTCTGTCGATCATTATTTTCTTTATACGTTTCTTTATTTTATTACGGTTTTATAACCAGTTTATTTCAGTTCGTGGAAATTCACACGTCTGGAAAATGAATAACGACTATTACGTAAATAACTGAACGGCTCTGCTCTGGAGCTGGCGCCCACCCCTTCTTATTTTCAGACCACAGGGATAATTTATGTTTCGTAAGATAAAGATCCGTACTGCACTCAGCATGATGGTGTTTTCATTAGCGGCGCTACTGCTTTTTGTCGGCGTGTTAGGGTTGGTTGCGGTTCAGTCGGGGAATAAATCATTTGCCCGTGTCGATATGGAAGTGCTGCCAGGGTTGGTTGCGTTGAATGACAGCTCCGAACTGCTGTTGCGTGGTCGGTTAGATTTACGTCTGTACGAATCATTAATGGGCAAAGGGGATGTCGAGGCGGCTAAAGTCGCACTGGGACGTGCCAGAGGCAAGGTCGATGGTGCCAGCGAGAAATGGCAGGAATATTTGAAATATCCGCAGTCCGAAGAAGAAAAAGTCATTTCTACGGACATGGCCGAGAAGCGTAATACGCTGATGCAAGAGTTTATTGACCCGGCATTTGCGGCGCTGAACGCCGGGAATCTGGATGAATATCGCCAGCGTGCAGGGAAGTCGACAGTGCTGTATGCCGCGTTTGATAAATCTTCTAAAGCGTTGGTTGCCTTCAAGCTGAAGAGTATTGATGAAGCCTACGCGGATTCAAATGGGCGTGTGGAACTCATGGAAACCATCCTGTACGCCGCGATTGCCTGTGCGTTGCTGCTGGCTGCACTGGCCTGGTCCGTGATGACCAACCTTATCGTGAAACCGTTGAATCAGGCTATTTCCGTCTTTGACCGCATCGCGGAAGGCGACCTGCGTGCGCAGATTGATAGCAGCGGGAAAAATGAAATTGCACAGTTGTTCGCCGCAGTTCAGCGTATGCGTGACGGGCTGGAAAACATGGTGCGCGTGGTGCGTAACGGTACTGATGCGATCAGCATCGGCGTTGAGGAAATCGCATCCGGCAATATCGATCTCTCCAGCCGTACCGAGCAGCAGGCGGCCTCGTTGGACGAAACGGCTTCAAGCATGGAGCAGATCATGTCAACGGTGAAAAACAACGAAGACAACACGCGTAAAGCCAACGATCTGGCGCAGAAAGCTTCGGATTCTGCGTCTCGCGGCGGGAATGTTGTCACCGAAGTGGTTGATACGATGCGTTCTATTAAGCAAAGCTCTGCCAAAATCTCCGACATTGTTGGGGTGATAGACGGCATCGCCTTCCAGACTAACCTGCTAGCACTGAACGCTGCGGTAGAATCTGCCCGTGCAGGTCAATATGGTAAAGGCTTTGCCGTGGTGGCTTCTGAAGTTCGGATGTTGGCGGCGCGTAGTGCGACAGCGGCGAAAGAGATTGGCACCATGATTGATGCCTCCCTCAGCCGTATTGAAAAGGGCGCAGGGCTGGTTGAGCTGGCGGGTAATACCATGGACGAAGTGCTGATGGATGTGAAAAAAGTGGTCGATATCATGGATGAAATCACGCTGGCTTCCAGCGAGCAGAGCCGCGGCATTTCGCAGATTAATATCGCTATTAATCAGATGGACGGTGTGACGCAGCAGAATGCGTCATTGGTATCCGAAGTGGCGACCTCAGCAAATGCGCTTCAGGAGCAGGTTATTAACCTGCAACAGTCCGTTTCCCGTTTTCAGATCGCAAGAGAAGAGGTGGAAATGAACAATGCTCTGCCCGGCTTGCGTCAGAACATTGCGCTGGCCGATGCTCGCTAATCATTAAATGCCCCACCGTCTGTTTCCTTACTCGCTTTAGCTAAGGGAACAGACGGTACTCCCTCTGAACCGCATCGTCACGCGATAGATACTTCGACATGTAAACCTATCAGAACGCTACGCTCGCCCCTTCATTTTTCCGCTGTTCTGCCAATGACAGATAAGAACGAATAAGACTGTTCCCATTCCTAATATGTTTATCCGAGATGAAAATGTAACTAATTATTTTCATTTTCAGGTTTATTTATCATGACAAGGACTGTTTGTTTTGATTTTTTATCATTAAAAATCAATAAAATAAAATCTATCCCATTAACGCTCTCTGTATCATTTCGTCCGTTATTGTTCACGCTGCCTTTACCTTTCTTTGCAGTCATGGCGAATGCGGCTACGCCCGCTGAGTTGCAACAGCTCGATCAACGTCAGATCAACCAGCAGCAAATCAATCAGCAGGAACGGCAGCGTGCGCAAGAGCGACAGCTTTCACCTCAGGCCCCGGATGTCCGCCTGCAAGAACCAGGGGCATTTCTGACACGGCTGCATTTTCCCGTGGAGATGACGCCCTGTTTTCCCATTAACAAGGTGGAATTACAGGGAAAGAAGGATTTTCCCAGTTGGCTGCCGTTGCAGCGGCTAGCCGATCAGGCGGTGAACCAATGTCTGGGCGGTAAAGGCATTAACCTGTTAATGAGCGCGTTGCAAAACCGTCTGGTGAATCACGGCTATGTGACCGCTCGCGTGCTGGCACCTGCTCAGGATCTGAAAAGCGGTACGCTGAAGCTGGTGGTGATGGCCGGTAAGGTTGGCAAGATAACGCTGTCGCCGGACAGTGACCGCTATATTCAGCTCTATAGCGCTTTGCCTGCACGCGAAGGTGAACTGCTTGATTTGCGCGATATCGAGCAGGGGCTGGAGAATTTACAGCGCGTGCCGACAGCACTGGCTGATATGCAACTGGTTCCGGGAGAGAAGCCGGGCGAAAGCGATATCGTTGTTAGCTATAAACAAGCAAAACACTGGCGGCTTGGTGCGACGCTGGATGATTCCGGCACCAAAAGCACAGGGCGCTATCAGGGCGGTCTGACGCTTTTCCTCGATAATCCCTTTTCACTTAGCGACACGTTTTATCTCTACGGTGGTCACGATCTGCAAGGGCGTACCAGTAAAGGCAGCAAGAGCTACGTTGCCCACTACTCGGTGCCGTTTGGCTACTGGCAGGCTGGGATGACCGCCAGCGGTTATGACTATCACCAGACGATAGCCGGATTGAATGAAAACTATACCTATAAAGGTGAAAACGAGAGCCTCAATTTCCAACTGAGTCGAGTATTACATCGTAGTGGTAGCCAGAAGACGTCGGTGAGTTATGAGGTCATGACGCGTGAATCACGCAATTTTGTCAATGATACCGAGGTTGAGGTACAGCGGCGTAAAACGGCGGGATGGCGTCTGGGCTTACAGCATCGTCACTATATTTCCCAAGCCACGCTGGATGCTGCTGTTAGCTATCAGCGCGGCACTCGCTGGTTCGGGGCGCAGCCCGTTCCAGAAGAAACCAACGATGAAGGAACCGGGCTGTCAAAAATTATTCAGTTCTCTTCCGAGTTGGATGTTCCCTTCGCCGTGTTTGATGAAGCTTTCCGCTACAACGTGCAATACCGTCGTCAGCTCGCGAGTACCCGCCTGACGGCACAAGATCAATTCTCCATTGGTAACCGCTGGACGGTTCGCGGCTTTGACGGTGAGCTCACGCTCAGCGCCGACGACGGTTGGCTGGTACGCAATGAGCTCGCCTGGCGCACGCCGCTTCAGAATCAGGAACTGTATCTGGGTGTGGATTACGGCGAGATCAGTAACAACAGTAAAGAGCGGCTGATTGGTAACCATTTGGCAGGTGGTGTCATCGGGGTACGTGGCAACGTATTGAGCACCGGCTATGACCTGTTTGCGGGCATTCCGCTTTCCAAGCCTGATGGCTTTGAAACCAGCCCGGCCGTCTTCGGTTTCAGCCTGAACTGGCAGTACTGAAGCATCCGTCGGAATGCGCCAGTCATAAACCTGTTTGTTGAAAAATTTCTTTCTTTGAATGGATAACAAGAATGAATAAGCACCTGTATCGCATCGTTTTTAACCGCGCTCGTGGCGTGTTGATGGTGGTCTCTGAACTGTGTCGCGGCTGCGTCAAAGATTCTTCTCCGTTGGGACTTGGGTCGACGCTGAGTCAGATAACCGGGCGGCTTTCTCCACTGACGTTCCTATTGCTCGGCGTGATGGGGTTTGTCGCGCTTGCGCCTGTGGCACAGGCGAACATTGTCGCGGACGGCAATGCGCCCGGTAACCAAAAACCTAACGTCTTACAAACCGCAAACGGGACGCCACAGGTCAATATTCAAACGCCAAGTGCCGGCGGCGTATCGCGCAATGTCTACAGCCAGTTCGATGTGAATCAGCAAGGTGCCATTCTCAATAACTCGCGTAATCAGGTGCAAACACAGCAAGGCGGCTGGGTGGCGGGTAACCCGTGGCTGGCTAAAGGCGAAGCGAAGATCATTCTGAACGAAGTGAATTCACGCGATCCCAGCAAATTAAATGGGTACATCGAAGTTGCAGGGAAAAAAGCGCAGGTGGTTATCGCCAACCCGTCGGGCATCACCTGTGACGGCTGCGGTTTCATCAATGCGAACCGGGCGACGTTGACGACCGGCAAGGCGATGATGGAAAACGGCCAACTTAAAGGCTATCAGGTTGAGAAAGGCACGATTCGCGTTCAAGGGGCGGGGATGGACTCCAGCCGTCAGGATTATACCGACCTGATCGCGCAGAGTGCAGAAATCAACGCCGGGCTGTGGGCGAATGACCTAAAAGTAACGGCGGGACGTAATACCGTTGATGCCGAGCAGCAGAAAATCGAGAAAGCCGCGACGGCTTCAACGTCAACGGATCGCACAGAGCCGAAGCTGGCGGTGGACGTAGCGCAACTCGGTGGTATGTACGCGGGTAAGATCCAGCTCATTGGTACGGAGCAAGGTGTTGGGGTACGCAACGCGGGTGCGATTGGTGCACAGGCAGGAAGCGTGACGATCTCTGCCGATGGCCGCATTGAGAACAGTGGCAGCATTAATGCCTCACAGGATGTACAGCTGGCGGGTCGTGAACTGGATAATAGCGGCAAAGTTTACGCTCAGCGTGATGTCGGTGTCGGCACACAGAAACAGACGACTAACCGTGGCGTACTGGCGGCACAGCGCGATGTGACCCTGAAAGCGGCAAACATCACTAACCAGAAAGGTGCTGTGCTGGGGGCGGGTATCAACAGCGATGGTTCGGTGGCGCAAACGGGCAATTTATCTCTGACAGCCAGCCAGCGCGCTGATGCTAACGGCCAGCAACTCGCCGGCGGGTCGCTGACGATAGCCGCGGCAGAGGTGAATACCGATGGCGGTCAGACGCAGGCGACCGATGTTACGCTCAATGCCACCAGTGGATCGGTTTCCAGCCGTAAAGCGAAAGTCAGTGCGGATAACAACCTTAAGGTGACGGCGGCGAAAGCCGTCAATAATACCGACGGCACGCTCATTGCCGGGAAAAAGCTGGATGTACAAGCCGATAGTCTGAGTGGCGACGGCCAACTGTTGTCACTGGGTGACATGTCGCTGACTGCCGCACAGCGCTTCGATAACCAGAGCGATGTCATTGCAAACGGTAAACTCGACCTCACGGTGGCGGGGGATGTCACCAACCGCCAAAAAATCCAGTCTGGTAGTGAGCTGACGCTGACGGCTACACGTCTCGATAATCAGGCAAGTGGTGAAATCAGCAGCCACAAGACGCGACTGGCGCTGTCGGATTCGTTAACCAACCGCGGCCTGATCGATGGCGATCAAACCCGTATTGATGCGGGCACGCTGAGCAACATGGGGAGCGGTCGCATTTATGGCGACTGGATCAGCCTGCAAGCGCAGACGCTGAACAATCTGAATGAAGGTGGCATGGGGGCGACGATCGCCGCACGCCAGCGTTTGGATCTCGGTGTAGGCACGCTTAACAATCGTCAACATGGGCTGATTTACAGTGATGGCGTGATGACGCTGGGACGTAATCTGGATGCGGAAGGTATGGCAACAGGCCAAGCCGATGCCATCAATAACCACAGTGCCACCATTGAGTCCATTGGTGATATGGCATTGTCCGCTGGTCAGATTAATAACGTTAACGATAATTTGGTGACGGAAATTGTCACCAGTGCGACCCATATCGATGAAGCCGTGCTGCGTGGACATACCACGCGCTACAACTGGAGCGATATTTGGCTGACAGACAATAAATACGGCGTGAACACTGCGCATATGCCGGATGGCTATGCCAGTGAGGACTTCTATCGCTACATCTATACCCGAACGGTGAATGAAACCAGGGTGAAAGAGAGCGATCCGGGGCAGATTCTGTCCGGTAATAATCTGTATCTGACAGCGGCACGGATGACCAACAGCGATAGCCGCGTGATTGCGGCCGGTCTGTTAATTGACGGTGTGAAGGCGCTGAGCAATCTGGCGACGCCGGGCGAACGTACTACGTCTGAGAGTGGGTGGCAGGAACGCTGGTATGCCAAGAAGAAAAAGAACTGGCGCGGGGTAACAAAAACCTCACAGGGTATTGACGGCAATAACTATGCGCCAGCGGCTCAAGTCGAAACGATCGATCTAAAAGTGCATGACTGGCGTGACCAGGCAGCATTTGACGGATCGGGCTATGTGGTGACGGCGCTGCGAGCAGGTAACGTTGGTCAGAATGTGGGTACGCCGACGGCGACGCTTCCAGGCAGTAGTTTATTTACGCTACAACCCGCAGCAGAAAGCCGCTATCTGGTGGAAACGGATGTGCGCTTCACCAACCAAAAACAGTGGCTTAGCTCTGATTATATGCTACAGGCCTTCAGTATTGAGGGGCAGGATAAACGACTGGGTGATGGCTTCTACGAACAGCGAGAAGTACGCGAACAGATCGCCCAATTAACCGGGCAGCGCTATCTGGCGGGTTATAACAGCGATGAAGCACAGTACAAAGCATTGATGAATGCGGGTATCGCATTTGGTCGTCAGTTCTCATTGACGCCGGGTGTGGCGCTGACGCAAGAGCAGATGGCGTTGCTCACCACCGATATGGTCTGGATGGTGAGAAAATCGGTGACCTTGGCAGACGGCTCTTCGCAGACGGTGCTTGTTCCGCAGGTTTACACCAACGTCCGCTCGAATGAACAAATCGGTGCGGGTAGTCTGCTGGCGGGGAACACGATCTCTGTTGGACTTGCCGGAGGCCTGCTGAACAGCGGACGTATTGCCGCGCGCGATACCCTGTTTATCTCGTCCGATGCGCTGGACAATCAGGGGGGGACTCTGCTGGGTAAACAGGTGCAGCTACAGGTTCGTAACGATCTGAATAATGTCGGTGGTGTCATTCAGGCGGAAGATAAATTGACCGCACTGGCGGGCGGCACTATCACCAGTACCAGCACGTTGAGTGGCGGTGAGGATAATCGCATTCTGGATCGCATCGCGGGCATGTACGTTCAGAATGACAAGGGTGAACTGACGCTGGCGGCCAGCAAAGACATCAACCTGATCGGAAGCCAGGTGATTAACTCGGGGGCTGACAGTTCCACGCTGATCAGCGCGGGGAATAACCTGAATCTGGCAACGCTGACGACCACGGAAACGCAGAATAGCGACTGGGACAGCAATAATTATCGCCATTATCAGGCAAGCAAAGATATCGGTAGTGAAATCGCCGCGAATGGCCAGATAGCATTACGTGCGGGACTCGACCTGAATGCGACGGCGGCATCCGTCACCGCGCAGCAGGGGCTACAGGTTCAGGCGGGCAATGACATCAATCTGACCAGCGGTGAGTCATCCTATACGTTGACGGAACACAGCAAGCAAAGCAGTCGTGGCCTGCTCTCTGCGCAGTCCAGCGAACGCCATGACAGCATTCAGCATCAATCGGCGGTGGGCAGTTCGTTCAGCGGCGAGACGGTGGCGATCGGTGCAGGCAATAACGTGCAGATCGCGGGTAGCTCCGTTGCGGGTACGCAGGATGTCAGCATTACCGCCGGACGCGATATTACCGTGACGACGGCGCAAGAAAATCATCAGGAAACTCATTTAAAGGAAGAGAAAAAATCCGGTTTGATGGGCAGTGGCGGTATCGGATTTAGCATTGGTCAGGCCAGCCAAAAGAGCACGACCGATACAGATGGCATGAGTGAGAAAGCCAGCATCATCGGTAGTGAAAAAGGCAACACGACGCTGCTGGCGGGCAATCAACTGACTGTGAAAGGTAGTGACGTGGTTGCCGGACAGGATCTGGCGCTGCAAGGTAAGACGATAGCAGTGACGGCGGCGGAGAACAGTCAGACGCAGCGCCAGACCTATGAACAGAAGCAGAGTGGGTTAACGCTGGCGCTGAGTGGCACGGTCGGTGGTATGGTGAATACGGCGGTACAAACGGCGCAGACGGCTAAGGAGACGGAGGATAGCCGTCTTCAAGCGTTACAGGGTGTGAAAGCGACGTTAAGCGGCGTACAAGCGGGGCAGGCTGCCTATCTGGCTGCGCTGAAAGGTAAAGACGATCCTACGAATAACAATGTTGTGGGCGTCAGCGTCTCGCTGGGAAGCCAGTCATCGAAATCTGAGCAAACGGTGGAGCAGCGCACCGCGCAAGGTAGCAGCCTGAACGCGGGTAGGAACCTGTCTCTGACCGCAACGGGTGATGATATCCGCGTGCAGGGAAGCGAGCTGCGTGCGGGTCAGGATGTGGCACTGGATGCGGCACGTGATATCCAGCTACTGTCTGCACAAAACAGTCAGCACACGGAAGGAAGTAACAAGAGCAAAGGCGGCAGCATTGGTCTGAGCCTGGGTGCTGGCAGCGGCGGCTTTAGTCTGAGCGTAAACGCCAGCATGAATAAAGCGAAAGGCAGTGAACTGGGTGAAGGGCTGAGCCACACTGAAACGCTACTGGACGCGGGGCGTCAGGTTCGGCTAAACAGCGGCCGTGATACCACGTTGCAGGGTGCACAGGTCAGTGGGCAGCAGGTAACGGCACGCGTCGGACGGGATTTGCTGTTGCGCAGTGAGCAGGATAGCGACGTTTACGACAGCAAGCAGCAGAGCATGAGTGCAGGCGTCAGCATTCCGATTTATGGTGCGGGAAGCGCGTCAGCCAGTTTCAACATGAGCAAGGACAAAATGCACAGCGATTATCGCAGCGTGCAGGAGCAGACCGGGCTGTTTGCCGGGCAAGGTGGCTACGATGTGCAGGTGGGCAATCATACGCAGCTCGATGGCGCGGTGATTGGCTCCACGGCAGAGGCCGCGAAAAACCGATTAGACACCGGGACGCTGGGCTTTAGTGATATTGAGAACCGAGCCGAGTTTGAGACCTCTCACAGCGGCGTCGGTATCAGTACGGGCGGGCCGGTAGGCATGCAGATGCTCAGTAATCTGGCATCCAACTCACTGATAAGCGGAAATAATGACGGTAATGCGGCGAGTACCACGCGTGCGGCAATCAGCAATGGGCAGTTGGTCATCCGTGATGAGGCGAACCAGCGTCAGGATGTCGCGCAGCTGAGTAACGATGTTGAACATGCAAACCAGACGCTGAGCCCGATTTTTGACAAAGAGAAAGAGCAGAAGCGTCTGCAACAAATGCAGGTGATTGCAGAAATCAGCAGTCAGGTGATGGATATTGCTGGTACGCATGGGGCGATTATTGCGACGAAAGCGGCGAAAGCGGAGGCCGATGCGAAGACTGCGGGGCTCTCTGATGCTGACAGGAAGATGGCGAGAGACGCGCTCGCGACGGGCAATAAGCCAAACCTGAACCCGACAGAGGCCGAGATTCAGCAATACGTTTATCAGACGACGTATGACAAAGCCTATACTCAGGCCTTGAACAGTTCGGGTTTTGGCACGGGGGGCGCGATCCGTCAGGGTATAATGGCGGTCTCGGCGGCGGTGCAGGGACTGGCGGGGGGTAACGTTGCACAGGCGATAACGGGTGCAGCGGCGCCGTATCTGGCGGCAGAAATCAAGAAAGCGACGACGGATGCAAATGATAATGTCAATATTGCAGCCAATGCGGTAGCGCACGCGGTACTGGGCGGTATAGTGGCGGAAGCCAGCGGTAACAGTGCGTTGGCGGGTGCTGCGGGTGCGGCGACGGGTGAGCTGGCGGCGCGGGTCATTGCCGACAGGCTCTACCCGGGTAAAGCTATCTCGGAGATGACGGAAAGCGAAAAACAGACGGTCACCACGCTTTCGCTTCTGGCAGGTGGTCTGGCGGCCGGCACGGTGGGCGACTCGACGACAAATGCGGTAGCGGGTGCGCAGGCAAGTCAGAATGCGGTGGAGAATAACTATCTGAGTGCGACAGAAGCCGCAAGGAAAGCGGCACTGGAGCGCAAGGAAAAAGCTGGAACACTGACAACCGACGAAGCGAAAGAGCTGGCTGATACCGATCAGTTGGATAAAGAGCGCAATCAGGCTATCCATGATATCTGTACGCAGGGTAATAAATCGGGGGCGGGTTGTTCGGCACTGGTGGCGAAGGCACAGCAGGCGCTGGACAGTTACGGTGAAAGCGCAGCCAGTTACCGACTCATCTTTAAAGACCTGTACCCGCAGGATGCGGCTAATGCGAGTGACATACTGTATGGCTTGGATGCAGGCAGTATTACACGCGATGCGGCAATTACCGCGATAGCGGAGAAGAATCACAAAGACTGGAATGAAGTGGCATCGGAATATGATAGGGCGATGCAACTGCATGGTCTTGTCAGTGCGCTGGCTGGGTTCTATGGGATAAAGAGCGTTAGCAAGCCATCTGAAGCGACCAGTACCACGACATCAATGGCAGATCGTATCAAAGTCAATATCTCGGAAAGCCAGAAGGCGCGGGAGTCGTCTAATTTTGATATTCACATTGCGAAATCTGATCAGATTCAATGGGGATATAAAGCAGATGAATGGGGAATGGTTACTTTACCTGCTGGTAGAAGAGTATACGGCGGAATACCTGGACAATCGTCTTATTATACTTCATGGGATACATTACTAGATGCAGGATTTAGCAGAGAATCAATATTTAAAAATCTACAAGTATCACCTCACCCAGAGTTCGGATACCGCCCTCAAATGGGAATTTATGAGATTACTAGTGATATAAGAATTCCTTCTGGTCAAGTAATGGCTAATCCATTGTTGGGGCCCGGCGGCGCTACTCAGTACTTTATAAAAGACTACAATAGCCAATTGAAATTGATAGATAAAATAGACTTGGGTAAGTAAATGACTAAATCACCTTATATAGACCACGCTATTGAGCTCTCTCTTGCTGAAGGTAACTCAGTGAAAGAGATATCAGATGGATGGTCTAACATGGAGCAAGTGATATTTTTTTCTAAAAAAATGTCACAATCTTTACAACTGAAAATAAAAAAGGAAGAGCCGACATTAAGGTATTTTTCAACGGATAGAACCCCTCATAATAAAGCTGATGAGGGATTTATCTGCGATGAATATAAGGTTGCAATCTCATATCCAAAATAAACTCAATGATCCCGGCCCTTAAAACAGGCCGGGATTTCTTGTTGCCTGTCATTCAACCACAATGCGTATCACCACTTGGCCCTGTTCAACGGTGATAACGACCGGGGTTCTGACTTGACGTCGTGTTCAGCTTTATCAACGTCGAGAACCGAAATCGAAGACTGCGGGGCTCTCTGATGCGATGGCGAGAGACTCGCTTGCGACGGGTGAGTTGGCGGCGCGAGTCATTGCCGACAGGCTCTACCCGGGTAAAGCTATCTCGGAGATGACGGAAAGCGAAAAACAGACGGTCACCACGCTTTCGCTTCTGGCAGGTGATCTGGCGGCCGGCACGGTGGGAGACTCGACGACAAATGCGGTAGCGGGTGCGCAGGCAAGTCAGAATGCGCAGAAACAGCTCGTTGCTATGGTTGAAGAATTCAAAGCTCAAAATTGTGCGGGATTAAGTGCGGAAGCGTGTTCGGCAAAGATAAGTGAACATCGCAATGAATTGTTGAAAGGCGCTGCTGGTTTTGGAGTAGATTTTGTCCCAGTTGTGGGCGATATCAAAGGCTTTGCGGAAGCGCAAAGTGCAATTGACTATCTTGCAGCAATGGTTGGGTTAATTCCTATTGCGGGCGATGCTGCGGGGAAAGCGATTAAAGCAGCAGAAATGGCGCTGAAGAAAGGGGATGTTGCTGAAGAGTCTAAGCTGATCAATAAGGCTAGTGATGAAATTGCTGGCTCAGTAGCTCATACGGGAGCCGCTGTTAACCTTGACGAAGTAAACCGATTGAAGTTTGATCCTCACGCTGGCAAGAACAAGCTTGCAGAAGGTTCAGCCGCCACCGAATTGCGAAATACTATGGGCGGGAAATTGGAACGTGTTGAGCCTGATGCCAGTGGTGCCGATTTTGTATTTTCCAGCGGACCAAACAAAGGGAAAACTGTTGACTTTATGTTTACAACAGCAAAAGGTTCAGAGAAAGAAATTGAGGGGATGAATAAGTTTTTTAATAATAACTGGGATAGAAATATTACGCAGTTACGCACACACTTAGATAAAGCAGATATAGTCCCCTTAGATTTCAGGAGTTTAAATGTTGAAAATCAACATAAGCTATTGAACCACATCAACTCATTGTCACAGGCAGATAAAGCAAAGATTGTTATCATGAGGTGAATATGGCCGGTTTTTTATTTTTTTCAAAAAATAATGGTGTGTCATTGGGGTCTTCAGCCATAGATATTATGGCTGATTATTTACGCCCCTACATGAGCCAAATAAGCAAAGAGATTATGGAGGAAATCTATGAAACTTATGATTTCTATGATCAAACCTTAGATTTTTCTAAGCTATCGAAATCCAATTATATGCAATGCTATAGAAATATAGAGAAAGCAATAGAAATAGACCTCAAAGCTAATCCTGTAATAAATAATCGTCCACAAGACTGGATTTTTAAGGCTTGGTATGAAGAAATCAAGCCCAAAATGCAGGACTCGCCTTTGTACGATCCTAACATGTTGGATAAGTAATTCGGACGTTATAAATAGTTCTGTATGCAGGTTTCTCGATTAGTTATGTTGAATTAAAAAATCCCGCCCCCTAAAAAGGCCGGGATTTTTACATCAGCCAGTCAAAACCGCAGTTCCGTCTCAATGACCAGCCTACCGTGTTCAACAGTGACAATCACCGGCTGTCCGGTGTTAAAACCAAGGTCTTCCAGCCACTTTCCGCTGAGCTGCTGGCTGGGCGGTTTTTTGCCCGCGGTTGTGGTTCTTTTACTTCAGTTGTGCAGAGGGCTGACTTGACGTCGTGTTCAGCCTTATCAACGTCGAGAACCGAGCTGAGTTTGAGGCCTCACATATTTTTACCTAATCCAAAGAGTGAGTGGATCATCAAAAAATGAGCACTAATGAGTTAATCAAAATGTGGATTGCAGGAAAAGAGTCACTCTATTTCTTTTTACCTGATGGTCCTTATGGACGACCTTTTGATAATCAATTTTTTGTAAAAAAAATAGACTCGGCTGAAAAATATCTGGTTATCCAGTTTGAAGGCGACATTGTTCTATCTTTTATTGGTGAGTTAAAAATAGTCGATGAAGGATGTAATTTATTGATAAGTAATTATATCGAATGTAAATTCGAGACTAAATTGCAAGCGCCGAAGTGCTTTGATTATGGTGAAGTTATATTAAATGGGTTTTGAATATGACGCTCCCAGCTTCCGAGTCGGGAGCGTCATTTTTGCCAGTCAGAACCTTAGCTCAGTCTCAATCACCAATTTACCGTGTTCAACAGTGACAACCACCGACTGTCCGGTGTTAAAACCGAGGTCTTCCAGCTACTTGCCAACTGAGCTGCTGGCTGGGAGGTTTTTGCCCTCGGTTGTGGTTCTTTTACTTCAATTGTGAAGAGGGCTGACTTGACGTCGTGTTCAGCCTTATCAACGTCGAGAACCGAAAGCGAAGACTGCGGGGCATCTCTGATGCTGACAGGAAGATGGCGAGAGATGCGCTTACGACGGGTGAGCTGGCGGCGCGAGTCATTGCCGACAGGCTGTAAACTCGAGTCTGATTTGGCTGCTGCCATCGCAGGTGGGGTCGGTGTTGCGAAAGCAGGGGCAGCACTCACGGAAAGAGTGGTAGCTAAAGTAGTGGGTAAAGCTGAATCTGCTGTTAATCACAGTGTTGTTTCGTTCCCCACTATAAGGGTATTGGGGAATATTCAGCAATTAAGCCTGAACCGTTAGATAATGATTTAGCAGCCACTTTTAGTGGTGGTATTGAAGGACGATATTATTCTTTTTTGGGGAGAGGGATGATAAACCTTATGGTCAGTTCTTTAGTTACGAAGCGCTGCAAGATGTTATTTAAACAAGGATCGATAAAGCGGTCTGATGGGGGGCGTCACCGATAGACACATATTTTTCGATAAAAACCCCCTCAGGTAAAAAAGTGTATGTAGGTGAAGTTGGAACCCCAGATGTAGTCCGAGCAGAGCTTCTGGGCCTTTATGGTGGAATGGGATCATTGAATGACTTATTACTCTACAAGGATGGTGTTCTTCTATTTGATGAAAATGAAGAGTTTGATTGCTTAAGAGCAGAAGTTTTCAATTTGGTTTCATACGCTTGAATGCTCCCGGCCCTTGAGCCAGGATCGTTGTTTTTATCGGTAAGAAGCGCAGTTCAGTCCTGGCAAGCCGACGGCTGACGTGAAGTAATGTGAGGTGGAAATGGCAACAGATTACAATTTGTGGGCAGTGGGCAATAGCAGAAACGACGATGTATAGGATAAAAAACTGTCAGCCAGAGCGCTGACGTTATGGGATAATGTGCCTCCCGTTTCATTTAAAACGCCGGAGTTTTAATAATGTTAACGCTATCGACAATTATTTATTTTAGTATGATCGCATCTCTGCAAACACTTTCTCCTGGACCGGCGGTAACGCTTTTAATTAACGAAGGAATTAGTAACGGATTTAAAAAAACACTTCCTTTTATGATTGGGTTTCGTTTAGGTGAGGTGATGTTGATTACCGCATCTTTAGTTATTACCTATGTTGGGGCTAAAGCATTTAGTGAATATGTTTATCTTATAAAACTAGTTGGTGGTGCTTATCTTGTATTTTTAGGCTGTAGGATTATTTTAAATAAAAGAAGAGTGAGCAGTACCAATAAAAAAGATGATAATAGGTTTTTTGTTAGTTTAATAAAGGCAATGGTGACGACATTATCTAATCCTAAAGCTATTATTTTTTTCTCCACATTTATCCCGTCATTTATATACTCTTTATCTGACTATGAGTTTAATTTTATTATATTAGGTATTGTCTTTATTTGTGTGAGTATGACAACAGATCTTCTATATGCGGCAGTTTCTTCTATTGGAAAAAACATTGTTAATGCTTCATTTATTAAAACTCTCTCTTTCATTAGTGGGAGTTCGTTAATTCTCACTGGCAGCTATTCTATTTTCTCTGGTTTGTCTTAATTCATATTGATAGTAGAACATCGTTTACACGAGAAAAAAATAAAAGCCCCGTTTTGCAACGAGGCTTTCATATTAATCATACTACTGCTGGAAATCGATTAGCGTTACAGCGCCGCGATGACTGCTTGCTGCTCCAGCAGCTTGGCTTTGTCTACGGCGTAGCCGTCCAGCTTCTCACGCTCTTTGGCAACAACCGCTTCCGGTGCACGTGCCACAAAGCCTTCGTTGGACAGCTTGCTTGCGATGCGCTCAATCTCTGCTTCGATTTTCGCCACTTCTTTCGCCAAACGATCCAGCTCTGTCGCTTTGTCGATCAGGCCGGCCATTGGGATCAACAGCTCGGCACCATCGATGAGTTTAGTGACGGAAATTGGACCTTTATCGTCCGCTGGCAGCAGCGTAATGCTTTCTAGACGTGCCAACGTTTGGATGAAGCTGCGGTTCTCTTCCACACGACGCTGTGCTTCGGCAGTGGCATCGCGCAGTAAGACTTCCAGCGGTTTACCCGGCGCGATGTTCATTTCTGCACGAATGTTACGCACTGCGGTAATCGCCTGCTTGATCCACTCCAGATCGTTCAATGCCAGCGTATCTTCCTGCGCGGCGTCGAACTCAGGGAATGGCTGCAACATGATCGTGCCATCGTTAATGCCTTTCAGCGCTTTAACACGTAGCCAGATGGTTTCGGTAATGAACGGAATAATCGGATGCGCCAGACGCAGTAATGCTTCCAGTACGGTAACCAGCGTGTGGCGTGTACCGCGCAGTTCCGCTTCTGTACCACCGTTCATTACAGGCTTCGTCAGCTCCAGATACCAGTCACAGAACTGGTTCCAGGTGAATTCATACAGAATGTTGGCGGCAATATCAAAGCGATAACCGTCCAGTGCATCACGGTAAGCTTTCACTGTGCGGTTGAATTCTGCCAGAATCCAACGGTCAGCCAGAGACAGCACTTTTTCGCCTGCACCAAAACCGCAATCCTGATCTTCGGTGTTCATCAGCACAAAACGGCTGGCGTTCCACAGCTTGTTACAGAAGTTACGGTAACCTTCCAGACGCTTCATGTCCCAGTTGATGTCACGGCCAGTAGAGGCGAGCGCCGCCAGCGTGAAGCGTAGGGCGTCTGTACCGTGAGGTTCGATGCCGTTCGGGAATTGCTTCTCAGTGCGCTTGCGGATTTTTTCCGCTAGCTGTGGCTGCATCATGTTACCGGTGCGTTTTTCCAGCAGCGCTTCCAGCGAGATGCCATCGACCATATCCAGCGGGTCGATCACATTCCCTTTGGACTTAGACATCTTCTGGCCTTCTTCATCACGGATCAGGCCGGTCATGTAGACAGTGTGGAATGGCACCTGCGGTTTGCCGTCTTCGTCTTTGATGAAGTGCATGGTCAGCATGATCATGCGAGCAATCCAGAAGAAGATGATGTCGAAGCCACTCACCATCACGCTGCTTGGGTGGAACGCTTTCAGATCGGGCGTTTGTTCCGGCCAACCCAATGTAGAGAACGTCCACAGCCCGGATGAGAACCAGGTATCCAGCACATCTTCGTCCTGATTCAGAACGACATCGTCAGCAAGGTTGTTTTCACTGCGTACTTCCGCTTCGGTACGGCCCACATAGACGTTGCCATTGGCATCGTACCAGGCAGGGATACGGTGACCCCACCACAGCTGACGGGAGATACACCAGTCCTGAATGTCACGCATCCAACTGAAGTACATGTTTTCGTACTGTTTTGGCACGAATTGGATGCGGCCATCTTCTACCGCTTCCACCGCAGGTTTAGCCAGCACGGCAGCACGCACGTACCACTGGTCAGTCAGCATCGGTTCAATAACAACACCGCCACGATCGCCGTAAGGAACAGTCAGATCGTGTGCCTTGATCTCTTCCAACAGGCCGAGTTCATCGAATGCTGCGACGAGTGCTTTACGTGCAGCAAAACGTTCCAGACCCTGGAAGGCTTCTGGAATGTCGCTGCTGTAAGCGGTACTGACTTCGCCATTGGTGTCAAAAATTTCGGCGCTCTGGCGGATATCACCGTCGAACGTCAGAATATTTACCATCGGCAACTGATGGCGTTTACCCACTTCGTAGTCGTTGAAGTCGTGAGCTGGCGTGATTTTCACGCAGCCGGTGCCTTTTTCCATGTCGGCATGTTCATCGCCAACGATCGGAATACGACGGCCAATCAATGGCAGGATCACTTCTTTGCCGATCAGATCTTTATAACGTGGATCTTCCGGGTTAACGGCAACGCCGGTATCACCCAGCATCGTTTCCGGGCGAGTCGTGGCGACGACCAGATAGTCTTTTCCTTCGGCAGTTTTCACGCCATCGGCCAGCGGATAACGCAGGTGCCACATTGACCCTTTCACTTCGCGGTTTTCGACTTCCAGATCGGAAATCGCGGTGCGCAGCTTCGGGTCCCAGTTTACCAGGCGCTTGCCACGATAAATCAGGTCTTCTTTATACAGGCGGACAAAAACTTCTTTCACCGCGTTGGACAGGCCTTCATCCATGGTGAAACGCTCGCGTTCCCAGTCAACGGAGTTGCCCAGACGGCGCATCTGGTTAGTAATGTTGCCGCCGGATTCGCCTTTCCACTGCCAGATTTTGTCGATGAACGCCTCGCGGCCGTAATCGTGGCGAGTTTTGCCTTCTTCTGCGGCGATCTTGCGCTCAACCACCATCTGCGTAGCGATACCGGCGTGATCGGTACCCGCCTGCCACAGGGTATTTTTGCCTTGCATACGCTGATAGCGGATCAACGTATCCATAATGGTTTGCTGGAAAGCATGACCCATATGCAAGCTGCCGGTGACGTTGGGCGGCGGGATCATAATGCTGAAACTTTCTTTACTCGTGTCGCCGTGCGGCTTGAAGTAGCCTTGCTTTTCCCAGAGTTCGTAGAGCGGCTGCTCGATATCTTGCGGGTTATATTTCGTTTCCATTATGCTCAAAATTCAGTGAGTTGGCGGCGTAGCCGTGGTCAATTGGAAGCCGACGCTGCGATAGGTTTTGTAGCGGTCGCGCGCCAACTGTTTTAAGGATTCTTCGTAAGGGACAAAGTCTATCACTTCATGGAAAGCGGTGGCAAAATCTGCGAACTGCGGCAATAGGCTGATCAGCAGGTCACGTGGTGCATTACCACGTCGCTGTGGCCATGCCAGCTCGACCGGTGCGCCGTGACGCGGCCCTTCGCCTGCCAGATTATGTGGCACGAACGCGTTGGGATCGCGCTGCCATAATGCTTCATCCAGCCTGATAGCCTGCTGCTCGTCTTCGCAGGCAATCAACACGCGCTTTCCTGCTCGCCAACGTTCTGCCGCCAGATCGCATGCCAGTGCCTCATGGGCGCTGAGCTCACCGCTTTTGCTGTCGTGTTCGAGAAGATAGAACGTTGCGTTTTTCATTGTTTACACTATTGAGTGCTAAGAGCCAGAAAGTGATAAGGGCCGGAAGTCCGGCCCATAAGACGACAATGACATGATAAGGCCATCGCACTGACGCGAAAGCCTTATTCTACGTCGTTCTGTCCGGCGCGGTTAAGCAGGAACTGTGATAACAGTGCGACCGGACGACCCGTTGCGCCTTTGGCCTTGCCAGAGCGCCATGCAGTACCCGCGATATCCAGATGTGCCCAGCTGTACTTACGCGTAAAGCGTGACAGGAAGCAGCCTGCGGTAATTGCACCGCCAGGGCGACCACCAATATTCGCCATGTCGGCAAAATTGGATTCCAACTGCTCCTGGAATTCGTCGGTCAGCGGCAGACGCCATGCTCGGTCGCCAGATTGTTCGGACGCGCTCAACAACTCGTGCGCCAGCGGATTGTGGTTCGCCATCAGCCCGGTGATGTGGTGCCCCAGCGCAATCACGCATGCACCCGTCAGCGTCGCGACGTCAATGACGACGTCCGGCTCATAGCGCTCAACGTAGGTCAGTGTATCACACAAGACCAGCCGACCTTCCGCATCGGTGTTCAGCACTTCTACCGTTTGGCCGGACATCGTGGTCAGCACATCGCCTGGACGGTATGCGCGCCCATCGACCATATTTTCACAACCCGCCAGTACGCCGACGATATTCAATGGCAGCGCCAGCTCGGCCGCCATACGCATCACACCGTAGACCGTTGCCGCACCGCACATGTCGTATTTCATTTCGTCCATACTGTCGGCAGGTTTGATGGAGATGCCGCCGGAATCGAAGGTCAGACCTTTACCGACCAGTACAATCGGGCGAGTTTCCGGGTTCGGATCGCCTTTGTATTCGATCACGGACATCAGCGATTCATTCTGCGAGCCCTGACCCACGGCCAGATAGGCATTCATGCCCAGCTCTTTCATCTGCTGTTCACCAATCACGCGTGTGATGATGTTTTGGCTGTAGGTGTCGGCCAGTTGACGTGCTTGCGACGCCAGATAGGCGGCATTACAGATATTCGGCGGCATATTGCCGAGATCTTTCGCAGCTTTGATACCCGCAGCAATCGCCAGACCATGTTGGATGGCGCGTTCACCGCTGGTCAGCTCACGGCGCGTCGGCACGTTGAATACCATCTTGCGTAGCGGACGGCGCAGCTCGACCTTGTTACTTTTGAGCTGATCGAAGGTATACAGCGTCTCTTTTGCGGTTTCGACCGCCTGACGCACTTTCCAGTACGTATTACGGCCTTTCACGTGTAGCTCAGTCAGGAAGCAGACAGCTTCCATCGAACCGGTTTCGTTGAGAGCGTTGATGGTTTTCTGAATCACCTGTTTGTACTGGCGTTCATCAAGTTCGCGCTCTTTACCGCAGCCAATCAGAAGAATGCGCTCGGAAAGAATGTTAGGTACATGGTGCAAGAGCAGTGATTGCCCCACTTTGCCTTCTAATTCACCACGGCGAAGCAACGCGCTGATATAGCCGTCGCTGATTTTATCGAGTTGTTCGGCAATAGGGGACAGACGACGCGGTTCAAACACGCCGACGACAATGCATGCACTGCGTTGTTTTTCCGGGCTACCGCTTTTTACGCTGAACTCCATGTACTCTCCTGAATCTTAAAGACAAAGGCGGGGGCAACGGCTAGAATGTGACACTCCGTAATACTTTCCCGCCGTTGCGTTAACATAACCTGTGTTAATCTTAACGACGTAGCGAACCTGTTTTGGTGACTATAAGCAGGTTCTGATACAACTGCTCAAACGCAATGTGTTGTAATACAGTCTTAGCTAAGAGGGCTGCCAAAAATGAGTATAAATGGCGCGTTAGCGAAGAAACTATCGATTTTCCTGCAAAAAGACAAGTTTTCACAGGCGTAATTAAGCGTGATCATCATTCGATATCTGGTACGGGAAACCTTTAAGAGCCAACTGGCGATCCTTTTCATTCTGCTACTGATTTTCTTTTGTCAGAAATTAGTACGGATATTGGGCGCCGCTGTTGATGGTGAAATCCCGACAAATTTGGTTATCTCCCTGTTGGGATTGGGCGTGCCAGAGATGGTGCAGCTCATCCTGCCATTAAGTCTGTTTCTTGGCGTATTGATGACGTTTGGCCGCCTCTATGCGGAAAGCGAGATCACCGTCATGCACGCCTGCGGATTAGGCAAACGCGTGTTGCTGAAAGCCGCGCTGGCCTTGGCTGTATTCACTGCCATCATCGCAACGATTAACGTCACGTGGCTCAGCCCGTGGTCGTCACGGCATCAGGAAGAAGTGTTGGCAGAAGCGAAAGCCAATCCTGGCATGGCCGCCTTGGTAGAAGGACAGTTCCAATCTGCACAAGGTGGCAATGCGGTGCTGTTTGTCGGCAATGTGAAAGGATCGGAGTTTCAGCACGTTTTTCTGGCACAGCTGCGGCCCAGCGGTAACGCACGACCTTCTGTTGTCGTGGCCGATCGTGGTCATATCACGCCAAACGAAGAGGGGGCGCAGGTTGTGACGTTGGATAACGGATCGCGTTACGAAGGCACTGCGCTACTGCGCGACTTCCGTATCACGGATTTCACCAACTATCAGGCTGTGATTGGCCACCAGAGCGTGACGCTAAATAATAGCGACGTGCAGCAAATGGATATGTCAACCCTCTGGCATTCGGATGCGCACGATGCGCGCGCAGAGTTCCACTGGCGGCTGACGTTGATTATTTCGGTGCTGATCATGGCGCTAATGGTGGTGCCGCTGAGCGTGGTGAATCCACGTCAGGGACGGGTGCTGAGTATGCTGCCTGCGATGCTGCTGTACCTGATCTTCTTTCTGCTGCAAAGCTCGCTGCGTTCTAACGCCAGTAAAGGGAAAATTGATCCGATGGTATGGGTCTGGTTGACCAACCTGATGTACTTTGGCATCGCGGTGATGCTTAACCTATGGGATACCGTGCCGATGCGCAAAGTGCGCGCTCGCTTTAAGCCCCGTCCCCTTAGAATCCAAGGAGCGGCCTGATGTTTGGTGTATTAGACCGCTATATCGGTAAAACGATTTTCACCACCATCATGACAACATTGTTCATGTTGGTGTCGCTCTCCGGCATCATCAAGTTTGTCGACCAACTGCGTAAAGTCGGGCAGGGCGAGTATTCGGCGCTGGGCGCGGGGCTGTATACGCTGCTTAGCGTCCCAAAAGACATTGAGACTTTCTTTCCTATGGCTGCACTACTCGGTGCGCTGCTGGGATTGGGTCAGCTCGCGACCCGCAGCGAGCTGGTGGTGATGCAGGCTTCAGGTTTCACCCGCTTGCAGATCGCGACTGCCGTGATGAAAACAGCGATCCCACTGGTATTGCTGACGATGGCGATTGGTGAGTGGGTTTCTCCGCAAGGGGAGCAGATGGCGCGTAATTACCGTTCTCAGATGATCTCCGGTGGGTCGATGATCTCTACGCAGGGCGGACTGTGGGCAAAAGATGGTAATGACTTTATCTATATTGAACGGGTAGTCGGCGATAAAGAGCTGTCTGGCGTCAACATTTATCACTTCGACGATCGGAACAAACTCCTGTCGGTACGCTACGCGGCCTCCGCTGAGTTTGATAAGGACAGGAATGTCTGGAATCTCTCGCAAGTTGATGAATCTGATTTGAGCGACGGCAAACAAATTGGTGGCAGTCAGACGCTCAGTGGCGAATGGAAAACCAACCTGACGCCGGATAAACTGGGTGTGGTGGCGCTGGAACCTAATGCGTTATCGATTCGTGGGTTGCATGATTACGCCAAATACTTGAAACAGAGTGGTCAGGAATCAAGCCGCTACCAGCTCAATATGTGGAGTAAGATCTTTGCGCCGGTCTCGGTGGCGGTGATGATGCTTATGGCAGTCTCTTTCATCTTTGGCCCGCTGCGTAGCGTGTCAGCAGGTTCACGTATCGTGATAGGGATCAGCTTCGGCTTTCTCTTCTACCTGCTGAATGAGATTTTCCGTCCACTTAGCCTGGTTTATGGTATTCCACCGATATTGGGCGCGGTGTTGCCTAGCTCGGTATTTTTATTCATCAGCGTGGCCTTGCTGTTGAAACGGCGATAGAACTCAACGAGTCTTAGAAAGAAGCGCCGTGCGAATGAACCCTCGGCGCTTTTTTATTGTTCGCTAAAACGTTCATACCACACAATATTGACGGCAAAGTAGCCATAACGCGTTGCTAAAGATGATTTTTTCAGCACTTAGCCGAGTGTAGAGTGGATTAACGTTGCGCGTGAGCCATCAAACGGTATAATGCACCCGTTTTCCGCATACTACTTCTGTGCCGAAGTGGCGAAATCGGTAGACGCAGTTGATTCAAAATCAACCGTAGAAATACGTGCCGGTTCGAGTCCGGCCTTCGGCACCATAGTATGTAAATAGACCTCAACTGAGGTCTTTTTTTATGTCTAAAATCCGCGCCACACAAGGCTTCACCCGAATTTTCTGTCAACGGAAGTCAATCTGACTCCACCCACATCAATCTGCTTGTGAGTATAGAACCGAGTATATATGCTGGTTCGATATTGCCTATATACTCACAGCAGGATTATGGAAGGATAACCATCATGGCCCTGACAGATACCAAGGTACGTTCTGCTAAACCCGAGGAAAAAGAGTATTCGCTGGTTGATGGCGACGGCATGTTTTTGCTGATCCATCCCAACGGCTCAAAATACTGGCGCTTTCGTTTTCGCTTCGGTGGTAAACAGCACCTGATGGCGTTTGGCGTCTATCCCGAAGTTTCACTGGCTGATGCCAGACAGAAGCGTGAAGCCGCAAGAAAATTGGTCGCTGCGGGTATTGATCCGCGTGAGCAAAAACGTGCGGTACAAGAAGAACAGGCGAAGGCGGTATTCACTTTTGAGTTTGTAGCTCGGGAGTGGCACGCCACCAATAAAAAGTGGTCGGAAGAGCACAGTCGCCGCGTGCTGAAAAGTCTGGAAGATAATCTTTTCTCCGCTATTGGTAAACGCAACATTGCTGAGCTCAAAACGCGTGATCTGCTTGCGCCCATCAAGGCAGTGGAACAGTCAGGCCGCCTCGAAGTCGCATCACGACTTCAGCAACGTACAACCGCAATAATGCGCTATGCGGTACAAAGCGGATTAATTGACTACAATCCGGCACAAGAAATGGCGGGTGCCGTAGCGTCAAGCAACCGGCAACATCGCCCTGCACTGGAATTAAAGCATACTCCCGAATTGCTTCGGCGAATTGATAGTTATATTGGCAGACCATTAACGCGTCTGGCGGTCGAATTAACACTACTGATCTTTATCCGCTCCAGCGAACTGCGCTTTGCCCGTTGGTCGGAAATCGATTTTGAAACCTCAATGTGGACTATCCCTCCTGAGAGAAAACCGATAGAGGGTGTGAAGCACTCTCATCGTGGCTCAAAAATGCGTACTCCGCATTTGGTGCCGCTTTCTTGTCAGGCGTTGGTTATTTTGAAGCAAATACAGCAATTCAGCGGCAACCATGAATTGATCTTTATTGGCGATCACGATCCGTGTAAGCCGATGAGTGAAAACACGGTGAATAAGGCGCTGCGGGTTATGGGGTATGACACGAAGGTTGAAGTCTGCGGACACGGCTTCAGGACAATGGCCTGTAGCTCGCTGATTGAGTCGGGGTTATGGTCGAGGGATGCAGTGGAACGGCAGATGAGCCATATGGAACGTAACTCAGTACGAGCGGCGTATATCCATAAGGCGGAGCACCTGGATGAGCGTAGGCTAATGCTGCAATGGTGGGCGGATTATCTGGATGCTAATCGGCAGAAGGCGGTGAGTGCGTTTGATTTTGGGAAGCTGGCGGCTAATGCATAATAAATAACAGATTGTAACTCTGGTTTGATCGAGTTACAGCTTGCTTATATGGATAGGAACACTATTCGTTGAACGTATAACCATCCCCAGTATCTTGAGCTGTACCTAGCATATAAGCAGTGCTAGAAGAATGAGCAACGCGTGGCGTACTATTGGAGTTTACAGCAGTATGCTTCAATAGTAGCAGCTAGTTTTACGTGTTTGACTTGGTTAATCATGTGCTTTTGAGCAGAAGCCGTTTACTAGTCATGAACGAGCCAACAACGTAAAAAAGCGCGATGTGTTCGTTAGGTACGGTGAGCAAGACATAGAAGATGCCAAAGTGTTAGAGCTGCCGCCTTTTGACCAATTTGGTAGCAAAACACAAATCCGGCGGGGAATTTTTGGTGGCGTAGAACAGTATACCCAAGCTGTACAGGAACTGGCGCTCTACGACATATCCGAATAAAAACAGGCTTGATTAAACGACGAGCCATCACCGCCTGAAGCCAGCGGAAAAGTTCCCTTGTGGGTGTACCACTTTAAGTTCTCCTAGACCCTACCGAATTCAACAAAACCCCGTTATATTCATTGGTACCACTAGGACTTTCTGTCGCTGATCTCCACTGAAGTCAACCCAGCATACTGGAAATCAAGTCGATGTTAAGGGCCTATATGGGGCTCTTCTTGTTCAATGACCATTAGGGCCCCCAGCATGCGACTTAATGCTCGACAGATAGGAACCGCCAAGCGACAAGATAAAGAGTACAAACTCACTGACGGCGCAGGTCTTTATTTTCTGACAAATCCGAACGGAGCCAAATATTGGCGTTTGAAGTATGGAGAGTGATGAATGAGCATCCGCGGAATAACCGTTATTTTAAAAATATCCGCGAGTTTCGAGATGCGATATCCAATTTTTTCATCCGTACGCGGCCAGAAATAGGTAATAAAATAAACCTCGAATTTACGATAATTTTCAGGATATCAAATCTGCGCCTTGAAGTTTATTGGATATAACGTATTGTAGGGATAAAATTCATAATCCGATTGGTATAAGACCGGGTAATAAGCCTGGCCAGTTCTGATATCCGAGAAAATTAGCCGTTTTCTCACAGAGACTACGAACGAAGTAGTGCAAAATGGTATCGCTGTATGCTATTTTTTCTATTGCTTACTCAATAGATTTATTTATATTTAATTGATATTAAAATTTTTATTTAATTCATTTTTTTCACCGAGTTCAAAGGTGCTATCCTCGAATCGGCTGATAATATAGCCGCCCTTGGCCTTTACTTCATTATAAAACAGACAATTACACAATTTAAATTACAGTCTCTAAAAAATCCACCGTAACTTCCAGTTGCTCCTCGTATATGACGTCGAGCGGGCACTGAGCAAAGTATCGCAGCATTAATAACATGTTATAAAGCTTTCAAGGTTTTTTCTACTGTTTACAATGTAGCTAATTGACCATTATTAAATGCGCTTCGGTAGAATGAGGGAGATACGTGCATTTGGACAGTAAAGTGCTGTCGCAGAGACTGCGATGTTCCAAACCCGACTTCCATCGCTATTTGTTCTATGGAAAGCTCCGTAGTTTCAAGAAGCTGTTGAGCTTTGCTTATCCGCTCTGCCGTAAGCCATTTTTTGACAGTCGTCCCCGTCACTTCACGAAAACGCCTGGTAAAATTTCTGCGGCTCATCCTCGCAGCATCAGCAAGTTCGTCGACCAGAATAGGTTCGGCCAGATGTTCTCTGGCCCAGTCCATCACGCCGGAGAGACGACCTTCCCCCGGCAACTGAGGTACCGGTTTTTCAATGTACTGAGCTTGTCCTCCCTGCCTGTGAGGAGGAGTGACAAGAAGTCTGGCCACTCGGTTGGCTACACCAGCACCGTGTCGCTCACGAACGATGTTAAGGCAGCAGTCTATGGCTGCTACGGTGCCTGCTGACGTGGTGATATTTCCGTCTCGGAGATAGAGTACATCCGGATGAAATTTAGAGGCCGGAAATCGTCTGGCAAAAAGTTCTCTGTATGCCCAGTGTGTCGTTGCCTGCCTACCATCAAGTAAACCAGCATCGCCCAGTACGAACGTCCCGAGACTCAGTCCGACAATTTGTGCGCCACCTGCATGCGCCTTTCGAAGAGCGTCCGTTAAAGCAACCGGCGCAATGATCTCAGGATGTTTCCATGAAGGGGCTACGACAATATCGGCATCAGCCATCGCATCCAGGCAACTGGGAACATCAATTTCCATCCCCTGATCGCACGTTATTCGCCCAGGTTCTGGTGCACAGTAGAATACCTCATAAGGCGGTAAGCCTGTGGGCACGGGATTGACACCAAATACAATGCCAGGAACAGACAGATGGAACAAACTGACGCCGTTGAAGGCAAGCACGGCAACTTTAATTGTTTTCATTCAAACGCTGACGGAGTAAAAAATATTTTGGCCCAATTATAGCGAAAATAGATGTTAAGGCCAGTGGCGAGGAAAATATTTGTGCATGACAATGCCGGTTCAACTTTACAAACGGAAGAATTTAATCGTGGCAAAACTAAACACAGAGCTTAAAACAACTTGGACCGGCACATTGAAGGGGAACGGGAAAATTCAGGGAGATGATCTGGATGTTGGCATCGCGATACCCGCGAGTTTTGGCGGAAGCGGTGCAGGAGCCGAGCCTAACACTTTCTTAATTTCGTCTGCCGCTGCGTGTTATGCCATGACTCTCATCGGTATGCTTGAAGCAAGGAAGATCCAGGTTGTTGATTTAGAAGTGAAGACTAAAGGCACGGAGTCTAAAGAGGCGGGGATCGGTGTTGCTCATAGCGTTCTGCTTACCGTATCCTCAGAAACAAGTCAGGAGGGGATCGACACGGCAGCGAAACTGATCGTTTCGGCAGAAAAATCATGCATGATTGGCAATATACTTCGCAACTCGGGATTTGTGTTTAACGTCAATGGTGAAGTCATGATCCAGAAATAGCACGGCGCACCGAGGCCACATGGTGCCGGTTGCTAAGGTTGCTAACATCGAACTGAAAAACGGGCACCTTTATACTGATTCAATTTTAATCTATGATTCGTTCAGGTATGATCCATAGTGAGTACCATACGGAACTTAACCTGCCCGCTGCGCATTTTCTCAAAGGCCTCTTGCGCATACGCAAGAGCACGCGTTTCCAACTTCGCTCGCACTCCCGTAAGCAGACTGAAATTCAGTGCTTTTTCTAACTCAATGGCCGTACCGGTTATGGTGCCGTTTACTATTAATTCCCGCCCAACCAACAAACCCGGGATAAAAGTCAGAGGCTCTTTTCCCACTCCGACGATCATCATGCATCCTTGCGGAACTAGCGCAGATAACAGAGGCGATGTGGAATGACTGTCTGTTATGGTCGACAGAATTACTTTCGCGCCGCCAAGTGCCTTAATCGCTTCCACTGCATCTTGCTTACGCGTATCAATGAAGTAATGTGCTCCGAGCTCGATAATCTCGTGCGCAATATCTTCGCCTCGCCCTATCGCAATCACGCGAAACCCCATCTTTCTGGCATATTGCACTGCGAGATGCCCTAGGCCCCCCATCCCTTGAATAGCAACCGTATCGCCAGCCTGTGCATGGGATTTCTTTAGCGCATTGAATGTCGCGATCCCGGCGCAAAGTAGCGGTGCGGCTTCTACAGATAACAAGTCGTCAGGAATCGCTACCAGCCCCGTTTCACGTACCAGCATATACTCGGCGTAACCTCCGTCACGTGAACTACCCGTAACCGGCTGGTTTTCACAAAGGTTAAAGTGGCCGAGCCGGCATTGTTCGCAGGCATTGCAGTGGCCGCCTAAACGCCCAACGCCGACCCGCTGCCCAGGTTTCAGCCAGGCAGGTAGTGGGCCTGATATTTTGCAGATCGTACCGACCACTTCATGGCCGGGAACGCGCGGATATTCAACGCCCTTTTCCGTACCGTCGATGACGCCGGAATCCGCTCCGCAAACACCACAGGCTTCGACTTTTATCAGCACCTCGCCTGGACCGGGCTCAGGAAGCTTTTTTTCCACCATCTCCAGTTGACCAGGGCGTGTGACCTGCATCGACTTATATGTCTGTTTCATACTTTATCCCCACACTACTTATCGGACTCTTGCTCTGGCGTAACCAATGACACCAACCAGATAGGCTGAAAATACATTCGACGTTTCACTGACGATTCTGGTCAGACGGTGACTCCAAGGCCCGTCATTTTTACAGGCTTTACGGTACAGAATGACCGGTCGGTAAAGACAAGCCGCACGATGTTGCGATCGGGTGAACGGCCACTCGACCTTTAACAAATCCTGTATGCGGATGCCTAGCCTATTTGCAAAAATAGTCACCCCAGCGAGTTAGGTATAACCACCGTCGCTTCGCGTACCCTGGTGCCTGTCAAGCATCAAACGTTGGCCCAATAAATCCAAACAGGGCATATTTCCTTTTCCAGCAGTCAGAAAAACAGAGTGCGACATACTTTGTTTGGGACTTTCTAGGTGCCGATGCTACGCTAGTCATGGAGTCACGTGCTAGAGGGGAAACAATCAGTAATGACGTTATCACTGTCCAATGATCGCATCCGTCATTATCAACTGAATGAATCTGGTGATAACGCATCCTAAACGCAGCCCCCCTGTCATCGATATGAATAATCCGTAGCCCCCATTTCCGCGGCCAATCTACAACCTGAAAATCTATTATATCTCAGTACCGAGCAATTCCCCGGCCACTTGTGGGTGGGGGAGCAAATTTTGGCGACATGCGCTCAGTACAGTGTGGTTATGCCGGGAAGTGCAGCCGATCAAGCCCGTGACGTAAATCGGTGACTAAGTCATCAATATCTTCCAGACCTATCTGAAGGCGGAGGGTTTCCCCCTCTTTTTTCCAGGTCGTTGCAGTACGATATTCCCTACAGTCGAAGGGGATGATCAGGCTCTCAAACCCGCCCCAAGAATATCCCATTCCAAACAGTTGCATACCGTCAAGCATCCGGGTTACTGCGGTTTTACTGAAGGCTGGATCGAGAACAAAGGAAAATAATCCTGACGATCCAGTAAAATCCCGTTTCCAGATCTCATGCCCCGGGCAGCTTGCAAACGCAGGATGAAGAATGGCTTTTACTTCAGACTGCTGGGCAAGCCAGTGAGCAATTTTCAGCGCCCGATCTTCTGCCTCTTTTAGGCGGATGTGCAGTGTCCTTAACCCACGTAAGGCAAGGAAACAATCTTCTGCGCCAGGCAGCATCGCCATGCTGTCGTAGGTTGCACGCAACGCCGGCCACGTTTCCGCATTCGCACTCACCATCCCCATCAACAAGTCAGAGTGGCCACTGAGATATTTTGTTCCTGCCTCTACGGAGATATCACAGCCATGGCGATGAGCCTGGAAAAACAACGGCGTTGCCCAGGTGTTGTCAATAATCGTTTTGATATTCCTGTTACGCGCGATGTTGGTTATTAATGGAACATCCTGAATCTCAAAGGTCTGGGAGCCAGGTGACTCCAGGAAAATAGTTGTAGTTTCTGGGCGGATCAGTTCACAAATTCCTTCTCCTACCATTGGATCGTAGTACGTGGTCGTGACACCAAACTTTTGTAATGTGAGATCGCAGAAGTTTCGTGTTGGCCGGTAAACAGAATCCGGCATTAGCAGATGGTCGCCTGCCTTAAGCGTCGCCAGTAATGCTAACGCGACAGCACCGAGGCCTGAAGGCGACATGACTGTCCCGGCTGCCCCCGCTAGTTCAGTCCAGGCATCTTCCAGGTTTTTAATTGTTGGTGTACCCAGTGTGCCGTAAGCAAAGGCAGCCCGGTTATTTTCCAAGTCTTCGACGGTCTCAAATACAACGGTTGATCCTCTGTAGACAGGGCTATTAACAAATCCATGCTGTTCACGCGTATCTCGCCCCAGTTGCGTTAAGCGGGTTGATAACTTTAGGAACTGGCTGTTCGTATTTTTCATATTTACGTCCATTATTTATGATCTCGACTGCAAGACCACGATTACTCTACAAATTTTAAGAAAGGAGAGATGCACAGAAGGATGCCATAAAAAGCAACATAGTAATTCTTACTGGCACGCAAGTTTTCCAGTGCAGGTACTTTTTTCACAAGATAAAAAGGAATTAAACAGGCCACGAGGCCAAATACTGGGCCGGCAATTTGCATGAGTAGCATCACTGAGAAATTAAAACGTACCCAAACCCAGAGGAATATGACAATCGTAAAGGCAATAACTGTAGATAGTAACCCTCTATTAATATCTCCGTTACCAGAAAGACGTGAGATCATATTTACTACCAATCCCATGACGGCTTCCTTAAACCCCAGGTAAATACTAAAAAATGCAGTTAATATTGCAAAAATATTCAGCGTGACGGAGAGAATATTCACCATATTCCCTGGCATAATTTGCGAGGCAAGAGCCAGAGCAGAGATGTTTTGATCCAGTGCCGATACGGCTTCTTCTTTGGTTATGGCAAAACTAAAGGAGAATGCGAAGAACAGTACGCTTATCACCAGCACGATGTAGGCAATACGTGTGGCGCGAATCGCCCGGATTGACGCAATCACAGGATTTGACTCAACCTTTCGATAAGCGATGTTCATTGGGTTGAGGATCTGAACAAATAGAATGGAAAATAGTGTAAATGGCAATGTCAGTAGGACATCACGAAGAAAAGCCATGACAGGAGGGAATGCAGATATATTGCTAAAACTCCAGTGAGGGGCCATCACTATTCCCAGGAAGACAATAACCGCAACCTTAAAGAAAATCATTGGTCCAGAAATTCGGAAAAGCCATCTTTCTCCTTGATTAGCAACCAATACCATTATTCCTAATACAATCAAAGGATACCATGCTGTTTTAGATAAAAATGACTCGGTGATGTGATAACTGTGAAGATATGCAGCGCTATCATTTACCAAGCTCATTGCATAATTAAGAATACCCATTAACAGCATTAAAAAATAAGCAATCCCTAGCAACCCCCCCCAGTTTTTCCCTAGGTATTGCGTAATAATTTCGGCATAACTGTCACAGGTTTGAGTCTGAGTTAATGTTTTAAGGTATAAATCCTGCAGCCAGTAGACTGCTGGGTAACTCAATCCTATCGATGCAACAAACACCCAAATACCTTTTACGCCTGCTTGTATTGGCATATAAATAATACCTGCACCTATCGCCATACCGATGCACAGTACAACCCATCCGAGATCATAGGCCGTGAATGGCACCCTGACCTTAATCATTGCTTTTTCAATATTTATCATTATTTTAAACCTCTCAAAAGAGAAGTATATTTATGGCGTCAGATAAACCATAAATACTCTCGTAGGGACATCGCCATTACAGAAAAATATTCTCCTGTACTCCTATTCTTTAACGAAGCGATCGGCAAGACAATCATGTTTCCATGATAACGATAGTGAATTGTGACCCGTGGTGTGTTATCGCTTAAACTGTGAATAGGATTCACATATATTGTCGTCAGCGATCAGCGCGTCATCACATTTTTTCCGCAACGTCTTTTTCAGAAAGTCGATAAAGCGCCCCGTACTTTTGCCGCCCTGCGATGAAGGGGAAATTATTGCCTGCAAGCGATGTGTAACGCCCGGATCATGTTCGGGCAACACACGTATCAACTTGCCGGAATCGACATAATGGCTAACAAGATAATTCGGAAGGCAGGCAACTCCTCCATGCGCTAGTGCTCTTTGCAGCAGCAACAGGCTTGAGTTGCACGAAAAATGAGGAACCACTCTTACCGTTTCACTCTTTCCCCTGTGGTGAAAAGTCCATCGCCCTTCACTGGTCATTTGTGGATAAACTAGGCATTGATGGAAGCGTAAATCTGCTGGCGTGCTAATGGGAGGATGGCGCTTCAGGTACACCGGTGAAGCACAATAAAACCAGCTGATATCCATTAAACTCTCATCATTTTCTCCACTCTGTGAGGCTTCCGAGGAAATCCTTAACGCAATATCAAACTCATCTCGTGCAAGATTAATAATCCGATCGTCGAGAGTGACATGGATACCGATCCCTGGATGCAAACTCTGAAACTCACCTGAAATCCGCGGAATATGCATACAGCCAAAGGCAACCGAACAACTGATCCGTAGAGTTTCTGTTTGCACATTGCTGGCATAGTTTCCCGCGGCTAGCCCTTCAATGTCTGTAAGAACGCGATGAGCTACCTGCAGTATTCGTCGTCCACTTGCAGTTAACTGAAATGGGCGCGTTTCACGGGAAATAAGCTCGTTTCCAACCACGCTTTCGAGCTGAGTAAGGCTTTTGCTCACCGCAGAGGGCGTTAGCCCCAACTCTCTTGCTGCCCTTGACAAATTTCCTGTTTCAGCAACTTTAATAAGTACCTGAAACTGATTCAGATATCCAGACAGATTGGGCGTATTCATCTATTTTCTCTCCTCAGTTCATAGCGTTCAGCAATGACCATGATATCAAGGTAAGCGTAGTGGGAGACGTATTGACGGTCGTAGATTATTCAGTTGGCAGTACAACGCGCCACGGCAGCAGTTCGCTCACGCGATTGTCTGCGCGGACAAGGTATGACATTTTTGATGCCAAGGATGATGCGAGGATCGATGTTAAATTAACAGCCTCGCTTTTGGTTGCTGTATTTATGGTGGCTGGATACTGGGCATGAAGCTGCCTTATGCCGTCATTCTGGTACAGATTGCGGCACATCCTTTCTGTCAGGCGTGGTACATTGATCTCCAGAAACCCTCACTCAGCTTTAACCTTTTTCCTTCATCACATTCTCACAGGTATTTTACGTGCTGTCGCTGCGCGGGTCGGAACGCTATGACTATTTAGACCAGCGATCTGAGCGGGTTCAACTACTATAAATATAAAATTCCGTATTTTAACCGCCGACTTGATTCGCAGCTTTACTATATGGTGAACTAAGCTGAATAAAGTATTCACTGAATGGTCTCTGACAGTCATGTGCATCTATATTCTAGAATTACCGTCTCAGGCCTGTTTTTTCCAGCGATTCACGAAAGCCGACAGGTGTCAGCCCAACGCAGCTTTTAAAAAATTTTACGAAGTGGGTTGGTTCATCAAATCCTAGTAGCTGGCTGATGAAGTTTACCGAAGCAGGCGTGTGTGCCAGTAACCTCTTGGCCTCCAGACAGATACAGTCAGAAAGGTATGACTTTGCGCTGCAGCCAGCAATCGCGGTAGTAGCACGCGTCAGACTCTTACTGGAGCAATTCATTGCTTTGGCATACTGATTAACCTGATGCCAGGCTCCTAAATTTTCTTCAATCAGGTGAGTAAACTGCCTGAAACGCTGATGATCCCGTGTTTCCTCAGAAGACGTCCTTTCCTTCTGTTTGCTCAGCATACTAAGGCGGGTGATAAGCGCCCCCAACTGATGATACAAAAGTTGGTTCAGACACAACTGTTCAGTACAGTTCCGTATATCAGCAGACATCTGACGTACGGCGTGTTCAATCGTGAAAAAATTGTCTCCTGTAAGTGCTAAGCTGTTAATCTGCCTAATATCCTTGCTGAGAGTGCTCTGGAATGTTGACCGCAGCGGCGGCAATATTTCAGACCTGAACAATATCAGCCACCCATCCCAGTCGTTTCCGTTGCCAAGATGATGTACTTGCCCTGGCCTTATCATAATCAGCGTGCCTGGACGGCAGTCTACGGGACTACAGTCAATCATCTGACAAACAGTTCCGTTGGTCACCAGTAGCATCATGTAGAAATAATATTTACGGCTACCCGATAACTGGCTAGGGTGAACACGTTTCCTTAACTCTGACATTCTGAATATTTCCATGTCGTGAGATGGATATTTTTCAGGTTTATAGTTGAGTGAGGCAACGCTGGTACCATTACGTGTATCGTGCATCTTTCACCTTTAGCAACGGGGGCAGAGAGTTGGCACAGTGCCAGCCTGCTTATGGTATACCTGTCCAATTTAAGCATTATCTCGTCTGATTTATATCGTGTCGACGAGAAGTAAACCATGTATTTTCATCGTCAGAGCCACACTCATCCATCCAGTTTTACTGATAGTTCAACAGGAGAACATCCCGATGCCTTATGCTCATAGTTTTGACGGCACTGCTTTATGGTACGACGTGCGAGGCCATGGAGGCGGAGTACCTGTTTTATTGATTGCAGGTAATGGTTGTGACCACTCAGTGTGGAACTATGTCATTGATGATTTTTCAGCCGAAAGGCCGGTAATTGTATATGATCATCGTGGAACCGGTAAAAGTGGAAGTAATTTTACAGGTGCGTGGTCAACACGGGATTTTGCGCGCGACGCCTTTGCAGTACTTCAGGCTGCTGGCGTTGCACGAGCTCATGTTTACGGGCACTCAATGGGGGGACGCGTGGCGCAGTGGTTTGCCGTGGACAGACCTGATGCGACCGGAGCTCTTATTATCGGAGCCTCGTCTGTCGGAGGAAAACAGGGCATCCCCCGCTCAGCGGAGGCAACAAAAGCGATGAAAGAAAACGATACCATCACCCTGCAAGCCCTGTGTTATCCGAAATCTTGGTCCAAAGAGCATCCAGAACAGGCCATGTCTGGTGCACCAAATCCGCACGATATGAATACTTTTTTATGGCATATGCGCGCATCTGAAGAACATGACTCGTGGGATATTGCTCTATCCATTACATCCCCAACACTTGTAATACATGGAAGCGAAGACGGTATTACCCATCCCGGTAATTCGGAAATCCTAGCGGCCAGAATACCGACGGCTCGATTGTTAATTGTAGACAAAAGTAAGCATGTTTACTGGGCGGATCATCCGGAAGTGCACCATACCGTTTCAGCGTTTATGAAAGAAACTGAAAGGGGGGGCGTTCCATCAGCCGATTGAGCGCATCAACGCTGACTGCACCCAAACGACCGTTCTTCCCTGCAATACGATTTGGTTCGCTGTTTGGCGAAGTAGCTCACTCTGAACGTCAGTCGATCATAAATCGTTTGATAATCTTCAGTGTTGATATCCAGATAATAGAGAGGGCTTTTAGGGAAGTGTACCAGCGTCCGGTAGCTTGGTTGGTTACTAAGACCTAACCCACTCAGCCATGCTGTTTGTATCAACGATGCTAGCCCCGTTCCGCTTTCGTCATACCTTCCCAGGCTGCTGAAGGTGTCTTTGTTGACGAACAAGACAACATGATAATGGGATTTTCGGTTTTCCTCTCCAACTTCGCGTACCCAGAGATGACGTAAATGGCAGGGGTATGTCCGTGTCCCTTGTTTCTGCTTACTTCGATATCGTGCTTCAATCTTTGCATCCAGTGATTCAATGAAACGGGACATCAAGCCCTGGCGTGCATTGAATTCATCGTCTGGCAAGCGTAAATCTACCCTTATTGCCATGGTGCGCGGATGCTCGGCCACTGCGTTATTTATCACGCTAATCATGCGTTGCAGATAAGCCTCATTGAACGGAGCTTGGCTCTGATCAATACGAATGTTATCTATCATGGTTTTTCACTTATAAGATTGCTACAGGCAGGGCATAGCCTTACCCGTAGTGGCCTGATTAATGGGTTGAGTGATTTGCAGGGATAGTGCTGAAGTAGCAGTAAGAGGAATTACACCTGTATTATGCGAATGACCACCTGCCTGGTTACCAGTGATAGATAATTTAATTATATCATATAGTTAATAATACCAATCCGTCATCAAGCACACCCGATTGATACCTGTGGCGTATGGTGTTACCCGAGAAAATCAGGTTAATTTTTACTCCGAAGTTATCCTGCTCATACTATGGCCTGTTAACGTACCAAAACGTCTGAAGACGATTCGGTACGTGTTATGTTTGAGAAGCCTCTGTAGAGCCTGTATTTCAGCCTTTCAGGCAATTATATTTCCCTGCTGTAAATGCCTGTCTTGCACAGTGAACACTGTTTCTTCCCCCGGTAGTGGCTACCACACATTGTGCATCGCCAGTGTGTAACCCGCTGAACGGGTGGTAGCTACGCAATAAGCCTTTGCAATTGCTTCATATTGGAGGACGTTTGATCCTTTGAGACAAGGTAAGCGCAATGTAATAGCGCTTCGGGATCACCAGCAGTAATGACATGCTCAAACCATACAGGCGACATTACCGTTGCAGGATGAAATATCAACGGACACCGACAGTGATGGCAGCACCACTCATCGTCAGCAGAATCGACCTGACGGGCTGCCGCGATTTCACCGATACTCCTCTGTACGATGTGGTATTTTTCTATACGCATAGCCCACCTTCACAATGGCTGGGTGGCTTCAATGTAATCCTTCGTCAGCGTTGCCAATCCTCGGTAATTTTCTTGTCGTGCTGATATCCACTTTTTAACTCATCAGCGTCAGGCAAGTGTAGTGAATACCATTCATCCAAATCGCTACCAGTGATGAGATCACACCAGCACAGCAGTATTAGGGCATGACGCATCTCCGGTTGCGTATGCAATCGGAATAGCATTTTTAATTGTTCTGTCAGCTTTCTTCTTCCCAACCGGCAACATTCACTGAATAGCACGCCTGGAAGCAAGGGGTAATCAATATGCTTAATCAGTTGAGGAATAATATTGCAATCTACTACCTGCTCTGTGCGTATAACCTGGAGCAGATATTGTGGAATAACAATAACGGATATGTTGCCATCTTCTTGCTGGCATGATGCAATCGTCAGCTTGTGCCACAGTGTTATCGACTGTTGAAATAATCCATGGCACAGGTTTAGTCGGGTAAAATCATCAAGCCAAGTTTGATAATGATTAAGTAGTGGAGTCTTTTTCATCGTTATTTCCCTTCAATGCTGGATTTCAGGCAGCAGAAAACCGCCGCTGGCGCGGATAATGGTAATAGCTGACTAAAAAGGTGTTATTAGTGGATAAAAGGAGGGTTAGCGTTGCTTACGAGATTTGGCAATGCTCTCTTGTAGCCAGGCCTCAATCTCACTCTTTAGCCAACGGGAACTTCGGCCAAATTTAACGGGCGCAGGGAAATCGCCATCCTGAATCAACTTATAAAACCACTTATCCGTCATCTCAGTGAGGGCGGTGATAAATTTCATATCGATAAACTGATCTTCCAGTAAGGTCGGTTGCGTTGCCATGTTGGTATTCTCCGGCTGGTAAATAGATATCAGAGCCGGGGATTTTGCTTACCTGCCGACTCCGCTATACCAACTGACCCATCTGTAAAAATATTGTGACCCAGTGACAGTGTCCTTGTCATGGGAGGCACCTCACTGTGATGCGACCTCCTACTCAACAGGTTGCACCATTCTTTACATCAAGATTACAAGCGCCACCATCGCCATTTATATGCGAAAAAATGGGCAAACTGACTGCTGGCTTCCACAGGAAGCTTTAACTAAAAACCCGAAAAAACATCATTTAACTCATTGATATTAAATAATTTAATCATATTGTTATTAACTTTTTTAAGCTCAGAGTATGATACATCTACTGTATGCGTATCTTACCCACTCAGTTACGGGTATTGGTTATGACATGTGATAAAGCATGGGAGTAGAACGAGTGAAAAAGACGAAAGAGAAGAAAGGAAAGAATACGTCGGTAGTATCATTCAGTATCGATAAGGCTGTTGAGAAAAATTTAAATGATGCATTTTATTTTTACAGGAAGAAATCTAAGTCAAAGTTTGTTTCTGAGTTGATTGATCTTGCTTTAAATGAAAAGAACTTTGATTTAATTTCAAGAAATAATGATCTTAAAGAAAAAATAAGTGAAAACGTAACAGATGAAATATACATGTTATGGTATAAATCAATGTATACATATGGTATAAAAGAATTTTGTATATTTGATGATAATTGGTTTGTTTTAAATAGTGACGCCGTCGTAATTGATGACAAGTATAACGATCCCAATGAAGTAAGTCAGAGAAACGAATTGTTTGCATTAGAAGAAAGGATATCAGTCATTTATAATACAATGATAAAGACACATGGTTTTTTCTCTATATACGTTAAAGGTATCTTGGAAAATGAAAACATAAAAATCCTGGCCTTAAAAATAAGAATTGAAAGATATAAAAAAAACGATATGGATAGAGATGACAATGAATACTGCAATTTCAAATATTTAATTACTTTTTTAGATGTGAGTGAAAACTTAACAAGCAAATCAAGGTATTATCTAGATTACAGCTCTATCAAAATGATTTCTGTATTATCGATCTATGAAAATTCAATAAAAAACATCTTAAAAAAAGAACTGGGCATATCCCCACTCCATTATTTATATTGGTTGCCGATAAGAGCCTACAATCAATACTTTTTTTTTGCAGGTGTTAAAATACGAAAATATTCAAAAGATGAAATTGAATATGTCAAGAAGAACAAGATCATCATAGTGGACGCGACTTGATGTTATTAGATTTTTCTCAGATAGATATTATCCCCATGCACACCCCAATCTGTGGCGGTTTTCAATAGCCGCCACACTGTTCTGTCTGTCTGAGAAATCCTTATGCCCAACCACGAGAATCTGCGAGAGATACAGACGTCGCTGTCAGTATTGCCAGATAGCCTGCATCAGCGCGTCATTGACCACATTGAACAACTGATCCAATACGAACCCATCATCGGCATTATGGGAAAAACCGGTGTGGGTAAATCCAGTCTGTGTAATGCATTGTTTCAGGGGGAAGTGTCCCCGGTCAGTGATAACAGTGCCTGCACCCGGCAGGCTCTTACGTTCCGGCTGTTATCAGGGCAACGCAGCATCCTGTTTGTCGATTTACCCGGTGTCGGTGAGAGTGAGGATAGGGATCGTGACTATGCCGCACTCTACCAGCACTGGCTGCCGCGCGTTGATATTGTCCTCTGGTTACTCAAGGCCGATGACCGAGCGCTTGCCATTGACCAGCATATCTATCGCACCGTTATCGGTGAGCGCTACCGTGACAAAGTACTGTTTGTCCTGAATCAGGTTGATAAGCTGGAGCCTTGCCACGAGTGGGACAGGGACACACAGCAACCCTCACTCAATCAGTCAGGCAATATTTATGCCCGTCGTGTCGCCGTGCGTTCTACCTTCTTTCCGACCCATCCGGTCTGCGCCGTGTCGGTAAAAACCGGCTGGGGCATGGCAGCAATGGTGGAGACGCTGTTTCAGTGTTTACCGCCTAAGGCCAGTAGTCCGTTGTCGGCCCGACTACAACCCAATTGGCGTTCAGTGGCTATTGAGAGTCGGGCTCGGGATGATTTTGCCCAATCGGTTGGCGACATACTTGATAGCGTGATTGCGCTACCTGCCGTCCCCGCACCACTAAAAATACTTATCGGCGGCCTCAAACAAACCGTGGTGTCACTCGCCCGTTCATTGTGGTCCTTGCTGTTCTAGGCAACATCTAACCTTTTTATTCCCATCTGGCCCTGTCGCTTTTGCGGCAGGGCTTTTATTTATTCTTTTTCTGAGGACATTCCTATGGTTCGTTTAGCTTCCCGCTTTGGTGCCGCCAATGTTATCCGCCGTGACCGACCGTTAACACACGATGAATTGTTCCGCGTGGTCCCCAGCGTGTTTAGTGAGGACAAGCATGCGTCGCGCAGTGAACGCTACACCTGCATCCCGACCATCACCCTGCTGGATAGCCTCCAGCGTGAAGGGTTCCAGCCCTTCTTTGCCTGCCAGACCCGCGTCAGGGATATCGGCAAACGCGAGCACACCAAACATATGCTACGCCTGCGCCGGGAAGGACAAATCACCGGCCATCAGGTGCCGGAAATTATTCTGCTGAACAGTCATGACGGCTCAAGCTCTTACCAGATGTTGCCGGGGCTGTTTCGCAGTGTGTGTCAGAACGGCCTGATTTGTGGTGAATCGTTGGGTGAGGTTCGGGTGCCACACAAAGGCGATGTGGTTGGGCGGGTGATTGAAGGGGCTTATGAAGTGCTGGACACCTTTGAGCGTATTGATGAGAAGCGGGATGCGATGCAGTCACTGCTGTTGCCGCCACCGGCTCAGGTGGCGCTGGCTCAAGCGGCACTAACCTACCGCTTTGGTGAAGACCACCAGCCAGTCACAGCAGCGCAGATACTGGCTCCACGCCGCTGGCAGGATGAATCCAACGACCTGTGGACCACCTATCAACGGGTACAGGAGAACCTGATAAAAGGCGGGCTGACTGGTCGCTCCGTGCAGGGAAGGCAGTCCCGTACGCGAGCCGTCAAAGGGATTGATGGCGATATCAAACTCAACCGGGCGCTGTGGGTGATGGCAGAAACCATGCTGGAAACATGCCAGTGAGTGATGGGCAACGTGTTATCAGTCTGTAACCACCTGGACAGGGTGTGTCCGACCGTTAGCGTTTGCCCTCATAGCTTGTTTACCTCAATCGCCCCTCAGGCCGCATCCCACTGGCTTTCTTACTGAAAATAAAAATATTTTTCATAGTGTCCATACCCTGACCACGCCCCTCTTTAAAGTAATCACAGGATTTTCATTCCGTTAATTGCCTCAGGAGGCTGCACCATGACACAAGCTGACCGCCGATATGACCGGCTGGCCGTCAGGCTGTCATTGATAATCAGCCGATTACTGGCGGGCGAAACGCTGAGCGTCAGAAAACTGGCAGCAGAGTTTGGCGTGTCTGCCCGTACCTTGCGGCGAGACTTTCGTGAACGGCTGATGTATCTCGACCTGGAATACCGCAACGGTCTTTGCCGTTTGCCGGAGCACCATAACCCGACACGGCATGGGCAGGATGTGCTGATGTTTGTCCGACAGACCGGGATGGAGAACGTGTTTCCCGGTCTGGATAACCGGCTGGTTAACACCCTGTTGGACAGCGGTGAGGACGCACCCTGTCTGGTCTGGCATCCTCCCCAGCGCGGTACGCCGACATTGCCGGGGCATTTTTACCGTCTGACTCGGGCAATTGGCGAGCAGCTACGAGTCACCGTTCTGGCCGACGGCCAGCGCTATGACGGGTTATCGCCTTATCGGCTTATCTGCCTGTATGGCGAGTGGTATCTGGTGGCTGAATCGCTGGGGCATCTTCTGGTCCTGCCACTGCATGAGATTCACGGCGTGACGGTGTCCACCGAGTCATTCCAGCGCCGCGATGATATCTGCCATCTGACCACACAATCCGGCTTCATCACGGCATTGCCGCATTTTCGCTTTATTCACGATGTACTCACCACCTTCGGCACGTCTCCGACCACATAAGTCAGGGACGCGATGCCAACACCAGAGAAAACCAGAAAAACGGATAAAAAAGGACAGTACTCGTAGCGGCACACAGAGGCCGTTACCGGGCAGTTCAGTGAAGGACCACACCTGGCGTCACGGACAGGCACAGCCCTGTCTTGACGATATTCATGATGACTTCAACATAAAGGATACGATGATGTTTACATACCTTCCGGGCAAACGGGGATGGCTGATAATCGGGCTACTGGCGACCTTCTCCGCTCAGGCCGAAACCGAGCTTCCTGCTCAGGTCACCTGGCTTACCTTCAAAAGACTTGGCTGGACCAACCCTGATGGGCTGAGTGATGACCAGTTAATCCGCATGACCTATAGAGGCAGAACGATTTTTAACTATCCCTGGACTGAGCAGTTTTTTGTCAGAGATGGCTACGGGCCACTGTTTCTGGCGAATAAAAAGGCCAAAACCCTTTCTCGGGTAAATATGAATACGCGGTCAAAAACATCAGGTGACCTAGAAGTGGTCTATCGTGGTAACAAAACCAGCAACTGTACCTATGAAATTACCGACACAAAGGTCTACTTCAACGCCAATTTTGCCGACGGCAAACCCGAGCAGCCGACGTTATTGCTGAGTATTCCAGAAAAGTGTATCGACCAGAAAAAGATGGCGGAAATTAAGGCTCAGAAACGTGAACAAGAACAGAAACTGGGTAAATGGCTGGCAGACGGCTTCAACAAAGAGCACCACCGCCGTTACGGCTACTAACCCTGAGACGTGTCCATTCATACAGAGGAACCCGCATGAAACGCATCCCTTCACTTCTGTTTGCAGGCGCACTGCTGTTGCCGTTATCCGCACAGGCCGTACCTAACCTGTGGAGTGCCGATTCTGGTCAGGGTATCACCGAATATCGGATAGCCAATACCGCAGGCAGTGTCTTTACCGTTAACTGTACCGGCAACCCCGACGAGGACAACACGCTGCAACACAGCGTGGCGGTGTCGCCTGCCGGTGGTCAGAGTGTCGATTCCCATTTTTCCACCGAGGTGTATATCGTCGTCGTTATCGATGACCAACAGTACGGTATTCCGTCCTCGTTAGGATGGCGTAATGCGGATAATGCCTGGTTCGCTTTTATTGAGGCGATTGGCAGCGCAACGCAGTTTGACGTTTATCTCAATGACCGGCATGTGGGTGCCTGGGAGCTCAGGCAGAAAAACGTGCAAAAGGTACTGGCTGATATCTCGTCATGTGCCACGACACACCGGGAATAATCGGGAGAGGTAACGCTATGCCCATTATTGCCATCATCGTTATTGTCGTGGTTGTCATTATCTTAAGTAAAACCGGTATCTCGGACAGCCTTATTGGACTGGTTATCGCCACTGTTGCAGGGTTGCTAACCGGCAGCGGAACCGCAGGCGTTGCCAGCGTGGCACTGACACCGTTTCTGGGTATCCCGATAGGGCTGTTTGTCGGTGTAACCGTATTCGCCAAAGTACTACGCTGGTTTTCCCGACGCTAGTGATAGCGTTAACCACACAAAGTAAATCCATCCCTGCCCCTGTTGCTTATGCAGCGGGGGCGCTTTATTTATTAAGGAATCATCATGTCATGCAATTCATGGGCTGGCGGCATCGCGTCCAGAGAGCAGCGCATCATCCAGATGGCGTTGTGCCTGCTGGAAAAACGCGTGCGTAAAAATGCGCGGCAGTTCAAAACCTCTGAGGACACTAAAAGCTGGTTAATGCTGGAACTCAGCAACCTGGAGCGTGAAGTCTTTATGGTGCTGTATCTGGATAACCAACACCGTCTGATAGAAAAGGAAGTTATCGCGCTGGGTGGTATCAACAGTACCGAAGTGCATCCGCGTGAAATTCTCAAAGCGGCCCTGCGTCATAACGCCGCCGCCGTGATACTGGCACACAATCATCCTTCCGGCTGTGCCGAGCCCAGTCAGGCTGACCGCCATATCACTGACAAGCTGAAGGACTCACTGTCACAACTCGACGTCAGAGTCCTCGATCATCTGGTTGTCGGCGGCGCTGAGGTAGTGTCGTTCGCTGAACGTGGCTGGCTGTGATGAGCACATTTACCACCGCACTTTTATAAGGAAACCATCATGCCATCATCGGAGACCCCGGAATGGGGACTAAAAAGTGCTGTCACTCCGCGATTCGGAGCCAGACTGGTGCAGGAAGGTAACCGTCTGCACTATCTGGCAGACCGGGCCAGCTTTATCGGTACGTTTAGCAAAACAGAAGCCCAAAGTCTGGAACGTTGCTTCCCTGAGCTAATTAAGCTGTTGGAACAGAAGCTACGCATGGGGGAACTGAATCCCCGTCAGCAGAACTGCGTCACGCTGCATTGCAACGAATGGATCTGTGAAGCCGATACGCTGGGCAGTGTTGGCTACGTGTATATTGTTATCTATCCCTCTTCGGCAACAGCAGAATAACCTGCAACGTCTCTCCCATCCTGAGCATTTTCCTGATGTTAACGACTTAACCTGTAGAGAGTATTCCTATGCAAACATCACCGGCAATCCCTCCACGGGAGGATAACCCCTGTCCGTCACCTATAACCGTCTGGCAACAACTGCTGACCTACCTGCTGGAAAAGCACTACGGCCTGACGCTGAACGACACACCGTTCTGTGAGGAAAACGTAATTCAGGCGCATATCGATGCAGGCATCACGCTGGCCAATGCCGTCAATTTTCTGGTGGAGAAATACGAACTGGTACGCATCGATCGCAACGGCTTTAACTGGCAGGAGCAATCACCGTTTCTCACGACTGTCGACATCCTTCGCGCCAGACGTGCAACGGGCTTACTTAAGGCATAAAAATCCCGAGCTGTTTTCCAGTAACACCACACCAATCCTATTTATCTCTCTCCCCGATGCATAATGCGCCAGCCGGTAAGGGCTGGCGCATTTGCTTTTATGTATGGACCACAAATGATGCAAATTGAACCCGAGGTTTTAACCGAACACACCGAGCTGATTTGCTCGACCAATATCGAACGTATCGTGACTGGACGTGATACCGCGCTGCAACAGATAGAACAGCTCCTCAACCAGCTACGGGCGATCTCAACACTAACAGCAACTATTGGCGGCGGCACGGCTGGAGACTGGGCGTTAAAGCAAGGGCATCGCTACGACTGCTGGCTAACAGAAGCACCCAACAAGGCGATGTCAGCCATCACCCGCACACTGGATCGCAATATCTGGCGCGACCTGATGCTGAAATCCGGCATGTTGTCGCTGATGGATGCTGAAGCTCGCAGCCAGTGGCATAAAAATCTCGATGAAGGGGAGCTACCGGCCATCAGTGAAGCCAATATCCTCAGCACCTTTGAGCAACTTCACCAGAGCAAGCTGGAAGTATTCGAGCGTGGGGTCATCAACGTATTCAAAGGGCTATCGTGGGATTACAAGACTGTAGTGGTCAACAAAAACTGGCCACCGTGTTAGAGTTTTTCCAGTATCGGTTTTCCGATTCGTTTGGGGGCAACCCACCGTTATAGTCATGCGGCCTGAGTGAGCTGTAATATCCCACGATGTAGTCCGTGATAGCGTGAGCGGCTTCGCTGAAGTTCATATAGCCCATTACGGGTATCCACTCATTTTTCAGGCTTCTAAAGAACCGTTCCATCGGACTGTTATCCCAGCAGTTCCCGCGTCGGCTCATGCTCTGTTTGATCCGATAGCGCCACAGCAACTGCCGGAACTGCCTGCTTGTATAATGACTACCCTGATCACTATGGAACATGACACCCGCAGGTTTGTCTCGGGTTTCCCAAGCCATATCGAGTGCCTTAGACGTGAGCTTACTGTCGGGTGAGAATGACATTGCCCAACCCACCGGCTTTCTGGCAAACAGATCGAGAACAACAGCAAGGTAAGCCCAACGCTTGCCTGTCCAGATATAGGTCACATCGCCGCACCATACCTGATTGGGTTCTGTCACTGCGAACTGACGATCAAGATAATTTGGGACGGCAACATGCTCCTGACCTCCTCGCTTATACCTGTGCGCGGGTTGCTGGCAACTGACAAGTCCCAACTCTTTCATCAACTGACGAGCCAGCCAGCGTCCCATTCGGAAGCCCTTAAGTGTAGCCATGGTTGCGATACTTCTTGCTCCTGCGGAGCCATGGCTGGCGCAGTGCAGTTCCTGAACCAGACTGCGACAATGTATCCGGTGGGCATCCGGTTCGATTGGTCGTGCTTTCCAGTATTTGTAACTGCTGCGATGAACCCCGAACACATGACAAAGTGTTGCCACGGGATAACGCGTCTTGAGTTTCCCGATTAACGAGAATTGTTCAGGGAGTCTGACATCAAGAGCGCGGTAGCCTTTTTTAATATTTCGTTTTCCATTTCAATACGTTGTAGTTTTTTCTTTAACTCACGTATCTCAATCTGTTCAGGTGTAATGGGTGACGCTTTTGGTGATTTACCTTGCCGTTCTTCTCGTAACTGTCTGACCCAGCGCGTCATAGTCGACAGGCCAACATTCATGGCATTGGCGGCGTCAATAACAGTGTAATTTTGGTCGAGAACCAACTGAGCAGATTCACGCTTAAATTCGGGGCTGAAACGTCTTCTCATTGTGTCACCTGTGTTGTTATGAGATGAAGAATATCACCTCTTATCAGGTGGCCAAATTCATTAAACCACTACAGCTTTCGGGGTCTTATATCCTGGTGCAGCTGAGGATCAACGCACCGCCATCACCTTTACGGCATATAGACATGTTGGAAATTGTAGTTTGAAGCTCCTGAACAGATGGCATACGCAACACAAACTGGAAGGGAATATATTGCGACAATGCTAGCAAAATCAGTGGGATTCAAGCCTCCTGCTGCTCTCGGAATTTCATGTCACGCTACCTTATCGACGTAGATAACCCTGTGATGTTCGGCATCAGCGATACTTTTCATGTGTGAGATTCTAGCGATGAGTAAAAAGGTAAGCAGATCCTTTATTCCATATTTTCTGTAGATATTATTTTTCATGTTGTTGGCGGTTTTATGGGTTATCGCCATCTTTTTTGCGATATCTTTTATTGATATTCCGTCTAACCAATAGCTGAAGAATATTTTCTCATTCGGTGATAACGATATCGTCTTCCCTTTTATTTCTCTGAATGATGGCATGGCTGAGATAACTTTTTTAATTGTGCTCATCGATGTGTGTTTTGATAACAGTATTACCTTTTTTGCGATCATCACTGGCGCATGCCTGCGGTTGTTCAGAATAATAACCTTTCGTTCTTGGCTAGCGATATGGTGAGTTAATAATGCCAGATCAATACCATGTTCAATATCAATAATAGATATTCCGGCATGATCATCTATTTTTATATTTTCAAATGCTTTTTTCGTGAAGATACAGGGGGTAATGATATCAATTGCTGGCTGGATCGTTGCTTTTTTCAGACATTCTCTAGGTACATAGGTATGATTTATCACTGTTAAATGATCAACATTAATCGCAATCATGAAATCCCTCGGTCGTGATAGAGCGCTGGCAAAGGCCATGTCTATGTCAGTTTGCGTGTTCGCGTAGTGAATGGAGTAATCCATGATGTTGCTTGCCCACGAATCTATGTGACTTATTATTATTCTGATGGGAGCGACAGTTTGGGTCGCGTGAGGTAAAGAAGAAGGTTTTTTTCTTATGAAAGGTTTTAACGCGACGATTTGATGTGTGGGTAATAAGAAATAGCAAGTTCGCATTGACTATCGTGTAAGTATAGCAATACGAACTTATTTTAGCCTTTATAGGGTTACATCCATATGGACGCGATGCTTAACTGTCCTGTAGTTGGCGGAGTAAACATCGATACCCGTTAATTTCATTTTCTTTATCTTGAAGCCCTGCTTTAATTTCACTGACTTCTGTTTCCAGATTCTCGCTTAACGTTTCCTGGAGGGTATTTTTCAGCACATCGAGTTGGGAGAAGATTTGCTGTGCTCCTACGGTTAGCTGTTGGGACAAGCCGATAAACATCGATCCCAAGGCATCATCCAGTGCATTTTGTAACCGTTGTTTGTCCTCGCTTGTTTTGATTTCATCCTGAAAGGGGATCATGATGCGTGATTCATCCGCTTCCAGCATAAGCTCCGGTAACACTAGGCTGTAGATCGCATTTTCCAGTGCACTACGAAATACGCTAGGATCAAACTGATCGCTGCTTGTATTCAAATGTTGGATAAGCGCCTGACGTAATTGGTTCTTTAGCGCAGCGGGCTCAATTAACCGATTAAAATGCTGGCGGATCTGGCTGGCGCATGCCCGACTATATTGACGAACCTGTTCTATCGCATCCTGAGGACTAAAGTAGTGGTAAGACACGGTACGGGAATCGTATACGGTACGTGTGCTTCCCCAGGAAAAAGGGTTATACCAGCTTGAGTCACTCACCTCGTAGGAGTAGCGTTCTTGCTTAGAACCAGTATGATTTCTCAACTCACGATGACGGGTAATATCTTCACTTAGCCGCGCTTTGACACGTTCTGTTTCCTGACGAGCAGTATGGATGGTATCGCCCAGAATTGTGCGTAACTCTGACGCGATACCCTCAAGCCGTTTCTGACACAATGCTTGCTGCTGCTGCAAGCTGTGTATGTCTTGATTTTCTAACAGCTGTATACGGCTTCTGAGCCTGCCCGATAGGTGCGTGAGAATATGTGTTAGCTGGGTGTCGCTTTCATGCGTAAATGCAGCCCGCTGCTGTTCCAGAAGGGGCTGGCGATCTTGACGTGCCTGTTGCCATACCTTACTTAAGGTGTCGAAATTGGCGATACGCAGCCAGTCCTGCTGTGTGAACGTATTGGGCCAACGCTCTTCAGCGATGCCCTGTAGCTGATTAAAGGTATGCGACATACTGCCGCTCCATTTTTCTTGCGGCCAGTGGGCAAATCCCCATGCGAATGTACTGGCAAACACCGGATGTGCTAATTTCTCCAGAATGGTTGCCCGTGCGTCATTGCCGTTTCCCCGTTGAAATTCCACCAATTCAGCGGATTTTTGTTGGGCAATACGTAACAGTCGCTTTTGAATGTTGTTTTCTGTTTCTGCTAAAGAACCGCGATCGTATCCATCATCCAGAATCACGGAATCATATTGTCCCGCTACCAGTACCAGCCGTTTGACGCCTTTGCTGGGAAGCTGCTCGCCTAATAAGCGAATATCGGCATCATCAAGAAACTGGCTGCAACGAGAGAGGAAAAATACCACGTCGCAGTTCGCCATATAGTCACGGGTTTTCTGTGAGCGGCTTTGGACAGGGTCATTCATACCAGGAGTATCGACGACTTCAAACCCTTTCAGCGTCTCGTCCGGCAGGGTGAGGGTGGTGGATTTTACCAGCGGGGTTAACCGACCATCGTTGCCAGTATATGTGTTTAATAATCCCTGTAGCTCGCTGATATTATCGGCTAAGACGATTTCCGTATGATTCTCGAGGCACGCTACTTTTTGCCAGTGTGCGGCTAAATCGATACCAGCATGCGCTGACATCTCCAATAGCTCACGCGCTACCTTGTGGCTATCACTTACGGAGGATTGCTGCGCCTGAGCCGCTATTTGTTGCCATTCTTCTTTGCTGTAATACTCCACTTGCAGGCTGTGCTGTTCTCCGTAACCGATACGCGTCAGGTTGGCTGTTTTGGGGGTCGCTGCTTCCGGTAGAATAGGGCGGCCATCAAAAAGCAGGGTATTGAGGAAGGTGCTCTTTCCGGCCTTCACCTGCCCCATAATGCCAATATTTAGCGTTTGCTCATGATGCTGCCACCGAGCGAGTTTTTGTGCATAATCCTTTGCTAATGCCTGTAACGCATTACTTTCGTTAACAAATTGAGAGTGGGAAGCTGTGGTAGCTTCAAGTACGCGCTGAATACGCTGTTGCAACAACGTTGTCATTTTGGCCCCTTAATAAAGCAGCTATCATGAATGCTATGTGCAATATTATTGTCTTTGAGAAATGTGAAGACTTTTTCTGAGATGTTTTGCAAACTTGATGTCGGGATTGACAGTCTCTTTAAATTTTTCATCTGACAAATAGAGTCTGGTAGTGTATTAAATTTACCGTAACCTCCCGTTTTTATTTCACGTAGGTTTTTAGGTAATATACTAACATTAGGGAATTCTGTGATTTTGTATGAGTCGAAAGTAAGTGTTTCCATATTTTTTAACAAAGATAAACCCGCAGGGAAAGGTGTAGCGTATTTCCATCCATTGCTATAAATATTGATTTCTGTGATATTTCCTAAATCCTTTTTTTCTTGAGGTATTTTATAATCTAAATCATTACTTTCCCACCACTCTTTTAACCCAAGAAACAGTAACTCAATATAGTCATCCAAAAACTCTCGCCATACAGATATATAGTGAATACCCAGCGTGAGCTCCGATGCTTTTTTCTCTCCTGTTGGTAATCCTAATACCAGGCAGGCAGCATAAACGATGGTTTCCATATGTGGTTGTTCGATGTCCAGAAAGGTTGCTAACGCCTCCAGCAGTGTGACCTGCTGTTGTGTTAGCGGACCATTCGTTCGCGCGAAGATCAGGCAATCTAGCATAAAACTGTAATTTCCCCCCACGTCACGCAAGGTGTTTATCGCCTCTTCCAGCCCCTCCTGTCCCAGCTTCATCGCTAACTGACACAATTCCGCCTGTCGACCGTCCATGCCAATAGTCGGCAGCCAGAGTTGCAGCATTCTTTGTTGATCGGCACTGATTGGACCATGGCTCAACAGCACCATCAACAACAATGCACAGTAATGCCGACGGGTATGTTCATCTTCCTCATTTAGCGAGTGTGTTGAATAAGCATTCTCTTTTATGCGTAAGCAATCTAATTGATTTAGGATCGTGAGAGGGTTTATTTCATTCATGGTAGTTCTCTATAAAAAAAGGATTGCCAGGCACTGAAGGCCGTGGGGAGAGGAATGATTTTAAAAACTGGCTCACCGTTTTTACCGTAATTTAAATCATTACTTTTTACCTCATTCATAATGATATTAAACACGATGCAGGATTGGTGAATATAGACTGTTCGTGAGGTATATTGAGATGGAGAGAACATTTGAAATAGTTGTGTATTAAGAGGCTCTTTGACGCTATACACATAGCGCCCTTTGGTTAAGAATTCACCTTTTTGAGGAAAGGTCGCTTTGTCTGGATCATTGGATATGTATGACGAATCACATGTCGCGATGTTCACTTCCTCCGCGAGGTTGGAGAAATCCGCCAATCGTGTGGTTAGGCCCAGCAGTTGCATACTCCAAAAGTTGATATGTAAGAGCTGTTCTTCATGTAATCCCGTTAATTTGGCTATCCAGGATAAACGTTCGGTCGTGGTTGTGCTGAGTGGTCCGGCAATTCTCTGGGCGACCACAAAATCAAAAAGTAGCGCCTGAGAGGCGTGTTGATCCCGTCGCAGATTATCGAGAATATGCCGCAGTTTATCCGCATCTAATTTAGACGCTTGCTGAAGATAATGAGACAGCGGAAATGAAGGGTTAATGGCTGGCAGTAGCAGTGTCATCAGTCGATGCTGATTGTCATTGAGTGCGCCATTTTCTAGCAGAAGGGTGGCCAGCAAAGTCAGATAGTCGTTCTTAAATGCAGCCTCTTGTGGCGCAATATAATGAGCGTCTAACGGTTCCAGCCCGATGCGTGCCGTATTTATCAATGCGTCCAAATTATTGTGGGTCATGATGAGCTTCCTTTGCTCAGGGCTTGTAACGAGGCGAAGTGTGTATGATCGCGGCGAAGCAAAGCATCCAGCCCAGACAACGGGGCATCGTCCATCAACGGTTGCCAGATGTCGGCCATCTCAGGAACATCGCGTCGCAGCAGGCGCTCCACGTTTTCTGGCTGTATATCCCATGTCAATGGCCGCCACAGTTCGGTATCCACCTCATCACGTAAATCCATATCACGCTCGTCAGCCAAGGTTAATAACATTTTTTGTAGGCTGATGGGGGCATACTCTAGCAGTGATACGCTTTCTGGTTCGTCTAATGGAATACCCAGACGCTGACCAATCTGTTTGAGTCCGCTAAAGAATTGTTGCTGAATAACATTGAGTGACTGGCTAATGTCTTCCAGTTGATGCAGGCTGGCTTTGTTTTTACGTTGCAGGCTGAGAATATCGGCCTGCACACTTGGATCATCACTCAGGGTTAGAATACGGTTGAACTTACTGAGCTGACGTTGCGCATCCTGGCGTGCTTCGTCCAGATAGTTTCCATACGTCATAAACTGGCGTTTAAATTGTTTTGTGAACCCAGGATCGCGTGGAATGCGATCCCAGCCATCAAGGTATTTTGCCAACGGAGACACGGAGTACGGCTGGCGTGGGCGATTTGAGAAAGGAAGGACGTCTAATACTTCAATACCACGCTGTGCCAGCATTTTGCCCACTAACGTGATGATCTTGCCGATTGTTTCTTCAGGGTGTTTATCCGCACGGCTGACAATAACGAGTTTTGGGATCGCGCGATCGAGCGTGGCGAGAAACGCAATGTCGTCTTGGGTTATAGTGCCTTGATCTGCTGGCACCAGCCAAATGATAAACTGTGCGCTGTTTAATTGGCTGCGAGCGATGCTGGCGTCGGTTCTGGCACTTCCCTGCTCATCCGCTTTGCTGTAGCCCGGAGTATCCAGCAGTGCCAGATTTTCCCAGCCAAACCCGTGGTGAGAAACAATCACCGATTTCAGCATCCGGCTCACCTGGCTGCCATAGCTTTCCCGTTCTTCATGGGTCAGGGTGCGAAACTGTTTGTGGCTGATTGAGATAAGGCGGTTAAATAGATTAATGGCTCTGACTTCTGTTGCTTCACCGTCGTTCCCTTTTACCAAATAGGTAGGCAAAGAGGTGGTGGGGTCGACTTCTGTGACCAGGCAACTGCGATCGCCGACAAGCGCATTAATCAGTGATGATTTCCCCGCGCTGAAACTCCCCCCCAAGCCAACGACTACCTTGCTGGAAAGTTCTGGATACTCGCAAAACTCGCGAAAGCGCACCATTTCATGCCGTAATTCATGCAAAATATCGGTAAAGGTTGAAGGGCTGCCTTTGCGTGCCAAGGTCGGCAAATCTTGTTCAATCAGATTTTCCAGCGTTTGTAGGATGGCTTCATCCTCTTTTGCGGCCCCGTTGGGGCGGTCCTCGCAGGATTGGCAAAGTAGGCTGTAGCGTTCACGTAGTACATCTTCACCCAGCGTTGCGATTACATCAGCCATGATTGAATTCCTGCAATTGCGTCAACATCTGTTGCAGCGCTGCGCGATCCTGTTGATATGTTTGTTGGCGTTGCGATTCGGCACTTTTCTCTGCGGCTAACTCACGTGCGACCTGATCTAATGTCGTTTGCACGGTTGCTAATTTTTCCTGTGCGGCCGCGCTAATGGCTCTCATGATGTCATCAATCGTACTACTCAGCGCTTGCGATATTTCTGGTGCAGCTTTTGTGCGACAAGCAGGGATCACCGTGTTGATGACATGCTGTCGGGCTTCCTCCTGCTGCTGACGCTGTATCAGTTCTTTACTACCGCGACTAAACAGTGATTCCAACGCTGAGGTAATAATGGGTGTTAATAGCTTCGCCATCGGGATACGCGTGATGAGTGTGATAGCCATCGGCAAGATGTAGGCTAAGGTACTGGTGATGATGTCCTGAGCGGTTGAATCAGACTGGAACTGATAAGAAAAATTCATTCCTTCCGCCAGCGGCCCTCCCTGTAAGTGCAACTGCCCAAGCTCCTGACGTATTGCCGGTTTGAGGTGACGCTCAACCCCCTGAGAGTAGGCCATACGCAGAGCGTGGCCAATCGTGCTACCCGTCTCTTCTCCATTTAATAACGCGTAGGCGAGGGTGTCTAATTGAGCGTTCAATTTACTGGCAAACTCATCAATAATGGCTTGTGTGGCCACTTCCTGCTGTTCTTGAAGTGTCACGGTTACTTGCCGCAAATCATCCTGTAAACGCTGATACTGCGACGCTAAGATTTCTCGTTTATTTTCGATGCTGTCCAATGTTTGATTCTGACTCTGTGCCAGTTGATTGACACGCGATAGCACGTCCCCGATGTGCTTCTGGACGACACTGCCGATAGCCTGATGGAAAAAATGCTGCTGCAAGGGGAGTAAGCGTCGTAATGCTATAGCCCACTCTGTGGCATTTTTACGCTGTGTGCGGCAAACCGCGAGCAGTGGCTTTTTAGTGATGGCTTCAACCTGCTGCTGAACGTGTTGGACAACCGCATCCACATCTTCTGGGCGTTTTTTGTCACATTTGGTGATGACCAGCATCACGGGCTTTTCATGGATAGACAGCTCTTCAATAATTTTTCTCAAGCTCTCTTTCAGTACGCCTTCATCAACGCTGACGACTACACAGTAGGCTGCACTGCGATCCAGGTAGTTATCAATGGCGAGAGAGTGTTGTTTGATCCCCGATTCCCAACCTGGCATATCAACCAGCGTCATGCCTTCGAGGTGTGCCAATTCTTGAGAGGGCAGGCAAACTTCCACAATATTTTCTGAGTTATGCTCGCCATACTGTTGATTTTTAAGTGCATCACGGGTGAGTGTCTGTGATTCGTGGTGTTTACGCTGCAATACGATGCGTTCATGTGGCGCGAAACGTAGTTCTGTGGGTAAGCTGGTTTCTGGATCGATGGCAACGGAAAGCAAGTTTTCTTGCAAAAAGGTATTGATAAGTGATGATTTTCCCGCGCTGAAGGCACCGATTAGCGGTAAACGTACCGAAAACGTGCTGAGAGTATTCTCTAGCTCTTTTAGAGGAGCCTCAGGGAATTCATATCGTTGCCAGTAGGTTTGTAGCTGTGGAAAACAGGCTTTAACCCGTAATTCTTCTTGTTGTAATGACATACTGCCCTTCCTTGTATAATCGAAACTAAAGGCGAAAAATAAAAATGTGAAACGGTGCGATGTTAGCGTCTCGGGCGTTATTCAAAGGAGATCGTTGATTTTGACGATAAGCCACTGGCACCACGCTTAAATCGCTCTGCCTTTTCCTTCATACATCTCTCTGATTTTTTCGACTTTTTCCCGAATCTCCGCTACCCAACAATCAGGTTTATACACCCGAATATTGTCGTTTAGCCCAAAGATCCACCACAGTGTCTCCTGATCCAGTGGTACGTAAGCCCGTAGGCGTAGCCAGTCGCTGCCTGATAACGGTTCAAGCGTTTGCTGCTGGCTAAGTGGTGTTTCTCGTAAGAGCCAGGCAATTTGTGGGTGAACATCGGCGATTAACTCCACCTCTGTTTCACTCTGTCTTGGAGAAAAAGCGCCAGATGCGATATAGCTGTCAATATCGAAGCTCTCATGCGCGCGGGCGGGCATATCCAGACGTTCTGCGTGTTGGATGCGTTGCAGGGCGAAATGACGCAGGTCGTCATAACCATCGACAGTTGCAATCAGGTAACTTATTGAGTGCCGCGCGACTAGACCGACGGGGTGAATATGCAGATTTTTGGACTCACCTTTGCTACGGCTGAGGTAGAGAATCTGTAACTGGCGTTTTTCCATTAGCGCGGTAGAGACATGAACCCAAATGTCAGCATCCACTTCTGCAGGTTGAAGGATTTTACCGTTAGGTAAAGCCCGCACATGGTTTGCCCAGTGTGCTAGCCCATTATGCTCAAGCCCTTGTAATTGCCTGTTAGCCATTGCGAAATGTGGCTCAAGTAGATGGAGAACGCTGGGGGGTAATAATTTCTCTAGATAATTTTCGGCAAAAGCGAAAGCGAGCGCTGTTGGTGTGTCTAGCGCAGGGAAATCAAACTGGGGCATATTGCTGGGAAAACTCCAGCGGTAAGGTCGTTCATCTTCATTACAATGGAGCGGGAAATCCTTGCTTAGTCGTCCGCCAAGATCCCTCTGTAAAGTACGCAAATCGATGTCAAACTCGCGATCCTTGAGTTTTTGCAGTAGTGCGGGAGTAGAAATACTCCGTGGTTGACGAGGTATCAGGCGCAGGAGCGCCAGATGGCGAAATAATCTGTCTTTGGGATCTGACATAGTGCCGAGCCTAAAAAGAATGCTGTGCTTAAAAGTTGAATACGATAGTTTTTCTTATCGTCCGCTGTGTTGATCTACTCGTTCTCTAGATCTCTTTTCAAGTCATCTATCGTCTGGTTTTGCTTCACCAGCCAGACTCCAACGACCAGACCAACAGTAAAATAGATAAATCCTTTCATGTTGAACACCTTAATCAAGCTAGATAATGTATCGAGCTACACCTTCAGACAACCAAGCGACATTCTGCGTCGCTTGATAGAAAAATGTTGTGCTAGTGTCATCATCGTTGCCGTGAAAAGGGTTTTTATTGACCACTACAAGGCCATAAAAATGCGGTTTAGACATCCTATTCGTTGAAGCTGTTTCTTATGGTGAATTAAAAATAATATCAATTATATTCATATTGTTAGGTTTTTATCATTTCTATTCTTCGGAGGATCTAGTGGAATTAATCGTGACGCACGACATTACTGATAACGATCGGGAGGCGCTTTTTGCTGGCCTGAGAAGCTACAACCATCGGTTTATCAATCCTGCTTCCTTTGGGCAAATCGGTATTTTTCACCGAAATAGCGCTGGGACTATGCTGGGTGGGTTGATCGCAACGCGGAAAGGGTTATGGCTGTGTATTGATTATTTGTGGGTGAGTGAAGAATCCAGAGGTCTGAAGCTCGGTAGCGCGTTGATGAAGGAAGCTGAGCAGGAGGCTATGCGTCTTGGGTGCCGTCATGCGCTTGTGGATACGTTTAGTTTTCAGGCGCTTCCCTTCTATGAAAAGCAAGGTTATCAGTTACAAATGTCCTTACCTGATTTTCCTGAAGAAGGAATGTTAAGGCACTATCTAATAAAGCAAAATATGCAGTCTGCATGATAGTTATCACCCCATTGACCAATGACAAAGTCGTGCTGGCACCACCTTCTTTATAATCAGGCCCGTTTCTCTTCTCACTGGTGTGAACGCATGGCTTACCAACTTAATCTTAACTGGCCCGAATTCTTAGAAAAATATTGGCAAAAACAACCCGTTGTATTAAAGAACGCTTTCCCGAATTTTGTTGACCCCATTACGCCGGATGAGCTGGCGGGTCTTGCGATGGAGGCGGAGGTTGATAGCCGTCTGGTCAGCTATAAAAATGGTCAATGGCAGGCCAGCAATGGGCCTTTTGAACATTTTGATAATCTGGGTGAAACTGGCTGGTCGCTGCTGGCTCAGGCGGTGAACCACTGGCATGCGCCGTCTGCTGAACTTGTGCGTCCGTTCCGCGTATTGCCAGACTGGCGTTTAGATGACCTGATGATATCCTTTTCCGTACCGGGCGGTGGTGTTGGCCCACATATCGATCAGTACGATGTTTTCATCATTCAGGGGATGGGCAGCCGTCGCTGGCGCGTGGGTGATAAACTGCCGATGCGTCAGTTCTGCCCGCACCCTGCGTTGCTGCATGTCGATCCTTTCCCGCCGATTATTGATGAAGATCTTGAGCCGGGCGACATTCTTTATATTCCGCCAGGTTTCCCACATGACGGCTTTACTCACGAAACCGCACTTAACTATTCCGTGGGATTTCGTGGCCCGAATGGTAGAGACTTAATCAGCAGTTTTGCTGACTATGTGCTGGAGAACGATCTCGGAGGTGAGCACTACAGCGATCCTGATTTGACCTGTCGGGAGCATCCAGGGCGGGTTGAAGACTATGAGTTTGACCGTCTTCGCGAGATGATGATCGACGTGATTAATCAGCCGGAAGCGCTTAAAGCGTGGTTCGGCCGCTTTGTAACGACGCCGCGCCACGAGTTGGATATCGCTCCGGCGGAACCGCCTTACGAGCAGGATGAGATTGTGGGGGCGCTGATGGACGGTGACGTGCTGACGCGCCTGAACGGGCTGCGCGTTCTGGAAGTGGGCGGTAGCTACTTCATCAACAGTGAACGGTTGGATACCGTCGATCCTAAAGCGGCTGATGCGCTGTGCCGTTACACCGTTCTTGGTAAAAAAGAGCTGGGCAAGGCGCTGGAGAACCCAGCATTCGTGGCGGAATTAACCGCGCTGGTTAATCAGGGCTACTGGTTCTTCGACGAATAAATTTCCTTCTCTTTAGCGGTTTCTGGGCACGTTCGTCTTGCATGACGTGATTTGGGAGCCGCGCATTATCCCTTGAATGGTTCGCAGTACAGCACGCGTATAGGCTAGCCCTGTGAATACTCGGCAGTCGACCTGACGTCGATAACGCCAATGTGCAGATCGTTATAGCGTTAACATCCCTTGACTAAAAATTAGCTAGCTATTGAATTTATTGATAAAAAATTATCCCGTCACGCAATTTAATCCATAACTGAACTATCTTTAGAGTGATATCCAATTAAATAACTCTGGAGAAATGCCATGCTTCATGTGCCTACACTCAAGCAAAAACCCTTAGCGTTACTTCTCACCCTCTCTGTCGGGATGATGGCTCCGTTTGCTTTTGCAGAGACGAAAACACCCGGTACCCTGATAGAAAAGACGGAGTTGAAGAAAGAATTAGGCCTTATGGAGGCGGGGGAACAGTATCGAATCAAGTATTCTTCGAAGAGTGGCGTCGATGGTGAAAGCCTGCGGGAAGATACTGGCGCGGTTTTCATCCCCAAAGGTGAGGCACCCAAAGAGGGCTGGCCGGTTGTGGTATGGACACATGGGACGATTGGTGTGGGAACCTCCTGCGCGCCATCCCTCAATCCGCGTTCCGCTCGGGACTCGCAGTACCTGAATACCTGGCTGTCGCTGGGGTTTGCGATTGTGGCACCGGATTATGCGGGGCTAGGATCTGCTGGCTTGCATCACTACCTCAATTCACGTGGTGAGGCATGGAGCGTGTTGGATAGCGTCAAAGCGTCACTGACCACATTCCCGCTGCAAAATAAGTTGACGATCGTCGGCCAGTCGCAGGGGGCTCACGCGGCCTTTGCGAGTACGGGCTACCAACCGGGTTATGCGCCGAATCTGAATATCGCCTCGACCGTATTGACCGGCACGCCCTATTTTGATGATAAAACCTCGGCGAAAAAGATTTTTGACGTGGACGTAAAGGGCGGCGATCCTAAAATCCCTTATGTGATGTATATCTATCTGTCAGCAACCGATATGAAGCCAGGGTTTAAGGTCGAGGATTATTTCGAGCCGAAAGCCGCTAAGCTTGTCGAAGATGCTCGTAAGATGTGTATCGGTGAGTTGACGCAAAAAGTAATGGAAGAGGGGCTGAATGCCGCCAATAGTCTGAAGCCTGCGATCTATGACCTACTGGATGACCAAATGGCGCATTTTCGCTACAACACGCTACGTGTTACCCCTCCGGTCTTTATCGGGATTGGAACCAATGACATCAACGTGCCTACCAAGATGCAGGTTCACTTTGCGGAAGATGTCGTGAGTGCGGGGACGTCAGCCGATGTGCATCAATATAAAGGCATGGACCACAGCGAAACGGTGAACGTTTCACTGCGTAATTCTGTGCCTTTCGTATTGAGTAAATAGTGTAGACATACAGCAAAACCGTAAACCTCTTGTCCCGGCGTGTTCGCCGGGACAGTATTCCCGTTATCGACGCGCGGTCTGGTTTTCGCGGCGGTACTGCCACTGCCGATACCCTAGCATCCCCCACGCCAGCAGGCCGTAAAGCACGGCAAGCATCCACAAATGCCACCAAAATGCGCCGATCTGGGTGAAATCTGCTCCCATCTGATTAAGACGCAATATTCCCTGAATCGTGAAGACCGCGGGTATCCACTGAGCCAGCCAGTTCAGTGGTGCGGGGATCATTTCCACGGGCCAGATGAAGCCAGCAAGAAAGACAATCGGAATGGAGGAGAGCAGCACCGCCTGACTAGGGAGATCTTTGCGTGTAAAGGTGGCCCCCAATACGACGCCAAGCCACAGCGTTGAAAGGATGAAGGGTAATGTAAACAGGAGTAGCTGACTCATGCTGGCTTCGCGTGCGATGCCATAGGCATCAAGGCAAAAGCCGAGCATATAGAGCAGCGACAACAGGTAGGCACAGCCAACGACCAGCGTACGCGCCAGCAGTAAACGCCACGGTGCGGCATACTGCCAGTAGCGCACGCAGCCGGACCGAGTGCGCTGATTTTGTCCGGCACCGAGCAGACCGCATCCCATTAGTAAAATCTGGTGCAGTATCAACATGAAGACACCTGGAACTACATAATCGACATAGCCCATGGTTGGATTAAAGACCGGCACGACATTCAGAGAAGTGGCCTGCCACTGCGAGCTGGCGGCGGGTATGCCTTCTCCCTGAGCAAGCAGCCGTGCGACTTTGACCTGTGCGCCCGCGGTGCCGCCGACCGTCGCCAAAGACTGCGCGATCGCGCCATAGATCAGGAAGTAGCTGGCATCGGCCGAATAGCTTACCGTAACGCTTTTCCCCTGCATGATGTCGCGATAGAAGTGGCGCGGAATGTAGAGAATTCCCTTCGCTTCGCCATGCAGAAGCAGCGCTTTAGCTTCATCCAGCGTATTGCGCTGCGCCACCAGCCGTACCTCCGGTGTAGAATCGGCCATAAATGCCAGACGGCGTGAGAGCTGAGTTCCATCTTCATCCACCAATACCACCGGTAGTTCGCGTGGCGTCTGGGCGAGGTAAGGTCGCGGATAGAGAAAGGAATAGAGCAGAATCCCGCCGAACAGGGTGAGTAAGATAGTCGGATCGCGCAGTAAGCTGCGCAGCTCAAACCGGATGAGAGTGGCGAGAGTCAGCATGCGGCCTCCTTGCCACTGGAGCGGTAACGCCAGAGAGTGAGCGGTAGCAGGAGCCAGAATAGGGCGAGCGCGGCCAATGCGGGCGCGATCTGAGCGATCCCAGCACCGTAGCTGGTGATGGCAATGGCAATGTCGCCATAGTGCGCGACAGGCAGTAATTGTCGCCAGAACGTAGCGAATGTCTCCATTGCGGCGGCGGGAAAGGTGATGCCCATAAACGCCAGTCCGGGGGCCATTAGCGCTCCGACAATGGAAACGGCGCGTGCCGGGTCGCGAATCAGCGCATAGAAGGCCATGCCTAGCGCGATGCAGGCACCGGCAGTGATGCCAATCGAGATAACGAGCAGCAGCGCTGAACCGTTGAGTGGATAACCAAGCAGGCTATACAGCGCATAGCTCCATAGGCCGCCCCATGCCCAGCCGATTAGCCAGTGCGTCAGGAATTTAGCACCGATGGCGGTGCGATTCTCTGGCACCCAGAGTGTTCCGTGCCGATCCTCCCGTGCCAGCGTATTCAGGCCGTATAGCGCGAGTAGAATCGACCAGATCGAGGGGATGATCGCGTTCAGCAAAAACTGGGCGTAGTTGGCGTTCTGATTAAACAGTGCGGTAATCTGCCCGCCAATGGGTACCGCCAGTCCTTTGGCTTCGGGAACGGCTGCCCCCTGAGATAGCGCCTGCACCACGGCAATTTGTCCGTTGAATGTCCCCGCTACCAGCGCCAATGAGCTGTTGATGACTTTGGCAATCAGGACGAACTGCCCATTATTCCAGGCAGTAATCGTCGGTAATGTTTTCAGGCGAATATCACGCTCAAAGTGGCGGGGGATGACCACCAGCGCATAGATCTTGCCACCGCGCAACGAGGTCGAGCCTTCTTCTATTGATGAGAACTGATGATTCAGGTCGAAGGAGGATGAGGCATGCAACTCTCTGGCAAATTGGCGCGACATCGTGCTGTTGTCCAGATCAATTAAACCGATGGGGAGCTCGCGGACAATCGCTCCAGATAGCGTCCACCAAACAATCAGCATCGTGACAAGCGGCAGCCAGAGCGCTAATGCCATCCCCCAGCGGTCGCGCCACAGCGCCTTCCATTCGCGTACCATCACATTTCTACCAGCGCGCTCATGCCAACGCGCAGCCCGTCAACCGGTCGAACTGGCCGCGCTTCTACTTCGAACGTCCTCATATCAAATCCTTGGCGGGTGTCCGTTGCCCGCCACGTCGCGAAATCCCCCATGACGGAAACGTAAGATACCTTAAACCGGAATGTCTGGTTATTGAGCGCCGGGATACGCGCCTCAAATTCGGAGCCCATCGCAAAGCGCTCCAGCAGATCTTCGCGTACCGCTAGCTGAATCCAGATGTCACTCATGTCCAGTAGCGTGACCACAGGAAAGCCCTGTGGCGCAATTTCACCGCTGCGCAACAGCACATTGCTGACCTCGCCAGTGTGCGGACTGACAACGCGGGCCTCTGCCAGATAGGCCTCCACCTCGGCGACGGAGCCTGCCGCCATACGCGCTTTTTCCTCTGCGGCGACCTGAGTTTCCTTCCGCGTGCCTTCCTGCGCCATTTGATATTCCTGCCACGCCATCCCTTCGGTATAGCGCGCAGCATCCCACGAGGCTTTGGCTTCATCCCGTTTTTGCAGCGGTAACACGCCTTCCTGATAGAGGTTTTGTACGCGCAGATAAGTCTTATGGCTTAGCTCGGAACCGGCCTTGGCTTTTTGCCATTGATCTTTGGCGGCGGCGATCTGCTGTTCACGTGCGCCTTTTTTGGCTTCCAGCGCCACTGCTCCTGCCGCGGCTTCACCCGCTCTTGCCTGTTCCAGCTTCGCGTCCAGTTCCGGCGTCAGGAGCGTAAAGACGAGATCGCCGACGTCAAGCTGCTGGCCTTTTTGTACCTGCACCTCTGCGATACGGCCAGCTACTTTTGATGACACTGAATACTGCTGTGCTTCGATTTGCCCCTGAAGCCGTATCGGTTCGGGCTGATAGGCGAGCCAGAAGCGATAGGCTATCCAGACAATCACAATCAACAGAACGGCCTGAAGGAGCCATTTGCGTTTTGCACGAGAAGGGCGCAGGGGCTGTGTCATGGCGTCACCTGTATGGCGTATTGGGTCTGGTAGTCAGAGAAGCGGTTTATCTGGCCGGAAATCGCCATCAATCTGGCGATGGATACCACGTAACGATAGGCTGCAGAGGCGCGCTGTGTTTTGGCTCCAGCGAGTTGGTTTAGCGCATCCACGACGTCCAATGAGGTAGACATGCCCTGCGTAAACGCCTTATTACGTAGCTGGACGTTCTCTTCGGCCAGTTTTTCCGTTGAGGACAGAGAGTTGAACTCTTCCAGCGCCAGTCGGGCCTCTCGCCACGTACTCTCGACGACTATTTCAAGGTTCTGGCGCATATCGGCTTCCAGATAGTTAACCTGCATTTCCGCGCTTTTCGCGGCGGCGATGTTGTCGGAACGGCCTTCGCGGCTGATGAGCGGGACGGAAACGCCGACGCCCACCATCCAGTCCGGAGTCGTTCTGGCGGACAGCGTGTCCTGCTCATAGAGCTGATAGTTGCCGAATAGGAATACGTCAGGGGCGTATTTGGCGCGTTCGATACGGATAAGATCCTTGGCCTGATCGCGCTTGGCAGAGAGCACTTTTAAGCCGGGGTGCGTGTTGAGCGTTTGCTTCACCAGCGCAGGCAGTTCGGGAAGCGCTTTGTTGACGAACAGCGAAGACGAAGGGGTTGCGCCTTCTGTTTTGATGAGCTTGGAGAAGAGCATTTCGGTGGTCTCCATGCTTCGCCGCGCCTTTTGTGTTTCGATACGCGCCATGTCATAAGCGGATTGGGCAGACAGCACTTCGACTCGTGCGATTTGGCCCTGCGCTTCCAGCTTGCGCGCATGGTCATAGTGTTGCGCCATGCCTTTCTCAATATCCTGACGCGTCTTCATTACCTGATGCGCCATCACCACGCCGTAGTAAGTCTGTGCCAGCGCCTCAAACTGCGCCAGTGTGCGGACGATCAGCATTTGCTCTGCCTCATTCACCTGTGCGGCACGAATCGACTGAGCCGCATCAATCCTGCCTCCGGTGAATAACGGCCAGACGACCTGAACGGAGCTGGTGACCACATTTTGCTCTGTGAAACGGGTGACGAAGGGATTGCCACTGGTATTAATCAGCTGATTGAGCGCGGCGAAGATGTCCCGGTGGTTCGACAGCGGGTTTAAGTCACGTGCGTCCAGTTCGACAGGTTTGTCGAGGCGCGTATAGCTTGCGCCCACGTTGACCTGCGGCCAATAGAGCCCTTTGGCGGATTCTTTCAGGAACTGTGCGCGATCGACCCCGGCGTGTTCAGCGGCAATGCTGTCATCGCTCTGCAACAGGCGGGCCCAGGCCTGATTAAACGAGATGGTTTGCCCCAATGCCGTGGACGACCAGCACTGCAACAGCAGCAGCGCGACGGGGAAATAAGTCAGAAGCCGGATTTTGCCGTGTGTTATTCGAGGCATGCCAGGTGAAATCATCCTTTTACCCAAATACCGTCAAATTAATAAAAATAAGCCCGCTGAAAGCAGCACAAGGCTTGTCCGTTTGTACATGATGAGGAAAAGCATCTAACGTCAGGTAAACAAACACGTATTGCGGGTGATGTGTTCCGTATTATTTTTTGTGATGATTTAGTTTTGGTCTAAATCCCAAATTATTCAAATAATATAAGGGATTGAATTGGGAAATTTATTTTTAGGGGAGAGGTGCAGCGGGAAATAAGTCACGGTATCTCTGCTACGTCAGCACTCGGCGGATAAAAATAATATCGTCATACTGTAAATAATGAATAAGAAAAAGCCCGAAGTTTCCTCCGGGCCTGTATAGCAGCGATCGAAAATAGTGACAGAAAACGAAAATTAAACGGCTTCGTTTTCGTCGGTGTAGCGTTTGGCTTTGTAGGCCGGGTGCATCAGGTTCTGGATGGAGAAAATGTCGTCCAGCTGTTCTTCGGTCAGCAGGCCGCGCTCCAGCACCACTTCACGCACGCTCTTACCGGTTTCGGCACAGATCTTTCCGACGATATCGCCGTTATGGTGGCCGATGAACGGGTTCAGGTAGGTCACGATACCGATAGAGTTGAAGACGTAAGCTTCACACACGTCTTTGTTGGCGGTGATGCCGTTGACGCATTTTTCCAGCAGGTTGTAGCAGGCGCTGGACAGAATCTGGATGGATTCGAACATGGCCTGCCCGATAACCGGTTCCATCACGTTCAACTGCAACTGGCCTGCTTCTGCCGCCATGGTGACGCAGGTATCGTTGCCGATCACTTTGAAGCACACCTGATTGACGACTTCTGGTACAACCGGGTTAACTTTGGCTGGCATGATGGATGAGCCTGCCTGCAATTCTGGCAGGTTGATTTCGTTCAGGCCAGTACGCGGGCCGGAAGACAGCAGGCGCAGGTCGTTACAGATCTTCGACATTTTAACTGCGACGCGTTTCAGGGCGCTGTGCATCATCACGTAAGCACCACAGTCGGAGGTTGCTTCGATCAGGTCTTCAGCTGGTACGCAAGGCAGGCCGCTGACTTTTGCCAAATGTTGAACGGCCAGTTTCTGGTACTCATCCGGCGTGTTCAAACGTGTACCGATGGCGGTAGCGCCCAGGTTCACTTCCAGCAGCAGCTCAGCGGTGCGCAGCAGGTTACGGTTTTCTTCTTTCAGCAGCACGTTGAACGCGTGGAATTCTTGACCAAGGGTCATCGGTACGGCGTCTTGCAACTGGGTACGGCCCATTTTCAGGATGTTTTCGAACTCTTTTGCTTTGCGCTCAAAGCCATCACTCAGTTGGGTAATCGCTTCAACCAGTTTCAGGATAGAGGTGTATACCGCGATGCGGAAGCCGGTTGGGTAAGCATCGTTGGTGGACTGGCATTTGTTCAGGTGGTCGTTCGGGTTGAGGTATTGGTATTCACCTTTCTGGTGACCCATCAGCTCCAGACCGATATTCGCCAGCACTTCGTTGGTGTTCATGTTGACTGACGTACCCGCGCCGCCCTGATAGACATCGACAGGGAATTGGTCCAGGCATTTACCGTTATTCAGTACTTCATCACAGGCTTGCAGAATGGTATCAGCAATTTTACGTGGGATGGTTTGCAGTTCTTTATTCGCCAGCGCGGCCGCTTTTTTTACCATTACCATAGCGCGGACAAATTCTGGAATATCGCTGATGGTGCTATTGCTGATATAAAAGTTCTCAATCGCACGCAGCGTATGGATACCATAATAGGCATCAGCAGGGACTTCACGGGTACCTAACAGGTCTTCTTCAATACGGATATTCGTTGACATGGTTCTTCTTCCTTTTTCTTGTTCGATGTACATAGCATCGTTTTCAATATTAAGACTATGATTTTTTAGGGTTTGTCTTTCCTGTTTTTTGATTTTCAGGTAACACGAACCCATCACGATTTGTATAAAATCATGGCTATACCCTAAATAATTCGAGTTTCAGGAAGGCGGCAAGCGAAGGAATCCCGATGAGCTTACACAGGTAAGTGATTCGGGTGACTGAACGCAGCCAACGCACATGCAACTTGAAGTATAACGGGTATAAAAAGCGTTCTCGGGGAGACGAACATGAAATAAGCATCGTTAAATGGCTAGCGGTGGATATATTCCTCCATTTTTGTTCCGTCTCCCAATCGTGAATAGTTATACCTAACTGTTATTCCGTATTATCTGGGTTGATCTCAACCAGCTTTTCTATTCCGCGGTTCAGCGTTTTCAATTTCGGAATAAATACGGTTTTAATAATGTCATGTGTGACATCGCACGCTTCTTCAAAGAACGCGCTGTATTCATCACGGTGCCCGACAATATACAGCGAACGCTTAATATTCAGCTGTTCCGGCATATGCGTTAGCACCTCGCGGGAGTGTGCAACGGATTGCAGGAAACTGAGCGGGGTGGTTACCGCCCAACCGATACCTGCCGCCACCATCGAGGTTAAGGTATCCGCATTATCAAATTCGAGCATGTTTGGTACGCGGACATCGATGCGTCGGAGGTAACGCTCAATCTGCATCCCAATCTGCGAGTTCCGGTTAAAGCGCACCAGCGGCAGCGCGGTGGAAAGCTCGCGGATGTCCTCAACCGTTTTGATGCGCTTGCGGTAATCCGGTGGCGTGATAATGAAATAGCCTTCGGAAAACAGCTGATGACGCACTACGCTATCGCTGTCGATCAACGGGTCGCTGGTGACGATCATATCCAGCTCGCGGCGCATTAACGCTTCACCCTGCTGCGGACTGAGCCCGGTACGAATCAGCAACTGCGATGAACTCTTCATCAAACTCTTGGTAAACACCGAACCACAGGTGATGGCAAACGAATCCACCAGGCCGATACGCAAGTCAGGTTTAATCCCTTTTCCCGCTTCCAACACCTGCGCCTTCAGGTTCGCAATCTCCTCCGTCAGGATTTCTCCACGGTTTTTCAACGCAATGCCGTAAGGCGTCAGGACAAAGGGGCGACGAGCCCGGTTTACCAATTTGACGCCGAAATCTTCTTCCAATAACCGGATCGTTTGCGAAATGGCAGAAGGCGTCAGGCCTAGCCGCGTGGCGGCTGCCGTCATGCTTCCTGCTTCCGCCATCGTCACAAAAACATAGACGGCGTACATATCGATCGATTTATTGGCGGACACTGTGCGTTTAACCATGTGAGTTTGCCTACGCTGCAAGGTGAATGTCGTCGAAATATGAAGCGTTAGTCTATCTCATCTCGCTGACTACGACCTCGCTAACTAATGTCAGAATAGTCGGCTAACTTCAGAAAAAATACAGGTTGCATCACTGATTAATTTTTTCTTATTTCTAGCTTTAGCGGATCTGAAGATGAAGCATGAAGAGAGCTTAAGCGCTGCCTGTAAGAGTGACTCAGCTATTTCCTCCCCGTCTTCAGGGCTGCCTCTTAGTCATATTTTTATGCAAACTGAGAGATGGTTTCGTGCGCTATAACATCGATATTTTTATGCTATCTCCGTAGCACGCGCCCGACTCGGGACGGCTCAAACGCCGCTCGCCCCGAGACCCCAGGCTTTTGGCGGAAATTATGCCGCTTCGCGGTACCATCGGTATTCATGAGCACTAGTCGAGCCGCCAGTGACGCGTTCCCTACGCGGCACTGGCTTTCGCGGCATCCATGCCGCTCACTCGGTGCTCATGCCCACCGCTGCATAATTTTTTACGCCGGATAACGGCAAAACTCGTGATGAATCCCTGTATCTGTGTATAAGAAACAATATACAGGGATATAACGTATTGTTTTTACTGCGTAGTGAGACGCGAATCACCCACTGCCGTGACTGTGCGCACATGACGTTCCGCCTGTTCACACATTTCCAGCAGCGCTGGAATCAGGTGTGCGGTGGCGTTGAGGCAGGCGCCTAGCTGGTTGAGGCTTTCTTGCGGCAGTTCCACGTCATTTTGCAGTGTGTCGCCTAGGTAATGCAGGCCGTGGCACAGGCCTTCAACCGATTCGGCAGCAATCGCGCCGAGGTCGCAGAGCTGAACGTCATCTAACTGCGCGAAAGGCAGGCCAGCGATCAGATCGCGGAAAATGGTAATGGTGCTGTCTGCGGGTGTGGCGTGAGTGTCCGTCATGGTCATTTTTTCCTTGAGATAATTAAGTCCGCCACCACACAAGGTTCCAAACTTGGGGGGTGACACAGACAGGATTGGAACCCCGGCTCTCAAGAAGACCGGTCAACCTTACGGTTGTCCTGCCTGCGTCACCGTAAAGAGTGTGCACGCAGCCCCTGAAAAAACAAAGCGTTTTTCAGTCTTGAGATGCTCGGGGTTCCAAGCCCGGCTACGGATGTTGCCGCAGCACAGAGACTGTATTCCAACGATGAAAAACGTGAAATAGGGTGGATGGATTTACAGTGGAATTACAACGGGTTTTGGAATGAAGGTCGCAGAAACAGGCTTGAAAGCCTCCGCTGGCAAACCGCGATACACGGGGCGACCACAGGGGTGAGGCCTCCCTGCGGGAACCTCCCCCTGTGTTTCCCCTAAAATGAGGCGACTACGCTGCCTGTGGGGCGGAAAAGCGTTCTGTTTATCGAGCGGTATCTTATGGAACCAATCAGCTCAACACATGATAGCGATAGAGCATTTTCTCAAGGTCCTGTTTCATGCTGACGAAAAGCAGGATCTCTATGATTCCACTTTCTTCATCAACATCATACAAACAGCGAAAATCATCTTCTACTGAGAGACGTTCACGGAGCGAAATTCCCTTATCGGATAATATCGCGTTGTGCCTGTAGCGTGCAGGATCTTGAGAAATGGCCTGTATGGATGATGAGAACAACGATTCAGACCATGTAGCGGCCTGCGCAATGCCGATATAGTGAGATTTATAAGACTCAGCATCCTGCAAAGACCAGACAGCCGCAGGTGCGACTTTAATGGTGTACGAACTGGCCAAATTGGCTCCTTATTTACGTTCGTGCTTCACGTAATTTTTGTAGTGCTTCCTCGGCGGACATTCCCTGACCGTCTTTAATTTCTTTTTTGGCTGTCATCACCAGTTTCAAAAGTGCGTTAGATTGCCTTTCTCTTTCTCTCTCGATCAACTCTGCCTCGCGCTCTGCTGCCGTCTGCACGAAAAGTTCTGCGGAGCCGTTCTTCGTTATATAAACGCCCCCCTGGAACAGTTCAGGGTTGCCAAGGCCTTCACGGGCCGACTTCTGAGACATTGTGGTTTTCATATCATCTTCCTTAATTAAAACAATTGCTTATGTTGAATATGGCTATAAGCGGTAGACTTCTGCTATGTGACAATAGCGAGTAATTTTCATCTTGCTGTTGCCTTGAGAATAACAGAGTAATGATATCGTAGCCTACACGTAAGGTATAAATTTATGATGAATTTATACCCGCTTCAACCCCTCCCAGCTCAGCCCAAAACGCGCCAGATATTTACGCAGTCGGTCAGCGTCGTTGGGCTTCTGTTTTTGCTGGCGTGAGACGGCGAACAGCTGGCGACCGGCTTCGGAGAGCGAATTGGTGGTACGACAGACGTTGAGCACGGTTTCAAGCTGGCGCTGTTCAAACAGATCGATGTTGGCGAGTTCTGGCGGTAGCGCGGTTGCTGGCGCATCACTTCGCCAACTGGCTTGCAGGCGAGCAACTTCTTCCTCGACCAGTGCAACGGTGATACGCCCTTGTTCCGCCAGCGTCGCCATGCGGGCGATGGAAGAGCCGAGTTCGCGGAAGTTGCCGCGCCACGCGGCCAGCGATGAGCAGGCAAAGGTGAGGTAGCGTTGTCGAGCGTCTTTATCGAAGCGGATCTGTGTTTGGTGATCGCGTGCGAAGCGCTGGAGTTCGTAGTCAATGTTCGGTTCTATATCTTCCCGACGTTCCGCCAAGCCCGGCAAGGGAAAGGTCCACATATTGATACGGGCGTAGAGATCTTCACGAAATTTACCCTGTGCAATCCACTCGTGCAGGTTGCGGTGCGTACCGGCAATCAGTTGGAAATCGCTGCTGACTTCTTTATCCGAACCAAACGGTAAAAAGCGTTTTTCTTCAATGGCCTTGAGCAGCATCGCCTGTTCATCCAGCCCGAGTTCGGCGATTTCATCCAAAAACAGCATCCCGCCGTCCGCTTCACGTAGGAGCCCCGTTCTTGCTTGTAACGCACCGGTAAACGCGCCTTTCACATGACCGAACAGTGTCGACATCGCATTATCGCCGCGCAGCGTGGCACAGTTAACCGCAACAAACCTACCGCTGACCAGATGGCGAGATTGACGTAACTGATAGATGCGTTGGGCCAGAAAGGATTTCCCCGCGCCCGTCGGCCCAGTCAGCAGCATCGGCGCGGTAGAGCGTAGTGCGACGCGTTCAATCTGGTCGATCAGCGCGTTGAACGTGTTGTTGCGCGTTTCGATGCCTGATTTCAGGAACGAGACGGAGCGCTCCTGCTCATGCTGGAAGCGGCTGGTGAGGGTCGCGTAGCGGCTGAGATCCAGATCGATAACGGCATAGATGCCCTGCGGTGCCGGACGATCCGCTTTCTCCCCCGGCGCGGTTTGCAGCAGCTTGGCGGGCAGATAGCGGGCTTCGGTCAGCAGGAACCAGCAAATCTGTACGACGTGGGTGCCGGTGGTGATGTGAACGAAATACTCTTCGTTCTCGGTATCGAACGGGTAGCGGCTCGCAAAGTCCAGAAAGGCGCTGTAGACCTCTTCCAGATTCCACGGATCGTTTAACTCAACGGTCTGAAGCGTGACCTGCGTGGCGGGTGATACCACAGCGATATCCTCTGCCACCTGTTGTGCCATTCCCTCGTTGCGCGATTGATGCAGCAGTTCCAGACGGTCGACCGGAAAATCGGGCTGCTGACACAGGCCGACGGTAGGCCGCCATTTCGTCCAGCGATTCTCCCGTTTACCCCGCCTATCCAGCTTGGTTCCCAGAACACCAATGACGACACGACGCTTCATGTTATACCTTTATATAAATTATTATCCTATAGGATAAATTTACCGGTTCTTTTGTGTTGTTGCTAGTTTTCATGATTTATTTTTTAATCATTAATTATCAATTGGTTATATTTTTATTTTGTCTTTTTCAGAAAACTGGCACGCCTTTGGCAATATCTATAGCGAATAATGACAAACAAAGAGAAGAAAAAATGGAAGAGATGAAAACGCAGGATTACGACATGATGTCACCCGTGAATAGCGCACCGGTAAAAATGTGGACACAGGGCGTGCCTGTGGAACCGGAAGCTCGCGATCAACTGCTGAATACGGCCAAAATGCCGTTCATTTTTAAACATCTGGCGGTGATGCCGGATGTGCATCTGGGAAAAGGATCGACGATTGGTAGCGTGATCCCGACGCGTGGCGCGATTATCCCGGCGGCGGTCGGCGTAGATATCGGTTGTGGGATGATCGCGGTACGTACGTCACTGGTTGCCAGCGACCTGCCGGATAACCTGCTGGGGCTGCGTAGCGCGATTGAACAGGCGGTGCCGCACGGGCGTAGCGTCACGCGTTCCAAACGTGATGTCGGTTCCTGGCAGAACCCGCCGCAGACGGTGGATACACACTGGTCGCTGTTGGAACCGCGTTTTAAGCGTTTGACGGATAAATATCCGCAGTTGCTGAAAACCAACAACTATCAGCATCTGGGAACGTTAGGAACGGGTAACCACTTTATTGAAATCTGTCTGGATGAAGTGGATCGCGTGTGGGTGATGTTGCACAGCGGGTCGCGTGGTGTAGGGAACGCGATAGGGTCGTTGTTCATCAAGCTGGCACAGGAAGATATGCAGCAGCACATTGCGAATCTGCCGGACCGTAATCTGGCGTATTTCGAGGAAGGAAGCCTGCACTTTGATGATTACATCGAAGCGGTTGAATGGGCACAGGATTTTGCGCGTCATAACCGTGAAGTGATGATGTCGCATACGCTGGCGGCGTTGTCCCGTATTGTGACGAAGCCGTTTACCACTCAGCAGGAAGGCGTGAACTGCCACCATAACTACGTGCAGCGCGAAACGCACTTTGGTGAATCGGTGCTGATCACCCGTAAAGGGGCGGTGTCGGCGCAGAAAGGTCAGATGGGGATCATTCCGGGGTCGATGGGGGCGAAGAGCTTCATTGTGCGCGGATTGGGGAACGAAGAGAGCTTCTGTTCCTGTAGCCACGGTGCGGGAAGAACGATGAGCCGTACCGCCGCGAAAAAACGTTTTACCGTGCAAGATCAGATCCGCGCGACCGCACACGTTGAGTGCAGAAAAGACAGCGACGTTATCGATGAAATCCCGATGGCGTACAAAGATATCGATAAGGTGATGGCGGCGCAGTCATCGCTGGTGGAAATTGTGCACACGCTGCGTCAGGTGGTGTGCGTGAAAGGATAAGATCATGATGGAAAAGGATTATCGCGTCGATGCGGCTATGCGGACGCGGATAAAATTAGTCTTACAGGATGTGGAAGAACGTTATCAGGTGAAGGTGCTGTATGCCTGTGAGTCGGGGAGCCGTGGCTGGGGATTTGCCTCCCCAGATAGCGACTACGACGTGCGCTTTCTCTACGTGCATCGGCCGGAGTGGTATTTACGTGTCGAAGCACAGCGCGATGTGATAGAGCTGCCTATCGATGATGAGCTGGACGTCTGCGGTTGGGAATGGCGTAAAGCACTTGGTCTGCTCAAACGGGCTAACCCGACGCTGATCGAATGGCTGGATTCGCCCGTAGTCTATCAGGAAGATCGGGATGCTACGGCTGAACTGCGGGCGGCGGTGCCGACGTGGTTCTCGCCATCCAAGGCTCGCTGGCACTATCTGTCGATGGCGCGTAAAAACTTTCGCGGTTATTTGCAAGACGAGACGGTACGCCTCAAAAAATATTTCTATGTGCTACGCCCACTGCTGGCGGTGCGCTGGATAGAAGCGGGTAAAGGCATGCCGCCGATGCGCTTTTCGCAGTTGCTTGCGGGAACGGTAAACGATCCGCGCCTGTTGGCTGAAGTTCATCAACTGTTGGAGATAAAGCAACGGTCAGGTGAGGCGGAATACGGCCCTCGACGGGAAGTGATCCACGCGTTTATCACGCAGATGCTGAACGATGCCGATAGCCTCGTGGTATTGCCAGACAGTAAGTCCGATGACGACACGATGCTGGATGCGCTGCTGTACCGGACGGTGATGGCGTAATTGGCTATGTTCCTGCCGTCAGAGAAAAGATATTAAGGATAAAAAATGAAAACATGGTTAGCCCGTTTATTGGGTAAGGGAAATGCCCCTGTTTTTCCGGTGACGTGGGAACGCACGCGGCCATCGATTTATGACTGGCTTGCACCTTATGTGGATTCTGGAGAGATTTTGCCGGATAGCGCACAGACATTACCGGATGAGTTACCCGTGAAAAAGGGCGAGATCCGTTGGTCGGCGGGGGCACTTGATGGCGCGATGGGGCACCATTTTAGGTCATCAGGTGATGCGTCATCCGCAGAAACGATTGTTAAGGCGCTTGAAGCGGTACTGGCTCGGCCTGAACACGAGAATATGGCGCGGCTTTATCACCTGCTACAGGGTGACTCACCGCTGGATTACATTGATGCGTTATTGGAAATAATAGCGGAAGATCAGCGTGTTCCCGCTGAAGCATTATGCCGACTGGTTGAATGGCTGGCGATGAAAAGCCCCGATCGGAATGTCGTAAAATTTGCGATGGCTCTGCTGGCCTTTTTCCCTACGCAGAACAGTGTGCAAATATTGAAAGTCCTGGGCGCTCATGATGAATTGACGCTCTATGCGATTGTGGCACTCGGCGCGATTCTGGACGGTGATGAATATGAGCGTGAGAGTCTGGCTTTAGCGAAACGTGTGGGTGGCTGGGGACGTGTTCAACTGATTGAGCGTTTACCAGAAACCGTAGCCAAAGCGACGCGTGACTGGTTATTACGTGAAGGTTATGTCAATGCGGTGATGTATGAGTATACGGCGTGGCATTGTGCGACAAAGGGGTTACTGGTTGACGCGCTTAAACAAGAAAACGATGCGCCATTATTGTTGGGGGCTGGGGAAATTCTACAGGCGTTAATCAATGGTGGACCCGCTCAGGATATGCAGGACTATCCTGATGGCGCAGAAGCTTGCCAGCGATATCTTGAGCAAATGCAGGCAAGCTTTCAGCGTGATATTCGCCACTATCTGGCGATAAGCGATATCTGCCGTTTTGCTTCTGAGCAGCAAAGTGAAGAGGGGGGTTGGGAATCGGCACAGTGCAGTGAACTCATTGATCGAACAACGCGGTTACTGGACCGGCCAGAATGGGAGAGCATTATTGCCGATTGTCTTGAGGGGGAGGATAAGTACCACTTTAATCTTGCGCTTTCAGCCAGCCGTTTACGCCATAGCGATCCCTGGATGTTTATTTATGCCAGACAGCGTGATAACCCTCAGGACGATAACTGGTATCAGCTGATGCAGACGGATAATCCTGACTATGTTGCCAATGTTGTTACGTTGGCGGAACAACAGTTGGATTTACAAAGCATTGCTTCAGGGCCAGACAACTGCATGGGAATGGGACCTGAATATCGGCAGCATCACGCATTGGACTTTGTGCTTCAGGACTTGAAACGATTTCCGGGGATGGGATGGTCATTACTCGAGGTTGGTTTACAAAGCCCAGTGGTCCGTAATCGTCACATGGCGATTAATGCGCTGGAAGTTTGGCCTACGTGGGATGACGCGATTGCGCAGCGTATTGTTGAATGCTTGCGTCAAGAGCCTGATGAGCAGGTACGAGAACGCCTAAGCGCCCTCGCAACCGTATTTGAGGCAATGAAGGGCTAAGAGGATCTGCCCGTGTTGATGTTACCCCGCCCCAAAAAGATATGCTCACGGTGGTACGCCATTTGTGACAGGTCGAGTGGGTAGGCGTCTGGCAGGTGAATTTGCTTGCATTTGTATTGGGCAACGTCGTTGCTATGGCGATGCCCATCTTTTCATTTACAACAACTGAGTGATGGAGCCGCCATTTTCAGTGAATACCACACTCGCTCTTGCACCATTGACGAGTGACATTTGAGGGGGGATATGGCCAATGTCCACATCATACAGCACAGGAATAGTGAGATCCCCGAGAGCAGAACGTAAAGCGTCTAAATAATGTTGTTGTGTGGGGTCACTTACGTCTGGTGCTGCACTTCTGCCTATCAGAACACCTTTCAAGTCATTGAACCAACCCTGTAAGCGTAAGCTAAATAATGCTCGCGTTAGCTCACAAGGGTTCATTTCCACGTTTTCAAAATACAGAATGATTCCTTCGTCGTGATGCTGTGCCCTAAACAAAGATAGGTTACCGAATGGGGTACCCGCTAACCTTGATATGATATCCAGGCATCCACCAATTAGGCGTCCCTGAAAATAGGCAGAAGAAGTGGTTCCATCAAGGTGCTTCCACCTTGTCTTTTGCGTCAGATTAAAACCCGCATCGGTTGCGGTACCCCATTGATTTTCATCAATTTGAAACGCAGTTGATGCGTGTTGTTTAACTACCGTTCCCCGGTCGCTCTCCAAAATATTCCATATGGCTTGCGTGGTGGGATCTAGCTCTTTGGCACCAAGATCCATGAGGTTAGGTCCATGTACCGTTGCCCAACCAGAAAGCGTAGTCAGTGGGAAATGAAATGTACTGAGATCTGAAAATCCAACAAACCATTTAGGTTCGGTTTTTGCTAACCGATTGAAATCTAGTAGCTCAAGTAATTCGATGGCCAAATCACCTCCCCATGGTGGCATAACGGCCTTTACCTCATGGTCGGTTAGGTAACACATCAGCTCTTTTGCTCGTGACGTTTTGCTGGCACTTTTATTTTTATGCTGGGTGCGTAAGCATTCCCCCTCACGGACTCTAAATCCTTTTGCCCTTAGGTTTTTTATGGCGAGTTCCAGTCGAGCATGCAAATGTTGAGGGACACCAGATGATGGCGCAGTTATAGCAATCAGATCTCCTGGAACCAGTTTGGGGGGGAAGCGGATACTCATGTAGTTAAATCCTTATCTTCAAGGCAATCCATAGTCCATAAATTAAACTTAACTACCAGATTTATTTGGTAATATGACGTGATTACCCCTGCCCCAAAAAGATATGCTCACGGTGGTACGCCATTTGTGACAGGTCGGGCGGGTAGGCGTCTGGCAGGTGAATTTGCTTACCTTCGTACTGGGCAAAGTTGACGTCACTGACGGCGCTTTTCAGCTTTTTGATGCGTGGAGAAAGCAGCATTTCCAGCGAATCATTGAAGCTGATGAGTCCCATATCAAAGGCTTTGTCGTGCAGGTTGGACAGACAGAGACCGTTGCTGGGATCGAGGCGATATTCTGCCGCTGTTTTCCACGGTTGAATATGGCTGGCGACCAGTAGCGCGGGCTCTTCCAATCCAGTCACGCAGCAGCGTTCGCCGTAGTTGCTGAGTACGCGTTTGCGGAATAGCTGCTGACCAATGCGCGTTTTTACCTGTGTAAGGCGTTCTCCGCCGTGATAATCAGGGATTTCGCTGTCGTTGGCTTGGAACGGTGCTGGTACTGCTGTCGCTTCCGCCGCTCCTGTTTCGAGCGATACCATCGCCTGCTGGCACTGCTGTTCAAATAACTCAGGATTGTTGCCCATCTCCTTCCACAGCGCGCGGTCAGCGTTGGACGCGCCACGCAAACCGGTGCGTCCAGAATCGATAATAAACGGATCGAGACTAGCCAGATTAACTAGCTTCATCGCCAGTGCGGAAGGCGTGCGGTTAATCAACCCAGCATAGTGAATGATATCGGGGTTACGCGAATGCAGCCTGCCAAACGGTAGCTGACTGTACAGGGTGAAGGCGATCAGTAGCTGATCTCGCGTCCAATGGTTGGTAGCAGCCATGCGTGTGTTGTCCGTTCGTTAGCGCGTCGGGTTAGTGATAGCGTTAACTATGCCAGGTCAGCCGGTAAAATGCATGCGCTTGCCTCCGGCTGGATAATTGCCGCGGGCTGCGCTAACGTTCTGACAGCCTTCCTATTATGACGCCGAGAGACTATGCCCCGTTCTTCTATTCCCTTGTTTCGTCCCCTATGCGCATTGGCTCTGCTGGTGCTGGCGGGCTGTTCTAGCAAGACCGCGACGCTGCCGGAATCGCGGCCTGAGGATGTTCGTGCTCAGGTACTCAAGCTGCTGCCGGACAACGTGAAAGATCGTCAGGGTTGGGCGACCGACATCGCCACGGCGTTCACCACGCAGGGACTCGATCCCAGCAATGAAAACCTGTGTTCGGTACTGGCCGTAACCGAACAAGAGTCGACGTTTAATGCCGATCCGCAGGTGCCGAATTTGTCGAAAATAGCCTGGCAGGAGATTGACCGCCGTGCAGAGAAAGTTCATGTACCGGCGTTTCTCGTGCGTACCGCACTGCTCATCAAATCCCCTAACGGAAAAAGCTACAGCGAGCGGCTCGATAAAGTGCGTACAGAAAAAGAGCTCAGCGCGATCTTTGATGATTTCATCGACATGGTACCGATGGGGCAGACGCTGTTTGGTCGGCTAAACCCGGTGCATACCGGTGGGCCAATGCAGGTGAGCATCGCCTTTGCTGAAGCTAACGTGAGAGGCTATCCGTATACCATGGACGGCACCCTTCGGCAGGAAGTGTTTAGTCGTCGCGGTGGGATGTATTTTGGCATCAAACACTTGCTGAACTATCCAGCAAATTATCCGCAGTCCATTTATCGGTTCGCTGATTTCAACGCAGGACGGTATGCCAGCCGGAACGCGGCGTTCCAGCGTGCCGTGAGTCGTCTGACAGGGATTAAGCTGGCGCTGGATGGCGATTTAATCAACTACCGTTCGGATAAAGCCAGCGCTACGGAGCTAGCGGTGCGTGCGTTGGGGAAACGTCTGGACATGAGCGAGAGTGCAATTCGTCGTGCGCTGGAGAAGGGCAATAGCCTCGATTTTGAAGACACCAGCCTGTATGAACGCGTTTTTGCGCTAGTGGATAAGTCGGGCACGAAAGCGCCGCGCGCCATCCTGCCGGGGATTACGCTGGAAAGTCCGAAAATCACCCGCAAACTCACTACGGCATGGTTTGCCCAACGTGTTGATGAGCGCCGTCAGCGGTGCCTGGTGAGAGCCAAATAGGCAACGCCCTCAGTGAGGGCGTTAGTATCACAATGTGGAAAGGGCAGGCCGACCATTAGGCGATGTGGTCTGCTCTTCTCGAACGGTATCGTCCCCGCTACCTTGATAACAGCGTGTGCGGTAAAGGCTGCTGTGGTGCGCTATCGTCAACCTTGAAGCGGCTGACCAGCGATTCCATTTCAATTGCCTGTTCATCCAGTAATTGGCTGGCAACGGAAGCCTGAGAAACCAGCGTCGCATTTTGCTGCGTGACCATCTCCAATTGGCTGAGTGCTTCGTTAATTTGCGCGATGCCCAGCGACTGCTCATCGGCAGCAACCGCAATCTCATTCACCAGATCGCGTACTTTACGCGTGCCGGTGACGATGTCGTTGATCCCCCGGTTCGATTGGTTGACCAGCTTCGTCCCTTCACTGACGCTGGCAATGCTATCGGCGATGAGCGCACGGATTTTGCCCGCTTCGTCTGCACTACGCTGCGAGAGTTGACGAACCTCCGCAGCAACAACGGAGAACCCTCTGCCATGCTGTCCCGCCCGTGCAGCTTCAACTGCGGCGTTCAGTGCCAGCAGGTTAGTTTGAAAGGCAATAGCATCAATGGCGGCAACGACTGCGTTTACGCGCTGGCTGGAATCCTGAATTCTTTCCATCGCACTGCTGGCCGATTCGGTAATGGTTCCGACGCGGTGAGCCTGATCGTCTACCTCTGTCGTCAACTGACGTGCCTGCCCGGCAAAGTCTGCGGTTTGTTTTACCGTGACGGTGATTTCTTCCATGCTGCTAGCGGTTTGCACCAGTGAAGCGGATTGCTCTTCGGTACGCTGTGCCAGATCCTGATTGCCGTTGGCGATCTCGCTACTTGCACGCCCGATGGTCTGTGAACTGCGCTTAATATTTACCACCATATCGGCGATGTTTTCCAATGAGGCGTTATACGCCTGATTCAACTGCGAAAGCTCATCGGTTCCCGGTACGCGTAGACGGCGCGTAAGATCCCCGCCCATTTCGCGAATGGTCGTCAGCGTTTGCTGAAGCTGTTCGTTGATGCTGCGCATAATCATTAAGGCCAGGCCGATCGCCATCAGCAGAGACACCAGAGCTCCTGCTAAATAGCTAATCCAAGACTGGCGTGCATCGGCAGCCAAGGTGTTAACCTGTGTAGCCAGATCGTGGGCGGCGAGCTGTTCAACCTTTTTCAACTCATCTATTTTTGCTGTTTGCTGGTTAAACCACTGGCTTGCATCAATCGCAAAATTACCGCCAGGGGAAGCGATGGCCTTATTGCGCATTTGCAGCGCGCTCTGGGCGGAAGGGTTATTAAGAGCCTGTTCGAAAGCCTTGCGCAGCTCGATATTGGCGAACATGTTATAGGCAGTGATATACGCCTCTCCCTTACCCACCATTTGGTTCAGACGCTCGAACATCCCGGTAGCAAAGCTATTGGCAGAGAAGGTGTTGGAGAGTACGGCGCGCTCAAGCCCGGCTTGTTCTTTGACGTTCAGCAGGTTGTAGTAGGCCGCCAGCCGCTGTGCAATGCCGCCGTCACTGACCAGATGGGTCATATCTCCGACAATATTCAGCAGATAGGTGACGGAATCGGAATAGTAGCCGAGCGCCTGGGTAACAGAGATCGAGATATTATCGACATTACGGCGATGTTCGCCGATTTGTTGTACTTTCTGCGCGATTTTACCAAGCTCTTCGCTAACGGCAGACCCCAGTTCGTCCTGACTTAGGTTAGCGGTGGTTTGCTCCAGCACCTGCTGTGCCCGATCGGTCGCTTGCCGCTGCGTAGTGAGCTCTGCACCAAAATTTTTCCCCTGACTGCCAAAATAGCCCGCACTCAAACCACGTTCGCGCTGGAGTTGGTGGGCGAACTCGCCTGCATCGCGCGCCAGCGTAATCAGTTTCGCCATGCGGACCATTTCATTTTCCGTGCTGCGTCGCTCCACCACGCCGGAAAAACTGAACCACAACAGGGCAAGGATTGGCGGTAGGAGAGCCAAAATGAACTTACTACGGATCGATATGTGATGTAGGGATTTCATAGATATGCTCCATTGCTTGCAATCCGTCCGTATCTGACATGTGCAGTGTGCAAAAGTAGACAGGGGTTTATTTTAGTTTCGGCGTAATGGGACAATGGTTTAGCATTGATTTCATCGTTCCCTTAAAAAAATCACGCCTATTTCGAATACCACCATATTGATGAAAATATATTTATTATTATTTAATGGGTTATGTGATTTTTTGCAATGAGATCTTTAACTTATCGTACATCTAAGGTGGTATGCGTTTTTTTGCCTTGATGCTGGTATTTTTGCTATCTGGATTACTGTGAGCCGTATCGTGATACGGCGGGTAATAGCGCGCCCGCCGTGAAGATGTGACGAAAGGATTAGAACCATTGGCCGAAGCGGCGGATGTAGGCGCGCTTGACCAGTTGAGCGACGGTGCAGTAGCCAATCAGCGTGGCGACCAACCAAGGGAAATATTCCCACGGCAGCGGCTGCAAGCCGACCAGCGGCCCCAGCGGAGAGAAGGGTAGGTAGACGCCCAGCGCCATCACCAGTCCGGTCATCAACATCACTGGCAGCGCCGCCGTACTCTGAATGAACGGAATCTTCTGGGTGCGCAGCATGTGCACCACCAGCGTTTGTGACAGCAACCCCTCAATGAACCAGCCTGACTGGAACAGCGCCTGATGCTCGACGCTGTTGGCGGCAAACACGAACCACATCAGTGCGTAGGTTGTGATGTCAAAAATCGATGACGTCGGTCCAATACACAGCATGAAACGCCCGATGTTTTTAGCATCCCATTTGCGGGGTTTGCGCAGGAACTCTTTATCCATTTTGTCCCACGGTAGCGACAACTGAGAGATGTCGTACATCAGGTTCTGAATTAGCAGATGAATCGCCAGCATCGGTAGGAAAGGAATAAAGGCGCTGGCGACCAGCACGGAAAACACGTTGCCGAAGTTGGAACTGGCGGTCATGTTCAGGTATTTGATGATATTACCGAACGTTTCTCGCCCTTTGATGACGCCTTCTTCCAGCACCATCAGGTTCTTTTCCAAGAGAATGATATCGGCTGATTCTTTGGCGATATCCGTGCCGGTATCGACGGAAATCCCGATATCGGCATCGCGCAGAGCGGGCGCATCGTTGATGCCGTCGCCCAAAAAGCCAACCGTATGATTATTGCCTTGCAGCGCCTTCAGCACGCGGGATTTTTGTAGCGGGGTCAGCCGGGCAAAAATGGTGCGCTGTTCTACCAGTACGCCGAGCTGTTCATCGCTAAGCGCATCAATAGCATTCCCTTCCAGTACCTCACCCGGTTCCAGCCCGACATCGCGACAGATCTTGCTGGTAATAATCGCGTTGTCGCCCGTCAGGACTTTAACGGCCACACCGTTTTCATGCAGGGCGCGAATCGCGGCAGAGGCGCTTTCTTTCGGCGGATCGAGGAACGTCAGCAGGCCGCAGAGGGTGAGATCGCGTTCATCCTCGGCGCTGAGCGGCAGGGTGCTGCCCACTGGGCTCAGTTCGCGTGTGCCGATCATCAGCACGCGGAACCCTTGCTGGTTGTAGCTTTCTGCCAGTTTTTTCAGCGTGTGGCGGCGCTCGTCGTCCAGTTCATGCCGCTGCCCGTTCTCACTGACATGCGTAGCAACGGCCAGCATTTCTTCTACCGCACCTTTGCAAATCAGGCGCTGTTGGTTGTGCTCATCGGCCACGATGATGGACAGGCGGCGGCGGATAAAATCAAACGGCAGCTCATCGATTTTGCGGTAGCGGCCCAGTGCGGCAATGGCAGGATTATGGCGACCAAATTGCATGATGGCCTGATCCATCAGGTTTTTCATACCGCTCTGATGCGCGCTGTTAAGCCAGGCGAGTTGCAGCACGCTCTCATCGACCTGGCCCTGCGTATTGAGGTGATGCTCAAGGATGATACGATCCTGCGTTAGCGTGCCGGTTTTATCGGTGCACAACACATCCATCGCACCAAAGTTCTGAATCGCGTTCAGCCGTTTGACCACCACTTTGCGTCGCGCCATGGCGATCGCGCCTTTTGCCAGATTGGAAGAAACAATCATCGGCAGCATTTCCGGCGTCAGGCCGACCGCGACCGCCAGTGCAAACAGGCTGGCCTCCATCCAGTCACCTTTGGTGAAGCCGTTAATCAGTAGTACGACAGGCACCATCACGATCATAAAGCGGATCAGCAGCCAGCTTACGCTATTGACGCCGCGATCGAAGGCGGTTTGGGAACGCGTGCCGACGATGGATTTTGCCAGCGAACCGAAATAGGTATGGCTGCCGGTTGCCACCACGATTGCCGTCGCCGTGCCGCTGGAGATGTTGGTTCCCATTAGGCAAATGTTGGATAACGCCAGCAGGTCGCTTTCTCCGCCGCCAGTGGGCTGACAGCCTTTGGCACTGATATCGCTGAAGACATCGTATTTTTCGATCGGCAGCGATTCACCGGTCAGCACTGCCTGGCTGACGAACAGATCGCGTGATTCCACCAGCCGGATATCCGCAGGCACCATGTCGCCGGCTGAGAGGGTCAGGATATCGCCGGGAACCAGTTGTTGAAGAGGAATTTCCTGCATGACAGCAGTGGCGCTGGCGTGAGGGCGTCGTAGGACGGTGGCCGTTGTGCGCACCATGGATTTCAGCGCCTCTGCGGCTTTATTGGTACGAAACTCTTGCCAGAAGCGCAGCAGACCGCTCAGGCTAACCATCACCAGAATGATGACAACACCAGTAAGCGACGTCTCTTCATGGTCACGCAGCGGTAGCCAGTAATCGGTGAAAAAGCTGATAGCGGCCAGCGCCATCAGCACGTAAATAAACGGATTATTAAATGCGGCGGCTAGCTGCACCAGTGCGTGTGGCGCTTTTTCATGGGCGACGCGGTTTTCGCCATAGGTTTGCTGGCGCTCAATGACATCATCATGGCTTAAGCCGTGCAGGTGGGTATTCAGGTTAGCCAGCGTTTGGTCGAGGCTGTTTTGCGCTTCACGGGCAATCGCAAAGGTGGCCGTGGGGGTCTTACGGGCGTGATGATGCCCCGTTTGCGTGATCATATCGGTCATGATACTGCTCTCTTAATGTTGCCTGTCCGCCGCGTACGGGCGCGCATCCCGGATAAAGGGACGTAAAGCGGAAAAAATGAAGGTATTAAGGGAGGTAAACGGCGCAGGCGAGAGAACAGAGAGGTCGGGGAAGAAGACGATCCTTATTCTAACGGATGCGGTTCACCGGGCCATCTAGGGTGCTCGTCCATGTTGTCTCCTTATCGCCATGTAGCGAAATAGTTGTCGGTTTGCGAAACAAAGTACGTAAAAACAAAGTACGTAAAAACAAAGTACGTAAAAACAAAGTACGTAAAAACAAAGTACGTAAAAACAGAGTACGTAGAAACAGAGTACGTAGAAACAAAGTACATAGTTTAGTGGTGCAACCATAACTCAGTTTGCCTAAACCGCACGTCAACGTTTACTCATGAGTGACATCAGAGGGGCTTGTTGCCAATCAGCGGGTGTTACGGTGGCGTACTGCACGGCGGAGAGAGGTCGGAAAAGAAATGAATGAGAAACAAATGAGTTAGAAACAAATGGTCGCCCCGCCGGGTAGCCAGCGGGGCTGCTGCGAATTAATGAATTCTCAGCATGTGGTCCTGATTAACTTTGAAGAAACGAACGGCATCGCGCAGCTGTTCGCCCTGTTCTGTCATGGCATGTGCTGCCGTGGCGGATTCTTCCACCAGCGCGGCGTTCTGCTGGGTGACTCGATCCATTTGTTCTACCGCGACGCTGATCTCTTTGATGCCAATATGCTGCTCGTTGGATGCCTGAGAAATTTCCGCCACGATATCCGTCACTTTTTTCACCGACTGCACAATCTCCGACATCGCCTGACTGGCTTTATCTGCCCGTGCGGAACCGTCGGTGATCTTCTCCACGGTACCTTCAATCAGCGTTTTGATCTCTTTGGCGGCGTTGGCACTCTTCTGTGCCAGCGTCCGAACTTCGCCAGCCACAACGGCAAAACCTTTCCCTTCGCTTCCTGCTCTGGCCGCTTCTACTGCGGCATTCAATGCCAGGATATTCGTCTGGAAGGCAATACCTTCGATCACGGCGATAATATCGACAATTTTCTGTGAACTGTCGGAGATCTCGTGCATACGTTTAAGCATATCATCCACGATGAGCCCACCTTGAGAGGCGGTTTCCGACGTTTGCTGCGCCAACTGGCTGGCTTCTTTAGCGTTATCCGCATTCTGCCGCACGGTGTGTGTCAACTGCTGCATGTTGGCCGATGCCTGAATCAACGAAGCAGCCTGCTCTTCGGTACGCTGTGACAAGTCACTGTTACCTTGAGCAATTTCGCTGGATGCCAGCGAGATGGATTCACTGCCGTTCATGATGGTATGCACGATGTTCATCAACTGTTGGTTCATGTGGTTGATTGACGCGAGCAGACTCGAGTTGTCGCCCTGACGCAACTGGATTTTTGCTGTCAGGTTACCGGACGCGATCTCGGTCATGATTTCTTGTGCGTAATGAGGATCGCCGCCGAGCTGACGAGAAATATTACGTGAAATAATCGTCGCGATAGCAATGGTTGCCAGCAGAGCCAACACCAGCAGCCCCCACACGTAGTATTGTGAGGTACGGTATGTCGTTTCGGCGCTGTCTACGATAGTTTTTGTTGTGGCGATTTCCATCTCGACGAGTTTCGCCAGGTCTTTCATGAGCTGGCCGCGATATTTGCCAGAGCTTGCGCCGCTGATCTTGCTGGCTTCTTCCAAATCGCCCCGATTCACGATGTCAATCAGCGTGGCGTTGACTGAGTTGAAAGCAGAGAAGTTTTCGCCAATCACCTTGATCAGTGCTTTTTTATCCTCATTGCTGGCAACCGCTTGATAGTTCTTAAACGCAGTAAGGAAGGCATCGGCGTTTTGCAATAGTTCCTTACGGTGACCTTCACGCTCCTCAGGCGTTTTTGAGTCAATATACTGTACTTGCTGTAAACGTGTTTCAGACAGCACACCGCGCATTTCCAGGCTATATCGTACGCCGGGTAGGCTGCTGCTGCTTAATTCATCAATACGACTATTATTAACGCTAAGCTGGAGTAGTGAAACCACACCTAATAGCAACATCATTGCTATCAGCACGGAAAAGCCGAGTAATAACTTGGAAAGCACTGTGAGTTGAGAAAATTTCATCGCTATTCTTATTGATTATATAGAGAAGGTAGTAGTGATAACGGCAAAGAAAATAAGATCTTTATAATACGGAATTCGATAAATTGGCCTTAATGAATAAATGGAGTTTAATGTCACCCTGCATTAACATGTCAACACTAAATCCTGATAAATCAAAAATTGATAATATATTTACCCTGATAATGGAGGGTTAAAAATTATTTTAATAAATGTTTTTATTATTGATATAAAGAGGGGTATTCACAAATAGGATAAATAAAATGTGACTATCGTCAACAATCTATAGTTATTTATATCTTTTAAAATAACAATTGTCTGTAACAGAATTTATTCATCAAATTACGGAGGTAATATATTTATTATATTACCTCCGCAGGATTATTCTTAGTTCAAAGCATTACTCAGTCCAGATAAAACACAGGTTTCAGTGCAGCGCTGACCGGGCTGTTATCGGGGTTGGCGGGCATCACGTCGCTCATGTGTTTCCACCAGCGTTGGCAGACTTCCGTTTGCGCAATCGCCTCCCAGCGCGCTTCGGATTCGACTTCTACATAACCGAAGAGCAGGTTGCGTTGCTCGTCTAGAAAAATGCTGTAGTGGTGCGCCCCGTGGTTTTTCAGCACCTCGGCCAATTCCGGCCAGATCGGGTTATGACGACGCTGATATTCGTCGTGGCAGTCAGGAAAAACCGACATCACAAAAGCTTTACGCAACATGGCTGCGTCCTCATCATCGTTAGCAGAACAGAACGCCACGATGGTATGCCGTGGCGTTGTGAGATTGAAGGCAATGTTGTATGCGCCTATGCATTATCTGAACTACACGTATTATCTAAACTACACGTATTATCTAAACTACACGCGCAGCGCGGCTTCCAGCGGAGTGACGCCGAAACGTTTACCCAGTGCGATCAGCTCTTCGGTAGAGATCGTTTGTTTCTTACCGCCCATCGAGATGACTTTCACCATAACTTCGGCGGATTTCTCGGCAGTATCGATCAGGCCGAAGGCGTCATCCAGCGTTGGGCCAGTACCGAAAATGCCGTGAAATGGCCACAGTACCAACGAATGACGCTTCATTTGCTCGGAGGTGGCATCGCCAATGGCATCGGTGCCCGGCACCATCCACGGCACAATGCCTACGCCGTCAGGGAAGACGACCAGACACTCCGTGCTACCTTCCCATAGCTCACGGGTGAACTTGGCGGTATCCAGTTCTAGCACATAGCTCAGGGCGATCAGATTGGTCGCGTGGCAGTGCATGATGACGCGATCGTGTCCATGGGTCACACCCATGCGCACAATGTGCGACTGGAAATGCGAGGCCAGTTCAGAGGTTGGCAACCCGCCGTTGGTCAGCCCCCAGAAGATGCGGTAGCCTTTGCCGTCGCTATCGATCTGCAACACTACCAGTGAATCCGCCGGGTCCAGTTGAACGTTGCGGAAGAACTTGCCGGAGCCCGTAACGATAAACCAGCAGTCCGCCAGTTCTGGCATTGGCTGTGATAGCGCTTCATGACGCGGCTGCGGATAGAAATCGCTTTCATAAGGCGTCACATCCTCAGCCGTCAGGCGCAGGCTGACGTTACCGCCGTTACGTTCGTCCCAGCCTTTGAGCCACATGTCGCTGGTGGCTTTAACCATTCCCTGTACAAACCAGGAAGAGAGAATTGCTTGCATAGTCTTACCCTTGACGTTGAGTGAGGATAGTTTCTTCATACTGACGTACCTGTTGCAGCCAGTCGCTGCCTGGGATGACGTCATGACGCTGGCAGTAGTGCTCCCACACGGCTTGCCACGGCAGCGATTTTTGCTCTTCCAGCAGCGCCAGACGTGCGGTGTAATCGCCGTTTTGCTCCAATGTGCGCAGCGTTTCCGTGGGTTCCAGCAGCGCGCGCAGCAGAGCTTTCTTCATATTGCGCGTGCCGATGACCCAGGCCGCGATGCGGTTGATTGAGGCATCAAAGAAATCGAGCCCGATATGGACGCGATTAAGCAATTTATGGCGCACGATCTCGTGAGCGATAGCCTGCGTTTCGTCATCCAGCAGCACGACATGATCGCTGTCCCAGCGCACCGGGCGGCTGACGTGCAGCAGCAGGCGCGGGACGTAAAGAATCGCGCTGGAGATCTTGTCGGAAATCACTTCCGTCGGATGGAAGTGTCCGGCATCCAGACAGAGTGCGGTGCCGCGGCTGGCTGCGTAGCCGAGACAAAATTCGCTGGAGCCGACGGTAAAACTTTCCGCGCCGATCCCGAACAGCTTGCTTTCCACGGCGTCGATATGGTGTGCCTGATCGAGCGGTTCGGCGATGACCTCATCCAGTGCGCTGAGCAGCCGCTGGCGGAACGCCAGACGATCGATGGTTAAATCTTTCATGCCGTCCGGCACCCAGATGTTCATGACTGACGGTGTACCGAGTTCGCGACCGAAGTAAGCAGAAATCCGACGGCTTGCCTGACAGTGCTCAATCCAGAAGCGGCGCACTTTTTCGTCTGGGTGTGACAGCGTAAAGCCGTCTGCACTCAGCGGATGAGAAAAGCAGGTCGGGTTAAAGTCTAGCCCAAGCTGGTGGCGTTTAGCCCACGCAACCCAAGAGCTGAAATGTTCTGGGGCAATTTCGTTACGGGCGACAGGCTGTGCGGATTCCAGATAGATAGCGTGCAGGTTCAGCCGCTTGGGGCCGGGGATCAATGCAAATGCCTGCTCCAGATCGGCACGCAGTTCATCCGGCGTACTTGCCTTACCGGGGTAGTTGCCGGTGGCCTGAATACCGCCCGTTAATGGCCCGCCAGTGTTTTCGAATCCGGCCACATCATCGCCCTGCCAGCAATGCATTGACACCGGAATCTGGTCGAGCTGTTCCAGCGCGGCCTCTACGTCAATATTCAGGCTGGCATAACGCGCTTTTGCCAACTGCCATGCGGTTTCAATTGGTGTGCTCATTGCGTAGTCTCCTTTTTGCCCTGTGGGGCGGTTTCTGGCTGGCTGAGCGCCTGAAAGCGACGCCAGTGCCCGGCAAAATCACTCTCTGCACGCGGGGTATAGCGATGCAGAGGGAAGTTATGAGTCAGCATGTGACGGAATGCTGTAAGGTCGGTGACAGCACCTAGCGCCATCAATTGGCAGCCGATATTGCCGAGCGTAGAGGCTTCGACCGGCCCGGCGAGAACCGGGATCTGGCATACATCAGCACACAGTTGGTTCAGAAACGCGTTCTGGCTGCCGCCGCCGACAATATGCAACTGGCGGATTGGCGCATGACGCAATTCGCCCAACTCCAGCACGACCTGCCGGTAGAGCAAGGCGAGGCTGTCGAAAATGCAGCGTGCCAGCTCGGCATCGCTTTGGGGAATGGGTTGACCGTGCTCACGGCAATAGTCACGGATTGCCTGATGCATGGACGGTGGGTTGATAAAGCGTTCGTCATTAGGATTAACGAGGCTAACAAAAGTGGGCAGAGCGGCGGCGGACTGAATCAATGCGCCTAAATCCTTGATGCCACGCTCCTGACAAACGCGCTGTAGCAGCCACAGGCCCATGATATTTTTCAGCACCCGATAGGTGCCGTCTACGCCACCTTCATTGGTGATATTGGCTGCTAGCGCCTGCGGGCAGTTAAACGGGGTGTCGCTCTCGATGCCCATCAGCGACCACGTGCCAGAACTGAGGTAGGCGCTGTCGCGGCTCTGCAACGGTGCACCGACTACCGCGCTGGCGGTATCGTGCGTCGCGACGGCGGTAACGGGAATCTGCCGCCCGCTCGGCGCGGCCCAATTCCCGACGGCGTGCCCCGGCTGCACGGGATCGCTCAACCAGCGGCGCGGCACATCCAGATAGTCCAGTAGTTCGCCGTCCCAGGTTTTCTGTTCCAGATTGAGCAGTTGAGTCGTGCTGGCGTTGGTGTATTCGCAGACCCGTTGACCCGTGAGGCGATAGTGAAAATAGTCGGGGATCATCAGCAAATGCTCTACTCGATCCCGATCGTCGGGAGGCATGTCGCACAGCGCTTTGAGCTGGTACAGCGTATTGAACGGCAGAAACTGAATGCCGGTACGTTGATAGATGGCCTCACGGCCCAGCTCTGCGGTGACGGCAGCCATCACACCGTCGGTACGATGGTCGCGATAAGAATACGGTAGGCCGACGCGCTGTCCGTTTTTATCGAGTAGCACATAGTCCACGCCCCAACTGTCTATCCCAATGCTATCGGGGGCGAGACCCGTAGCATCAATTTGGTGTAATCCGGTAAGAATGTCGTGTTCCAGTGTGGCCAGATCCCACTGGTGATGACCGTCCTGAAAAATCAGCGTGTTGCTGAAACGGTGAATTTCTTTCAGCGTCAGATGCTGCGTTGCGGTATGGAACGTCGCCAGCATCACCCGACCGCTGGATGCGCCCAAATCCACCGCCACGATATTCTTCACCGCCATAGCCGCCACTCCTTATCGTTGAATGTGTTGCAGTGTAAGGATCGGTAACAGAAGCCACCTTCCGGTGAGTGCCACCTGTAACAGGCGATTGGCAAAATGACAAAGCTGACCGTGAAAGGGCTCACAATCTGGGAAATTACTCAGAGAATAACCATGAAAAAATCAGGGGAAACGCCGTGTGATCCTTGCCACACTTCAATCAATTAGGCGGAGCGATCTTAAAAAAAGTGCAGTCAGACGGCGCGTGGGTGACGGTATTTGAAGGCTGGTTTTGTGGCTTATGACTACTCTTTTTCAAAGACTGCCTTTTTCAACGGCTGTATTTTTCAAAGGTCGCATTTTTGCCAAAGGCTGAATGGAGAGCTGAAATGACGTTACTTCGTGGTGATGATTTTTTTACTTCGCGTGCCGTGACGGTCGCGGTAGAGCCGCGTACCCCACAGACGGCCTTTCCTGAGCATTATCATGATTTCTGGGAAATTGTGCTGGTGGAGCAGGGCGCTGGCGTCCATGTATTTAACGACCAACCCTACGCACTGTGTAGCGGGACGGTGTTCTTTGTTCGCGATAACGATCGGCATCTGTTCGAAGATGTAGAAGGATTGTGCCTGACCAACATGTTGTACCGTTCGCCGCGCGGGTTTCGCTTCCTGTCTGATATCGCCGCATTTTTGCCGTATGGTCCAAATGGCGAGTGGCAAGGGCAGTGGCAGGTGAATGTGGTGGGAATGCAACAGTTAAAGCAATCGCTGAACAGCCTGGCGGAACTGGCGCAGAGCGATGCGCCGGAAGCGATTGCTGCCAGCGAGAGCCTGTTTCTGCAAATTTTGGTGCAGCTGCGTCAGCACTGTTTCCAAACGCAGGGTAACGGTTCCGAGCGTCAGGGAGTGCAGGCGCTGTTGGGCTGGCTGCAAAATAATTACAGTGAAGAGGTTAACTGGGGCGGTCTGGCCGATCAGTTTTCGCTTCCGCTGCGTACATTGCACCGTCAGCTAAAACAACACACGGGTATGACACCACAACGCTATCTGAATCGGTTAAGATTGCTGGAGGCACGTCGGCGGTTGCAGCAGAGTGATGACTCGATCACCACCATTGCGCACGCCTGTGGATTTAGCGACAGCAATCACTTCTCGACGCAATTCCGCAAGGCATTCTCGCAGGCGCCCAAATCACTACGCCATCAGGCGTTTTCTCGTGAAGAGTAGGCAATAGTCACTGCGGGTGAGGAAATGGCGACAGCAATACGGGGTTTGAAATTACAGACTGAAGACTATTTCCTCACTGACAAGAATGCCGTGATGGTTGCCGAACGGCACCCGCAGCCGGTGTTTCCGCTGCATCATCATGATTTTGACGAACTGGTTATTGTCTGGCGTGGCAATGGGCTACATCTCTGGAATGATGTGCCTTACCGTATTACCCGCGGCGATATGTTCTATATTTCCGCGCACGATCGTCACAGCTATGAATCCGTCCACGAGCTTGAATTGGACAACATTCTCTATATTCGCAATCGCCTGACGTTATCCGCCGACTGGCACACGTTACTGCCGGGCGGAGAGCATCCGCAAAGCCAGCGCCACTGGTGTTTGGGCTCAGAAGGTATGGATACCATTCGTGAGAAGGTGGATGCGCTGACGCAGGAGTGTATGAAATCGGATGCATTGTCGCTGCAACTGAGTGAGGCGCTGCTGTTGCAGATCGCTTTGCTGGCAGCGCGCTATCGCCACACGCCGGATAATCCGCAATTGGCGGATGCCCACCAGCTAGATATGTTGATGAATGCCCTACGCGCCAGTATTGCCGCACCGTTCCGTTTTGAAGCCTTCTGCGAACAGCACCACTTTAGCGCCCGCAGTTTGCGTTCGCGCTTTAAAGAACAAACGGGCATGAGCGTACCGCATTACCTGCGTCAGCTACGGCTATGCAAGGCGATGGAGTTGCTGCGTTATGATTTGCAAACGATTGGTGAAGTTGCGGCACTGTGCGGTTTTGAAGACAGCAATTACTTTTCTGTCGTGTTCCATCAGGCGTTCGGTGTTTCGCCCAGCGCCTACCGCCAGCGCTTTCTGGATGCGGAGTGACTGTGCTTTTTGTCCTGTTCTAACGTTGTATAGCCATAGTGACACCTGCATCGTTCGGGGTTAATATCATTGGTGACACCAGTGATATTAATCGGAGCACATCATGGCTGACACGCCACGCCAAACCACGACGCTGCGCATCGATCAGGACATTAAAGAACGACTGAAAACGTTGGCCGATGACCGCCATAGCTCAGCCCATGCGCTAATGCTGGAAGCCATCGCCGAATACGTGGAGCGTGAAGAAAAACGCAGTCAGTACCGTAAAGAGGCGCTGGCCGCGTGGGAGGAATACCAGAACACCGGCGAACACATCACCGCTGATGAGACGGTCACCTGGTTAGAATCCTGGGGTTCTGGGCATGAACAGGATGCGCCTGCATGCCACAAGTGATTGTTTCAGAACGCGCAAGACGTGATTTGCAGCGTCTGCAGGATTTTCTAAAAAACAAAAATGCGCTGGCTGCGAAAAAGGCCGCTGAAGTTTTGATTCGGGGCATTCGTCAGTTAGAAGCGCTGCCGAATATCGGGCGACCCGTTGAACATCTCCCTCTTGAATATCAGGAACTGGTGATCGAATTCGGCAGCAGCGGGTACGTGATGCTTTACCGCCATGATGAACTGACTGACAGAGTGGTGATCCTGACCGTCAAGCATCAAAAAGAAGCCGGTTACCAAAACCCTTAATCCTGTCCTCTGAGATTACCCATTCGCCAAATTTAGCGTGCCACTACACGTCAACAGCGCTATTCCGCCACCGTCGAGAGCAATAAACGCGTGTAAGGATGCTGTGGCTGGTTGAAGATCTGCTCGACCGGTCCCGTTTCTACGATATCCCCGTCTTTCATTACCGCGATACGGTGGCTCATGTGCTGCACGACGCCCAGATCGTGGGAGATGAACAGCATTGTCAGCCCCAACTGGCGTTGCAACGCGACCAGCAAATCCAGCACCTGCGCCTGTGTGGTGACATCTAACGCTGATACTGGCTCATCGCAGATCAGAATTTCTGGCTCTGAAGCCAACGCCTGTGCGATGGATACACGCTGACGTTGTCCGCCAGACAGTGCTCTAGGACGTCGGGCTAGCAGGTCGGGTGTCAGCCCGACATATTCCAGCAGTGTCAGAATACGACGCTGTTTCTCATCCTCGCTCAGATCGCGGCGCAAACGCAGCGGCTGGTTCAGAATCTGTGCGACGGTAAATTGCGGATCGAAAGAACTGAGTGGATCTTGCGTGATGGTTTGAATGCGCGCACGCAGCGGTCGGCGCTCGCGTTCTGTCAGTGTACTCCAGGCGCTGTCTGCTAATTGGACGTCGCCGCTGTCCGGCTTTTGCAGTGCCAGAATGACTTTCCCCAGCGTGGTTTTACCTGAACCGGACTCCCCGACGATACCCAGTGTTTCACCACGTTTGATCTCAAGAGAAACTTGATTCACCGCCTGCATCCGACTGCCGTCCGGGCGTTTGAATGATACGGCAATCCGATCCGCCGTCAGCGCTACCGTGTCGGTGTTGATGCGATCGGTTGTCAGCGATGGTGCAATACCGCCCTGTAATGGATCGGCTCCAGCCAGCCATTTGCCACGCGTGGAGGCTGTTGGGATTGCCGCCAGCAGTTTGCGGGTATAGGGATGCGTCGGCGCAGACAGGATCTGCCGTGCCTCGCCACCTTCAACCAGCGAACCTTGTTGCATGACGATAACGCGATCCGCGACGTCTGCGACAACGGCAAGATCGTGGGTGATCAGTAGAACACCGTGACCCGCTTGTGCCAATGCGGTGAAGACTTTTAGCACCTGCTTCTGCACCGTAGCATCCAACGCGGTGGTCGGTTCATCGGCAATCAGCAACTGTGGACCCGCTGCCAACGCGGAAGCAATCAACGCGCGTTGACGCAGGCCGCCGGAAAGCTCATGGGGGTACTGTGCAGCTCGATTTTCTGGGTCAGGGATGCCCGCTTGTTTCAGGAGTTCGGCTACGCGTGCGGGAACCTGTTGGCGAGGCAATAAGCGATGGGTCAGAATCGGTTCGGCGACTTCCTGCCCGATCTTGCGCAGCGGGTCGAGAGACACCAGTGCATCCTGCAAAACAAAACCAATTTCACGGCCGCGAATCGCACGCCAGTCGCGATCGGTCAGATAGCGTAAATCGCATAGGCTGCCATCATGGCGCGTGAGTTCAATCGCATTTGCCTGAACATCGACGCCTTCGCCGGATAATCCCACCAGCGTACGTGCCGTGACGGATTTCCCTGAACCCGATTCGCCAACTAACGCCAGAATTTCTCCGGCATTGACCTGAAAAGAGAGATTTTTAACCGAACGAATCGGACCGAAGGGACTGGGAAACGTCACGCTCAAGCTGTCCACGCGCAGCAGCGGCGTCTTCGCCGGTGTATCTGAAGAGGGGTGAGAAGGTGTGTTCAGGCTCATCGGGCCTCTCCTTTTGCCAAAATAGCCTGTAAACGGCGACCGAGCACGGTAATGGAAATCACCGACAGCGCGACGACGCTGGCGGGTAGCAGGCTGACCCACGGTGCGATATCAAGGAAATTACGCCCGTCGGCGAGTAGTGCGCCCCATTCTGCGGTCGGTGGGACGACGCCCAGCCCCAGAAAGCTCAGCGCTGAGGCTGACAGTACGGCGTGCCCGACGCCAATGGTGGCGACAATCAGCAGCGGGCGCAGCGTATTGGGAATGATATGGCGGAAGACGATATATAACGGGTGTTCACCCAGCGCAATCGCATGCTCGACATAGCCAGATAACCTGACCTGTAGCACCTGAGAACGAATCAGACGGGCATAGCCAGCAATGCCTGCCAAGCCGACGGCCAGCATGGTGTTTTCCGGCCCACGTCCCAGCACGGCGATCACCAAGAGCGCCAGCAGCAGATCGGGAAACGCCAGCATGATGTCCAGTAGGCGCACCAAAACCTGACGAATACGCAGCGGGGCGAGCACCGACAGCGTACCAAACAGCACGCCGCCGAAGCAGGCGATGAGCATCGCACCGACGCCAATACCTAACGACAGTGACGTGCCGTGCACGATGCGGGCAAAAATGTCGCGCCCCAACTGATCGGTGCCAAACCAATAAGTGGCATTCGGTGACTGAAATACCGCGCCCATATCCATTTCATCTGCGGCGCGACTGGTAAACAGTGACGGAAAAAAGACCGCCAGCGCCAGCAGGAAAACAATAGCGGCGGGCAGCAGCGTCGCGGTGCTCAGCCACGGGCTGCGATAGGTTTTTCTTGAGGGTGTCTGCGTGTAGGGCATGGGTTCACTACTCATGGGCGCTCGCCTTCTTGCGTAAGCGGGGATCGATGATGAGGTACAGCGCATCCACCAGCAAATTTATGACGACGAAAAGGAACGCGGACAGCATAACGACACCCAGCACCAGCGGCATGTCACGGTTTTCAATCGCGCTCAGCGTGACCTGTCCGATACCGGCGCGGCCAAACACGGTTTCAGTCAGTACGGACCCCCCCAGCACGCTTGCTAATAACGTACCGGTCAGCGTTGAAGCGGCCAGTGACGCATGGCGTAAACCGTGGCGGAAACGCAGTCGGATTTCGCTGACACCGCGAGTACGAACGGTTAACGAGAACGGCTGGGATAACGCATCTTCCAGACCATCACGCAGTACCTGACTCAGAATAGCGGCAATCGGCAGGCTTAACGTGATCACCGGTAATACCAACGACATAAAACCGTCGTTGCCGGTGACAGGGAACCATTGCAGGCGAAAACTGAACAGGCTGAGTAGCACGATACCGATCCAGTAGACTGGCGTGCTAAGCAGCGTCAGTTCCAGCCACGATACGGCGCTGCGTAACACGCCATAGCGACCTGCGGTGAGTAGCGCACTGACGATAGCGAGGAACAGGGCCAATACCAAACCACCAAATGCCAGCGGCAGGGTTTGATGCATGGCATCTGCGATGACGGAGCCGACAGGTTGGCGATAGAGATAGCTGACGCCAAAATCACCCTGTAGCGCCTGCCCGCAGTAGCGCAGATATTGCACCCACAGCGGTTGATCCAAGCCAAACTGTTTGATGAGCACGGCGCGATAGGCTGCATCCACCACGTTTTCGCCGCCGCTGAGAATGGCAACGGGATCGCCGGGGATCAGTTTGACGGCAATAAACGTCAATGTGGCTGCGCCCCAGAGCACAGCCAGAATGGTGAAGAGACGTTTGCCTAACGCGAGCAGGTTAACGTTTAATCCAGACATCATAGAAATTCGGTTTTGCGTTGGTGGCCCAGCTTATGCCCTGTACCTGTTTGGACAAGCCGAGCTGATAAGCAGGAACGTACAAAGGAACGACATACGCCTGATCGATGACTTCGCGCTGTATTTCGGTATAGAGCTGTTTACGTTCCGCTTCGCCTGCGCCGATGGCTTTTCTCAGCTTATCATCCAGCACGCTGATACGAGTAAAACCGTTGCCGTTCGGTGGCGCATAGGCCGAATCAAAGACGGTACGCAGAATATCGGGCTCTGCACGTACGAAGAAGTTAGACGCGATGTCGTATTCGTTAGCGTTAGTGCGCGTGGTGAATTCACCTGCGTCGACTGGCGTCAATTGGACGTCAAAGCCTGCTTGTTTCACCTGGAATTGCACGGCCTGGAACAGAGCGACATCCGCTGCTTCAACGTTGGTTGATGCATAGACAAAGCTGACGCTCAGGCGCTTGCCGTCTTTGGTACGGAACCCTGCGCTGTCTTTCTGTTTCCAGCCTGCGTTATCCAGCAGGTCGTTGGCCTTTTTCACATCAAAGCCCCAGCGTGACGCGACGCTCGGATCGTAGTACAGCGTGGCTGGACCGAGCACGTTATCGGCCGCTTTTAGCGTACCGAAGAAGGCGACTTTTACCGCTGCGTTGCTGTCTACTGCGCTCTGGAATGCTTTACGCACCGCGACGTCCTGGAAAGGACCTTTGGAGGTGTTGAGATAGAGCACGCGGTTAACGCCTGGATTTTCATAGGTGATGACTTCCAGTTTCGGATTACGCTTCACCGTTGGGAAATTGGCAGGCGGTACGGCATCAATTGCCTGAATCTGTCCACTGCTTAGTGCGCCAAGGCGAACTGATGCTTCCGGCAGATATTTGAATACCAGACCATCCAGATAAGCAGGGCCTGTATGTTTTGCATAGCCCGGTCCCCAGTTGTAATCAGGGCGTTTCGTCAGTTTGCTGCCGCTGCCTTTTACAAAGGAATCGAGAATAAATGGCCCAGATCCCACCACGGTATTACTGGTGTTTGGCGTGTTCTTCAGGTAAGTCGGCGATTGAATGCCCAGATACGGTAGACTCAACCCCTGTAACAGCGCCGCAAACGGTGAGCTGTAGTGGAGCACAATGGTATAGTCATCCGGCGTTGATATTTTGTCGATCGGGCCTAACAGCGATTTGGCGTAGCTGGAGGTGGTTTTTGGATCGAGAATGCGTTCGATATTATATTTCACGGCTTCTGCATCGAGCTTGGTGCCGTCGCTGAACGTGACATCTTTGCGCAGATGGAAGGTGTATTCGGTATTGTTATCGTTGATCTTCCAACTTTCTGCCAACCAAGGCGTAAAGCGGTTGTCCTCTGCTTGCCCAACCAGTGAATCAACAACGTTACGGGAAATCAGTGCGGCCACGCCGTAGGCGGTAATGTGCGGATCGATAACGGGAGTATCGCTGCCCAAACCGACATTCAGAATGCCGCCGGCTACTGGTTTTTCAGCACCTTGCGCCGCGTAAGCGCCGGGGTTGAGTGCGAAGAGTAATGAGAGTAATCCTGCGGCGAGAGTCGTAACCTGCGGATGATTTTTTTCCATTCCCTGTGTCCTTTACGAATGTCATGAGGCCATACACGGCGGTCTTTTCGCTACTCTAAAGGGCTGTCTTATGCATGTAAAAGAATAAAAATTGATTTTCAATTCCATAAAAATATATATGCGGAAGGGGATTGGCAGGAACGCTTTACTTCGCTGATGTCGTTTTACTGGCTACGTGCCGGGACGTTCTTTGTCACGGGGTCATGTGTGATGCAAGGTGAGAGTATGAGTTACGGAACTGTTATTATTTCACAAATAAATAACCAGGCTATTTATTATTGACACTTTATTGCTGAGTTATTATTCATTTCTCTCTCTGTAAATATACATTTCGTCTACGTTATAGAATCTGGTTTTTCAATTATTGAATAAAAATTTCACAAAAAATCAACTCGTGATTTCTTATTGTCATTTTATAAAAATTAAAACCGCATTCCTAATAACAAAATAACCTAGAGATATTGTTGGATATATCAATTAACCTCTTTATAAGTACATAATACCTATGTAAGAATATAACCTTTAATGGTTAGATTGGTAAAAAAATGAACTTTTTTGAACAAACATCTCCATCTCGGAGACGCTATGGATTAGCTGCTTTTATTGGTTTGATTGCAGGTATTGTTTCATCTTTCGTAAAGTGGGGTGCAGAAAATCCACTTCCACCGCGTAGCCCTACTGATATGTTTAGTGGCGCTTGTGCACCCGAATCATTGATTAGAGCTGCTGAGCAAATTGATTGTTCTCGTAACTTTCTTAACCCTCCCTACATTTTTTTACGCGATTGGCTTGGCGTCGTTGATCCTAATGCGGCTGTTTATACCTTTGCCGGCCACGTATTCAATTGGGTTGGTGTAACGCATATTATTTTCTCTATTGTTTTTGCCGTAGGTTACTGCGTTGTTGCCGAAGTATTTCCTAAAATAAAATTATGGCAGGGTTTGTTGGCTGGTGCGCTGGCTCAATTATTTGTCCATATGATTTCATTCCCATTGATGGGTCTGACGCCTTCGCTATTTGTTCTTCCTTGGTATGAACATGTATCAGAAATCGTGGGCCATCTCATTTGGTTCTGGTCTATTGAAATTATTCGCCGTGATTTGCGTAATCGTATGACTCACGAACCTGACCCGGAAATTCCTTTGGGCGCTTCACGATAAATCGTGATTTTATTTTAGTGATATAAAATATTACGAGGCTTATTCTTTCTGTTTCACAGTAAAAATAAGCTTGCAATAAAAATTGAAGCTATTCCAGAACGCCTTGAGACTCTCTCAGGGCGTTTTTACTTTCTTGGTTATCAAAGCGATTGCCACTCGGACGGTCAGGTTTCCCTCACGGGAGGGCGATCGAACGAGCATAAAGCAACGACGTTTATTTAAGTTTGTGAGCACTTACATCTTTATTGGTTTTACTGGGAGCAAGGGAACCAAACAGTAAACGCTACCTGCTATGCTTCATCTTGCCAAACGTCCTCATATCCGGCCCGATCGATGATGAATTTTGTTCCTTCGGGTAAAAATAGATACGGTATGACTTCAGGCAACATTTCCTCCAGATGACTCGTGTGAAGTGCCTGATAAAAACCACTCTCAGCGGAATAGTCGCCACAATGAATAAACCAGCTTATCGTGCCATTTTCCGGTAATACGATCCGGGTTCCGTAAATGGGGGAATGTTGCAAGGTGTCTAAGGCAATGGCGATCATTTCCTCTGGGGGATGCAGCGGTAATTGATACTTATCGCAGGTCTGCTTTTGTTGCGCGCTGGGGTGTGCTCGATCCGCTTTTTGCATGGTTAAATTCGCTGTGGTTTTTTATGCCTTCCGAGATTGAGAAACTCAGTATTTTAATTGAGTGGTCAGCCTGTGCCTATGTGACCTCAGCTATCCAGCCACCAATTTAGAAGCGTCTCGTCTTCATCGTCGTCAATGTTCTTATAAATATTTGAAAAGTACCATTCGATGCCTGTTTTTTCGCGAAAGGCGTCGAAAACATCGGCAATCTTATCCATCCCATTCCTTGCAGGAACGGCCAATGTCAAATTTCCCTCAAATATACCGTCTAAGGTTCCATTCAGTTGGTTTAGCACCTCATTTTCTAAACGGGTGATATCTTCAGGGGGAAGTTCATCGGCATAAATATGAATGCAAAAATTACCGCCTCTTCTCAGTACTTCTGGATGTGCGTGCTTGTCTTTAATTCGGAAGGTATCTCCGCGTGCCAAATTTAGTGCCAGGCCAGGAGAAGACAACAGTTCGTAAGTATTTTTCTCGATTTCTCGGACGGGGAGTTCTTCAAACACCGGACCATCATCATTATTTGCTACATAAATATGAACTAACATAGGTGGGTATTACCAATATTTGAGTGCGTAGCGTAAAATTATGCCCCGATGTTAGCCTAAAAATACACTTTCGTATCTTGTTTTCCATAAGGCTGTTGTTTGTACGGCGAATCGTTACGATGATCGAGAGAACTTTGTTGGTGTATCGATAAATATCTGCCGAAGCGAGGCGTCAATGTCGTCAATGGTTCCCAACTTAGGTGTGAGTCCTATCTCAACCGTTTTTATCGTTTTGCACCAGTTTGTCGCGCTTGAGCACGTAAAAATGATTTTGTCTGTCGTGACTAAAACATCATCAATTCCGCCATACCCAGCCATGCCCGGATTACCGATCTCAACATAATAAGTATCTTGACCCAGCTCTTTATCCTGCTCGTCAGGCTCCTCCGCCCGCTGCAAAATCAGAAAATGCTGTGGATTATCGGCATTGTCGGCAAACCCAACCGTTAAAACCGCCTCTTCAGCCGACGCATCATAGTAGGCTGCCGAAAATTTAACGCTCATGACTTTCTCCAGGACTGATCTATCTATAACAGCGGCAGCAGGAACTTATCACGCAGGACGGTATGTTTACAGTCGCTGACGTGATGAAAACCTCTTTTTGCAAAATCTGTGGCAATATCGGATTCAGAACGGAACATGTTTGATAGAAAAAGGGTGAATAAGGTTGCTCATGACAGAGACTACAATGTTGCTCGATATGCCAATCGTGACGTCGACGCTTGACGATCTCAGAAAACAATTTCAGGTATTTGATACGACCCATTCATATTCTGATTACCTGGCGTGTTGTGATTTGGTCGATGAATGGAAATTTTCTGACGGCGATTATTTTGGACATTTACCGTACAGCGATGAGCGTATGGGATTTTCGTCACCCCGACTGATGAAAAGGAAATATGCCAATGTAGATGAAGCGCGTTGGCTGGGGAAATATTGCGCCGGTTTCTCTGGTGGCCGTCATGCTATTACCGTTTCTCCTGGGCAGAAGGGCATTCACGCCATTCAGGCAACCCAATATAACCGCACGGGCGATGTTTTAGAGATTGCTACTCTCGGTTTTAAGGGAATAGATCGTCCAGAACGTGTTGAATCAAAATTGCTTGGCTCGGGGAGAATGTTGCAAGTAGAAGATCGCGCGGTGGTTTATGTGGGCGTTGGTATTCGAGAGGCTTTTTCCGTATTTCTTTACCAGTATTCCTCTGCTGGTCAGGTGCTGTCTGGCCGAGCGTTTTCCAAAGGGTGGCCCAGTGAAGATGAATGGTTCTATCACTACGATAATGACGGGCAACTTGCTGAGATAACGTCAGGTAATACATCCGTTTGGCACAAGAAATCAGTCAGTTAAACGGTCTGCCGCTATCGATCATTGATACGAGGAATATCTGGGTACGATGAACAGACGTCGTTCACTGACCGTTCTTCAGCCGAAAGGCCTCGTTCAATTCGACTTCACTTTCTGCATCCCCATCTTCAAAGCACTTAAAGGCGCTATCGCTGAGTGTATTTAGCACCAGCGCATACAAGTTCGCCGATTTTACATTGACCTGAAGCCACAGCGAATTTTCATTCCCATAGATCAAACGGGCGTCATAGGGCGTATTATTGTTTAGGGTACGGTCTTTCAGATAGATATCGCCATGTTCGGCATGAACACAGGCGTCATTGTTCTTAATCGCATTCATAACACGTTGGGTAATCGAGGTGTCATCAAAGACGAGTTTGTACTCATAGCTCATATTGTTGGGGGCTTATTTATGCTGAACGCTGTTCAACGTCATTAATCATTATTTCGATCGCCATATTAGAGGCAAGTCGATATTGTTTTTGGATAGAATAAAGGCGATCTTTCCTGCAAGCTCAGCCGGAAGCGTCGTCGGTGCGCCATACATATCAACTATTCCGACCTCAACGGCACTATCAACAAGAAAGGAGAATGCTTCACTATCTTGCGGTGCAATTGATAGGACGAGATCTTGCGGTATCTCATCTCCGCGACCATTTAACGGCAGCATTGCCCCTTTTCTTTCCCACTCAATCAGGCTGCCACTTTCAGGATAGTCGTTAAGATGAGCTATCAGCGCCGCGATCGAGGGATGGCGAATCAATTTTGCGTCGCAGTAAGCCTGTAAACAGGCAGAGGCATAGCGTTGTAAATCCCTTGGGGAAAGCTCGGCTATTTCACTCAATGTCACTGAGACCTTCATGTTGTTGTTTCCACAAAATTAAAATTTGCGAATGTTGGATATTCATCCAACAAGTTCATCGCTGCGGATGAAATCGTCGAGTGGCTTATTCTTTTTTCCTATAGCAATAGCATTCGATTAATCCAATCACGACAAACTCATCATTATGTGTTTTATCATTTGAGCCGTACTCTCATCGGAATGTTGCCACTGTGTTCCACTGAATCATATTCTCAGCGAAAGTCCTGTCTGCTTGCAGGGCGCTAAGCTCTCCCGCATACAGTGGATCGCTTTTTATTGTTCTCTCGTCATCATCACTCAAGATTGCCGCTTTTCCTTCCTTCTCGTTGAGTAAAAAGCGCTGAGCCGCCAGGTAGCCATGAGCATCAATAAGAGAAGACTCTGCTGCCTCTAAGCTCGCTTTACCTTCAGAGAAAAACATCAGGAAGTCTGAAAATGCGTAGAGATACAGATTTTTTAAAATCTCTTCGTTATTAGCATCTTGTTCATCCACCATGGCTGCATCTATCGCCTCAAGAGCCCGAACGACATTGAGGTATTGCGTCTCTGATGCAAGATAGTTCCAAAGATCGTCCGTAAGTGAGGTAACCTCCTGCGGTAACTTAATACTCATCGAGTGAAGTACATCACTGAACCGATCAAACGCTTTTAATAGCACGAAGAAAGCGATTTTTTCTGGGTTACCCATTACTCATCCTTCTGATGTTGGGTGTTTAATCGATGAGGCAGAATTCACATCATGATGAATAATGACGTTTTCAGAGAGGCAGCATATAGGGCGGGATGCGGTAATATCAATGCGTTAACGCACTTTTCGTCTGTGTTGATGTTATTGCCATCGCGTTCGACAATAGTCTGGTGGCACCGAACGCGATGATGAAACGGTTACACGGCCATGCCTAACCCAACAATATTCGCCGCCAGAATTATCACCACGCAGCCCAGAACCAGCATACGTACGGGCTTCTGACCCACGGCTTTCCACTCCTTAAATAGCAAGCCGACGATGCCGCCACACAGCACGTAGAAACTCATGTGCAGCATCCAACTGATATAGGTGTAATCAGCTGGAATATTGGCGTGGCCCCAGGCATAGAAGAAGAATTGCAAATACCACATGACGCCGCCCAGAATGGCGAAGAGCGCATTGGCAATCAGTAAAGGTTTAGCCTGCGCCAGGTCGGCTTTTAGTGAGATTCCCTTACACGTCGCTAAACGAATGAAACAGAACCCCAGATTGACGACGGCTCCGCCCCCCATGATCACCACATAGCTGGGGAGCGCGATATACAGCGCGTTGATCCCCAACTCTTGTGCTGCGGTATGCATCGGCTTGGCGGCATCCATCGCAAAGGACATGCCAGCGGAGAAGATCCCGCACAGGACAGCCAGAATCAGCCCTTTTTTCAGGTTGAATTCTTCGGCGCGAATACCGAGTGCACGTTCTTTCAACAAGCCCGCGTAGCTGACAATCGCGACGCCGATGACCGCGACCAGCACGCCCAGCAGCGTCATTTGGCCACCTGCTGAACCAAACAGAATCGAGAATTTACCTTGTAGGACGGGCGTCATCAGCGTGCCAATAATCAACGTCACGCCAATAGCGATACCGATGCCCATCGACATGCCAAGATAGCGCATCGTCAGCCCGTAGTTGATATTGCCGATCCCCCACATAGCACCGAAGAGGAAGATCGGCAGCAGGGTGGCGATATCGAACGAACCGTAATAACGCCAAAAATCAGGCAGTAGCCACCAACTGATACTCCAGGGCAGGATAATCCACGAGAAAAATCCGCCGAGTGACCACATCGTTTCCCACGACCAATTTTTGACCTGCTTAAACGGTGCGTAGAAGCAGGCTGCGCTGGCCGCGCCGATGAAGTGCCAGAAAATACCAAGAAGAATAGGATTGCTCATGCGTAACCCCTTGTTTTTACTTTGTAGTAAGCCTGTAGTCGGCTTTGTATGTAGAGTACGGTGTATGATTGTTGCCAGACCGGCTGGCGTTAAACAGTGTAGAAAGGTGAAAAAATGCGCACCTTCAGATGCGTGCCATCAGGGGGAAAAGAGCGGCATCGGTTTGAAGGTGGATGCAGGCAGGATCACAAAACGTGGAAATCATCGTTGAAGGCGTGATAGGGCAGAACATTCCTCAAATGGCGTATTCGGTTCAAGAATTGATTACCACCGCAGCAGAATTTTTCGCTATTATTTCCCTCTTTTTTCACCTGCATATAGTGAGTTATGGAACGTTTTATTGAGAATCTGATGTACTCATCGCGCTGGTTGCTTGCCCCTGTTTATCTTGGGCTATCGTTGGGGCTGCTGGCGTTGGCGATCAAGTTTTTCCAGGAGGTGTTCCACGTCCTGCCCAATATCTTAGATATTGCGGAAGCGGATCTGGTATTGGTTCTGCTGTCGCTGATCGACATGACGCTGGTCGGCGGATTGCTGGTGATGGTGATGTTGTCCGGTTACGAAAATTTTGTGTCGGCATTGGATATCACTGAAGGCCGAGAAAAGCTGAGCTGGCTGGGGAAAATGGACTCTGGCTCGCTGAAAAACAAAGTGGCTGCCTCGATTGTCGCTATCTCGTCTATCCATCTGCTGCGCGTGTTCATGGACGCGCGTAATATCCCAGACAACAAGCTGATGTGGTATGTGATTATCCATTTGACGTTTGTGCTGTCTGCGCTCGTCATGGGGTATCTGGATCGCATGTCGCGTTACGAAAAAAGCAAAACGGCATAATCAACGCCGCACGGTTTGCGTAGCCAGAAGAAAGAACAGATCCTATTGTTAACGAAGTGATTTTATCAACGCGCTTTGTCTAATGGAGGATATTATGCCGCAAACCGATCGCATTAACCGTCGTGTGGTTCTGGCTCAACGCCCGCACGGCGCGCCGACACCAGAGAATTTTCGTCTGGAACAGCAGGCTGTCCCGTCAGTAGAAACGGGGCAGGTGTTGTTGCGCACCGTATTTCTTTCCCTCGACCCTTACATGCGTGGCCGCATGAGCGACGCGCCCTCTTATGCTAAACCCGTCGAACTGAATGACGTGATGGTCGGTGGAACCATCAGTCGCGTGGCTGAGTCAAAACACCCAGATTATCAGGCGGGCGACTGGGTACTGTCCTACAGTGGTTGGCAGGATTATGTGCTTTCCGATGGTAAAGGATTAACCAATCTGGGGCAGTCACCCACCAATCCTTCCTATGCGCTGGGTGTGCTCGGTATGCCGGGCTTTACGGCGTATATGGGGCTGACGGATATCGGTCAGCCGAAAGCGGGCGAAACGCTGGTGGTTGCCGCTGCGACCGGGCCGGTCGGCGCGACGGTCGGTCAGATCGGGAAACTGAAAGGCTGCCGGGTCGTTGGCATAGCGGGAGGCGCGGAGAAGTGTCGCTACGCGGTTGAGGTGTTGGGATTTGATGTGTGTCTCGACCACCGAGCGGATGATTTTGCCGAACAGCTGAAACAGGCTTGCCCACAGGGTATCGATATCTACTTTGAAAATGTCGGCGGGAAAGTTTTTGACGCGGTGCTACCGCTGCTGAACACCTCGGCGCGTATTCCGGTATGCGGATTAGTCTCTGGCTACAATGCCACAGGGCTGCCTGATGGGCCCGATCGCCTAGCGCTGCTGGCAGGGACTATCTTGAAAAAACGCATTCGCATGCAGGGCTTCATTATCTTTGATGATTATGGACATCGCTTTGACGAATTCTGGAAAGCGGTGTCGCCGTGGGTCGCGCAAGGCAAGATCAAATATCGGGAAGAAATTGTCGATGGTCTGGAAAACGCCCCAGAGGCCTTTATCGGCCTGCTACACGGCCGCAACTTTGGCAAGTTAGTGGTCAGAGTCGGGCCGGATGCGTAGCGACAAGCGCGAGCTAGCGTTGACGAAAAACGAGTTGGCGTAAAAATTGCCTGATCCCCTGCGTCATCGTTGCGGGGGAGAAGGCCAATGCATCCTGATTCTGCGTCGTTTCGCGTGCGGCCGTTGCAGCCGTGGTTTGTCATCAACGCGGCGGAAGATTACCTGAAGAAAAATGTCAGCCAGTCGCCTATTGCCCATTTTTACAGTTTCACGGTCGATCGTGCCGAATCGATGACGTTGGCTGTGCCGGATGGCAGCGTCGATCTGTTGCTGCACTGCTGTCCTGATGCTCCAAGTGGGCGCGTTTGCGGCAGTACCGCATCGGCACAGATTACCCGACTGATGCCGGGAGAGCGCTATTTTGGCGTGCGCTTTATGCCGGGGATCATGCCCGCTTTTCTCGACCTGTCGCCGGGGGAACTGGCAGGGCAGGAGATCCCTTTTGATGAGGTTGCACCTGACACGCCACGTTTGCTGAGACGGCTGGTAAACAGCCATGACTTTAACGAACAGGTCAGCTTGTTTCTGCACTATTTTTCCTACTGGACGAATCGTTCGGCACCGCCGCTATTGCTGCAAATCATCGATCTGATTATGGCCCATGACGGCAAAATCAGAGTCGATGAACTGGAGCGGAAAACGCTCTATTCCGCCCGCTACATTCACCGTTTATTTCATGATAACTGCGGTATGTCGCCCAAAACGTTCTGCCGCACGATTCGTTTCCAGCGGGCGCTTGCGTTGCTCAATCAGGGCAATATCGACAACCTAACCACGCTGGCACAGCGCCTGGAATACGCCGATCAATCGCATTTTTTCCGTGAATTCAAAGCGTTTACCTCCTGTTCGCCGCAGCACTATCTGGCACGGTTACAGGCTGTGCGCTACCAGTACCGTATCCGCCAGTGCTGAATCCGCCATGATGACGCCAGTGCGAAGGCACCTCTCATCCTATGCCGCTTTTTTTGGGGCAATCTGCACCAAAAAGAGGCTATTACTGCACCGTGGTGTGTGCCGATTTATTCTATTTTCCCCGCTTTACCCCTTGCTATAAACGTTTCACACCGTGCGCTATCGCACATTTCTCTTGTGAACGTTGTGAGGTTTTTTATGGCACAGGCAAAAGACATCGTACCGGGTTTTTACACCATTGATGACGCGATCGCACTGGATGGCGAGACCACCCGCGCGCTGCAATTAACCCACCTGAACCGCATGCGCTCTCTGGATGGCCATGCCAAATACTTTGTTCGAGCGGAAGGTAGCACCTTCATTGATGACAAAGGTGAAAAGCATCTGGACATGATTGGTGCGGTCGGAGTGGTGACGGTCGGCAACAACAATGAATTCGTGTGGTCCTGTTTGCAGAAGTGTTTCGATAACCGTCTCTTCATGATGGGCGCGATTTCCTATCACAATGTGGCGGCAGCGCTGGCGCACAACATGGCGCTGCTCTCGCCACAGGGAAAACTGACCAAAATGGGTACGGCGACCGGAGGAGCAGAAGCGATTGAGGGAATGATCAAACTGGTCAAGCTCGGCACTCGACATAAAGCACACAAGACTCACCTGCTGGCGACGCTGGGCGCGTTTCACGGTAAGACGTCTGGTGCGGTGTCGCTCGGCGGCAAGGATAAGTGGCGGGCGGGGCAGCAGCCGACATTAGGCAATATCGATCATGTTGCCTACGGCTCGGTCACGGAGCTGGAAAATGCGTTGGCGACAGGAAAATACAAGGCGTTCGTGGTGGAACCGATCCAAGGCGAAGGCGGGATTATCGTGCCGCCAGCGGGTTACCTGAAAGCCGCACGCGAGCTGTGCGATCGCTATGACACCCTGCTGGTGCTGGATGAGATTCAGTGTGGGGCGGCACGTACGGGCAAATTCTGGTGCTGCGAACACGATGATGTGGTACCGGACTGTATCGTGTTCGCCAAAGGTTTGTCCGGCGGGCTGGTGCCGTTTGGCGGCTATCTCTGTACGGAAAGCTTGTATGAAGCCGCTTATGGCACCATCGAAACCTGCTACCACCACACTGCTACCTATCAGGAAAATACCCTGAGTGCGGCGGCCGCACTGGGTTCCTTACAGTTCATCATCGAACACGATCTTTGCGGTATGGCGGAGCGTAAAGGCGCGTTAATGATGCAGCGGCTGCGTGAAATTCAGGCTCGCCACCCGCAGGTGATCAAAGAGGTGCGCGGTAAAGGGCTGATGATTGGTATTGAGTTTGGTCGTTTGCCGGAGGCACTGCAAGCCAGTATGGGCGAATTCTATTCTATGGCGATAGCGGGCCTGCTGGTAGAGAAATGGCGTATTCAGGTGAATTTCACCATCAATAATCTGGCGGTGTTCCGTTTCCTACCGGCGCTGACGATTAGCGAAGAAGAACTCGACTATGCGTTGAACGCGTTTGAAGCTGCGCTAATCAGCGTGGTTGAACAGGCTGAGCAGGCCAGTAACTCTGTCATGACGGCGTGAGGTGGCTACGATGACATTTACATATTCACAGCCGGTGAAACTGTGTATCGGCAGAGGTGAGGTTGACCGAGTAGGCGAAGAAGTGGCGCTGTTGGGGAAGCGCGTGCTGCTGGTGACGGGAAAAACCAGCTGTCGCCAAACCGGGTTGCTGACGCGTCTGACCGACCTATTAACGCAGAGCGGTGTGCGTTGGGTGCTATTCGACAGCATTGAAGCCAACCCGCTCACCACGACGGTGGATGACGGTGCAACGCTGGCGCGTGAACAGCAGTGTGATGTGGTGCTTGGCGTGGGAGGTGGCAGCGTGATGGACGCCGCCAAGGGCATCGCCTTTATGGCATGCCATTCGGGGAAACTGCTGGATTATCTGTCTCAACCACCGACGCCAGCCACGACGCTGCCTCTGGTGTTAGTGACCACGACGGCGGGAACGGGGAGCGAGGGCAACTGTGTCGCTGTTTTCACCAATCCTGAAACCCACGATAAACCGGCATTTTTCTCACTGGCACTGTACGCACGGACAGCCATTGTCGATCCGACGCTGATGGTTACGCAGTCACCACGTATGGTGGCGGCAACGGGGTTTGACGCACTCAGCCATAACATCGAGGCGCGGGTGGGTAAATTCTGCAATCCGATGACGGAAATCATGACTGAACGCGCCATTCGGCTGCTGACCACATTTTTGCCACGCGTTTGCCGGGATGTGACCGATCTGGATGCCTGGGATCGCGTGTGCTGGGCGAATACGCTCGGTGGTATGGCCATTGGAATGTCTGCCTGCGGTCTGCCGCATGCGATGGAGCACCCGCTGAGCGGGCTGTACAACATCACGCATGGCGAAGGGCTTGCGGCGCTGTATCCCGAACTGATGCGTTTTTCCTGTGCTGAAAATGTCGCGGGTTTCGCCGCGGTTACCTGTGCGATGAGCGATAGCGTAACGCATCTTAATGACACGGAACGGGCGAGACACAGCGTCTATCTGGTGCAGCGTTTTCTGGAAAACCTTGGATTGACGTTTACGCTGCGCGATCTGGGCGTGCGTGAGCAGGATATTCCCTGGCTGGCGGACAACTGTGTGCAGACGATGGGCGTGAGTCTGGAACAGAACCCGCGCTGGGCCTCACGTCAGGACATTGAAGCGCTGTATCGCACCTGCCTGTAAGGTGGCGCGGCAGCAAGGGATTTACCATCGGCCCGATTGCGCGACATCACGCTATTGGGGGCGTTTTGTGTATCCGGGGGCAAAGATGAATACTCATCAATTGAAAAAGAACAGTCTGGGACTGTGGTCGTTGGTCTTCTTTGTTGTCGCTGCCGCCTCACCGCTAACTGGCGTGGTTGGCGGTTTGCCTGTTGCGATCTCCGCTGGCAACGGGGCTGGTATTCCTGCGGTGTACCTGATGGCGGGCGGCATACTGTTGATTTTCTCTTTTGGTTATATCGCCATGAGCCGCTATGTGACCAATGCTGGCGCATTTTACAGCTATATCACTTTAGGTATGGGGCGTCGTGCGGGGTTTAGTGCCTTATCCGTCGCGCTGCTGGCCTATTTTGCCATTCAGATCGCGGTGGTCGCGATGTTTGGTTTTTTCAGCAGCATGTATCTACAGGAACACCTTGGTATTGATCTGCCGTGGTGGCTCTATAGCGTAGTGATGCTGTTGCTGATGTGCCTGTTAGGTATTGAAAGCGTGGAAGTTGGTGGGCGTGTGCTTGGCGTACTGATGTTGATGGAAGTGGGCATCATGCTGGTGGTGGATAGTGCGGTATTGCTGTCCCACGATACGCCACCGCTCACGCTAGAGGCGTTTTCACCCAGTGTGATTAATCAGGGCAGCATGGGTATTGCGTTGATTTTTAGTATCGCTGCGTTTATCGGGTTTGAATCCACGGCGATCTACGGTGAAGAGTGCCGCAATCCTGAGAAAACCATTCCCCGTGCGACGCTGGCTGCTGTGATATTGATTATGCTGTTCTTTGCCTTCACCAGTTGGATGATGGTGCAAGCTTACGGAGTGGATCAGGTTCGGCAGCAGGCGATTAACGATCCCGGACGCTTTATTTTTAACGTATCGAACGTGCTGGTTGGGAAATGGTCTGAGCAGATGATATCGCTGTTATTGATCACCAGCCTGTTTGCTGCGGCTCAGGCGTTTCATAATAATATCTCACGCTATCTGTTTAGTATTGGGCGAGATGGCGTTCTGTCCCCCAGATTGGCTCTGGTGAGTAAAAATAAAGGTACGCCTTACGTGGCGAGCATTGTGCAGACGATCGTTGTGTTGGGCGTATTGTGTATGATGGTGGTGGCGGATCTCGATCCGATGATGCAGATCTTCGCGTTAGGATCGGCGATCGCGACGATGGCGATCCTGCTGCTTCAGGTCGGTGTGTCGCTGGCCGTTATTCGCTTCTTCCAACGCGAAACGCAGCATCCGGTTTCGGCATGGAGTCGTCTGTGGGCACCGATTATCTCAACGGTAGCGATGCTCTCGGCGCTGATTATGGTCGTCAGAAACGTTGATGTCCTGAGTGGCTCATCATCCCAGATCGTTTCGCTGTTGCCCTGGGGCGTGTTCGGTATTGCCGTATTGGGCTATCTGTCTGCCAGTCGTATACGCATCCCATCGCCGCAGGAAAATATGCCGTAGCTGTGTCACGCTAAACGAACCGGACTTATGAGGGTGAGATGAGTCCGGTTCGTTGGTGAGTCGCCTTTATTAAAAATGAATAAGGATTTAAAAGTCAGTAAAATGTTAAAATTCAATCTATTATAGATTTTAGCTCTATTATTTCCCGGCACTGAGCCAGTCTGGCAGATCGTGTAATCCCATTGCCTGACGTACCAGCGTGGGTTTAATTCCGGGCAGTTTGTCCGCTAGCACCAGCCCGACGTCACGCAGCAGCTTTTTCGCCGGATTGTCACCGTTAAACAATTCGCGGAACCCCTGCATGCTCGCGAGCATCACGGCGGCGCTGTGTTTGCGGCGGCGTTCATAGCGCCGCAGATAAAGATGCTGGCCGATATCTTTGCCCTGAGCCTGTAAACGCTTAAGCTCTGCAATCAGTTCTGCGACATCCATCAAGCCCAGATTGACGCCTTGCCCTGCCAGCGGGTGAATGGTGTGTGCCGCATCGCCGACCAGCACTAACCGGTGTGCCGCGAAGCTGCGAGCGTAGCGCCCCATCAGTGGGAAAGTCTGGCGCTCGCTTTCCAGTTCACACAATCCCAATCGCATATCAAACGCCATGGCGACTTGACGGTTGAATTCCTCCACTGGCAAGCTCTGCATCACCTGCGCCTGCTCTGGTGAAAGCGACCAGACAATCGAACAAAGGTGCGGATCGTCCAGCGGCAGGAATGCCAGAATGCCGTCACCGTGGAACGCCTGACGCGCGACGGATTGATGAGGCTGTTCGGTGCGAATGTTGGCGACCAGCGCATGGTGGCCGTAATCCCAAAAAGTCAGCGGAATATCCGCATGTTGACGCAGCCATGAATGGGCGCCGTCCGCGCCGACCACCAGCCGGGCGGTCAGCATGCTGTCGTCCTGCAACGTAATAAAGGCTTCGTTCTCCCCCCAGGCGACCTGTTTTAATGACGCAGGGGAGAGCAGGGTGATGTCGCTTAACTGTGAAGCGCGTTGCCACAATGCCTGCTGAATCACGGGGTTTTCAATGATATGCCCAAGGTGGGAAAAGCCGAATTCTTCACCGCTGAAGCTGATTTTACCGAAGCTGTCTTTATCCCAGACCTGCATATCGTTGTAAGGGCTGACGCGCTGTGCCACAAGATTTTCCCACACGCCGATATGGCGTAGAAGGCACTCGCTGGCGGCATTGATAGCGGAGACGCGCAGGGCATGGCCTTTCCCAAGCGGCTGAGGTTCTGCCGTCTGTTTTTCCAGTACAGCGATGCGTAGGCCGCTCCCCTGTAAACCACAGGCGAGTGCCAGACCGACCATACCGCCACCGGCAATAACCACGTCGAATGATTGCATTTCCGTATTTTCCTGTTGGCGAGCTTAATTAACGTTTTACCCAACCCAGCGTGCGACGGGCAAAGGCATCGCGCATCATCGGCAGGTTATTCATGGCGATCAGACCCAAATTACGACTGACGGTCAGCGCGGTATAGCGGTTAGCGAACAGTCTGACCAGACCATCGGTAATCGCCACGGTGGCGTGTTGGTCGGGTTCACGCCGTTGTTGATAGCGGCTGAGCACCGTGTACTGGCCGATATCCTGCTGATTCTTCGCCGCATCGACGATAGTCTCCGCCAGCGACATCACATCGCGAATCCCCAGATTAAAGCCTTGTCCGGCAATGGGGTGCAGCGTTTGTGCTGCATTACCTACCAGCGCCAGCCGATGACTGATGTGCTGGTTGGCCGTTAGCAAGCGCAGCGGGTAGCTGTGACGTCCGCCGATGTGGGTAAACTGTCCCAGACGCCAGCCAAAAGCCTGCTGTAACTGCTGGCGAAATTCGGTTTCGCTCCACCCATCGATCTCAGCTTGACGATGTTTATCATGACACCAGACGAGCGAACAGCGGCCGTTATTCATCGGTAAGAGCGCCAGCGGGCCATGCGGGGTAAACCGCTCAAATGCACGCCCGCGATGGGGTTCGGTGGTGGTCACGTTGGCAATAACCGCGACCTGATTATACTCATGCTGTTGCCAGTGAATCCCGCAGGATTGTGACAACATGGAGTGCGATCCATCGGCAGCCACCAGTAACTGACCCGTTAGCTCTGTGCCATTGTCCAGCGTTAGCGTCGCATTCTCTTGCGTCCGCGTGACGGCAACGACTTTGGCTGGACAGTGCAGGCGTACGCCGGGGGCTTGTTGCAGCAGAGAAAACAGGCGTTGGCCGACGTCGTGCAGTTCAACCACATGGCCTAATGCCTGAACGTGGTAGTCCGATGCGTGCAGATCCACTGCGCTGGCATGTCCGCGTTCGCTGACATGAATGTCGGTAATCGCGGTCGCATGACCCGACAATGCTTGCCAGATACCCAGCGTCGCCAACTGCTGGCGTGTGCCATCGGACAGCGCAATCGCGCGTGCGTCAAAGCCAGGATGTGCCCTATCGAGCGGAGAATAGGCTTCAACCAGCTCGACCGGGATCGTACCTTGCGAGAGCCGCGATAGTGCCAGCGCTAGCGTTGCGCCTGCCATTCCGCCACCGACAATCATGACCGCCATGTTTTAGTCCTGTTGAAAAAGCGATTTATGCGTGTTTGCCATGCTGCTGTGCCATCAGCGCCTCGATGGCATCGGCGTCTTTGACCACGCTAGCCGTCAGGTTTTCATTACCGTTTTCGGTGATGACGATGTTGTCTTCGATACGCACGCCGATTCCTCGGTACTGCTGTGGCACTTTGGCATCGGGCGCGATGTAAATACCTGGCTCGATGGTCAGTACCATTCCGGGTTCAAGCGGGCGGCCTCGGTCTGTCGTACCGTAGTTGCCGACGTCGTGCACGTCCAGACCCAGCCAATGGCTGAGGCCGTGCATAAAGAATTGGCGGTGTGCCTGTTCGGCAATCAGCGCTTCAACCTCACCCTTCATCACGCCGAGTTTGATGAGCCCGTTAACCATGATGCGTACCACTTCTTCGTTTACATCGCGGATGCTGCGACCCGGCCCGAACAGCTCCAGCGCGCGCAGCTGTGAGCGCAGTACGATGTCGTAAATAGCCCGCTGCGGCGCGGTAAATTTACCGTTGACGGGGAAGGTACGGGTAATATCGCCAGCATAGCTTTTGTATTCACAGCCTGCGTCAATCAGCACGAGATCGCCGTCGCGCATTTGCGTTTCGTTTTCGGTGTAATGCAGGATACAGGCGTTGTCACCGCTGCCAACAATGGTGTTGTAAGACGGGTAGCGCGCGCCGTGACGAGTAAATTCGTGGTGAATCTCGCCTTCAAGCTGATATTCATACATGCCGGGACGGCATTTTTGCATAGCGCGCGTGTGAGCCAGCGCGGTAATTTCGCAAGCGCGGCGCATGACGCTGATTTCTTCAGGTGATTTGAACAGACGCATCTCATGCACCCACGGACGCCAGTCGGTCAGCGTAGCGGGGGCGGCAAATCCCTGACGGGAGCCGTTGCGCAGGGTCTCCAGCGCGGTGAAGACCAGTTTGTCGGCGTAATCGTACTGCCCCTGCGCGTGGTACACCACGTCCAATCCATTCAATAACAGATGCAGCTGCGCGCTGATTTCGCCAAACGGTAGTGCACGGTCAACGCCGAGTTTGGCGGGGGCGGCTTCCTGACCAAGACGACGGCCAAACCAGATTTCAGCCGTCAGATCGCGCACGCGATTGAAGATAACGCTGTGATGGTGTTTGGCGTCGCTTTTTACCAGCAGTAGAACGGCTTCTGGTTCGTTGAACCCCGTGAAATACCAGAAATCGCTGTTTTGACGATAAGGATAGTCACTGTCGGCATTGCGCTGCGCTTCCGGCGCGGCAAAAATAATCGCCGCGCTGCCCGGTGCCATTTTTTCTAACAGACCCTGACGACGACGAAGAAATTCTTGTGGATTCATCACCTGCTCCTGAAACTAGTCCGTGCGGTTGCTGTTCCCTTCCGCCCTGCGTAATACGGTATTAGTGCAACGTTGGTTTTTGCTGTTCTGGCGCCGTCACAACGTTCTGGTTGGTAAATTCGGTATGGCACAAAATGGCAGAAACACGAACATACTCAATCACTTCTTCCAGTGATTGTTCCAATTCTTCCTGATCTTCATCTTCGTCGTAGCCAAGCTGTGCGATGTTGCGCAAATCGTCGATGGCTTCTTTCAACTCGCCCTTAACCTTGTTCAACTTCGGTTGAGCGACGCCCAAACCAAGCAGGAAGTGGTTGACCCAACCTGCCAGTGCATCGGCGCGATCGAAAACGCTTACCTCGTCCTGCGAATCATCTGGCAGGAAAAGCTGAAACAGGAAACCATCATCTTCCAGCGCTTCACGCGTAGCCTGATATAGATCCTGAAGCGGTTGCGACAGCGTTTGAGTAAACGCCATACCTTCATTAGTCAGTTCAAAAACCAGCGTTCTCCAACTGTCGTCATGGTTTCCACCACACAGCATTCCGCTGATCAAGCCGTGCATTTCTGCTGCGGTCAGCGCGACTTGCTGTTGGTGAAGCAGTTGGTCAAGGCCTTCATAGGCAGGAAACGTATTCTCTATGGACATGCGGATTCGTCATCGTTGGCTGGATTGGTTCGTGCTATGCTACCACCAAGCTCCCTTTGGATTCCAGAAAGGGCTTGTATCTTAGATCTCGGCTATATATAGTGGCGCCCGCTTTAACGAACCCGATGTAACGGGTAATGCTCATGCTATGCGACACGCGGGCGCAAGAACGACAAAAGGCAGGAAGGTGGTATGTCTGCACAACCAGTAGATATTCAAATTTTTGGCCGTTCGTTAAGAGTGAATTGTCCGCCAGAACAACAGGAAGCGTTGAATCAGGCAGCGGAAGATCTTAACCAGCGGTTGCAAGATCTTAAAGTTCGCACTAGAGTCACCAACACCGAGCAACTGGTGTTTATTGCCGCGCTGAATGTGTGTCATGAACTGGCGCAGGAACGGGGCAAAACACGTGATTATGCGTCGAATATGGAACAGCGTATTCGTATGTTGCAGCAGACTATTGAGCAGGCATTGCTGGAACAGGGCAAGATCACGGAGCGTCAGGGTACACAATTTGAATAACGTCGTATTTTGACAAAAGTACGGTGTTTTTACGCGATAAGACGTGCTAAGGTTTATCGCGAGTAACGAATAAAATTTCTCTGAGATGTTTGTCAGCGGGTCAGTCCCCTGAGCCGATATTTCATACCAAACAGAATGTAATGCTCTGCGGTTGGTGAGCACGCTCGGTTCGTCCGAGAAGCCTTAAGACTGCGACGTTATGTTCACCTTGAACCAAGGGTTCAAGGGTTACAGCCTGCGGCGGCATCTCGGAGATTCCCTTTCTTTTATCACTCTTGACCCGTGGCGAATACAGCCCATGTCATCTTCTGATTCGTCAATTCTTCCCGATACCTCATTTTCTTCTACAGCAGCATCACGCCAGCAGATTCGTCAGGCTGTACGCCAGCGTCGACGTTTATTGACACCAGAACAGCAGGCGCGCTTTGCGCAACAGGTGTGCGAATGCGTCGTTGCGCACCCGAAAGTCATACAAGCAGATAGCGTCGCGGTCTTTCTGTCGTTTGACGGCGAACTGGATACGATTCCGCTGATTCAACAGCTATGGCAGCAGGGGAAGCGCGTGTATTTGCCGGTTCTTCATCCGTTTCGTGCCGGACATCTGCTGTTCCTGCGCTATGCGCCAGATACTGAATTGGTGCGCAATCGTCTGAAGATCATGGAACCGCGTCTGGACGTGCGGCAGGTGTTGCCATTACCCCAGTTGGATATTCTGCTGACGCCGCTGGTGGCGTTTGATCATCAGGGACAGCGCTTGGGTATGGGCGGCGGTTTTTACGACCGTACGTTGCAGTATCGTCGTCATACGGACAGCGGGCCTTATCCGATGGGGCTGGCTCATGATTGTCAGCAGGTTGATGAACTGCCAGTGGAAAGTTGGGACATTCCGCTGCCGGAAATTATTACCCCCTCCCGCCATTGGCAGTGGAACACGCGCTAGTTTTTTATCTGTTCAGGTGACCGATCGTGACCCAGCATTTGCTGTACCAGTTCTACACAGTGCAGGAAACGCGAATCGTAGTCCGATTCTTTGATGTAAACGTACGGGATATTATTTTTAGCCAGCATCGTTTTCAGCAGATTCTGGAATTCCGAACGTGCGGTGGTACTGCCTAAACTGCGCAGCCCATCGGCTACCCACGGCGTGTTGTTTTCCAGCAAAATCACCAGATCGAAGCGGTATTCGTCGACCAGTGCCTGAACGAACGGGTGTTCACGCCCTTCATATTTTTTGCAGAATGCCTGCGTGGTGACAAAATCGGTGTCGATAAAGGCCACTTTATTGGCATATTTGACCGCAAAATCAATGTACTGTGCCTGACCCAGCGCGATCTTGTCGTAGTCGGAATATTGCAACGCCATTTCATCGCCACCCAGATGGGAAAACACGTAATCGCGGCCATATTCCCAGGCGCTGGTGGTATTGAAGATATTAGCCAGCTTGTTCACCAGCGTGGATTTGCCACTGGATTCCCCGCCAAGAATGGCAACGGTACGCACAAAGAACGGTTTCACTTCGGTCGGGATATAGTCCCAGTAACGGAAAGGATCGTGGCGAATCTGCGAGCCACTGATGTTCATGAACGATCGCTGTGGGTCGATCAAGACGGCCTCAATCCCCAGATGCTCGCGATATTGCGCGGCATCCTGTTCTTCGCTGGTGTAGACGAAATTAGGCGTGATGCTTTTTTCCTGCATGAACGCCTGAACCCCTTTACTCCACACATCCCAGCCGTGCGGATAGGGCTCCATTCCCTGCTCATTAAAAGCGTGAATATGAATGTTTTTCTGATATTTAAAGGTTTGCAACAGCCAACGCAGGCGGTCGCTGACGGTGGGCTGCTGTGACATCGAACTGTTCTCAAACAGCAGACGGTCGCGCGGCTCGTCGTAGCCTAAAATCACATGCAGTTCATCGACCTGACTACAGGCGCGCTGAATCAGATAAATATGGCCGGTGTGTAGCGGATAGAACTTACCGAAGACAATACCAATATTCTTTTCGTAGCGGGGGAATTCCAGCTCGAGAAAACGATGCAGCGCTTCCAGCTTCTGTGCGCTAGGGCTTTTGATTTTGGCATTAAGTAATTGACTGAGATAGCCTTTGGTCATATCGGTTGCGTCGGCAACCTGCTGTAGGGTGCAACCCTTCTGGCGGATAGCGGATTTCAGGTAATCAAATGATGACATGGTGCAACACTCTTGTTTAGCTTACTAAACAACATACCACAGAATACCGCTTTTTGTGGCTTGTTTAGAGATCGTCGAGGATCGCCAGCGCGTCGGCCAGCTTTTTCACGCCGAACACCTGCATGCTGGCAGGCGCTTTCTTCGGCATATTGGCATGAGGAACGATGGCGCGTTTGAAGCCATGCTTGGCGGCTTCGGTAATCCGCTCTTGGCCGCTCGGAACCGGGCGGATTTCGCCCGCCAGACCGACTTCACCGAAGATGACAAGATCCTGCGGCAGTGGGCGGTCGCGGAAGCTGGAGACCAGGGATAATAGCAGCGCCAGGTCGGCGCTGGTTTCGGTGACTTTAACGCCGCCGACGACATTCACGAACACATCCTGATCGGACATCTGCAAGCCGCCGTGGCGATGTAATACCGCCAGCAGGATCGCTAATCGGTTTTGCTCCAGCCCGACTGCCACGCGGCGTGGGTTAGCCATCATCGATTGATCCACCAGCGCCTGAATTTCGACCAGCAGCGGACGGGTACCTTCCCACACCACCATGACCGAACTGCCGGACGTGATTTCGTCACCGCGACTGAGGAAAATTGCCGACGGATTGCTGATCTCGCGTAGACCCTGTTCCGTCATCGCGAACACGCCCAGCTCGTTAACGGCACCGAAGCGGTTTTTATGGCTGCGCAGGGTGCGGAAGCGCGAATCGGCATCGCCATCCAACAGCACGGAGCAGTCGATGCAGTGTTCTAACACTTTCGGCCCGGCCAGCGAACCGTCTTTGGTGACATGGCCGACCATCACGATAGCAACACCACGTGTTTTGGCGAAGCGCGTCAGGTAGGCGGCGGTTTCGCGCACCTGCGCTACGCTGCCGGGGGACGATTGAATATCGGCGAGATGCATGACCTGAATGGAGTCGATCACCATCAGCTTCGGCTGTTCCTGCTCGGCAATCAGGCAAATCTGTTCGATGCTGGTTTCTGACAGCATGTTGAGATTCTGGGTCGGCAAATTAAGACGGTGTGCCCGCATCGCGACCTGCTGCAAGGATTCTTCCCCGGTAACGTACAGGGTTTTCATATTTTCTGACAGCTTGCAGAGCGTTTGCAGTAGCAGCGTACTTTTACCTGCGCCGGGGTTGCCGCCAATCAGGATCGCACTGCCCGGAACGACACCGCCGCCCAGAACGCGGTCAAATTCCTGAAAGCCAGTGGAAAAGCGGGGTAGCGCTTCAAGGCTGATTTCTGAGAGCTTTTGCACCCGGCTGACGCCAGCACTCTCACCGGCATAGCCAGTGAGACGGTCGGAGCGTGATACGGATGCCGACGCCAGGCGCACTTCAGTAATGGTATTCCAAGCGTGGCAGGCGCTGCACTGCCCTTGCCAGCGCGGGTAATCAGCCCCGCATTCATTACATACAAACGCCCGCTTGACGGCTTTTGCCACGTATCACCTCCTGCTAATTAACGCTTTTCGTGTCTCATGCTGCCGCTGAGAATACAGAGTACGCCAGTGAGATCGGCATGACGGATCGTTACCGCAGACTGCTCATTAACCTTGGGTTTGGCGTGATAGGCAATGCCTAAGCTGGCGGTTTTGATCATCGGAAGATCGTTCGCGCCGTCGCCGATGGCAACGGTTTGGTGCATGGGAATTTCCAGCTTTTCCGCCAACTGTTGCAGCGTAGTGGCTTTATATTTTGCATCGACAATTTGACCTATGACTTCACCCGTCAGTTTGCCGTCTTGCATGCCTAATTCGTTGGCAACGGCGGCAACCAGACCTAGCTCGTCACGCAGATAATCGGCAAAGTAGGTAAACCCGCCCGACGCAATCGCAACGTGCCAACCCGCTTCCTGAAGCTGGCTAACCATATGGGTTAGGCCTGGCATCAGCGGTAGGGTTTTGCGTACCGTCTGTAAAATAGTAGCGTCGGCACCTTTTAATGTCCCTACGCGCTGACGTAGGCTGGCGGCGAAATCTAGCTCGCCCCGCATCGCACGTTCGGTGACTTCCGCCACCAACTCGCCTGTGCCTGCCAGCTTGGCGATTTCATCAATGCATTCGATCTGAATTGCGGTGGAATCCATGTCCATCACCAGTAAACCCGGTGAGCGTAGCGTCGGTGCGTTACGCATGGCCGCAACATCGATACCCAGCTCGTGAGCCAGCTTGGTGGCGCGTGGCGTCAGCGTACCCGCCAAACGGACGACTTGATAATCACCCACGTTCCAGGCGCTCACGATGACCATCGCGCTGCCTAGCTTACGCTGGTAGCGGGAAATCAGGTTTTTATCGAGAACGTCGCTATAAATCAGCCAGCCTGTGTCGCCAGCGCGGTAGTCAAGCGGCATCACTTCGTCACCGCTCAGTGATAATGGCAGTCCCGGCCAACAGTTGATCTCATCTGGGAGATCACAATAGGTCAGACTATTCGACATGGGGTAAATCCTCTGCTGGCAGTAGTGCGATAAAGTCGTGCGATAAAAAGGGATGTGGCGTCGACCAAACATATCCCTTCAAAAACTGGGCAACAAGCTATCCTATCGCTGGCGCTTCTGGCAACATGAAAGTATCCAAATCGTGTAAGGATTATCATGGTTCGCGCCCGGGTGAAATTTCGTCTACATCGCACGGCAATTGTGCTGATTTGTCTCGCCCTGCTGGTGGTATTAATGCAAGGTGCGTCCTATTTCAGTTTAAGCCACCAGATGGCGCGTTCTGAGCAGGTCGAAGATCTGTCGCGCACGCTCTCCAGACAGGTGGCTTACAGCCTGTCGCCGTTGATGGGCAGCGTGGATGATAATGGTCAAAAGATTACGACCATCCTCAAACAACTCACCGATCATAGCCGTATTCTGGATGCTGGCGTATATCAGCAGGACGGTTCGCTGGTGGCGCATGTGGGTGAACAGGTACAGTTGCGAGACAGGCTGGCGCTGGACGGTAACCGTGTCGGTAGCTACTTTAACCATCAACTGGTGCAGCCCATTGAAGGAAAAGAAGGGCCTATCGGCTTCCTGCGCATCACGCTGGATACGCACGTATTGGCGACCGAAGCCAGACAGGTGGATAACACGACCAATATTCTGCGTCTGATGATCTTACTTTCACTGGCTATCGGCATCATTCTGACTCGAACGCTGTTGCAAAATCGCCGCACTCGCTGGCAACAGTCACCTTATCTTCTTACTGCGAGTACGCCCGTGAAAGAAGAAGAGGATGAGGCAGAGAACGGCACGCAGACGGCTGGCAGCGTGGTAGTAAAAAAAGACGGAGAAGAGAAACGCCTCTGATGCGCTAACGGCACCCCGTAAAAATGGTCTGCTTCTACGGGGTCTACGCGGTTACTTCAATGCCAACTGAAACGCCATCCAGTGGCTATGGAATTGATTGAGTATCGAGGTGTACTCGCTTTTGGTATAGCGATCGAAATTTGAAGAGGCAATGTAGTCGCGAAAGCGACCAAACCCGGTAGAAACGTCTGTTGAGGCGGCTAGCGAGAAAATTTGCTGGCGCTGAAGTTGGGTGGTAGAGGTGCCTTCTGCGTTTTTTTGCAGTTGCAGAAATGTAGTATTCGCTTTATCGGCGTCTCCTGCGTCAACGCTGCGCTGGTATTCGTCTTGCAGGAGGTTTTTTTCCAGATTACTCAGCGCATCAGATTTGAATTGTATAATGCCCTGAATATCCCGATCTGCCTGATGCTGGTAATCGTTGTCGACATAGCGATTTTTCAATGTCTCTAGCTTACTGGCCGTAATCGCAATTTCCATACTATCGGTAGTGTAGCTCCATAGACTGACTTCAGGAGGGGAGGATAAGGCGGTTTTAACGAGGCCGAGAAACGCCTCTTTACTGATGCCGCTGTCCTCTTTGAGGTGGTTTGACCAAAGCCCGATGGTCATTTCGTGCGTGCCGATGTTATCAGGAGAGACATTGATATTGCCGAGAGGAAGGCTGGCGGCATTGTTTTGTCGTTCAAACTCACGAGCTCTCGCCGCGCTCATCGCTTCTAGCGCTTTTTCTTCTTTGTGGTCCAAAATCGGTGCATCAGCAAACTCTTTCCTTATGCGTGCGATGGCTTCCTCAGAGATCTCTACACTTTTAGGTAAGATGAAGGTTTTACCGGTAATGGGGTCGAAGACTTTTGCAGAGTCTGTTGGGGGACTTGTCGTTGTTGAAGGAGCGGCAGCAGACGGTGTGGTATTTGATGGTCGTGCGGTGCTTTGGGCCTGAGAATTGCTATAACCCGTATTATTTACAGACAAGCTCATACTCTCTCCTTAAGTGCGATCAAATGGTTAAATATTGACCCAAACATTATCGGCAAAGATAAATGATAACTTTATAAATGATTTATGGCGTAATTGTTGGTCGCGGTATCAGAACGGTGACTCAAGGCATGATTCATCCGCGCTGTTTATGCCATCACCGATTGTGTCTGCACGTTAAATCAGGGAAAATGCTTGGCTACAGTTTATTTCCGCTTTGCCTGACGATCTGACATCGGTGTGTTGTTGACTTGATGCTGGCGCCGGGTGGCTAACAAAAGAAACCTGAAAATCATGTCTCCAAGTGAATACGCCCGCGAAGTCTCTAAAAGAAGAACGTTCGCTATCATTTCTCACCCCGATGCCGGTAAAACGACGATTACCGAAAAGGTCCTGCTATTCGGACAGGCGATTCAGACTGCCGGTACGGTAAAAGGGCGTGGTTCCAACCAGCATGCGAAATCCGACTGGATGGAGATGGAAAAGCAGCGTGGTATTTCCATCACCACGTCCGTGATGCAGTTCCCCTATCGTGAATGTCTGGTTAACCTGCTGGATACCCCTGGGCACGAAGACTTCTCCGAAGATACCTACCGTACATTGACGGCGGTGGACTGCTGTCTGATGGTGATCGACGCTGCAAAAGGGGTCGAAGATCGTACGCGTAAACTGATGGAAGTCACTCGTCTGCGTGATACACCTATTCTGACGTTTATGAACAAACTCGACCGTGACATCCGCGATCCGATGGAAGTGCTGGATGAAGTCGAGAGTGAGCTTAAAATTGCCTGCGCGCCGATCACCTGGCCGATTGGCTGCGGTAAATTGTTCAAAGGCGTATACCACCTTTATAAAGACGAAACCTATCTGTATCAGACCGGTAAAGGCCATACGATTCAGGAAGTGCGCATCGTTAAAGGGCTGGACAACCCGGATCTGGATACCGCTGTTGGTGAAGAACTGGCTGCGCAACTGCGTGAAGAGCTGGAGCTGGTTAAAGGGGCATCGCACGAATTTGAGCTGGATGCGTTTCTTGCCGGTGAGCTGACGCCAGTCTTCTTTGGTACCGCGCTGGGTAACTTTGGCGTTGACCATATGCTGGACGGATTAGTCGCCTGGGCACCTGCGCCGATGCCGCGTAAAACGGATACCCGCGAAGTGACGGCAGCGGAAGAGAAATTCACCGGTTTTGTGTTCAAGATTCAGGCCAATATGGACCCGAAACACCGTGACCGCGTAGCGTTTATGCGCGTTGTGTCCGGAAGATATGAAAAAAGCATGAAGCTGCGTCAGGTTCGTACGGGCAAAGACGTGGTGATTTCAGATGCGTTGACCTTTATGGCAGGCGACCGTTCCCACATTGAAGAAGCCTACCCCGGCGATATCATTGGGTTACACAACCACGGCACGATTCAGATTGGTGATACGTTTACACAGGGTGAAGACATGAAATTCACCGGTATCCCCAACTTTGCGCCGGAACTGTTCCGTCGTATCCGCCTGCGTGACCCGCTCAAGCAGAAGCAACTGCTGAAAGGGCTGGTACAGCTGTCCGAGGAAGGCGCGGTGCAGGTATTCCGTCCATTGACCAACAACGACCTTATTGTTGGTGCTGTTGGGGTACTGCAGTTTGATGTGGTGGTTGCCCGTCTGAAAACGGAATACAACGTTGAGGCGATTTACGAGTCCGTTAACGTTTCAACCGCGCGCTGGGTTGAGTGCAGTGATGTGAAGAAATTCGAAGAGTTTAAGCGTAAGAACGAACTGCATCTGGCACTGGATGGCGGCGATAATCTGGCCTATATCGCACCGACGATGGTGAACCTGAACCTGACGCGGGAACGTTATCCTGAAGTCACGTTCCACCAAACGCGTGAACATTAATCTTATAACGACATTAATTTCGCTGAATTGTGCCACGATTTCACGAAAAATCCGTGATCATGGCGTTTAAATAGTAACCATTTTGTTAAACTAATTATCACCCGGTTATATTTGGTTTTAGGCCAAAAATGCCGGGTGTTTTTATTTTTAAATGATTTAAAAATCAATGTGTTATTTTTTTATTTCTCTCTGCTTCCTTTCTCGCCTCGGTGCAACAGACAAATCTGAATTGCTGTGCATTTCCCCTTGCTCCCCTGTGATTTCTCATTCTGTAGGCTATAGTTAACAGCGTGTTAACTGATTTGGCTCGTTCAACTGTTAATGCAATTTAAGTTGGTTCATTATTTTTATTTGTTTCGCTTTTGCAATTCAATACTCTGATTTTTTATGTAGGAAGAGAGAATCATCGGAGTATTGGCAACGTCATTATCACCTTGATTTGCTGATGACTGTGCAGGCGTAAACGTGACCCGGGTCAGTTATTTCGGGTTTACAGAAAAGCATAAGAAGGAAGACATCGATGAAAAAGACCAAATTGACACAATCGCTGATCGTAGTTGCCCTGAGTTCGATTCTGGCTGGTGGTGCAATGGCTGAAGAAACGTTAGGGCAGAAGGTAGAGCGTATCGCGGATACAACTGGTGCAAAAATCGATAGCTCCGCTAATAAAGCGTCTGGCTACATGAGCGACAGTGCTGTCACGGCAAAAGTGAAGAGCGCGTTGTTGGAAGATAAATCAATTACCAGCAGCGACATTTCAGTCGAAACATCAAATGGCGTCGTTACGGTGAGTGGCTTTGTCGGCAGTCAGGCACTCAGCACCCGAGCAGTGGAAATAGCCACGCAGGTTGAGGGCGTCCAATCTGTTAGCGACAAACTTCAGGTTAAAGATAATCAATCACAATCGGTTGGCGCTTACGCCGATGATGCCGTAGTAACGAGCACGATTAAGGCCAAACTGTTGGCGGATGATATTGTTCCGTCTCGTAAAGTGAAAGTCGAAACGCAAGAAGGCGTTGTGCTATTGAGTGGCACAGTGGATAACAAAGCGCAGTCCGACCGGGCAGAGAGTATTGCGAAGGCTGTTGACGGTGTGAAAAGCGTCAAAAACGACCTGACAGTTAAATAATAGCTATTTCACTCGGGGTTATCCGTTATCGCGGGTAACCCTACTTAATCCGCACAATAAAACACCACCTGTGGATACGCAATCAGGACGCACGACGCGCGTCAGGATGACCACCATGATTCTTCATTTTGTCTGGTAAGGAGAGCGTATGTTTCGTTGGGGCATTATATTCTTAGTTATCGCACTGATCGCGGCAGCACTGGGTTTCGGCGGGTTGGCCGGTACGGCAGCTGGCGCGGCGAAAATCGTCTTTGTGGTCGGTATTATTCTGTTTCTGCTTAGCTTGTTCACCGGTCGGAAACGACCGTAGCACAGCGCATTATTTTATCTAAATAATTGTCATGCAGAGCACACAGCCGCGCCACGCGGCTGTCACATTTTACCGGCACACTAATCCTTTACCGATACTACTCGTGTATTTGCTGCATTTCGACAGTTTATCAGGAGGTTTATGATGAATAGCGATATCGTTGTTGGCAAATGGAAACAGTGGAAAGGGAACTTTTTGGCGCTGTGGGCCGATTGGTTTGACAGCGACTGTGCCTGGCTGGAAGGAAGTAATGATTACTTGTCCGGCGTCTTACAAGAGGGTTACGGAAAAGCCCACGAAGAGGTATCCTCAGAGAAAACCACGTTACACTGAGGCTTCACCGCAACGACAAGTCCGATTCTGCCATGATGCTTTGGCAGGATATGACTTGTGTGTCGATTAGGTTGCCTCATCTGACGGGCTTAATCTTAGCGGAGAGAAGCGACGTGCCTTCTGAACGACATCGTTTTATCGATACCCACTGCCATTTCGATTTTCCCCTATTCTACGATGATGCACCGGAAAGCTTGCGTCTGGCGCAAGACGCTGGGGTTGAACGCATCATTATTCCTGCGGTGGCTTCTCAGCATTTTGAGCGCGTATTGACGCTTGCTCGCACCTATTCTTCGCTTTACGCCGCACTTGGCCTTCATCCACTTTATATTGCTGAACATCAGGAAAGCGATCTGCTTCGGCTAGAGGATGAACTAAGCCAATTGCCCGCAACGCTGGTGGCGATCGGTGAGATTGGCTTGGATCTCTATATGCCGGAACCGCAGTTCGAGCGACAGCTTGCTTTCCTTGAGGCGCAGCTTAGATTGGCGAAAAAATACGATCTCCCAGTGATTCTGCATTCGCGGCGCAGCCATGACCGACTGGCACAATTACTCCGGCGTATTGATGTGCCGCGTACTGGTGTGGTTCACGGCTTTGCGGGCAGCCTGGCGCAGGCGGAGGCCTTTATCCGGCTGGGTTACTACATTGGTGTAGGGGGAACCATTACCTATGACCGAGCGAATAAAACACGTCAGGCAATCGCGCAACTGCCGTTAGAACGGCTTTTGCTGGAAACGGATGCCCCCGATATGCCGATGAGCGGTTATCAGGGGCAGCCAAACCGGCCTGAACGTATTCCCTGTGCGTTTCAAGCGCTGTGTGCGCTGCGCGCAGAACCGCCTGAGGAGATAGCGGAGGCGCTCTGGCAGAATTCGCTTAGGCTGTTTGAGCGGCTCACTCCGGCGTAGCACGGCTACTGTTACGCCACGATATTCCCCAAAGCGGAACGACGCTCTGCTTCCGCTTTTTCTGTTATTTCTGTGCGACAATAGGCAAAACAGTCATTTTGATTTCATATGCCGACCATTAAATTGTGACGTAGATCACTATTATGTGTTTTGGGCTGTTCGATGTTGTATGTATTTGTGACATAAATTAGCGACCTTCACGGGCCACTCTTTATAATCGGCTCACCAGCGCGTGCTTACCGTTCTGGCGAAACGATTTTTATTATGCTTTCACTTTTTTCACGCGTTATAGGGAACTTCACATGCAACTCGTTATGAGTCTCATCGGCATGCTTGTTCTGATTTTTTTCGCGGTTATGTTGTCCAGTAACCGTAAAGCGATCAGATTGCGTACCGTAGCCGGTGCTTTCATTCTTCAGATCGGTATCGGTGCCTTGGTGCTATATGTACCCGTCGGGCGCAAGATTCTGGAGGGCATGACGGGCGGTGTAGCAAACGTTATCGCCTACGGAAATCAAGGCGTGTCATTCATTTTTGGCGGTCTGGTTTCCGACAAAATGTTCGAGGTATTTGGCGGTGGCGGGTTCGTTTTCGCATTCCGTGTATTGCCAATTATCGTCTTTTTCTCTTCCCTTGTGGCGGTACTGTATTACATGGGCGTGATGCAGTGGGTCATCCGCTTATTAGGCGGCGGATTGCAAAAACTGCTGGGAACGTCCCGTACTGAATCGCTCTCTGCAACCGCTAACATTTTTGTTGGACAGACAGAAGCACCGCTGGTGGTGCGACCATACATCGCCAATATGACGCGCTCAGAATTGTTTGCGGTGATGTGTGGTGGGTTGGCATCGATTGCAGGCTCTGTGATGGCAGGTTATGCCCAAATGGGCGTGCCGTTGGACTATCTAATAGCCGCGTCCTTCATGGCGGCACCGGGTGGGTTACTGTTTGCCAAACTGATGGTGCCGGAAACGGAAAAAACGCACGATCATGATGAAATGGGGGGCTTTGTCGATGGCGACGATCGCCCTGCTAACGTCATTGATGCGGCGGCAAGCGGTGCGGCTTCTGGGATGCAGTTGGCGCTGAATGTGGGGGCGATGCTGCTGGCTTTTGTCGCTTTGATTGCACTGCTTAACGGTATTTTGGGGGGGATCGGTGGCTGGTTTGATTACCCGCAACTGTCAATGGAACTGGTTTTGGGATGGATATTCTCACCTGTTGCTTTCTTAATCGGTGTTCCATGGCATGAAGCGACCGTTGCGGGTTCGTTCATTGGGCAAAAACTGATCGTCAACGAGTTCGTCGCTTACATGAATTTCAGTGAATATCTGAAAGCAGATGACGTGGTGCAGGCCGCTGGCTTGCAGGTTCTGTCGGATCATACCAAGGCTGTGATTTCGTTCGCGCTGTGCGGCTTTGCTAACCTTTCGTCTATTGCTATTCTTATTGGAGGTTTGGGCAGTATGGCACCGACTCGGCGTCAGGATATTGCCCGCTTTGGTTTGAAAGCGGTTGCGGCAGGTACGCTTTCTAACCTGATGAGCGCCTGCATCGCAGGGTTCTTTTTGGCTCTGTAAATGTAACCAGGCATTCTTGCAGTAGCGAGATGATGGGCGGCGAAAGTCGCCCATTGTTCGTTTTAAACCCTACGTTTTTCAGGGTTTAAGCGTGATCTACGCGATGTTTACTGAATGTGGGCGCGATTGCTTGCCTGAGTGGAGTGACATGCTTTCTGCTTTTATTGATGATGTTGAATGGATTACTTTTCCACGGGCAACGGACGGTGCCGCCTACCCAGGTATTACTGCTCGCTGCCATTTCCATTCTTCTGCCTATGATGATGCACTTTTCGCTGAGGCGAATATTCCTTTTTCTGATGCGCTAGAGCGTGCTGTACCGAAACGGCGGGCTGAATTTTTGGCTGGACGTTATCTTGCCAGACATGTGTTGAATAAGTTGGGTCACCCCGATTTTGTTCTGCATAGTGGGGAGGATCGTTCGCCGCAATGGCCGGAAAACATCGCTGGTTCGCTGAGTCATAATAAAGACAGCGTTCTTTGCGCTGCACATGTGCGTAATGACGAGCTGTCGTGCGTGGGGGTTGATATCGAAGGGTTTATATCCGACGAGCGTGCGCAGTCGCTGTGGCCCGGAATCATTGGTGACGAAGAGTTCCAGTGGTTTCTGGAGCGGGAGGAGTCGTTCTGCTGCCTGCTGACGGTAAGTTTCTCGGCAAAAGAGAGCCTGTTCAAGGCGCTTTATCCGCAGGTTCGGCACTACTTCGATTTTCTGGATGCCAGACTGGTGGCGCTGGATATCACTAAACGCGAGTTTGAGCTGGAGCTGTTGACCGATCTGACCCCCGTTTTTTACGCCGGACGCCGCTTTAAAGGTGCGTATCTGCTGAGAGAGTACGACGTCACTACCTTTCTCTGCTGCTAAAAAAGCCCGCGTTAGCGGGCTCCGAGTCATTCATTAGAACGTATTGGTATCAGAACTTGTAGCTCACGCCGCCGTATATCGTCCGCCCAGACAGGAAGTAGTCGTTGTTGGTTGCGACGTAATCCCGTTTTTCGTTGGTCAGGTTAGTGAGTCCTAATTTCAGGTCCACATTTTTAACTGGCGTATAGGTGGCACCGATATCCACGGTGTTGAAGCCACGTGTTTTGCTGACCTCTTTATCAAACAGATATTGATTGCCGGTGTATTGGTAAGCAATATAAGTCGATAGATTATCTAACGCCTGCCAGTTCAACTGCGTGTTAACCGTATTTTTTGGCGTTTGCTTCAGGCGCATTCTGGTGGTGCGATCTTCCGCGTCGACAATAGTCCAGTTAGTGGTCCAGTTCAGGTCATCTGTCACATCGACCCAGAATGAAGTTTCAATCCCTTGAATTCGCGCTTTATTCACATTTTCATAGGTGAGGCGCGTCGCGACTCTGTCCCAGGTCTGAACCTGAATCATGTCTTTAATATCGTTATTAAATAAAGTAACACCCGCGCCAAAGCGCTCGGCTTCATAAGCGGTGCCGACTTCATAGCTGATTGACGTTTCAGGCTTCAAATCCGGGTTACCTACCGTCTGGCAGCGGCCACGGCAGGCGGCAATCGCGTACGATTCCGATGATTGTGCAATTGAGGGGGCTTTAAACGCTTTGCTGACGCCGCCTTTTACCACCCAGTTGTCGGTGAGGCTATAGGTGGCGTAAGCGCGCGGGCTGAACTCTGTACCGTAAGTCTCATGCTTATCGACACGTCCGCCGAAGGTTAATGCCAGATCGGATAACTTGAATTCATCTTGCAGGAAGAGTGCACCCTGACTCACGTCAATGGTGCCGTTGGGCAAGTTCATACTGTGTTTCAAGGAAGTGAGGCGATATTCTCCGCCACCAGTCAGTAGATGATCGCCTAGATAGCCAGAGACCTGTCCGTCAATCGTATGGTTATCCTGCGTAATGTCGGCTTTGCCATTATTGAGTTGGGAATTATCCATCAACTCCACATTTTCATAGAAATAGCGCAGACGCGTATCGACGTTATCCCAACTACCGTTGTGCGTTAATCCCAGTCCCAGACGCTCCATTTTTTGAATGTTACGCACAGCTGCACCATAGTTGTTCCAACGTACGTCACGGTCGTCTTTGGCATATGTGGCGTCGAAATCCAAGCTCTGTTGATCATCAATCAACCACGTTAAATTTCCCATCACGCTGTAATTATCACGTTTTTCCAGTGCATCAGTATTCCGATTTACCGACTGTTCAGTTTTCCATGCATCGCGCTCTCCGCCATCGGCCAGCAGGCTCCCCAGCAGCGTGTTTTCTATGAGTGGTCCGCTGATATAACCATTCAGACGGTTATGGTCACCACCCGATCCTTCCATTGGCGATGTAATGTTATAGCCAATTTCGCCTTTTAGTTCGTTGCTCGGTTGGTTCAGAATGACGTTAATGACACCGCCCAGTGCATCGGCACCGTACAGAGAGGACATCGGCCCACGGATCACTTCAACACGCTCGATTGCTGAGATGGGAATTGCGCTCAGATCGAAATCATTACCCATATTTCCAGCAAGCGCATCACGGGAATTAACCCGACGGCCATTGATGAGTAACAACGTATAGTCCGCTTTCATACCGCGGATCTTGATTTCGTTACGACCATAACTCGTCGACGGATTGATGTTAATGCCCGGTAGCTTTTTCACCGCGTCGGAAATGTTATTCACCGACATCTTTTCCAGCTCGGCACGCGTGATGACAGAGACACTCGCGGGCGCGCTCAGCGTGGTGTGCTTCGTCTGTGTTGCTGTCACGACGATTTTTTCATCTGCCGCGTTTTCTGCCTGCGCAAGTGCAGGCAGTGCCAGTAATCCCGTCATCAGCAGGGCGTGATACACCTTGCTGTGTGGGAAATGATGATGTGAAAAACGACTTTCCGGTTTTAGCTGCATGTCAAAGACCCCATCAAATAGTAGAAAAAAACATCCCCGTAAGTAACTCACAGTGTTGTGAGTATTGCCGACCCACTCGTTGCGTGAGTCGATCGGTTTATTGCCCAGTCACCTGTGCTGACTGGCGTGCTGCCGTTCTCCGGCCGCGTTCAGCCAATTGCGGAATCAAGCGCATGGTCAGCAGCATGGCGACCAGCGCAAATACGGTGCTGGCCACGGCAAGCTGTGAGAACCCGTCAATTTTCCCCTCGGCGGAGGTGCTCAGATAAGCGGCTGAGGCAACGCTAGCAAGCCCTGATGCAATGTTGGCCGCTGTTCCCTGATAGGACATAAACGCGGCGCGCTGATGCGGTAGCGGAATACCTGCGGTAATCGCCAGCGTGCTACTAGAACGAGCCGCACTCAGCGCCATGAACAAGGGGAACATCAGATACAGAGAGAGCGATAAGGGCAACGCAAAGCCACAGAGAATGACAACCGCCAGCAGCAGTGTCGTTACTATGATTGTCTGGCTGGCATACCCACGATCCAACAGGTTGCCACACAGCTGCATGGTCACCATGCTTGCCAGCCCGCCACAGAGATAGAGCAGGGAAATATCATCCCGAGGGAAAGCGAGGTTGAACTGAAAATAGTTGGAGAAATGGGGGATCAGCAGGAAATGTCCGAACATTTGTAGCGAAATCACCGTCAGCCCCAATAGGAAAATGGGCGATGCCAGCAGGTCTTTTAATACCGAAGCGGGCGCTGTCGTGGGTGACGAACCTTGCTGAACCCGGTGCATCGGCGGCATTGAAGGAAAAAACCACAGCACTAACAGCGCCAGTAGCAGGCCGCCCAGGCCGAAGGTATAAAACGGTGCTTGCCAGTTAATTCGGTGGGCCAACTCCAGTGACAGCGGCATGATGACAATGGCTGCGAGTGAGAAGCTCATTCCGACGTAGGCCAACTGCTTTCCGCGTTCGTTGGTTGGCACGATATCAACAACCGCCGCCATCAAGACGCCCGATGCCGGGCCAGCAACACAGCCCGCCAAAATAAACAGCAGCAAAAGATGGGTTTGACTGGTGGCAAACATGCAGGCTGCCGTCAGACCAAAGCGCAACGTCAGTAGAACAAGTAGGGCGTGTTTACGGTTAAATCTATCCAGATAAGGCGCGGCGAGGAAGCCGACGATGGCTGAGGCAAACGTTGCGCCGCCGCTAATATAGCCGATGTTTTTGGCATCCATGGAGAGTGCGCTGATGAAGTCGGGGCCTAGCGGCATCACCATCATTAGGCTACCGAGAGAAAGCATATTGATTAGCAACGCCAGATGCACAACAGATCGGGTGTGCTGGCGGTACATGCTTTCATCCATGACAGGCTCACATTTAGACACAGTTAGTAAAATATTGGCGCAGTCTAGCGCAGCTTAATTCCGCTGACAATGAATGATAACTATTTTCATTATCATCTGTGATGTGGGTTTTATAATCAATACATTCCTATTGCTAATCATTAACGGTTATGAAAGATGAACAATAAAATTGATTAACATCAATATAACCCGCAGTTTTTGGGAGGAAATAACCATTTTGAGGAAGGATTGACCGAACACGTTACTTCAGTGTAATTTAACTTCGCTTAATATAAATGATAATGATTTTAATAATCATTGGTATTTAATTTGCGAGCGCAGGAGCTGTCTTGTGGATACACTGATTACAGAAACTGAAACATTTAGCGGGCTAACTTATTCAGAACAGACCGCTTTTTTATATGCATCGGAACACCGAAGCCTTTCTACTTCCGGCTTATTTGAACGTATTTCGTCCCCTGTTTGTACTCCGGGCTCGCACGATGACAGGCTTAGCTCAGCAATCGCGCAGGCGTTTCAGCGCGCGCGTCAAGCAGGGCAGTCGCTGCCTATTGTTGTAGGGGCAATCCCCTTTGATACCACACAACCTTCTTGTCTCTATGTGCCTGATAGTTACACCGTTACGACGAAATCGGAACTCGTTAGCCGCGCCCGTAAATACACGACTGCGGCACCTAAAGCATCAACGCTAAACAGTGTTCCTGATGAATCTCAGTTCAAATCCATTGTGGCAGAGGCCGTTGAGCGCTTCCGACGCGGTGAACTAAGCAAAGCGGTGCTGTCGCGCATTCTGGACATTGAGCTGACGGAACCCGTTAAGGCTCAGACGATCCTCAACAACCTGATGGTACAGAATGCGGGTGGCTATCACTTCTCGCTGCCGCTGCCGGACGGTTCGGTATTACTGGGTGCCAGCCCGGAACTGCTGCTGCGTAAGCAGGGGAGTGTGATTGTCTCTAATCCGCTGGCGGGCTCGGCACGACGGATGAGCGATGAACATCTGGACTACCTGAACAGCCAGCGTTTACTGAATTCTGGCAAAGATAAGCACGAGCATAAGCTGGTGGTGGACGACATTCGCCAACGCCTGATGCCGCTGTGCGTGTCGTTAACTATTCCATCGGTCCCCTCGCTGATGAACACCGCTTCAATGTGGCATTTGTCCACGGCGATTAGAGGCGAACTGGTGAACCCTGAGATGACAGCGCTTCAGGTCGCCTGTCAGCTACACCCCACCCCCGCACTCTGCGGTTTCCCCACGCAGGAAGCGCGCCAGCTGATCGCAGAATTGGAACCGCATGACCGTGGCGTATTCAGCGGCATTGTCGGCTGGTGTGATGCCAACGGTGATGGCGAATGGGCGATCGCGATTCGCTGCGGCACCATCAAACACAATAAAGTCTGCCTGTTTGCTGGCGCGGGCATTGTTGAGGCATCCGTCCCCGAGGATGAATGGGCTGAAACCGCTGCCAAATTAAACACGATGCTGAATGCATTTGGGCTTAACTCAGGTGTGGATGGACTATGAGCATTGAATTTACGCCCTGGCCAGAGGCGCTGGCACAGCGCTACCGTGAGAAAGGCTATTGGGTCGGCTTGCCGTTAACGGACGCCTGGGAGCGCCACTTGGCGACGCAGCCGGATGCCGTTGCGGTCGTGTGCGGTGAGCGTCAGTGGAGCTATCGGGAACTGGACCAACAGTCTTCCGCGCTGGCATCTCGCTTGACGGAACATGGCTTGCGCAGTGGCGATACCGCGCTGGTGCAACTGCCAAACGTAGCCGAATTTTACCTGACCTTTTTTGCATTGCTGAAAATGGGGGTCGCGCCAGTTAACGCGCTGTTCAGTCATAACAAGCTGGAGCTGCTGTCGTATGCCACGCAGATCGAACCACGCTTATTGATTGCATCAGCAGAGCATCCGCTGTTTGGCAACGGTGAGTTTCTGGATCGGCTACAGACGCAGGTTCCTCGCCTGCAAACGGTGGTGATGCTCGGCGACAGCCCGCTAGGGCACAGTCTGACTGACTGGCTGCAACCGAATGCTTCGGCCAGTCAGTATCAGCCTTCCGCGTCGGCGCAGGTCGCCTTCTTCCAGCTTTCTGGCGGCAGTACCGGTACGCCGAAGCTGATTCCTCGCACCCATGACGATTACTACTACAGCGTGCGTCGTAGCGTAGAAATTTGCGAGCTGACGCCACAAACCCGCTACCTGTGTGCGTTGCCCGCACCGCATAACTTCCCGTTAAGTTCGCCCGGTTCGCTCGGCGTATTTTACGCTGGTGGACGCGTCGTGCTGGCGTCCGATCCGGGAGCGATGACCTGTTTCCCGTTAATTGAGCGCCATCAGATCGATATTACGTCGCTGGTGCCGCCCGCTGCCGCGCTGTGGGTTCAGGCGGCAGAGCAGTTTGGTGCGGCGTTGCGTAGCCTGAAGGTTTTGCAGGTGGGGGGCGCGAAGTTAAGTGAAGCCGTTGCCCGGCGCATCCCGGCAGTCTTGGGCTGCCAGCTGCAGCAGGTGCTGGGGATGGCGGAAGGGCTGGTGAATTACACCCGACTGGATGATAGCGATGAACATATCTTCACCACGCAAGGCTACCCGATGAGCCCGGACGATGAGGTGAAAGTGCTGGATATTGATGGTAATCCGGTGCCGAGAGGCGAGGCAGGGCTGTTGGCGACGAGAGGTCCGTACACCTTCCGTGGCTATTACCGCAGCCCGGAACACAATGCCCGAGCTTTCGACGGAGAAGGTTTCTATCACTCGGGTGATGTGGTGCAAATGACCGAAGAGGGCTATTTGCGCGTGGTCGGGCGGGAGAAAGATCAGATCAACCGCGGTGGAGAAAAGATTGCCGCCGAAGAAATCGAAAACCTGCTGCTCAAGCATGACGGCATTCTCCATGCCGCGCTGGTGTCCATGCCTGACCCGGTTATGGGCGAAAAGAGCTGTGCTTTTCTGGTGGTCAGCGATCCTTCGCTGAAAGCCATCACATTAAGGAAATATCTGCGTAATCAGGGTATTGCTGAATTCAAACTGCCAGACCGCTTCGAGATGATCGACACCTTGCCCGTCACACCCGTCGGCAAGATTGATAAGAAATCACTCCGTCAGCGCATTCAGACCCAACTTAGCATTCAAAATAAATAAGGATTTTGTGATGGCAATCCCTTCTATTGCTTCGTATCCCCTGCCGTGCGCACAGGATTTCCCAGACAACAAGGTGTCCTGGGCGTTTGAACCTGGACGTGCGGTACTGCTGATTCACGACATGCAGGACTATTTCGTGAATTTCTATGGCGCGGACAGTCCGCTGATGCAACAGCTGATTGAAAACATTGCGGCATTGCGAGCCTACTGCAAAGCGCAGGGCGTTCCGGTGGTGTATACCGCGCAACCTAATGCGCAGAGCGCGGCCGACCGCGCGCTGCTGAACGATATGTGGGGCGCAGGGCTGAATAATCACCCTGAAAAACAGCGTGTTGTGAGCGCACTGGCACCCGATGAACATGACACCGTGCTGGTGAAATGGCGCTACAGCGCATTCCATCGTTCCCCGCTGGAACCGATGATGAAAGAGATGGGCAAAGATCAACTGATTATCTGCGGTGTTTATGGGCATATCGGCTGCATGATTACCGCGACGGATGCCTTCATGCGCGATATCAAGCCCTTCATGGTCGGCGATGCGATTGCGGATTTCTCACTTCAGGAACACCAGATGGCGCTGAAATATGTGGCGACGCGCGCCGGACGGGTGGTTAGCACAGCAGAACTCACAGGAGTAAAAATGGCACAGGCACTCACGAAACAAGGGCTGAGAGCGCATCTGCTGAGTTTGATCGACGAAGAAGACGATCAGTTCGATGAAGATGAAAATCTGATCGACTATGGCCTGGACTCGGTGCGTATGATGGCGCTGTTGACCGAATGGCGCAATCAGGGCGTGACGCTGAGCTTTGTCGATCTGGCGCGTAACCCCAGCCTGAATGCCTGGTGGGCGCTGATCGAAAAACAGCAGGGAGCCGTATTATGAAGCCGTTGAGCGTGGCGCAGTGCGGGCTGTGGTTAGGCCATGCCTTGAACGAGGATAAGGCGACGTTCAACACGGCGGAGTGCATCGCATTTGATGGCAAAATCGATATTGAAGCCATGTTAAGCGTAATCCGTCAGGCGGTGATGGAATGCGAATGCCTGTACTGCCAGTTTGTTGAGGTTGCGGGTGAACATGCAGAACAACCAGAGATCGGTTTTGTCGCTTCGCAACTACCCGTTCCGATTGGCGTGCTGCCGATTGTCGAACTGTTGCCTGTGCCGATGGCGGATGAAGAGCAGACGATACGCCAGTGGGCGCGTGATGAAATCTCCCAGCCGCTGGATTTGCTAAACGGATTACCTTGCCGCTTTGCGCTGCTGTGCGGTGAAAAGCGTGATTTTCTCTACAGCTGCGTTCACCACATTGCCTTGGACGGTTTCGGCACCACGATGCTGTTTCAACGTATCGCCCAGATCTACAGCGCGCTGACGGCAGGACAATCTGCACCGATGGCCGAGTTTGGCCCGTTCAGCGAAGTACTGGAAGAGGAGCGGCAGCGCGATGCCAGCGGGCAGACAGCACAGGCGCGTGATTTCTGGTTGGAAACGCTGAACGCGATGCCGGAACCGGTCAGTTTCAGCGAGAAGAAAGCACCGATAGCGGCGCGTTTTTTGCGTCAAAGCTGTGATATGCCTGCGGATCTCTGGCAGCCGCTAACGGCGCTGTGTGAAGGCAATAAAATCAGCTGGCCGGATCTATTTTTAGCGATGTTGGCGACACACCTGAAACTGGTATCCGGCAGCGACCGACTGACGTTCGGCATGATGGTGATGAACCGAATCGGTTCCGCCTCGCTGACGGTGCCGAGCATGCAGATGAATATCGTGCCGCTGTGCATTCAGGTGGATGAGCAGGCGGATTTTGTGGCGCTGGCGCAGCAGGTTGCCCGCACCAAACGCACGTTGCGTCGTCATCAGCATTATCGCTATGAGCATTTACGGCGCGATCTGAACCGCGTCGGCGGTGAACAGCGCCTGTTCGGGCCGCTGATCAATATCATGCCATTCGATCATCCGCTCAAGTACGGATCGCTGTCGTCCAGCACGCTGAATCTCAGCGCTGGGCCAGTAGAAGATCTGACGATCGAGATCCATTTTAAACCGGATGGCACCCCGGTGTTGGACTTTGATGCCAATCCTGCCTGTTACAGCGCGGAAGCGCTTGCCAGCCTGCAAGAAACCCTGTTCACGCTGCTTCAGCGTTGGCTGGCGCAGCCGCAGCAAACCAGCGGCGAGCTGCTAGAACGCTGGCTGCGTGAAGAACGTGAACTGGCGCTGCTCACCAGCCGTGAGCCTGAGCCGTTTGTTGAACCCGTTCTGACGGCGATTGCCAAGGCTGCGCGTAAAAACCCGCATCATATCGCGTTAGTGCAGCGCGATCGGCAATACAGCTATCAGCAACTGCTGGATCTGAGCGGTCAGGCCGCCGCGGCGTTGCATGAGCGTGGCGTACAGTCCGGCGAACGTATCGGCATTATGCTGAACCGTAGCCCGGAAACCATTATCAGTTTGCTGGCCGTGATGCAGTGCGGCGCGGTTTATGTGCCACTCGACCCTGAACAGCCACGCGAACGGCAGCAGCACATTATCCAGATTGCTGAGCTGCGTACGATTGTGACGCAGGCGGACTACCAGCATCGGCTAGCCTCCGTTTTTTCTGGTGAGATCGTTCTGGCAGGGCATCTTTTATCATCCCACGCGCAGGCCGTGGCTCTGCCGACTGTGGAGTCGAAAGCAGGGCAGATTGCCTATGTCATGTTTACTTCTGGATCGACGGGATTGCCGAAAGGCGTGGAGATCGGCGCTAGCGCGTTGGATCACTTCACGGCGGCGGCACGCCAACGCTATGGCCTGCGTGCAACGGATCGCGTGCTGCAATTTGCCCCGTTTAACTTTGATGCCAGCATTGAAGAGATTTTTGCCACGCTGACCAGCGGTGCGACGCTGGTGCTGCGCACCGATGAGATGCTGGAATCGATTCCGACCTTTGTTGAGCAGGTAGAAGCACAGGCGATTACGTTGCTCGATCTGCCGACCGCATTCTGGAACGAATGGGTGATCGGGCTGAAAACCGGCACGCTGGCGATGCCCTCCGCTCTGCGTGCCATCATCATTGGCGGTGAAGCCGTGTATCCCGAACAACTGGTGCAGTGGCAACGCTATGCGCCGGATACGCTGCGCTTAATCAACACCTATGGTCCAACGGAAACCACGGTGGTGGCGACCACTTGCGATCTGCAAACGCAGTCTGCCGATGTGGCACGGCTTCCTATCGGTCTGCCACTGGCAGGCGTCAACGCGCTGATTTTGGCGGTGGGCGATCGCCCTGCGGCAGAAGGGGAACTGGTGCTGCTGGGACCAACGTTAGCAGCAGGTTACATCGGTACGGAGCACTCGGCGTTTGCGCCGTTGGCGGTGGGCGATCGGCAACGGCCTGCCTACCGCACGGGCGACAGAGTACGGCTGGAAAAAGGGCGGCTGCTGTACCTCGGGCGGATGGATAACGAATTTAAAATCAGCGGCTATCGGATTCAGCCAGGGGAAGTCGAAGCTCATCTGCTGGCACAGCCTGATATCGACGAAGCCTGCGTGCAGGGCATGGTTTATCCCAACGGCGTGCGGCGTCTGGTGGCGTTTGTCGCGACCCAAGAGGGAGAAATCGATGCACGTGCGCTGAAGCAGCGCCTGAGCAGTGTGCTACCGCCTGCGATGATCCCGACCGATTACCGAGCCTTCCACCAGTTGCCGAAAACCGGCTCCAACAAGGTCGATCGCAAACGTCTGCTGGCGGAATACCGCGATGAAGCTCCTACGCAGGCGTTGGCCAACGAAACCGAGAACCGGGTCAGCGCTATCTGGCAGCAGATCCTTGGTGTATCGGGGATTCAATCGCGGGATAACTTCTTCGAGCTGGGCGGGCAGTCATTGCAGACCATTCAGATTGTTAATCGTCTGGCTGCTGAATTTTCCGTCAGCATCAAAGTGTCTGATGTATTCGATCACCCACAGCTCAGCGACTTCTGCCGTTATCTGGATGACAGGCTGTCGCAGGATGAAAACAGCGTGGAAATGGTGTGGTAGGGAAAATGATGAACAAGGCACAACCTCTTCAGTTTGATTTCCGTGGGAAAACGGTGTGGGTAACCGGTGCGGCGAGCGGCATTGGAGAAAGTATTGCCCGCCAGTTTGTCGCGCTGGGCGCGAACGTGATCGGCTTCGACCGTGCATTTCAACCGTATAACGATCGCCCGTTTACCAGCGTGACGCTGGATATTAGCGAGCCGAATCGCGTGGCGGCGGTGTGCCGTCAGCAGCTGGCGGAAACGGGGCTTGATGTTCTGGTTAACGCCGCCGGGATTCTGCGTTTAGGTGACATTGATACGCTGAGTGCGGACGACTGGCACCAGTGCATTAACGTCAATGCCTCCGGCGTATTTTATCTGCTGAACGCACTGGTTCCGCACTTTAAGCAGCAGCGTCGCGGTGCGATTGTTTGCGTCGGCTCTAATGCCGCCCATGTCCCCCGTCTACAGATGGCGGCGTACTGCGCCTCGAAAGCGGCGCTTACCAGTCTGTCTCACTGTGCTGGATTGGAGCTGGCGCCTTACGGTGTGCGCTGCAATCTGGTATCGCCTGGTTCGACGGATACGCCGATGCAGCGCGGCATGTGGCACAGCGCTGATGCCGAGCAGCGCACTATCGCGGGCTTTCCTGACCAGTACAAGCTGGGAATTCCGCTGGGTAAGATTGCTCAGCCGGATGAGATCGGCAATACCGTGGTTTTTCTGGCTTCCGATCTGGCCAGCCACATCACCATGCAGGACGTAGTGGTGGACGGCGGGGCAACGCTGACGGCCTGATTTGCGAAGAGAGTGACAAGTCATGAAAGATATCGTAACGCTGTTAAAGCAGTTGGAACGGCAGGGTGTTCGTCTGGCGTTAAATGCACAAGGGCAGTTGGTTTCTCAGTCCAATAAAGACGCGATCACGGCAGAGATTGGGAGCACGATTAAGGAAAACAAGGACGCCATCGTGCGTTGCCTGACGGCGCAACAGGCGTTTGAACGCCCCATCGCGCCGCAGAATGCGACGTCTGGCCCGCTGTCATCATCGCAAAGTGGGCTGTGGTTTATCGAGCAATACGAAGAGCAATCGCACCTCTACAACATGCCGGTCTATTTTCGTCTGACCGGCACGCTGGATGTGGCCGCACTGGAGTTTGCCTTTGACGCGTTGGCACAGCGCCATGCCAGCCTGCGCACCCGTTTTGTGGTCAATGAACAGGGCAAGGGTGAGCAGCGTATCGATGCCTATCAGCCGTTTGTGATACAGCATGATGACTTCTCACTGTTACCGGAAGCCGAACGGGAGGCGCGTTTACAACAGCAGGTGAAAGCGGAAATCAGCCGTCCGTTCGATCTCACGGCAGGCGATCTCACCCGTGTGCGGCTGGTAACGATGAACGAACGGGTGCACGTTCTGATGATCACCCAGCATCACATTATTTCCGATGGTTGGTCGGTGAAGAATATGTTTGCGGACTTCAAGCCGGCCTTTTTGGCCTGTCAGAACCGCCAACCCTATCCCGTCGAGACCACGCAGCTTAACTATATCGACTACGCACACTGGTTTAACTCTGCGTCGTTTCTCGATTACCACAATGAATTCAAACCGTTCTGGGTTGAGCGGTTGACGGGTATTCCTGAAGTACATAGCCTGCCGCTGGATAAACCGCGTCCGGCACACCAGAACAGTGGCGGTGAGGTGATCTTCTCCGCGATTAACAACGATTTGTGGGATAAATTTAAGCGTCAGTGTCAGCGCTACAACACGTCTAATTTCATTGGCCTGCATGCGGTGTTTTCCCTGATGCTGGCGCGCATCAGCGGTGAGAAAGATATCGTCATTGGTTCACCGCTGGCCTACCGCGAGCGGCCGGATATCGAAGATGTCGTCGGCTTCTTCGTTAACACCATCGTGCTGCGCACCCAGTTGCAGGATCAACAGAGTTTTGTCGATTACCTGCAATACTGCCGTGAGCAAGATCTCTCCGCTTTCGATCATCAGCTTTACCGTTTTGAAGCGCTGAGCGAGGCGATCGGCTCCGATCGCACCACGGCGATCAACCCGATCTTTCAGGTGATGCTGGTTTATCAGGCTAAAGTGGATTTTAACGATCTGATCCCCGGCTGTGATGCGGCGGAGGAAACCTCGCCGGTGCTGCCGGCGAAGACGGATATCTCGGTCAAAGTGACGGAGCTGATGGGCGAGGTGCGGCTGGACTGGCTGTTTGCCACTGCGCTGTTTGAGCGTCAGACGATCCAGTACTACGCCGACCGCTTTATCCGGCTGATCGAAGCCGTGGTGGAGAGCCCGGAAACCGATGTCTGGCATCTGCCGCTGATGGAAGCGGATCGATTTGCCGCCGTGTTGGCGGAAACACAGCAGTTGCCGCGTAGCTATCCGCAGCCGCAACTGACGGTAACCGACGTGATTGAAGCGGTGGCTCAGCGCGATCCACAGCAACTGGCCGTTGCCTTTGATGGCGAGAGTCTCGCTGACTCGCTGACTTATGCTGAGCTGAATAGGCAGGCTAACCAGCTAGCACATTGGTTATACCGCTTGGGGCTGGGTGAGCAGTCGCTGGTCGGCGTGTTGGCGAAGCGCGATCGCTATTTTGTCATTGCGCTGCTGGCCGTCTGGAAAGCAGGCGCAGCCTATGTACCATTGGACCCTGATTACCCGCCAGAGCGGCTACGCCACATCATTACCGATGCCAATCTTTCCGTCATTCTCGGTGGTGATGGGCAACAACTGGCGCAGTGGTCAGCCGAGCAGTGTATCGATCTGACCGATCCTACGGTTGCCGCGCAGTGGCACGATCTGCCGGGCGATGAACCGCCAGCCATTCTGCGCCATGCACAGCAGCTGGCACAGGTGATCTACACCTCGGGATCGACCGGTCTGCCGAAGGGCGTCATGATCGAACACGGTTCGCTGATCAATCTGCTGGACGATCATCGCGATCGCATTGCGTTCACGCCGCAAAGTACCATGTTCAACTGCATGTCGCTGTCGTTTGACGCCGGTAACATGACGACGCTGCTGCCGCTGAGCAGCGGTGGCACGCTGGTGTTTGGCGAACCCAACGATCGTGCGATTGTGCAGGCGGAACAGGCAGGGGCGACGCACCTGATCCTACCAACAGCGCTGATGTCGATTCTCGATCCCAAACAGGTTAACGGCATTCAGGCCATTGGCATGGGCGGTGAAGCGTGCCCGAATGCCGTGGTGGAAAACTGGGCCGATAAGGTTGCGCTGTACAACATGTACGGGCCGACGGAGTGTACCGTTACGGCGTTGAGCACCCGCCTGCGTAAAGGTCAGCCTGTCACCATCGGTAAGCCCATCGCTCATATTCAGGCGCTGATTCTGGATGCGGCTGGACAGCTGTGTCCGGTGGGCGTGCCGGGAGAGCTATGCCTTGCGGGACTTGGTCTGGCGCGTGGCTACCTTAATCAACCGCAGATGACCGCCAGCCGCTTCGAGCACATCACGCTACACGACGTGAACAATACGGGGCTGGGTACGGTGACCGTGCGCATTTATCGCACAGGCGATAAAGCCAGACTGCTGAACAACGGTGACTATGAATACTGTGGCCGTATTGATGAGCAGATCAAACTGCGTGGCTATCGCATAGAACCGGGTGAAATCGAGGCACAGCTGGCGGCGGTCTGCCCGTCTCTGAAGCAGGTTAAAGTCATTGTGGCGCCGGTGGGGAGTCGTCCGGCGCTGGTCGCTTATGGCACGGTGAAAGTAGGTAGCAGCACGCCTGAACCTGCTGCCGTGCTGATTGATGTCGCGAAGCACCTGCCGGAATACATGGTGCCTTTCCGGTTGATTGTGCTGGAAGAGATGCCGCTGACGCCAAACGGCAAGCTGGATACGAAACAGCTGCCGCCGGTGCTGGAAGCGAACGACGGCGACGGTGAAGCCGATAACCCGTTGGAAGCGGACGTGCTAGCGATTTGGCGCAGCGTGCTGAATACGCCGCTGGGCGTTGAGGATGATTTTTTCCGCTTAGGCGGTGATTCCATCCTCAGTATCCAACTGACGACGCGACTGCGCAGCGCAGGCTATGTCTGCACGGTGAAAGACGTTTTTGAAGCGAAGAGCGTGCGGCGTCTGTGTCGCGTGCTGGCGCAGAATAATCGTGATGTCGGTATCGTTGCAGAGCAGGGCACGCTGGAAGGCGAATTCGCGCTGCTGCCGATTCAGCGCTGGTTTATGGATCAAGCGCTGGTATGTCCTGAACACTGGAATCAGGCGGCGATGATCCAATTACCAGAGGTGGATGCCAGACGGTTTACCACCATGTTGCAGGCGCTGATGGCGCAACATGACGCGCTGCGTCTGGCCTGTGATGCCCAAGGGCAACGCTATCTGGCAGATGTGCCTTGTCCTGTTGTGTCGACGCTGGATTATCGCCAGCTTGGCGACGATGGCCTACAGCAGGCGTTTACCGCGTTGCAGAGTGAATTCGATCCCGCGCAGGGAAGAACGATGGGTTGTGCGCTGGTGCGACACCATCCACAGGCGGACACTGCCTTGTTCCTCGCTTTCCACCATCTGGTGATTGATGCCGTCTCCTGGCGCATTCTGGTCGACGATCTTGAGCGGCAGTACCTCGGTGAACCGCTGCTGCCTAAAACGTCGAGCTATCGCCAGTGGGGGACGGCACTGCAAAACTACGCCACACAACATGCAGAACAGCTGACGTACTGGCAGGCGCAGGAAGACGGCGTGGATCAGACGGCGCTGCTGGCGGCGAAAGATCCACAGGGCCAGGCCAGCGCCGCAATTTTGACACTGGATACGGAAACCACCGGCCAACTGGTGAGCGAGGCCAATCGTGCCTTTAACACCGACGTCAGCGATTTACTGCTGGCCGCGCTGATGCGCACGCTAAACGATCTCGGCTGGGGCGATAAAGCCCGCATCATGCTGGAAGGACACGGTCGCGAAACGATTGATCCGACGCTGGATGTCAGCCGCACCGTCGGGTGGTTTACCAGCACCTATCCAGTGTGTCTGCAAGATAAGCCTGACTGGACTTCCCTGATTCAATCCAGCAAGGAACGGCTGCGTCAGGTGCCGGACAAAGGCGTTGGGTTTAACCCGCTGCGCTACCATCACCCGCAGGGCGGTTTGCTGACGCTATCGCCGATTGTATTCAACTATCTTGGCCTATCGGTTCAGGCGGCTGGCGTGTGGCGTCCGGTTGATGTCGCGCCGGGGGGCTGTGTATCGCCGGAGAATAAACCGGCGGAGATTATCAGCCTTCACGGCGGTATTACGGGCGGACAGCTGACGCTGCGCCAGGTCGGTTGCCTCAACCAGCGCGACAGCGAACGCCTGATGGCGCGGCTGACGGAAAATCTGCGGGCGCTGACGGAAGCCTGTCTGGCACAACTACGTCACGGAGTCGTCTTTACCCCCAGCGATTTCCCGGCCGTTAACCTGAGCCAGACGCAGATCGACAGCCTGTCGCAGCGTTATGACATCGACACGCTGTTGCCGCTGTCATCGCTCCAGCAGTCGATGCTGTATCACCGTCTGCGTTGTCCGCAGGATGATGCGTATCATCTGCAAACGCCGATTCGCTATGCGCAGGCGCTGGATGTGGCAGGCTATCGTCAGGCGTGGCAGCGCCAGATTCAGCGTTTCCCTGCTTTGTGTGCTGCGTTGGAGAGCGAGTGTGCTTGCGTACAGGTGATTGTGAAGCAGGCAGACCTGCCTTTCTACTATCAGGATTTGATGCGGGATGCCGATCCACTGGCGGTCATCGAACGCTATCGTCAGCAGGATTTACGCACCGGATTTGATTTGTCACAGCCGCCGCTGTTGCGCATTGCCTGTTTCCGTTTGGGCGAGCAGGACTATCGGGTGCTCTTAAGCTGCCACCACAGCGTGATCGATGGCTGGAGCGGGCCACAGCTATTGGGGGCGGTGCACCGTGACTATCAGATGCTGATGAACAGTCAGATATTGATGCACGGCGAAGCACCCGCGATTCAGGTGGATCGTGCTTATGTGGATTATGCGCTGCACGCCGTGGCGCAGCAGCCCGTTGTCGAGGCTTTCTGGCAGCAGAGGGAACTTCTGCTGGCACAGACCAACGATGTAGCGATGCTGTTTGCGGCGGCGGGGAAGCGCGCCGATCTCAGCCAGCATCTGGCACAGGTTGAACCGCAGGTTACCAGCGTGAGCCTGAACGAACAGGATCAGGCTGCACTCATCGCCTTTGCCCGCGAGGTGGGCGTTACGCACAGCATTATCGCGCAATACGCCTGGCACCGGTTGTTGGCGCGATCGACCGGCGATGCGGTCAGTATTGTCGGGAATGTGCTGTCGGGCAGGGAAAGTCCGGTGGAGGACGTAGCGAGCAGCGTAGGTCTGTACATCAACAGCCTGCCGCTGGCGCTGAGCTGGCAGCAGTCCGTGTCGCTGCAACAGCATCTGGTGCAGTTGCAGAATGAATTGATGGCGATGAATCAGCATGCCACGCAGTCGCTGATTGCGCTGACAGCCGGACGTTCGCGTCTGTTCAACAGCCTGTTTATTTATGAAAACTATCCAGATGCGAAAGCAGAACCGGGCCAACGCGCTGACGAACCGCATCGGCTATCTCCCGAGTTCTCCGCTGCCTATGAAAAAGTCGAGATGCCGCTGAATTTGGTGGTGCGTGAGCAGGCGGGCTGTATGCTGCTGCGCTTCGAGTTTGATGCCGATGTACTGGACAGTGCGCAGGCGCGTCGGGTGCTGATGCGCTGGCATGACGATGTGGTCGCGTTGGTGAACAGTTCGCCACAGCAGCCTGCCGAGATTATCGGGCATGATAAAGCGACAGGTTTGGCGGCTGCACAGAAAATCGCGCCGCATAGCGGTGTTAGCCAGCCGACTACGCCGTCTGCTCAACTGCTGCTGCGCGTGTGGGCGCAGACGCTACATCTCGCTGAATCTGGCCTCTGGTCGCAGACGCTGTGTGAAAGCGGTGTCGATTCGCTCCAGCGTATTGCGTTGGCACAGGCGCTGAGCCGTGCATTAGCGCTGCCGATAAATGTTGCGCTCTTGCAGCGCTACCCGTCACCACAGGCGCTGAGCGAGTATTTGGCTCTTTCGAGGGCGATTGCCAATGAGGAAACGCTGTCATGACAGGGAGTAACGATGCCATCGGGAATCTGTTGGTAGATATTCAGCAACCGACAGCCTTCGGGCAGCGGGCGGGTGCCGCGCACGGTGAACAGCACCACAGCAGTGAGCTGTCCCGTCAGTATCCTACATCGCTGGTGTGTGCGGCGTGGAGCTGGCTGCTGTACAAATACAGTGGTGAAGAACAGGTATGTGCTGCGTTCGTTACGTCCGATCTTCCTGATAACGTGAGGCCATTGATCGCTCATTTTCACCAGCGCGATCGTCTTGTCAGCGAGTGGATCGCAGAGGTGGGATCGTCGTGCGATTCACAGTCTGCATCCGCAGTTCTGACTGATGAAACCCGGCATGCACTGTTTAGCAGTCTGCTAATTGCGGGAGATGCGGCATCGTTGCCTGAGGCCGTGCAAAAAGTGGCGCTGATCGTACAGGTGCAGAACGATCGATTGATTCTGACGGCACCTGATGGGCAGTTCGATAATCAGCAGCTACAGCGTATGTCTCGTCATCTCACGCAGCTACTCGATGGCCTGTTGGCACAGCGCTGGGAGTGTCTGACGCAGATTCGCCTCAGCCCGCAGGTGGCACCGCTACCGCACAGAGCGACGACGCTCGCATTGCACGATGAACTGCTGGCGCGTCTTACTGAGGAAACGCGTCAGGATCGTGTGGCGATCGCCTTTCAGGAACGCGAAATTCGCTATTGGGAACTGCTGCAACGCGTGGCGTTGATTCAACAGGTGCTGGCTGAGCAGAGTATCACTGCTGGTCAGCGCGTGGGGCTGCATCTCAGTCGGCAGCCTGACACGGTAGCGGCGCTGCTGGCCTGCTTGTTTTCTCAGGTAGCGTTTGTGCCGCTGGAGCCGGATTTTCCGGGAGATCGGCTACAGGCGATTCAGCGGGAAGCAGCACTGGCAGCGGTCTTGCAGGACGGCTATACCGGTGGGTCGCTGGCGTTTGACTGCCCGGTACTGAATCTGTGTGATTTACCGTATGCCGCCAGCGATTCTACGGCGAGCGTACAGTTGGCACGGGTCGGAGGACCGGAAACGGCGGCCTACATGATGTTTACCTCTGGTTCGACGGGGAAACCGAAAGGTGTGGTGATCGGTCAGCGGGCGCTGCAAACCTTTATTCATGCCAGCGTAGATCGGCTGGCTTTAACGGATAACGCCAACTGGCTGCTGATTACCACGCTGGCGTTTGATATCTCCATGCTGGAAGTGTTTGCCCCGCTGTGGATCGGTGGCGTGCTGCACCTGACCACGCATGAGGAATACAAAGATCCGCAAGCAGTGGCGGCGTATTTACAGGTTCGACCGGAAATCAACGTATTGCAGGCCACGCCCGCGTTTTGGCGCATGATGTTCAAAGCGGGTTGGCAGGGTAAACCCGATCTGGTGGCGTTGTGCGGCGGCGAAGCGCTGGATCTGCGGCTGGCACAGCGTTTGGTCAGCCGTTGCAGGACGTTATGGAATTGCTATGGGCCAACTGAAGCGACGATTTGGTCGCAGATGGCGCAAATAGATAGCGCAGCGTTGGAGAACCAGCACACGGTCGCGCTGGGCAACACGCTGGTGGGCTATCAGCATCTGGTGATCGACGACGATCGTCATCCGCTGGCAGAAGGGATGGTTGGCGAACTGTGCATCCTCGGTGACGCACTGAGCAGCGGATACTGGCAGCGTGACGATCTGACGCAAGACCGCTTTATTCAACAGGCGGAGTCGGGACAGCGGATGTACCGCACGGGCGATAAAGTCCGACTGCTGGCGGACGATCGTTACCAATATCTCGGACGTTTCGACGATCAGGTAAAATTACGCGGATTTCGCATCGAGCTAGGGGAGATAGAGGCACAATTAAAACGCATCGAACAGGTACAGGATGCGGCCGTCAAACTTCAGGGGGAAGGGGATGAGGCGATACTGGTCGGCTACGTTGAATATAAACCCGGCTCAGAGATGACCAAACTGGCGCTGCGCAAACAGCTGCATCAGTTCTTGCCGGCTTACATGGTGCCAGGGCGCATTGTGGTGCTCGACAAGCTGCCCAAAACGGGTAGTGGCAAGGTCGATCGTAAACGCCTGACCGAAGTCTGAAAGACACAGAGGGCAGCGTTGCTGCCCTCTGTGTCTGCGTAAAAAGCGGCGGTGGCAATACACGATTGCCACACGGCTATCAGAACGATTGTAATGTACTGATTTTACCCTGCTGCCAGTTGGTGTCAGATTGGCGCAGTGACTTGCTGATATCTACCAGACTATCGGATGGCAATGATTTCGGCAGTAAATCCAATCCGATCGTTGAGAATATCTGGCCATAGGTATTGCGTAGTTCTGCATAGGCCAAGTCCTGACGCAGGCTGGCGTTAAGGGCATTTAGCTCACCTTGAATCAACTGCAATTCGCCGATGCTGTTGGCTTTGTAGCGGTTTCGCAATTGTTCGACGATTTGGGTGTCTAGATCGCGCAATTCTGCACTGGTTTTATACTGTCTCTGTGCCTCATTAAAGTTGGCTCTGGCGATGTATAACTGCGCCATGATCGCCAGCGACATCGCCTGACGCTGAATTTCCGACACCGATTCGTTAGCCTGCGCCGCTTTACGTGCGGCCGGGCCGGACAACAGGTTAAACAGATTCCAGGTGGCTTTTACTCCGACGTCCGCCCAGCTGTTATTGACCAGGAAGGAGTTACTGTCATAGTGGCCGCCTGCGCTAATTTCCACGCCGGGCAGCATACGCAGCAGCGCTTTGCGGGTTTCGGCGGCATGAATTCGCACCTGATAATCCTGCTCACGCAGCTCCGGGCGGCTGACCAGTGCAGTCTCTTCCAGCACCTTCACATCGACATTCAACTGCGGTACGACTTCATCACCGCTCTGTGGCAACGCGAGCTTGTAGGCCGTATCCAGCGGCAGATTCATCAACGTAGCCAGCTCCGTTTTAGCCAGAGACAGCGCGCGGCGCTGTTCTTCCAGTTGGCGCGTGGCGTCAATCAGCGCGCGCCGATAGCTTAGTGCTTCAATCGGATCGCCAATCTGCTGTGATGACATATGCTCGCTCGCGTCGCGTGCGGCGTTAACGCGGGCGATAAGGCTGTCAATCTGTCCCAAGAGACGCTCGGCAGCAACGGCGCGCCAGTAGGCGGAGCGCACGTCTTGCAGGATGGTGTGCACGACTTTGCGTTTACGCTCTTCGGCTATCCAGCGCTGATCCGATTTTTGCTGAGCGGTAACGTAGCTGACGCCAAAGTCGAGCACATTCCACACCATAGTCAGATCGGCTACATCGCGGTCGCGATCCTGTGAAGTGGACGGTTCCAGAGAGGTACGTCCTGTTTCCACGCTGCGGCTGCTGGAGGCACTCATATTATTGCGTCCCACATAGCCCGCAGATGCCGCCAGTTTCGGCAACATATCGTAGCGTGCCAGATCCACCTGCTGCTGGCTCAGCGCATATTCCATCACCTTTAAGCGTGATTCGAGGTTGTATTTCAGCGCACGCGCCATCGCATCATACAGCGTGATCGGTGCTGTAACCGGCTCCTGCTGGCTGAACATGGCGACTCGGTCCTGCTGGCTGCGTTGCCCGCTTTCGACCTTGCTGATCGGCTGGGTGGTTACGGCACAGCCGCTGGCGGCTAGCACGATGGCGCTAAGGCTAAATAGTTTCCGACCCTTTAACACGATTCCGCTCCTCGTCATTGTCATTATTACCAATTTTGTTCTTGTGATGGTTCTGGTTGTTATTGCGATCGCCTGGCGTATCGCTGCTTGCTGCACAGTGGTGCAGGGTTATCCTTGCTGCTGACCACTTTCCTGCAATGCTTGCTCAATAGCTGCCAGACGTTGCAGTTCCGAGTCACCTATCTGTTGTAGTTGCCGATCTAGCGAAGGCGTAAATGCCACGGAACGCCCAGTGCCGTCATCGGTGCTATTCATTGTGTTACTTACTCTATCGAGCGGAATGTCCTTCCAACTGCCGCCGGAGAAGACCTCCATTGGCGTCAGTGAAGGCAGATAGATCCCCGAGAATGCGCTAGCCAGCGATGAGGTGCCGCCTAACGCGGGATCTTTGCTGAAGCTGGGGAAGGAACCTAGTGTGCTGTCGAAATTAATGCCAATGCCGCTGGTTACGCCACGTCCGAAAGTGCTGGCTACCTGGCTAGCTGGGAGGGAGCCTCCCTCGGTGTTCTGGCGTCCGGTAGCGAAAATAGCAGACATCACTGACTTCGGTGCACCGTCGCTACCCACGGTGAAATTGCCGAGTGAAGGATTGGCAATCAAACCACCTAATGTCGGCGGTGCTGTTATGGCATCTTGCGCCGACAACTGGTGTGTATCGCTAGCTGATGGTGTCCGGCCAATACCGTCGTTAGCTTTGAACTGCGGATCGCCGCTCACAAGACTGTGCGTCACCGTCAGGCCAAAGCTGGTGCTGATGGAGGTATTGCTGCCGTCGGTGGCTGTTACCCGGATTACCAAGGTACCAACATCCGTATTGCCCGGCGTGCCGGAGAAGGTGCCGATAGTCGGATCGAAACGCAGCCAGCTTGGCAGCGGTGACCCGTTGGCGAGAGTGGCGCTGAGCGTCAGCGTGTCACCATCCGGATCGCTAAAGGTGCCGTCAGGCACGGTGAAGTTGAAGCCACCATCCTGTGCCACGCTTTGCGGCGGGATTGGCGTGGCGACCACGGGTGCATCGTTGACGTTGGTGACCGTCAGGCCAAAGCTGGTGCTGATGGACGTATTGCTGCCGTCGGTGGCCGTTACCCGGATTACCAACGTACCGACATCCGCATTGCCCGGCGTGCCGGAGAAGGTGCCGATAGTCGGATCGAAGCGTAGCCAGCTCGGCAGCGGTGACCCGTTGGCGAGAGTGGCGCTGAGCGTCAGCGTGTCACCATCCGGATCGCTAAAGGTGCCATCAGGCACGGTGAAGTTGAAGCCGCCATCCTGCGCCACGCTTTGCGGCGGGATAGGGGTCGCGACCACGGGGGCATCGTTGACGTTAGTAACCGTCAGGCCAAAGCTGGTGCTGATGGAGGTATTGCTGCCGTCGGTGGCCGTTACCCGGATTACCAACGTACCGACATCCGCATTGCCCGGCGTGCCGGAGAAGGTGCCGATAGTCGGATCGAAGCGTAGCCAGCTCGGCAGCGGTGACCCGTTGGCGAGTGGCGCTGAGCGTCAGCGTGTCACCATCCGGATCGCTAAAGGTGCCATCAGGCACGGTGAAGTTGAAGCCACCATCCTGCGCCACGCTTTGCGGCGGGATAGGGGTCGCGACCACGGGTGCATCGTTGACGTTAGTGACCGTCAGGCCAAAGCTGGTGCTGATGGACGTATTGCTGCTGTCGGTGGCCGTTACCCGGATTACCAACGTACCGACATCCGCATTGCCCGGCGTGCCGGAGAAGGTGCCGATAGCAGGATCGAAACGCAGCCAGCTTGGCAACGGTGATCCGTTAGCAAGGGTGGCACTGAGGGTCAGCGTGTCACCGACATCGGGATCGGTAAACAGGCCGGTAGGGAGTGTGAAGTTCAGGCCACCGCCCTGTGCAATGGTTTGTGGCGGAATGGAACCAGAGACCACCGGTGCATCGTTGACGTTGGTGACGGTCAGGCCGAAATCCGTATGCACCGTCGCGTTACTGCTGTCAGTGGCGGTGATGCGGATAGACAGATTGCCGACATCCGCGTTGCCCGGCGTACCGGAGAAGGTGCCGGTGGCTGCATTGAACGTGATCCAGCTTGGCAACGGTGAACCGTCGGCCAGCGTGGCGCTCAGGGTCAGCGTATCGCCAACATCGGGATCGCTAAACAGTCCGGCAGGCAGGGTGAGGTTCAGGCTGCCGCCCTGTGCCAGAGTCTGTGGCGGAACAGAGCCGGAGACCACCGGTGCATCGTTGACGTTGGTGACGGTCAGGCCGAAATCCGTATGCACCGTCGCGTTGCTGCTGTCAGTGGCGGTGACGCGGATAGACAGGCTGCCGACATCCGCGTTGCCCGGCGTACCGGAGAAGGTACCGGTGGCTGCATTGAACGTGATCCAGCTTGGCAGCGGCGAGCCGTCGGCCAGCGTGGCGCTCAGGGTCAGCGTGTCACCGACATCGGGATCGGTAAACAGGCCGGTAGGGAGTGTGAAGTTCAGGCCACCGCCCTGTGCAATGGTTTGTGGCGGAATGGAACCAGAGACCACCGGTGCATCGTTGACGTTGGTGACGGTCAGGCCGAAATCCGTATGCACCGTCGCGTTACTGCTGTCAGTGGCGGTGACGCGGATAGACAGATTGCCGACATCCGCGTTGCCCGGCGTACCGGAGAAGGTACCGGTGGCTGCATTGAACGTGATCCAGCTTGGCAACGGTGAACCGTCGGCCAGCGTGGCGCTCAGGGTCAGCGTATCGCCAACATCGGGATCGCTAAACAGTCCGGCAGGCAGGGTGAGGTTCAGGCTGCCGCCCTGTGCCAGAGTCTGTGGCGGAACAGAGCCGGAGACCACCGGTGCATCGTTGACGTTGGTGACGGTCAGGCCGAAATCCGTATGCACCGTCGCGTTACTGCTGTCAGTGGCGATGACACGGATGGACAGGCTGCCGACATCTGCGTTGCCCGGCGTACCGGAGAAGGTGCCGGTGGCTGCATTGAACGTGATCCAGCTTGGCAACGGTGAACCGTCGGCCAGCGTGGCGCTCAGGGTCAGCGTATCGCCGACATCGGGATCGCTAAACAGTCCGGCAGGCAGGGTGAGGTTCAGGCTGCCACCTTGTGTCAGAATTTGTGGCGGAACGGAGCCGGAGACCACTGGTGCATCATTGACGTTGGTGACGGTCAGGCCGAAATCCGTATGCACCGTCGCGTTACTGCTGTCAGTGGCGATGACACGGATGGACAGGCTGCCGACATCTGCGTTGCCCGGCGTACCGGAGAAGGTGCCGGTGGCTGCATTGAACGTGATCCAGCTTGGCAGCGGCGAACCGTCGGCCAGCGTGGCGCTCAGGGTCAGCGTATCGCCGACATCGGGATCGCTAAACAGTCCGGCAGGCAGGGTGAGATTCAGGCTGCCGCCCTGTGCAAGGGTCTGCGATGGAACAGAGCCGGAGACCACCGGTGCATCGTTGACGTTGGTGACGGTCAGGCTGAAATCCGTATGCACCGTCGCGTTACTGCTGTCAGTGGCGGTGACGCGGATAGACAGGCTGCCGACATCCGCATTGCCCGGCGTACCGGAGAAGGTACCGGTGGCTGCATTGAACGTGATCCAACTCGGCAGCGGCGAGCCGTCGGCCAGCGTGGCGCTCAGGGTCAGCGTATCGCCCACGTCAGGATCGGTAAACAGTCCGGCAGGCAGGGTGAGGTTCAGGCTGCCACCTTGTGCCAGAATTTGTGGCGGAACGGAGCCGGAGACCACCGGTGCATCATTGAGGTTGGTGATGGTCAGGCCGAAATCTGTATGCACCGAGGCGTTACTGCCGTCGGTGGCGGTGACACGGATAGACAGATTGCCGACATCCGCGTTGTCCGGCGTACCGGAGAAGGTGCCGGTGGCGGCATTGAACGTGATCCAACTTGGCAGCGGCGAACCGTTGGCAAGGGTAGCGCTGAGGGTCAGGGTGTCACCGACATCGGGATCGGTGAAGGTGCCCGCCGGTACGGTGAAGTTGAAGCCGCCATCCTGCGCTACGCTTTGCGGCGGGATTGGCGTGGATACCACCGGAGCCTGATTCAATGGTGTGACGGTCAGGTTAAAGGTGGTGCTGGCTGAGGCATCACCATCGTTGGCGGTGACCTTAATACTCAGAATGCCAATATCGCTATTACCCGGCGTACCGGAGAAAGTGCCAGTGGCTGGATTAAAGGTGATCCAGCTTGGCAGCGGCGAACCATCTGCCAGTGTGGCGTTGAGGGTCAGCGTATCGCCGACATCCGGATCGGTGAAGGTGCCTGCCGGTACGGTGAAGTTCAGGCTGCCATCTTGTACCACGATTTGCGGCGGGATTGGCGTCGCCACCACCGGCGCATCGTTGACGTTGGTGACGGTCAGGCTGAAATCTGTATGCACCGTCGCGTTACTGCCGTCAGTGGCGGTGACGCGAATAGACAGGCTACCAACATCGGCATTGCCCGGCGTGCCGGAGAAGGTGCCGGTAGCAGCATTAAAGCTCAGCCAGGCGGGCAAGGCTGAACCGTTGGCCAGCGTGGCGCTCAAGGTCAGGGTATCGCCGACATCCGGATCGGTGAAGGTGCCTGCTGGTACGGTGAAGTTCAGGCTGCCATCTTGTACCACGCTTTGTGCCGGTATCGGTGTCGCCACCACCGGCGCATCGTTGACGTTGGTGACGGTCAGGCTGAAATCCGTATGCACCGAGGCGTTGCTGCCGTCGGTGGCAGTGACGCGAATAGACAGGCTGCCGACATCCGCACTGCCCGGCGTACCGGAGAAGGTGCCGGTGGTTGCATTGAACGTGATCCAGCTTGGCAGCGGCGAACCATCTGCCAGCGTGGCGCTGAGGGTCAGCGTATCGCCGATATCCGGATCGGTGAAGGTGCCACTGGGTACAGTGAAACTCAGGCTGCCATTCTGTGCGATGCTTTGTGCGGGGATTGGCGTCGCCACCACCGGTGCATCGTTGATGTTGGTGATAGTCAGGCTGAAATCTGTATGCACCGAGGCATTGCTGCCATCGGTGGCGGTGACGCGGATGGACAGGTTACCGACATCCGCATTAACCGGCGTGCCGGAGAAGGTGCCAGTGGTCGGATTAAAGGTGATCCAGCTCGGTAGCGGTGAGCCGTTGGCCAGCGTGGCGCTCAAGGTCAGGGTATCGCCGACATCCGGATCGGTGAAGGTGCCTGCCGGTACGGTGAAGTTCAGGCTGCCATCTTGTACCACGCTCTGTGCTGGTATCGGTGTCGCCACCACCGGCGCATCGTTGACGTTGGTGACGGTCAGGCTGAAATCCGTATGCACCGAGGCGTTACCGCCATCGGTGGCAGTGACGCGGATAGACAGATTGCCGACCTCCGCATTGCCCGGCGTGCCAGAGAAGGTGCTGGTGGCCGGATTAAAGGTGATCCAGCTTGGCAGCGGCGAACCATCTACCAGCGTGGCGCTGAGTGTCAATGTATCGCCAACATCTGGATCGGTGAAGGTGCCACTGGGTACAGTGAAACTCAGGCTGCCATTCTGTGCGATGCTTTGTGCGGGGATTGGCGTCGCCACCACTGGTGCATCGTTGACGTTGGTGATAGTCAGGCTGAAATCTGTATGCACCGAGGCATTGCTGCCATCGGTGGCAGTGACGCGGATGGACAGGTTGCCGACATCCGCATTGCCCGGCGTACCGGAGAAGGTGCCAGTAGTCGGATTAAAGGTGATCCAACCCGGCAGCGGCGAACCATCTGCCAGCGTGGCGCTCAAGGTCAGGGTATCGCCATCCGGATCGGTGAAGGTGCCTGCGGGTACGGTGAAGCTCAGACTGCCATCTTGTACCACGCTCTGTGCGGGGATCGGCGTCGCCACCACCGGCGCATCGTTGACGTTGGTGACGGTCAGGCTGAAATCCGTATATACCGAGGCGTTGCTGCCATCGGTAGCGGTGACGCGGATAGACAGGCTACCGACATCGGCGTTGCCCGGCGTGCCGGAGAAGGTGCCAGTAGTCGGATTAAAGGTGATCCAGCCTGGCAGCGGCGAACCATCTGCCAGCGTGGCGCTGAGGGTCAGGGTATCGCCGACATCCGGATCGGTGAAGGTGCCTGCCGGTACGGTGAAGCTCAGGCTGCCATCTTGTACCACGCTTTGTGCCGGGATTGGCGTTGCCACCACAGGGGGATTGCCAACGACTACCGTCAACGTTGAGGTCGCGCTGCGGCTGGCATCGTCATTGGCGGTAACCGAAATGGTACGTGCACCGCCGCTAGGCGTTGTCGCCACATTGACATAGACGATAGCGCGTAGTGCGGTCTGGAAGGCTTCTGACGTAGCGCCACCTGTGAGAGTCAGGGTTTGGCCGCCATCCCCTGACACGTTGATGCCCGCAGCATGGGCAGCCAGTAATGCCTGTTGCGATAACGTCAAGTATTCGCTAGCGCCATCAGTACTGCCAGCGAGCGCGAGCGTCAGAGTCCACAGACGAGTATCGCCATCGGTTTGCGACAGCGTCGCCAGCATATCGGTTATGGGGACGCCCGTGCTCAGACCGCTTGAGACGGTGGCGCTATAGTCACTGCCCGCTCCTGCACCGTTCAGGTCCACTTGTGGACTCACACCCGAAGCAAACTGTGATTCGTAAGCACCGATATCGACAGCCCCTTGTCGCACACGATCCAGACCCCGCGCATCACCATTGCCGGTAACATAGAAACGATCGCCCTGATTAATGGCATTGCTGGCTGTAGCAGCCAGCCGAGGATCTGACGATGACACCAGATCCACACTACTGCCGATCAGGTTATTACCGCCATTTAGGGTATAGGAACCGTTACTGGTGGTGTCGTTATGGATGACCATATCGACAGTATTGCCCGATATAATCGAGTTGCGCACACTGGTAACCCAGCTAGAGGCATGGTTGGTGAAGTGAAACTGAATACCGGCATCCTGACCGGTGATGGTGGTGTTCATTAAGGTGACATGCGTGTTGGGCGCGTTGGTGCTGCCGCTTGCCGCCAGATAGAGACCCGCCACGCCAATCGACCCATTGGCCGCATTGGCGCCAATATTGTTGTAGATGGATGAATTGGTGATCGACAGCGAGAGTGTTTGTTGGGCTGACACGAACAGCTTGATCACGCCTTCTTCATTCATGCCGCCCGACTGGGTATTATCATGGATATTGACCTGATCGAGATCGAAGATGTAGGCACCTTGTTGAATATTGCTCAGGTCAATCATGCCATTGCCCCACCCGCCATCGTCGGTGTTCCCCGTAATATCAACGTTGTACAACCTGAAGTTGATATCTAATGCGCTAGCATTGATCCCCAGCACACCACCTGAGAACTGGTTGGTGTTGGTGGTGAAATTCGTCAATGTCAGGTTCTGGATGGCGAGCGTCATTGACGAGGTGTTGATTTGGAAGCCGGAATAACCGCCACCGTTCAGGGTAAAGCTTTGCCCGTCGATCAGCATGGAACTGGTCGGTACCAGCAGGCCTTCAGCCAGCGTCACGTTGGTCTGCAATACGATACGGTCAATGCCGGGGGTGACGTTGGCCCAATACAGCGCCTCGCGCAGACTGAGCCCGCCGCCATCATTGATATCATCTTGCAGTGTATTGCCATTGCCAAAGGACGCATCGTCGCCGGTATCGTCTCCAGAGGTAACATACAGCGCGCTGTTGCTCGCTAACACATTGACTGAAGAGGTAAGGTTCAGCGACGTGGTGTTGTTGTTGGTCCCGCTATCTCTGACGGCGGTTAAGGACACATCCCGTGTTGCCGCCGTAACGCTGCTGTTGCTATTGCCGTAGCGTAAGCCATCCACCAGACCGGCAAATTGCGTGTTGCTGGCGGTCATCCCGCTCAACTGTAGCGTCACCGTATTGCCGACACGCGTTACCGTATAACTGCCGATGCCGGTCAGTGTGCCGCTGCCATTGCTCGCTAGGCTGATGGTGTTGCCCGCCACGCTGATAAATTCACCGCTGTCGTTGACGTTGGACACGGTCAGAGTCAGTGCGTTAAAGGTCTGCCCGCTGTCCCGCGTGTCTGCGCTGACGCCGCTGAACAGATCGACAGCACCCGCCATTCCGCCAATAAATATCGGATTGCTGCCCGTGGCGGACAAGGTTGGTGCGGTGCTGCTTGCGGCGGTCGTGACATCAAGCTTGACGACGCTGACGGTGGCATTACCGGCGCTGTCTCTGGCGACCACATACACATCATAGGCGGTGGCTGCGGCTAAACCCGTCAGGGTCAGGGATTGACTGTAGGGCGCGCTGCCGGCTAACTGACTGCCGAAAGTGAGTGCCAGGCTACCTGAGGCGTTCTGCCCGTTAATGACCTGAGTGACGCTCGGTGCACTGGCGCCGTCGGGGAGCACCACATAATAGATGGTGCCCCGTTCGTTGAGGTCAGTATTAAGGGTAAAACCGCTCACTGTCGGTGCGGTGATTGTGGGTGTCGCGTCAAACGTAGGCGCGATATCGTCAGCCACCGTTAAGGTGATGACCTTCTCATAGGTTGCTTGCCCGTCGGAGACCTGGAGACGCACGGAATAGGTTCCGGGTGCCATGGTGGCGGCATTGACCGCTCTCAGCGTGCTGCCGCTGAGGATAAAGAGTGCATTATCAGTACTGCCAGCGCCACTCACCAGACTGTAGGTAAATGTGGTGGAGTCTACGTCGGTTGCCGACAACGTCCCAACGATGCCATTGCTGCCCAGAGACTGGCCGAATGTTGTGTTGGAAAGCGCCAGATCCGTTGGGGCATCGTTGACCGCAACCACGGCCACGGTGCTGCTAATGGCTAAGGCCGTGCTGTTATTGCTGGCACCTGAATCGGTGACCTGAGTCAGGGTCACGACCCGTGCGGTGGTATGGGGATTTTCACTGCTGTTGCCGTAGGTCATGCCAGATAGCAAGGTGCCCATATCGGCATTGCTCAATGCCGCTCCGCTTAGGCTGACGACTGCCGTGCCAGCGCTGAGGGAGACACTGGCCGAACCGTAACCACTGCCAAGTGTGACGCTATTGCCATTGATCAAGGACACCTTGACGCCATTGATATTCAAGTATTCGGTACTGTCTGCTACGTTGGTGACGGTAAAGGTGGCGCTGGTAAAGGTTTGCCCACTGTCGTTGGTATTCGCGATTACATTAGTAAATAAGCTGACGGCGGCACCGTTTTCTGTATAGGTCGGATTGGTCGCTGAGCCAGCTATGCTGGGAACGTTATCGGTGGGAGCTGCGAGAGATGCAGTGACGATATTATCCCATGTAACAGTACCGTTACCGATTGTTGCTGTTGTTAATCTCACCTCGTCAATATCTTGAAACGCATTAGAGAGCGTCGCCGTCTGGAATGCTACCGTGAGGGTGATGGTTTGCGTTGCCCCCGCCACCGCGCTACCGTCTTTATACCCCGTGATGGTGAACGTTGATACGTAATTGCCTAGCCCTCTAAGATCAATACTCGATAGTTTGAATTCGCTGCCATCCGTCGATTTAAGTGCAAAATAGTTAAGATTTCCCCCAGGAGTAACAATCGTATTCAGGACCTGGTTACCGCTTATCGCAACAGTTTGAATGGTTACATTGCCAGTACTGTTAGCAACGTAGGTAAAACCGTTGTTTTGATCGTTATACGTTTGGAGACCCGGTTGGGTTTTGACAAATTCTTCCGTGCCTGAAAATTGCGAGAACGTGTTAGTACCATGCGTTGGGGAAGCCAACAAACTATTGTATTCTTGCGCGATGGTTCCCAGTGCTGCGCCGGTTGTCTCTATATTGCCAACCGTTGTTTCCAGTTGCCAGTTGCCACCTTTGGATGCTGCGCCCGTCAAATCATCTGAGGCTGCAATATCTGCCTGAGTGAGCTGTGATAGTAAAGAGACAAAACTTTTTCCTGTGTCCTGTGCAATATCACAGCCATAAAGCAGCAGATCGCCATCCTGTGTTAGCGCGGTGCCGAGTTTAGCCAGGTCGGCCGAACGTGCTTCCGCCGTAGCGCTATCCAGCGTCAGATTACCAAGGCGAACTTGTCCTTCGTTGCCATGGCTCAATATATGGATCGCATCGTAACCCGTATGAGTTTCAGCCCATACCGCCATCTGCGTCAGGCCGTCTTTGCTACTATCCAATAAAAATACATCAACCCCAGCGGGGACACTGTTGACCAGTGTTTGGTAATCCGTCAGCGCTGTGTCAATAAATACCGCTTCTTTACGTATTGTTTCGCCTGCAACAGCCTGTACAACGACGTCAGTCGTGATGTCATGCGTGGCACTATTCTGATCGGATGATGTGTTGTTCTCCGATGTGGCCTCAGCAGAATGATTTGCGGTCTGTGCAGGATTAGGATTAGAAGAAGCCGTGGCGTCACTCGAGTTACTGGTTTCGGCCTGAGTGGCCGTTGCGGCGATTGCGCCGTCAAATAAGACGCGGGATTCAAGGGCAAAACCAAGAGGAGCGGAATAAGTCTGCTCAATATGGTCAGTTGGATGGTCATTTTTCTTACTGAATAATTGGCGCCACAGCATAAGACATACTCCAGAGTGGTGTTAGTACGTATAATTTTTCTACAGCTAATATCGGGAAGTCATCACTAAATACGGACTATCGGTACGCTTGCCATCGTGACTACCAACAGACCACTCCTATGTCCATCATTAGATTACATATTGCGCTTTTAATTTCAAAATCTTACAGATGTCGCGCTCCCCTAAAAATGAGGGAAGCGCGTAGTTATATTAGTTTGGGTTTACAGGATAAACGCCCATAGTAGCGATGCACGCAGTGAGACCTACACTGGGGTTACGAACACTAAAAGGTGTACCGCCAATATTAGGGGAAATGGTTATACCCGTTAGGTTGCTCACACTAAACGGGGCTGAAAATGGTTTCAACGTTGTTGTAGGTGTGGCATTACTGTAAATTTTAGCTGGTGAGTCAACCCCACCAACGGCACTTAAATCAAACGAAGGAGACGTTGTCGCCAGTGATGTCGTGTTGTCTGGTACGTTGGCTGTTGCCGCACTGTTTACCACTGGAATAGCGATAGAAGCTGTACCGCTCACGCTTCCAGAAGAGGCAACAGTGGCCGGATGGATGTGTGGGGCAACGTTGCTCGTCGTCAATGAGACATTCTCTGCCCCAAATACTTGTCCACGAGTGACATTCGCTAATCCTGTTCCTTGTCCAGCCCCTACCGGTACGCGCCCACGCATGTCGGGGAGCATAAAGTTCCCCTGCTGTGGAGAACCTCCCCAGATATTTCCGATCAAGGCATAAAGCGCCTGATATTGATTGATAGTCACTGTTTGCCCATTTGCAGGCAGATAGCCCTCTGGGCAATAGCTGGTGACCATATAACAAATAGAGCCAATGTAAGGCTCAATACTGCATGCAGATGCGGTAGCTGGTTGCGATAGGCCTACAGCTAACACAGTTGCGATCGCAGATTTGGCAAACAGACGCTGAACGCATTTCATAAACATCTCTCCTTGGAATGGGGGATAATTCCACGCTGGGTGAAATATATCTGATGATTTTGATGCTTGGTCTTGTGATGCCTAACTTCACTTGCTAAGTAACATGTAATTTTATGTAAACAATAAAAACAAAATTACATATAAAAAGTGAAACTGGCAATAAGCTTTTACGTGGGCAGATAATAAAAAGATTTATTTTTTTAAATAATTGATTTTATTTGATATTTATTTGTCTTATCAAAGTGCGGATGTGCTGAAGTTGCTGCGATATGTGTATGTTGTCAGCGTAATAAAAAAACCAGAGAGAAATTTATTTGTTAATAAAATGTAGTGTATGTTCGACGCAATAGGTACGTGAAAACGTTAGGTAATCTTATTAACGGATGAAATAAAAAAAGGTGTAACGCTTTTCTACAGAGTCTGGAGCATTTCCTGCTCCAGATACCAGCGAAGATAGGCGTATATATCGAGGATAACCAGCCCGCTAAAAACCACTTTCCCTGATACCCAATGCCGCTACCCGACGCCACACCGTACCAAGAATAGATTCCTTTTCTCCTTCCAGAATAACGCTGCCCCGTAGAGGCTGTTGCAGCGGCAGAAATTGCTCTTCCTGTACCATAAAACGAACGCGGTACTGCGCCTGTACCGGTTGAGGATTGTGGTCGCGGTCGCGTCGCACGGCAATCGGGCCGTGGCGATCGGACGCGAGCATTTCTTGTTGTAGGTAAGCGCTGCCCGTGGGGGCGATGTCATGAAGCGTGACGTCAAGGCGTGGGAAAGCGGGATCGTCGGCAAGGAAGATGCCCTGCATGGTCTCTTGAGTACGAATGAGTGATTCTTCAGGTATATAGCCAACCACCCGTCCCTGCGTGGGTTCCACCACGCGTAATAATGGTGTATCCGCCGTTAGCCAGCGCCCAGCTGTCATATCACGTGCCAGATCGCGTACCACACCTGCTTGCGGTGCCCGAATCGTTAAGCGTTGACGCTGTGCTGCCAACCCACGATAGCGTGCCAGCGCCTCAGCTAACTGCCAATCCATGACCTGAATTTCACTCGCCGTTTCCTGTCGTGCCGCTCCACGCTGTCGCTGCTGTTGTAACTGGGCGATACGCTGACGCTCAATATCAAGACGATAATCCAGATCGACCGACGTCAGCTCTAGCAGGATGTCTCCGGCATCTACCCGCTGACCATCTGTAACGTGTAGCCGGTTAACCTGTGCCGGTACCGGACTGTAGAGGGTACTGACCTTCTCGGCTTCCAATACGGCAGGAATGTGGATGTTGCCACTCCATGGATAGAGCAAGATAAACAAGAGGGCTAAGCACAGCAGGGCGCTGCGCAAAAAAGCGATGGGGTGTATTGATTTTCGCATGGACCACCAGGCATAGGCTTCTTTGGCTATCGGTAGCGCGATAAACCAGACGATTTCAACCAGCATTAAACCAATGCCGATCACCTTGATAAAAAAGTGGTAAACCACCAGCGCGATGCCAAAGAACAGGAAAAAGCGCCATATCCAGGAGGCATAGCCCCACACCAGCAGTTTGCGCTGCAAGGATGGGGAAAGGTTTTCCGGCGCAGGGTGACCATGGCCGAACAGACTTTCCCGCAACCGCCAGCGGCAGAGCGCATAGGCACGTTCTTGCAGATTTTCTACGCGCCAGAAATCGCTAAGTAAAAAGTAGCCATCGAAGCGCATCAAAGGATTAAGGTTTACAACCAATGTGGTCAGCCACGTCGCGCTGGAAAGCATAAAGGCGGCTGTTCGTGCCGGGCCATCTGGCAGTAATGTCCAGGCCAATAGCGCAATAACCGCCAACATCAGTTCTGCCAGAATGCCGCCTGCGCCGATCAGCAAACGTGCCTGACGATCCTTCAGTTTCCAGGCGTCGGTAGCGTCAGTGTAAAACAAGGGAAATAACACGATAAAGGCAACGCCCATGCTTTGCACACGGCAGCCCGCCCGTTTGGCCATGAAGGCATGGCCTAGCTCATGGATAAATTTGGCGAACACCAGAGAGACACCGAACACGGCCATACCGGACAGGCTAAAGAGGTGTGGAAATGAATGGGTGTAACGTACCCAGTCTCGACTGACTAAAAATAAACCCAGCAGCAGGATTAATGGAAAGATCCAGACCAGAAAGGGCGCACCATAGCGCTGTAGCCACGGCCAACAGCGGTTGAGTACCGGATCGGGTCGCCACAGAGGAATACGGAAAAACAGATACTGATGCAGCACGCTTTTCCACAAGCTGGTGCGCATCGCCTGAGCTTTGCCCAGATAGCGCCGACGTTGTTCTGGATCGCTTGCCGCGACCAAATCGTGCTGGCGTAGGAACTGTAGCAGTTGCTCCAACTCTTTCACTCGCAGCGGCAGGCCGGGTTCCTTGTTGGCGGCGTCCAGTATTTGCTGCGGCTGGCGCAGTGGCCAATGACGCAGCAGGCGGATAGCCGAGGGAGTCAGGGTAAAATAACGCCCGGTTATCGGATCGGACAGCACCCACTGCGGGGCTCCGTTTATGCCCGGAGCCGATTCTACCAATTGAAGATCGGTGCGCAGGGGAGGCAGGTGCGGATTCATAACCCAATCGCCTGACGGATCACTGCCAGCGGTCGACGGAACAAATAAACGGCAAGGGGAACATAGTCGCCGGAAATTTTTGCCGTGCCGCGCAGGCCGATACGTGGCGGTGTGTCAGTGAAGCGTGCATCCAGACGGTAGGCAAGATTGCCGGCTGGTGTCTGTTCCGACTCATAGGCGATACGTTCTAACAAGGCCGCGTGCGGCGTGAGTGGATCGCTGTCCAGAAACAGTGTGATGGGTGCCTCTTGCTGCAACTGTATGGCGTCGCCTACGTCCAACTCAATGCGTAATGCGGTGAGAGCGGGGTCTGCCAACTCCATCAAACGTTCGCCGGTGCGTACTGGTTTACCCATCCAGCGCGTAGCGTCGGCAAATACCGCAATGCCATCCCGTTCGGCACGGATTTCTGTGCGACTCAGCAGGGCATTGGCGTAATCACGTTCTGCTCGTTTTTGTGCTACCTGGGCTGCGAGAAAGTCGAGCCGAGCCTTGGAGTCCGCATCCTGAAATGCGCGTTGAGAACTGGCGCGGTGCTCTGCTTCGGCGACATTCAATGCACGTTCGGCTACATCTGCCTGGGCTTTCAGGGTTGTGCTGTCAAAGCGAACCAACACGTCTCCTTGGCGCACACTCTGGTTTGGTAACACGGTAAAGGATTGAATCACACCGTCCAGCGGGGCGGCGACGACACGTCCTTGATGGGGAATAACCTCAGCGGGGGCCAATACGGATTGACGTACCGGAATAAACAGACAAGCGAGCAGCAGCAGTGCAGGTACGACGATTTTCCACCGGGCCTGTCGACGACGCCAACGGGCAGTTTGCGGTTCGAGAGCCAGCCAGGCATGGCTAAAAGCGCCGCTGAGTTGCTCTGCCAATATCTGATCGGCAGGCTGCCAGATCTGTTCTCTGGCATACCAGATTCCACCAAACGTGCGCCCTTGACGATCTTTCAGCGGTGACCATAGTACCTCGGGTGCAGATAGCGTTTGCCAGTCGTTGCGGTTTTGCTGATCCAGTGAGGTTGCCGCCACCACCGCGCACTGTTCATGCTGTTGGTTACTCTGCAACTGCGTGCAGGCGCGTTCCACAAAAGCGACAAAGGGTGCATGGGGCGCGGGTTGAGTGACGCCGGTTACGGCACGCACCTTACCGTTAATCACGAGGGCGGCATGGCGAAAACCAAATAGCGGCTGGCTGTCGTTGACGATGCAGTAGGCCAGCTCTTCGGTGCTGTTGGCTGCTCGTGCTTGCCGCTCAACGTCAAGAAAGCGGGCAAATGCGGCGGTACTGGCAGAGGTTGGCGTGATGCTCACCGCGCCTCCGAAAACTGTGCCGTGCCGCTCATTCCGGCCATCAAGGTCTCGTCCGTGTGGGCCAGCGTACCGGTCAGGCCAAGGGTTTGACTGCTTTCATCAATGCGTGCGCCAAGCCGTGTGACCTTGGCTTGTAACGGCTTTCCGGTTTCATCAGGGGTGAAGGTAAAGGTTAATCCCGGTTTTAGTACCGACAAAAGCCGTGATGGCACGAGTAGATTAATCTCCAGATGGCGATTATTGACGATATCCAAAACGGGTGCGCCAACCCCGACGCTTTCGTACGTTTGGGCTCGGCGTTTTACCACTTGCCCATCGAATGGAGCCAGAAGACGACAGCGATTGACCTGGATTTGATAGACCTGGCTTTCTGCCTGAGCTTGTGCAAAATGCGCTGCGGATAAGGACACCGCGTGTTTCCCCACTGATTTCATCTGTGCCAGTTGCTGATTTTGGCTCAGCTCCGCTTCTGCGGCTCGCGTAGCCGCTGAGGCTGCGGCTAATTGAGCCTGATAAATTGAACAGTCAAACCGCACTAATAGATCGCCTTTTTTGAAGGATTCCCCTTCTCTAAACGGTATTTCGATAATGCGCCCAGCCAGATCGCTGGATAGCGTGGCTTGATCGACAGCGATCAGAATCCCACGTGCCTGATTGTCGGCGTGGGTAGGGGATTGATTATCATGAGAAGGCATTGCCAACAGTGGGTCGCTAGTTTGGGCATGAGCGTTAAACGTCAATAGGCAAAATGCCAGTGACGTAAAAGCGCGACGAAGTGCTGAGTTATTGAAACTATCCACACTGACCTGCCTTAATTTTGTTGAAATGCGTGCCAAGCCCGAAAGAGTCATGACCCTCTGAATTTTCACTTATTAGCGGTGCTAATTTTGGAGGATATCATGGTACAAAATGGACCAAGCTGACAAGATCAACAGAGAGCCGTCGAACAATTCCTTTTTGTGTCGCTGAACGTGGCATCGATAGCGAAGAGAGGCGTGTTTGGGGAGCGTGTTACACCGCTATCAGTGAAACTGAAATCGGATTGTCATAAACTCACTATAGTCTAAGCATATTCTCGACTTCCCATCCTAATGATTTACCTACGAATGTAGGCTCAGCGATGAATACCCCTCTCAGCAGAATTTTCTTTCTACCTCCCCATGATGTAGACGATATGTACTGAATTAAAAAACCAAAAAAAACCATATTTTTAGTTTTTTAACACGAATAAAAATGTGTACTGTAATTAACGTTCTGTTTTTAATATTTTCTTCTCGTTTAAATTGATTCTATTTCAATAAGGTAGGCGAAATAAAAAAATAAACGAAAAATTTCCAACCCTATTGCAGTGATTTTTTCAATGAATAGAATTGCTCCGTTGGTATATTTAATTTAAATAAATATAACGTTGCGTGGTCTTTGGATTGTTGCACTTGGTTTACTAGGGAAAGTTTACCCCAACTCTATGGTACATAGGAGATAACCATGTCTGTCATTTTACCTCATCATGCCCCAGCGGATTCCTATATGGGATGTACGCCTGGCTCACGGCGTAGTGCGCTCCGTGAATTATTGCAGCAGCAAAAAGGTATTAGAGTGATGGAGGCTCACAGTCCGCTTTCTGCTTTATTAATCGAACAAGCTGCTTATGAAGATGGCGATACGCATTACCAATTTGATGCATTTTGGTCCAGTTCACTCACGGATTCCACTTTGCGCGGAAAGCCTGATACGGAGTTAGTGGATATCAGCCATCGTTTTCATGCGATTACGGAAATATTTGATGTTACCACTCGCCCATTAATTTTTGACGGTGATACTGGTGGGCAAACGGAGCACTTAGCCCATCGTATTCGTGCTGCCGAAAACCTGGGTATTTCAGCCATGATTATTGAAGATAAAACTGGCCTGAAAAAGAACTCTTTATTTGGCAATGAGGTAAAGCAAACGCAGGCTTCCATAACGGATTTCTGCGAAAAAATCACGACGGCCAAAAAGGCACAACTGACGCCCGAGTTTATGCTGATCGCGCGTATTGAGAGCCTTATTCTGGACGTTGGTATGGAAGATGCGATAAACCGTGCCTTGCATTATGCTGATGTGGGTGCCGATGGCATTATGATCCACAGTAGGCATAAAACCCCCGCTGAGATTTTAGCTTTCGCTAAGCAATTTCGTGAACATTACCCGCATTTGCCTTTGGTTTGTGTCCCGACCAGTTTTAATGATATTACTTTCGATCAACTGATTGATGGCGGATTTAATATCGTTATTTACGCAAACCATATGTTACGCGCGGCGTATCCCGCGATGAAATCAATTTTGCCAGAAATTCTCAAACATGGCCGAACGCTGGAAGTTGAGGATAAATGTATGTCGATAAAAGATATTCTCGATCTTATACCGGGTACACGATAACGAAATAGAGTGGGGCGTCAGTATAATTATTTTTTTATCACGCTATTAATTGGCGCTGTAGGCGTATTGTTATTATTTAACGCCATCGCGTAGCCCCAAGTTATTCGCACAATATAATGATAAAACTAAAACGTCATCATTGTTGCTAATTACAACATGATGCGAAGGGGAGGTTTATTATGATTGACCCTAATAAGCTTATCGAATTTCTGGTTCAACGTGGCGTACATTTTTTCAGTGGCGTTCCTGATTCATTATTAAAAGCATTTTGTCTGGCGATCGGAAGCCATAACAGTGGGCTTGCGCACCGTATCGCGAGTAATGAAGGCTGTGCGATGGGGATGGCGATTGGACATTATCTGTCGACGCGAACGTTGCCCGTGGTCTATATGCAAAATTCGGGGTTAGGCAATGCGATTAACCCACTTTGCTCCCTGGCTACGCCGGATGTGTATGGTATTCCGCTGTTACTGATTATCGGCTGGCGGGGCGAAGTCGACGATAGTGGGGAGCAACTTCACGATGAGCCACAGCATGTTATGCAGGGGCGAGTCACATTGCCTCAACTTAATGTGCTGGATATTCCGCATATCGTGCTGGATAGCCATAACACGCCTCCGTGGGATGATATTCAGGTTTTGCTCCAGCACGCGCATGAGGAACACCGTCCTGTGGCGCTGGTGGTGAGAAAAAACACCTTTTCCTCGGTAGCCACTCCTGCCAACCCACCTGTTGAGTCAGCGTTGATGCGGCGTGAAGCCATTGTCGCCGCATGCTTGAATGTGCTGCCATCCACTCTCCCCATCGTCAGTACCACGGGCATGTTGTCGCGTGAGCTTTATGAATTGCGCGAACAACGGGGAGAAGGGCATCAGCGAGATTTTCTGACGGTCGGAGGAATGGGGCTTGTCAGCCAGATCGCACTGGGTTTGTGCGATGCGCAGCCGCGGAGAAAAGTCGTTTGTCTGGATGGGGATGGGGCGCTGTTGATGCACATGGGAGGGCTGACGAACACGGCTCAGGCTAGCAACCTGATACACATCGTCATCAACAATGGCGCGCATGATTCCGTAGGGGGGCAGCCCACGGCGGCATCCCGCTTACCGTTAGCCCCTATCGCGGCTGCCAGTGGCTACGGTGCGACGTACTACGCGGAGACAGAAGACGCTTTACAGGCTGCGCTGCAACAGGCACTGCGGGCACAAAGCAGTCAATTCATTGAAGTGCAATGCCGCGTGGGCCATCGCAGCGATCTGGGTCGACCAGCGACGTCTCCCGCGCAAAACCGTGATGCGTTTATGCAATTTCTTACTACATCACCTCAGTCCTCTTGATAACCTCAGCGACAAGGATTGCCGATATGACTCATTCTGTTTCTTTAGTTGGCGTTGGTGTATTAGGAAAAGCTATTTCGCTCAGACTATTACGGCGTCATTTTTCTCTCAGCGTGTTCAACCGGACTCGCAGCAAAACGAACGAGGTTGCTGCTGAAGGCGCGCACGCCGTCCCTGAACTGCACCAGTTGTTCACGCAGGAAAAACAAATTGTGCTGATCTGCCTGAAGGATGCAGGAGCGATACGTGAGGTTTTTCAGTCGGAGGAAGTCACACAGAGACTGGCTCGCTATCGTCCTCTGTTACTCAATATCAGCACAATAGGGCCGGAAGAGAGCCGCTGGATGGAAACCTTTTTTCACCAGCACGGTGCGCATTATGTGGAGTGCCCCGTCTCGGGCGGGCCAGAAGGTGCGCGACAGGGCAAACTTGCCGCCTGGGTGGGGCCTTGTGTGGATAGCTTTGCCAGCGTGGTTAATGATGTCATTACCAGCCTGTCAGATCGCTATGTGCTGATGGCGAACAACCACAGTGCGCAGACCATGAAGGTGATTAATAACTATTGTGAAGCGGTACATCTACTGGTGGCGGCAGAAGCGCTATTGGTGGCGGAAGGTCACGGCATTGCCCCCGATGTGCTGGCAAAGGCGCTAACGTTGGGACGCGGGCGTTCGACTTACATGGAAGTTATGCTGGATCGCTATCTGAACCCGCGTGAAACCGTGTCTGTCCCGTTATCCATCCGTCTGAAAGATCTCGACCTCGCCAACACGCTTTTCCAGCGCTCTGCGATCCACAGTGAATTCTTTGATACGGCGCGCCAGCTCTATCAAAACACGGCCGATCTCTCTGCTGTTCCTCAGGATCAAACCGCCTGCTTTTCGTATCTCTCACGTACCTCGCCGACGGGGAGGGACTAAATGCCTGAGTTAACACAGCGACAACGCTGGATGTCTATCCTCGCTCACTCCGACCCTGCCGAGCTGGAAGAACACTGGAACACGCTGCACTTTTCCGCGGACTACCAGCTCTTACGTCCTACGCAGATTGGTTTGATCCAGCTACAGGGAAGAATGGAAGTTGATGGTCCGCGTTTTATTGTGGGTGACATGACAGTGACCCGTGCTGCGGTGCAACTGGAGGATGGGACGTGCGGTTACAGCTATATCGCAGGCAGAAATAAGCCGCATGCCGAGCTCTGCGCCTGGATCGATGCACTGCTGCAAACCCGATCCTATTTCCATGAGATATGGGAGCGAATCATCACACCGTTGGCAGACCAACAGCGTGCTCACCGGGAACAGCAACAGCAGGAAGTGGCTGCCAGCCGGGTGAATTTCTTTACTTTGGTCAGGGGAGAATGATTTGTCATGACAACGATGACGGGCTTCGCCCACCCTGTATTTGGCACACAGCTCTGCTTTCGAAAAATCGTGAAGGCAATGAGTGAGCCGGGTGCTCTGGTTACGGTTCCCAATGTTTCCGGTCTGGAATCGATGTCGTCTGCAACGGCAGCCACGCTGCTTACGCTGACCAGCCACACGACACCGTTGTTTATCGATCCCAAGATCGGTAATCCACTGCTGCTGCGTACGCTTTGCCTGCATACGAATGTGCCGATCGCCACGACATTCGAAGAGGCCTATTTCGTGCTGTTGAGTGGAAACCGCTTTTCTTATGACCTGATGGCACTCTCCTGCGGCAGCGAAGTTGAACCGGAGAAATCGACCACCGTTATTGTCGAGGTGGAAGGCATGCATGACGGGCCGTGTTTAAAGTTGACCGGGCCGGGTATCAAGACCCACCGCATTATTTCTCCCCGTTTACCCAGTAGTGTCAGGGACTATCTGTGTAACCGCCCTCATACCTTCCCGACAGGGTTGGATTTTCTCTTTACCTCTGGGAAAAAGCTCTTTGCAATCCCCAGAAGTACCCACGTGGAGGAATGCTAATGTATGTTGCCGTCAAAGGGGGGGAAAAGGCTATTGAGGCCGCCCACCAGCTACAATCCTGTCGCCGCCGCGGATGTACGGATATACCAGAGCTAGACTGCTCACAAATAGAACAGCAACTTAATTTAGCCGTCGATCGCGTTATGACCGAAGGTAATATTTATGACCGCCAACTCGCTGCGCTGGCCATCAAACAGGCCAGTGGCGATCTGGTGGAAAGTATTTTTCTTTTACGAGCCTACCGTTCCACGCTGCCACGCTGGGGAATCAGTCAGCCGCTTAACACGCCCGACATGCGGCTTGAACGTCGTGTTTCGGCCATTTTCAAAGATTTACCCGGTGGGCAACTACTTGGCCCGACCTACGACTATACCCATCGTCTTCTGGATTTTTCTCTGTTGGCCGACGGTGACGACCCTATCGCACCGCAGTCAGGCGATTCTGATGAAGATGAAGAAACGCGTGAGTCTATTCCCCATGCGTTTCAATTCCTTTCTCAACAACACCTCATTCCTGAGCGGAATATCAGCAACGATAGCGATCCGCCAGATATCACAATGGAACCTCCGAGTTATCCCGGCACGCGTGCGGCGCGTCTCCAGCAGTTATTCCGTGGCGATGAGGGGTTCCTTCTATCTCTGGGGTATTCAACCCAGCGCGGCTATGGCCGTAATCATCCGTTTGTTGGTGAGATCCGCACGGGGTATATCACCGTCAGTCTTGTTGCTGAAGAGGTGGGATTTGCTATCGATATTGGCGAGATTCTGCTCACCGAATGCGAAACCGTGAACGGGTTTGTTAAACCTGCTAACGACGCGCCCCATTTCACCCGTGGTTACGGGCTGGCATTTGGCCGCTCGGAACGTAAGGCTATCACGGTGGCATTAGCCGATCGCGCACTTCAGGCCGCTGACTATCAAGAAGAGGTGCGCGGCCCGGCTCAGGATGAGGAGTTTGTCCTCTCCCATGCTGACAATGTGGAGGCTGCTGGCTTTGTCTCACATCTGAAACTCCCGCATTACGTCGATTTTCAGTCAGAGCTGGAGCTATTAAAACGACTACGTGAGGAATACCTCGCTTCTGTGCCAAGGAGTAACGCGTGATGGGTCAGACAACGATCTCCCGCCAGAAAGGCAATCAGCCAGAAACGGAATACGGCTATTCAGAAACAGAATACAACTACGCCTATCTGGATGAAAACACGAAGGGCATGATACGGCGCGCTATCCTGAAAGCGATCGCCATACCCGGCCATCAGGTGCCGTTTGGTAGCCGGGAAATGCCGATGCCCTATGGCTGGGGCACTGGCGGCATTCAAATTACTGCCAGTATTATCGGGCCGGACGATACGCTCAAAGTGATCGATCAGGGTTCCGATGATACGACCAATGCGGTATCGATCCGCGCTTTTTTCCGTAAGGTCGCGAATGTGCCAACGACGGAAAAAACCAGCGACGCAACGCTGATTCAAACACGACACCGCATTCCTGAAACGCCGCTTAAGGAGGATCAAATTCTGGTCTTTCAGGTGCCGATCCCTGAGCCCCTGCGCTTCATTGAGCCGCGTGAAACCGAGACGAGAAAAATGCATGCGTTGGAAGAATATGGCGTGATGCAGGTGAAGCTCTATGAAGATATTGCACGGTTTGGGCACATCGCCACGACCTACGCCTACCCGGTGAAAGTCAACCATCGCTATGTTATGGACCCTTCGCCGATCCCGAAATTTGATAACCCGAAGATGAACATGAGCCCTGCGCTGCAACTGTTTGGTGCCGGCCGTGAAAAGCGGATCTATGCCGTTCCGCCGTATACCGTGGTGGAAAGCCTCGATTTTGACGATCATCCGTTCAGAATACAGCAGTGGGACAAGCCCTGTGAACTGTGTGGCGCGCGCGACAGTTTCCTCGATGAAGTGGTAATGGATGATGACGGTACACGCATGTTTGTCTGCTCCGACACTGACTATTGTCAGCAGCGTCAAAGCCAGAGAGGAGAAACGTCATGACGACAGAGCATCATGTATCCGACAGCCCGTTGCTCGATGTACGGCATCTCACGCACCTGTATGCGCCGGAAAAAGGCTTTCGCGATGTGTCGTTTCAGCTGTGGCCGGGGGAGGTGTTAGGGATTGTCGGTGAATCCGGCTCGGGGAAGACGACGCTGCTGAATGCGATCTCTGCCCGTCTGGCACCGCAGGAAGGCGAGGTGATCTACCGCAACGCCGAGCAACAGAGGCTCTCGGTCTATGACATTAGCGAGCGGCAACGGCGTGCGCTGGTGCGTACCGAGTGGGGAATCGTCTGGCAGCACCCGTTGGCAGGGCTGCGCCCCACCGTTTCTGCGGGCGGCAATATTGGCGAACGACTTATGGCTATCGGTCATCGGCACTACGGTGATATTCGCAGCAAGGCGGCAGAGTGGATGGCAAACGTCGAACTGCCCGAAAACCGTCTGGACGATCTGCCGACCACCTTTTCTGGTGGGATGCAGCAGCGCCTTCAGATTGCCCGCAATCTGGTCACCGCACCGCGGTTGATATTTATGGATGAACCGACGGGTGGGTTAGATGTATCGGTGCAAGCACGGTTGCTCGATCTGCTCAGGACGCTGGTGGTGGAGATGCAACTTTCAGTCGTCATCGTGACGCACGATCTTGGGGTTGCCCGGCTACTGTCACACCGCCTTCTGGTGATGCAGCACGGTCGGGTTGTCGAACAGGGATTAACGGACAGGGTGCTCGACGATCCGAAGCATCCTTATACCCAATTGCTCGTTTCTTCCATTCTGTAAATCCAGCCAAAAGGACGCTTGATGGATACGCAATTACGCATCGAGAACGTTGATAAAACGTTCGTGTTATATAACCAGCAGGGCGCGCGGCTGCCAGTTTTCCACGATATTAGTCTGTCGGTGAAAAGCGGTGAATGCGTGGCGCTGCACGGGCATTCCGGGAGCGGGAAATCCACGCTGCTGCGCTCTCTGTACGGCAACTATCAGCCTGACGGTGGCCATATCTGGGTACGTCATCGCGAGCGCTGGGTCGATATCGTCAACGCGGATGCCCGCCATGTGCTGGAAATCCGCCGCGAAACGTTGGGCTGGGTAAGCCAATTCCTGCGTGTCATCCCACGTATTAGCACATTGAACGTGGTCATCCAGCCTTTGCTTGAACGTGGTATGTCACGTCAGGAAAGCGAGATTCGCGCTGGTGAATTACTGACGCACCTGAACGTCCCTGAGCGGCTGTGGTCGCTCGCGCCCGCCACCTTTTCCGGCGGTGAACAGCAGCGCATCAATATTGCCCGTGGGTTTATTGGTGATTACCCGATTTTGCTGTTAGACGAACCAACGGCCTCGCTGGATGCCAAAAATCGACTGGCTGTCACACAGCTCATTAACAATGCGAAAGACAAAGGGTGTGCCATCGTCGGCATCTTTCACGATGACGAAGTGCGCCAACACGTCGCCGATCGCCTTTATTCAATGGCAATGGCTTCCCGCACGCAGGAGAACGTAAATGATCATTAATAACGTCAATATGGTGCTCTCACGGGAAATCATTCATGGCTCACTGGAAGTGCGTAACGGTGTGATCCATCACATCAGCGATAGACCGAGCCGCCATCCCGGTGCGCTGGATGGTGAACAGGCCTGGCTCCTGCCGGGGTTGGTCGAGCTACATACGGATAATCTCGATAAGTGTTTCACCCCACGCCCCGGTGTTAACTGGCCGTCTGAAGCGGCGATGCGCAACCACGATGCGTTGATTATCTCTAGTGGGATCACCACCGTGCTGGATGCCGTTGCAGTAGGGGACTTACGTGATGGCGGGCATCGGCTTGAGAACCTGCGGCGCATGACAGATGCGGTACTGCACAGTCAGCAACACGGTACCAATCGGGCGGATCATCATTTGCACCTGCGCTGCGAGCTGCCGCATCAGGATACGTTCCCCCTCTTTGAACAACTGGCGGATATTCCGCTGGTCGCGCTCGTATCATTGATGGATCACTCTCCGGGGCAGCGGCAATTTTCCTCTCAGGAGAAATATCATCAGTACTACAAAGGCAAGTATCACCTGAATGATGAACAAATGGCCGCGTTTGAGGAAGAACAACTGACCGGTTCACGCCGTTGGTCGCAGCCTAACCGCGAGGCTATCGTGCACCTTTGCCACGAAAAAGGTATCACGTTGGCCAGCCATGACGATGCGACGCCGGAGCATATCACCGAATCCCACCAGCATCGTGTGAGCATTGCCGAATTTCCCACTACCGCGATCGCGGCGCAGCAGGCACATCGCGTTGGAATGGACGTACTGATGGGAGCGCCAAATGTTATCTGCGGCGGCTCGCATTCCGGCAATGTGTCGGCACACCAGTTGGCGACGCTGGGCGTACTTCACATCTTGTCTTCAGATTACTATCCGGCCAGTCTGCTGGAGGCGGCGTTCATGATCGCAGAGGATGAGCGTAATGATTACGATCTGCCGCGTGCTATCGCACTGGTTAGCAGCAATCCCGCTCAGGCACTGAAATTTGACGATCGCGGCTGTATTGAAGAAGGACGGCGAGCTGACCTGCTGCTCGTCAAACGGCATGTGCCGCACATGAAGTTGATGCGCGTGTGGCGTCAGGGTGTTCGGGTATTCTGATCATGACAAAACTCATCTACCTGATTGGTGCTTCTGGAGCAGGCAAAGACAGCCTGCTCCGGGCAATCCGACAATTACCGCTGCCACGTCTGCTGGTCGCGCATCGGTACATTACCCGTCCCGCAGAAATTCAAGGAGAGAACCACATTGCGTTGACTCCTGAAGAGTTTGCGATCCGTCAGCAGCTTGGTATTTTCGCGCTCAATTGGCAGGCGCATCAGTGCCATTACGGCATCGGGATAGAGATTGATGACTGGCTACAGCGGGGAAGTGACGTCATCGTCAACGGCTCGCGAGCTTATCTGGCTCAGGCGCGTGAACGCTATGGCAATACGCTGTTTCCGATATGTTTGACCGTCTCTGAATCGGCACTGCGTCAGCGGCTACGCGCCAGAGGGCGGGAAAGCGAACAGCAGATTGCCACTCGCTTACAGCGTGCCGGGGAAGAGCAAAGCCGCTTACAAAATGACTGCGTTTTATTGAATAACGACGGCGATCTGCAACATACCTTATCTGTCTTTCAGTCGCTGCTGCCGTTCGACAGGGCTTGCGCGGTGCACCGCGAATAATAACGACATGTCAGGTATACCGTATATCAGGAGAAAGTTGATGACTGCGGGCAATGACGGGATCGCTTTTCACTTTCTGGGAACCGGCGGCGCGCAGCAGGTTCCCGCATTTGGCTGCGAATGCGAGATCTGTCAGCAGGCGCAGCGAGATAAAAGAAAACGGCGTCGCGCCTGCTGCGCGGCGATCACAACCAAAGACCGGATCATCCTGATTGATGCGGGATTGCCCGAGCTAGCGCCGTATCTACTCCCTTATTCGCATCGGTATATTTTGCTGACCCACTACCACATGGATCACGTTCAGGGATTATTTCCCCTGCGTTGGGGTTACGGCGATCCCATTCCGGTTTTTGGCCCCCCAGATGAAGCGGGCTGCGACGACCTCTTCAAACACCCAGGGATTCTGCATTTTCAAAAACCGCTGATGGCTTTCCAGTCCTTCGAACTGGACGGTATCAGGATCACGCCGGTGCCCTTAATCCATTCCAAATTAACCTATGGCTACCTCATTCAGACACCGACGCACACGCTGGCCTACCTGACCGACACCGTCGGTCTACCGCCCGAAACGGCTCAGTTTCTTGCATCACACACGCTGGATTATGCCGTTGTCGATTGCAGCCATCCTCCCCAAGCGACACCTCCACGCAACCACAATGACATCACTCGTGCGCTGGAGATTTTTACTCAGCTTAACCCCAAACAGCTATACCTGACCCACATCGGCCACGAACTGGATCGCTGGCTACAAACGCAAACGCTGCTGCCTGAGAATGTTCATGTTGCTTATGACGACGGGGAGTTGGGATTGTAGGAGGAATGGACCAGCCTCAGATTGTCGAATCTAGGCTGGCCAATGTTTTTGGCTAAGTTAGATCATTCTGACTTCAGCGCCTGAATCAGTTTGTCGAAATGCTGTGCCAGATTCTTGGTCCGAGCCAGTTCGATTTTGCGTCCTATCAGGAAGTTGTTCTGACGCGTATGCAGTTCGGCGATGCCTTTGAGGTCTCCATCCTTTTTCTTGAGTTGCTCAATCTTGCGAATCACTTCCAGGGTTCTTGCTTCTAACTTGTCGGCGGTCTCAAGATACTGGTCGAGATCGATGCTACCATTGGAGAACTTGTCGTCATTCTGTATGGATGCCTTGTTCAGAGCGTTGAGTGTTCGTTCGTACTGGGCTACCAAAGTACGCTCTGCTTGTTCATGGAACTCGTCTACTGAATAGGATACGAAGTAGACGTAACGATACGTGCAGAGAATTTTGTTATTGAAGAACGAGCGCTGCTGACTGACGTTGGTGGCGACCGAAGCAAAAATACGCAATCCTTGGCCGATCGGTATGGTGCTTGATGCGGTATGCACCTGAACTTTGCTGATGCTACCGAACGAGTTGACGATGCCCGACAGCAAGTTGAAGCAGTTTGTGGCGACCAACAAGCGAGTGTCATCGGTCAGATTACCGCTTTTATTGATCTCCTTGGCATCGGGAGACACTGTTGTTCCTTCCGGTACGTTGGTGATTTGCCCAGTAACAGTGCCAACGACGGCGTTAGAGATCTTGTTGATGATTTCCGAAAGGTTACCCAGTGACCAGCTGTCCTCTAGTTGGAAATCGGACTGCTTACCGGAAATATACTCATTATAATCCCAGTTTCTGCCGTCGTTCTGATAGAAGTTTTTCGCATATTGGCGAAGTTCTTCATCAGCGCCTTTCAACTGGGCCTCAAGGTCACGCGATATTTCATCAAGACGCTCTTTGTTGCGTTTTTCCTCGGCCAACATTTTTTCTAGGCTTTTGCTTCTTCCCATGATCTTTCCTTCCTCGATTTAGATGTGTAAAACTCAGATAAGAGTTTCTCTTTGCTGCTTGGTGTATGGATGTTTTTAATATTATTAATATTTGGTTTTTTTAATCTGAATTGTTCTGCATTATTAATTAATTCCCTGCTAATTATTTTTGTTAATTTAATTCGTAAGAATGTAATTTTAATAAAATAATTAATCTATTTATGAACAGTCCGTTGGAGGTGGTGATTAATGGTTGTGAATATTAATTTAGCTGCTAGCAAGGGAAAATCAACTAAGAAATAAAATATTTATTCGGTGTTTTTTTGTGTGTGTTTTATAATTAATATCGTAATAATTATTTTATTGATTATAGTTTATTTCATTTGTTTTTGGTTATTACCATTGTGATGAATATGAGTATTTCAAAGCGAAAAATAAAAATAAGTCACTGAATAAAAATAAGAAATTTAATGTATTTTTTTAAGTGAGGTGTTAATTTTCAAATCCACTTGAATTTTTTTACAAAAACTTAAGCGCTATGTGAAAATTAATTTACCTTATCAGTGAGTGGGACGAAAAAGGAGTATGCCATTACAATGGTATGCAGAATGATTCTCTACTTAAAATTTATAACGTTCAATATAACAGCAAGGTTGAACAGTCTGCATTATATTATCGTATTGATAGTGCTATTAAAACATCAAGTGTGGATGAAAGTTTTCCATTGATGGTTTTTCTGTATGAGGAAGTAACAATTTGCTGATTTTTTCATTTTTCACATCAGGGGGAAATAATATCTCTGGGGCTATCCTGAACACTGATGGTGATATTTCTACGCTGGATTTTATTTTTTGTCGATTTTTTCTGAAGCAGAGAAAAGGTCGTTTATTCAGCATAATGAATGCTGTTATTCAATCGGGTTATCGCAGGAGCACCCTTCACCTATCAGATGCCGGATAATATTCCCGTGCTTTGCGGCTGTATAACGGCGGTCGAGAGAATAAAGAGAAGGGTTAGCTGTAAATTTTTTATGATTACGACGTTAGAAATACTTTATTAACGCGTATTGATGAACGCTTGTTACAGTGTCTGTGGGGAGTGGATTTTATTTTTGTACAAAAAGATGGCGATAAGACGTCGGCTACGTGGATAAAGCGTGTTCTGCGTAAGGAACTCCAGACGTGCGGTATTGAACCAAAAGGCTGAACGGTGGTGTGAGTCAGTTGATATAGCAAATTCTAACGTATCAAAAGACGGTTGGCAGAATGTTCGAATGATTTTATGACAAGGCTACTGATGGGTTTTCTATCATAGAGAAAGTCCATCAGGAGCCAATAAGCGCAGCGCGTTAGCCAGCCGTATAACTCCGCGCATAGGGGCCAAAGGCCAGACGGCTTTCTTTACCGCCGAAGCGATAGCGGAAATACCATAACTTAGCGCCGCTGGGTGATACCGTGAGGTACAGGCCTTGCGAATCAGTGAGCCTATAAGATTTTGCGAGAGGTTTCGCAGATCGGACTTTGCTGTCAGTTAACATATGAGGGTCACTCCCGTTCATCGAACTGAATGACCCGCAATCTGACCCACAAATTCCCCGATACGAAGGGATAAATCAAAACGCATCGGAAAAGATTTTCACGCCAACTTGTTGAATCGCAACAACATAGGGATTGATAAGGAGGCATAAAAAAGGAAAGGTGGTGCCGGACTCGGAATCATACTCACGATTAACTTGCTGTTAATTATCTATTTTTTTGATTTTTATCGTAAACCGCGCCCCCACGAAAGCCCCCATAAAAAATCGCTTTGTTTTTGTGATGGTTGTCACGATAAAAAGAAAGGTGTCCATGAGCGGTAAGCGTTATCCCGAAGAGTTTGAAATTAAAGCAGTCAAGCAGGTTATTGACGGGGCTCATTCTGTTTCCTGCGTGGCAACACGTCTTAGTATCACCATACACATCCTTTACATCTGGATAAAGGTGTTTAGCCCTGACTCCTTAACCAATAAAATCCAGTCATAACCAGTCGGGAAATAATGTGCACGACAGTATTTAATTATATTGAGTGCAATTACAATCGCTGTGTCGTCACTATATCTGTAGTGGTCTCAGCTCAGAATAGTTTGAAAAAAAGAAACTAAATAGCTGTTCCGAATAGTAGATCACTTAGTAACTAATAGTTATTACTCCATTGCTCATCATTACGACTTTAGAGCCTTGATACCAAGGGCTTTCATGCTGGAAATCTGACTATTCCTTGTGCCACAAAACTTGTGCAGGGTGTAGCGGTATTAGGAACAGCTATTTAGATTAGGAGCGTTTCCATATTATACAGGCAGGATAAAATGTGTATGGCTACTGCTTTTGGAAAGTGAGGCGCGAACCGGATTTCTTTATGTTGCCTACAGATATGTAGGCAACAATTAATAACTTTTTTGTACGGGTTTTTAGTTACTAAGGAATCTTGTCATATCCAAAGTTACATGCCATAAGCTTAAGGGTTGCTTGGTATTCTTGGCCACTATATTGGTGAATACGCCCTCTTTCTGAAATTAGATGCAAGTTCTTTCTGGCTCGAGAACTGATGACGTATAGCAATTTCATTGCACTTTCTTGGCCGTTAGGATCATTAAAGTGCGGAACCATGTCTTCTAATAAAGCGTAGGCGATAACTGTATCAAATTCAGTGCCTTTTACTCCGTGGATTGTTGAAATTGTTATGCCTGTTTTACTTTGAAACACTTTCCTGAATGTTTTTATATCTCCGATAAATTCACTACCTTCACTTCTAAGCCGATCAATTCTAGATTGTGAACTTTTGAAAAATGCTGTGTGATGTTCTTGAAGTTGTGGAAAGAGACGAAAGTTTATTGTTAAGTTGGTAAACAGCATTTCAAAAAAGGTATGGAGATAGATGAGACCATCTATTTCATCTATTTTAATTGTATTACATTCTCTTAAAAAAGTGCTCCGAGTGAGCGCGGCTGTATTCACTCCTGCTGCCTCAAGGTCACCTAGTACTTCGCCAGCCCAACGGAGTCTACGTACATACATTCCTGGAGATGCTTGTGTAAGAGCAATTTTTGAAAGTTTGTACCAAAAGTTTTCTATGTCTCTGGCGAAAGGTACTTGGCCGGGACCATCGAATGAATACTCGGGCATGCTTGCTGCGAGACGACGGGTCATACTCGCAAGATGTGTCCATTGTGGAGCAAGCACACACACATTATGCGGCGCAATTCCTATAGTTTCTATATTGAATCGGATGAGTCGTATTAATTCAGATTCCAGATTTTTTTTATTTATCGCGTTGTCGAAGGAGATAAGGCTTTGGTAAGTTTTGTCATCAGAGGCTGCTTCAATACGAGTTGCATGAGCATTGAAATTTCCGAAATAGTTAATGATGCGCTCGGATGAACGATAGTTCCTCGATAATTCAAGTTCTTCAATATCAATGCTAGCCATTGATTTGAAATCCTCAAAAGAAATTGGGTATCCACCGAGTGACTGGTAAATAGCTTGATTCGGATCGCCGACAATGAAGGCTCTGGTCGCACCTCGACTAGCTTTAAGGATAGCTGTAATGATTGAATACTGAATTTGCTTAGTATCTTGATACTCATCAACCAGCACGATAGGGAACAGTTGTCCTAGGAGCGAGCTAATTTCAGGGTGATGAGTAATTAACTGATAGGAATAAAAGAGGATAAGCTCAAAATCTATTTTTCGGCTTTCTCTAAGTATTTCAAAGTATTTATTCAGTATTTTATTCAGGCCATTGTGCTTGTTGACCTGTGGGCATAACAGTATATAGCCTGCTTCTATGAAATAAAAATCACAATCCCAGAAAGTGATTTTTGGCTTTAGTTTTAAATAAGGTTTGCACAAATCATCAAGAATCTCTTGGCGTTCATGTTGATCGATTACGCGAAAGCCTCGATCCAATGCTTCATGATATATGCCGTAGGGTTTTAGTATCCATTCAAGACAGAATGAATGAATGGTGCCTATCCATAGTTGGGAGGTATCCACTCCAAGGTCTTCAATACGTTCGTGTATCTCATCCGCAGCACGATGTGTATAGGTGATCGCAACAACAAATTGTTTGTTAGATTTCAGCCTAGACAGTTCATAGGCAATCTTGTAAGTCAGCGTTCGAGTTTTCCCACTACCGGGACAAGCAATGAGAAACACACTCTCAGGAGCAAGAATGGCATCTTCTTGTTCTTGATTCAAATCCCCTTTATTCCACGTGAACATAGTTAGAAGACCTTAAGAATATTGTTGATGCGATCAGTGGGGAAAGTGGCGAGCATTTCTTTCCGGATGTCAACAAAGTCAATATCTCCTCTTCTGAAGGATTGAAGTTTTTCTCTGAACTCTGCGAAAACCGCCGATGGAGTGACAAAATCATTCTCATCAATATAGTTCACTCGATAGCTTAATACGTTAAACCAAACTTCCTTTTTGATTAAAGGGTGTGCAAAAGCGATAGCATCGAGAATGTACTGAGGAATTACCGTTTCTGGATTGACTTTCTTCCCCAGCAAGATGGCAAACCAACCTTTCCCCTCACTATTAGCCATCGTTAGTGCTCTTTGCCCATAAAGAGCAATATCGGCAGATTTAAGCTCCTTCTTGGCTTTTTCTATGGTTGGTTTGTCCGTATAGATATGAGGAAGAATACTAACCAGAAGGTCTGCATTACCGGCAGAAACAAAATCGACTTCGAAAGTATGTGGGGCAAAGTACGACGAAACCCAGTGATTATTTTTATACAATTCCGCCAATAATGTTTTTCTGGCGATACCTTTCTCCTGAGAAGCCTTGTACTTACTTTTACGTCGTAGCATCTTGTCGGAGTCACCAACAGCGGGTGTTGTGTTAATTATTGCTTTGTCGAGATCTGTGATAATGCTGCATCTCTTTCGGATTCGATCACTATGGAAAAGAACCGCAATATTCTGGAATCCGGTGCTCCGAATGTTTATCAAGCTAATGCCAAGTTCATCCAGGCTGATACCAAGCACTTTTTTAATGAGAATAGGGATCAAGATTTCTTCAGCATCGCCTTCCACAAGAATAACGCTTTTAGCAAACAGTAAGTTGCTACGTACAGCATCCAGATAGCGTTGGATATTACCAACTTCTTCTGGTTTTAAACCGGTAGAGGGCTGGTACGCCTCGCATCGATCGTTTTCTCTGCCGAGAATGTTTACGTTCTGAACGTTACTCACCTCTGAGATATGCGTAGAATGGGTTGAGTATATTATTTGTGTATTTTCGTATTGAAGCTTGTCGAAGAGCGTCTTCTGGATGTGCGTATGAATATGGGCTTCCGGTTCCTCAATCAGCAGGAAGTTAGCGATTGACTGCTTAGCTTTCTGATATTTGAACTCCAATAGCTTTAGGGTAAGAAATATCAGATTTGCCCCACCTAAACTCAGTTCGTGGATAGGCCCTTCATAGCCTTCTCCTGACTCTCCGACAAATAGCTTGAGTGATTGGAATAACTTGTCAGCTTCATCTGGCAAATCAGATTTGATTGAAAGCGATGATGGAGAGTAAGCCTCGCCAGCTGCGTCTTTTATAGTGCTTCTGATGTCTGTCCGAACGATTTGCACGTCCGATAGGGCTTCAATTGAGTTATTTAACGCTTTAACATCATTGGTGATAGCTTGGAATGCTACAGAATCGATTTCACCACTTTTACTCTTCAAAAGTGACAATAGTGGATTGGTTCTATTGTTATGAAACTCTGATACAACATCCCGCAGTGCTTGGACGAAGGTAAAAGAAATCTCCTTGGAAACAGAAAGTACGCTCGGAATTTTTGCTCCAATAGCAGGAAATTCTACTTCTTCATTGAATCGAACGTTATCAAAATCGCCAACTACGGTTTTGTAGAAGGTTTCATCATTGAAGTCAGCATTGCTCCGACCTGTAAATATGGTTTCATAATCGTCTGGAGTGATTGGATCCAATATCGTAGCAAGGCCCGCATGGTCACCATCGTTCAACTGAGCAAGGCGTAGTCTAATTTCTTTCTTTGGCCGGAAAATAAGATTGTATGTCGCTTTGCCAATCACCTCATCATCAATGATACCAGCCCCATGTCGGAACAATGCTTGAATCGCTTCATCAGCTGAAATTTCTTCGAACTCAAGACTAATGATGATCCAGTGACCTTGCCAACGACCTAGACCGCGATGAAAATCTGTAGAGTCCAATCGGTAGGCCGAGCGGATCATGTTATCGTCAAGCAGCAGTCTAACAGCTCGAAACAGGTTAGTTTTTCCAGAACCGTTCTCGCCAATAACGGTATTTATACCTTTTTGGAATAACAGCTTGGTATTGGCAAAGTTTCTGTAGTTAACCAGACTTAGCTTGGAGATGTGCATAAGTGAATTGTCCTTTTTTGCTTAAGCTGTTAGTGTTTAAATAGAAAAATAAACTGTTATATCAATGCATTAAATAGTTTTTGGATATGTGGTCTGTGTATTATCACCGCTGCAAAGCGTCGATAACAGTTTCTGTCACTTCTCTAGATATCCGATACAACGATTCATCGGCGATGATATTTTCGCGAAGTTGTTTGTTGGGATGGACAAGGTTGCGGGTATCACGCAACTCATGGATATGCTTTTCTATACTGGAGGGGATTATTCTTAGTTCAATGGCTACTTTTATGTAGTCTTGTAGTGTCCATATATCAATGGGTTTTACATTTCCACTATTTCTGTTCTTAGGTGCAGAAACTGCATCCAGAGCTTTTTTCCCGGCTGCTTCTAACACTGCGAGTAGTACACCTTCTAATAGGCTGCCGAGCATAATTACACTGGCAAGCCAGGCTTCAGAAAAAGCACATTTCTCTATTTCTGACCAGCGAGAATTAAGGTTTTCTTTAATGTGGTCTTGCAAATTAGGCAGGTTAAAGATCTTGTCATTGATATATTTCTCAGCTACAGGTGTGAGTATCCCTGTATCTGAATTTAAGCCTAATGTTTGCCTGACTGTGGAAAGGTAATATTGTAATCCCGACCCAGTAATTCTAAACCAATTGTTACGGAAAGGTGCTTCAGTTGCCATGAAACCTTTATCTAGCAATATGGTAATGGCATCATTAATATTCTTGGATGAATGTTGGTGTAAGTAAATACCTATTCCGGACTCAGTGAAGCTTGACTGGCTCCATCCATCTATTTTATTGCTTGCGAGTAAAGAAAGAATCAGATCATCTGTATTGTAGTTATGTTGCTCTCTAAGGGCTGGCTGTAGCTTTTTCTTTTCCGCCAGATGCACTATTCGAGTAATTCTCCCTTTCCTAGTAACACTATAATAATCGTTATCTTCGCTTTTTATTATTAATCCGTTCGATATGAATTCTGCGATGCCAGATGAAATGTCTGTAGGTGGTAATTCTGCTAGCGAATTATAGTTTAAAATCAGATAATTAATGCTAAAGCTGCTGATGCCGCCACCTTCTGGTTCGAATGGATCGGTTTCAAGTAATAATCCATTGACGTTTTTATTCACCGCTATATTCCTTTTCAAATTTTACTGTGTTGATAGAAAGAAGGCACTGGCGATAACCTCTACAGAGGGAATAGCTATACTTTACTAATTAATTTTTCTTAATAGTATAACACTCCGATAAAACTCAGTCCGGACTGAGCGATTTGGTCAATCAACAAATAATCCTTATTGCTGCTCTTGAGAATATTATCAAGTGAATAGACATGAAGCCTCATTTGTAACCCCCTCTCAAATTATTCAGTAACTCATTATTATTAGTTATCCGTATTATTAGTATTTAATGATCGTTCGACCATTCATTATAAATTTTTAGAATAACTTCAGCAAAATCATCATCAACTGTATAAAAATAACACTCTGGCACATTAAGCACTTTAGCAAACGCGCACATCATCTCAAATGTTGGGCGATGTATACCGCTTTCATATTGGGATATGCGTGATCGTGCAGTGGCTTCTTCAATGCCAGCCAGTACGCCTAGCTTTTCTTGAGTGAGATTGGCTTGTAAACGAGCCGTTTTAAGGCGAATGGGCAACATGATGGCACCATCAATAAGGATATTGATAGCATGTTTAGCACTACTTTACATGTAGGTTGCTTAGACTTCCTGAACAATAGAGGCGGGGATTTATTTGCATTCGTTAAGAATGACTCTGATGTTTAAGGTAAAGCTCCAGAATCATCTTAGCAAAATCATCGTTTACCGTGTAAAAGTAACATTCCGGTACATTAAGTACCTTTGCAAATGAGCACATCATTTCAAATGTTGGACGATGTATCCCACCTTCATATTGAGACACGCGAGAACGCGCAGTTTCTTCTTCAATGCCAGCAAGAACTCCCAATTTTTCCTGAGTTAGATTAGCCCGTAGTCGGGCGGCTTTGAGACGAGTAGGCAGCATCCATTACACCATCAATGATCATACATTGACTTAGTGTTTAGCATTACTTAACATCGTAGTTGTTTAGACTATCTGAACAAATGATGTTTAATGTGAGGCCACAAAATAAGGATCATGGAGATGATTGATAAGGATTGGCACCCGGCAGATATCATCGCCGGGTTAAGAAAGAAGGGAACAACATTGGCGGCCGTTTCCCGAGAAGCGGGGTTAGCGTCTTCCACGTTGGCAAACGCGTTAACAAAACACTGGCCGAAAGGGGAAAAGCTGATTGCGGAAGCGCTGGGGGTTTCACCTGCGGAAATCTGGCCTTCCCGTTACCGCAAATCAGAAGATCGTTAAAGTAAAACAGGATCTCCCGAACCGTTATCGACCTAGGTTGGTAACGGTTCGGGAGAAGGCAAGCGAAGCGCGACAGTTTACTTTTGTTGTTCGCCCCATGCTCTCACCCCGTGACTTCGCCCCATGGTATGGGGCAAGTATATGCGGCGAGCGCATGAGGCGAATGCGGTGGCAGCAATGCAGCCCTGTGCCGGAAAATACATTTCCAGGCACAAAACGGCGTGCGCCAGTTCATGCGGGCTGGACGCCCTTATTGCCTGTCGCATGGGGGTAATGTCGCGGCTGGACGCCACGCCAAAACCCCCAAGGTCAACGGCGGCACACCGTCGCGCGCTACGCGCGACCAACCCCTTTAAGACGCGCGTTTTAGCCTGTTATTTCTCTTTCTCGCAAGCTCGGTGCGAAATAACGGGAAACGCTGCTTTAAATGGGTTGGTCGCGCCTCGCTACCGGCTTTTGGCCGGAGACTTAGCTGCGACGGTGTGCGGGGCAAGCCCCCCAAATAAACCGACGCGTGGGCGCGTCTTTTTGCTCGCTGGGGCGGCAAAATTTATTCGGCTCCCCCGGCCTGCTCGGTTTCCCTTGGGGGAAACGCTCGCGGGTGGGTTCGGGCGACGCAAATTAGCCATTTCTACGAAATGGAATTTACTCGCCTCACGCCACTTTTTAATTTCTGCTGTTCGCATCCATTAAAAAGCCAATACAAGGGCGGCCTGTCATATCGCTTGTCCCTGTAAACACGTGTAATTTTGATGATGACAGAATCCCGCTGTTGTATCAGGGATGTTCGGTGCTCGCTCTGCTGCGCTCCGCCTCAGCCCTGATACAACAGCGGCGTAGAGAAACAAGATAAGCCGCCTCTGTTCGATTAGAAGCGACTTATTCCATAGGTATATCAGTCTGGCTCAGGCAACCTTAATCGACTTCTCAAAGCGATAAGCCGGGATGAATTGATGCTGGCAGGCATCGAGATAATCTGACCACCATTGCATCATCTGAGTCCGTTCGTCGAGGTGTTCCGCTTTGTGAATATAGGCGGCACGAACGTGATTGCGCTCCTGATGGCTCATCTGCCGCTCCACAGCATCTTTTGACCAGCGACCTGATTCGATCAACGCACTACACGCTATCGTGCGAAAGCCATGTCCGCAGATATCCACCTGTGTGTCATAACCCATTGTGCGCAGCGCCTTGTTGATGGTGTTCTCACTCATTGGCTTACGGGCATCGTGATCGCCGGGAAAGAGTAATTCCCCGTTGCCGGACAACAGTTTTAGCTGCTTCAGTATCGTTACCGCCTGTTTTGACAGCGGCACCAGATGAGGCGTTTTCATTTTTGCGCCGCGCTCTGAGTGACGCACGCCAGCGATAGGCTCCCGCTGTGCGGGAAGTGTCCACATGGCGTTATCCAGATCGATCTCTACCCAACGGGCAAAACGCAATTCACTGGAGCGGATAAAGATCAGCAAATTAAGCTGTACCGCCAACCTTGTCAGCAGTCTGCCTGAATAGCCTTCTATTCTTTCCAGCAGTTCTGGCAACTTTTCCAGCGGTAGGGCAGGGTAATGGTTTTTCGGCGGCGGGGTGATTGCTCCGCAGAGGTCATTGGCCGGATTGCTGGCAATCAGTCCTTCCTGCACGGCGTAACGCATGATGACTGTCGTGCGTTGCTGTATCCGTGCAGCCGTTTCCAGACAACCCTTTTTCTCCGCTATCCGCAGCGGGATCAGCAGGTTGGCGGTTTTCAGGTCGGTGACAAGGACATTGCCGATGAGCGGAAAAACGTGCAGTTCCAGTGAACGCAGGACTTTGGCGGCGTGTGCTTCACTCCAGCGAATGTTCGCGGCCACCCACTGACGAGCGATGGCTTCAAAGGTATTGCCGTTTTTCTTTGCCTGTTTGTCGTGCTGTTTTTTTACGCCGGGATCGTCCCCTGCGCTGAGAATAGTTCGGGCTTCTTCACGCAGTTTACGGGCACTGGCAAGCGAGACAGTCGGGTAAGCGCCAAACGCTAGCTTCTTCTCCTTGCCGCCGAAGCGGTACTTAAGATGCCAGAGCTTGGAACCGTTAGGTTTAATCAGCAGGTACAGACCCTGCGCGTCGCTGAGTTTGTAAGGTTTATCGAGCGGCTTGGCGTTGCGGATGGCGGTATCAGTCAGAGGCATGGTGGGGGCTCCGTAGTTTATCGAACCGACAGGCCCCCAATTAAGCCCCCAAAAACTACGGATGTCAAAAAATCTGGTAGTACCTTGAGGTACTCCAGATTTTCATCAACTTACTGATTTTGCTATGTTCCCGGACGTATAGGAACGTCCCAAAACAAAAATATGGTGCCCGGACTCGGAATCGAACCAAGGACACGAGGATTTTCAATCCTCTGCTCTACCGACTGAGCTATCCGGGCAACGGGGCGCATTAAACCGTATTGGCCGCGTGTCGTCAACGGGTTTATCAATGAAAGCATGGAAAACCCTACTGACTGCCGACTTTTCAGCCAAAATGCGGGCTTTACCGCATTTTGTGCCTGAAATCAGGTGAGTGCACCGTTTTTGCGGCACAGTGCAAAGCGTAGTACATCCTCTGCTAAGCGTTGAGCGGTGGCGATGCTGGCGGCCTGATGCTTGACCAGCAGGTTGCTCAGGCAGCCTTCCAGAATCAGTTCCATCTGCTGTGCCACCATTTCGGGATCGTCGGTTTCCAGTTCTTCCAGCAAATCGCGAGTGTACTGGTAAGACGCTAGCTTCTGCTGTTCCGCAATCTGGTGGATAGGGTGATTGATATCAGGGAAAAAGCTGCACGCCGCAATAAACAAGCAGCCCGGATAACGCTGTTTGTTCACCGATTCGTGTAACACCTGATAGCGTGCCAGTAGCTTTTGCTCAATGCTTTTCTCGTCATCCAATAGTAGCTGACGCCGCCAGGTATCGACTTGCTGGCTGTGGTGACGCAGGCCGTCGTACAGCAGTGCTTCACGATCTGGCCAGAATGGCGTCAGTTCCTCTACCGGAACGCCTAGTCTCTCCGCCAGCATATCCAGCGTCGTCATGGCAAAGCCGTGCTGCTCCAGCAGAGTAAGCGCATGTTCAAGAACATCTTCCCGTTGCATTAGGTCTCCTCCAGAAGCACATATAACGTGTCGTTTATGGGCTGAACTTCTGTAAATGTGCCTGAAATTGTTCAGCATTCATAAAACCGGTGACGCGCGAGCCGGGGATTTCTTTCCCCTGAGCGTCAAAGAATACGATGGTCGGCAGCCCTAAAACCTGTAGCTTTTTCAGCAGCGCATTTTGTTCTTCGCGGTTAGCGGTGACGTCCGCCTGTAGCAGCGTGATGCGCGACAGATGGTTTTGCACAGCCGGGTCGCTGAACGTGTATTTCTCGAACTCTTTGCAGGCAACGCACCAGTCAGCGTAAAGATCGAGCATAACAGGCTGAGCGCTCTTTGCCAGCGCGCTGTTGAGATCGGCAATATTGGCGACAGGGGCGAAGTTCAGTGCTGATGTGTGGGCTTGTGCCACGCCAGCCGGAGGAAATACCCAGTCTTGCAGCGGCTTGGCGCTGATCACCACGCCTGCCAGCAGCAGTAGCTGTGCGCCACGCATCCAGCCTTTGTTGCTGCGCAGCGTCAGCATAAGTGCCCAGCCGAAGAAGGCGATACCCAGTGCGCCCCACAGTCGCACTCCCCACGTCTCACCGAGAATGCGTTCCAGCAGGAAGACGGGCAGTGCCAAAATAATGAAACCAAACGCTTCCTTAACGTACTGCATCCACGGGCCGCTGCGTGGCAGCAGTTTATTGCCGAACAGCGTGACCAGAATGAGCGGTAAGCCCATCCCGAGCGCGTAGAGATAAAGCGTGCCACCGCCTGCCAGCATGTTGCCGCTCTGGGCGATATAAAGCAGGATGGCGCTGAGCGGCGCGGTGGTGCAGGGGGAACAAATCAGACCTGCCAGCGCGCCCATGCAGAATACGCCCGTAACGGAGCCGCCTTGCTGACGGTTACTCCACTCTGTCAGCCGGGTTTGTACCGATGATGGGAGCTGGAGCGTATACAGGCCAAACATAGAGAGCGCCAACGCGGCAAACATCACCGACAGGCCAATCAGAATGTACGGATGCTGGAGCGCAGCCTGAAAACGCAATCCGGCCGCGGCAACAACCAGCCCAAGTAGCGTGTAGGTTAGCGCCATACCCTGAACATAAGTCATCGATAGTAGCAGCGTGCGGCGCGGTGTTAGCTGTTCTTTTCTGCCCAGTACCAGACTGGCAATTAGCGGGTACATTGGCAGGACGCAGGGGGTAAAGGCGACGCCGATGCCAATCAGCAGCGCCCACCACGGCGAGAACGGCATCGGCGTGGCCTGCGGCGTCTGGGCTGATGCGGTATTCGATGTATCCGCGCCTGCGTTAGCCAGCACCTGATTGAGCGGTACGGTTCGCGTTTCTGGCGGATAGCAGAAACCTGCATCGGCGCAACCTTGATAGGTCACTTTGACGGTTGCACCGCTCTCTGCCTGTTCAATGGGAACCGCTAGCGCCAAGCGATCCCGCAGAATAAAGACCTGACCGAAAAACTCGTCGTTATGGCTTTCGCCTTGTGGCAACGCTATCTTGCCGAGTGCGGCACCGTTTCCTTCGATCTTGATTTGTGCGCGGTACAGGTAGTAATCGGGATTGATATCCCAGCGCAGATTAAGTTGGTTCCCCTGCTGCTGAAACTCAAAGGCGAAAGCCCCATCGACCGGCAGAAAGCGCGACGTCGCGCTGTTGCCAAACAGTTTCTGACCGAAAGAAGAGGCGGCCACATTGGATGTGCCGACAGCTGTCCATAACAGGAAAATCAGCGTAAAGATGCGTTGAGCCATGTCAGATAATCGCCATCGCCCCCAGATACCGGCAGGGCTAATAGCTCTGGCGTATCATAAGGGTGTTGTTGTTTCAGATGAGTCAGCAGGGCTTGCTGATGTGAGATATCGCTTTTTATCAGCATTTGTACTTCTGATTGCTGCTCAAGCTTGCCGTCCCAATAGTAGAGCGAACGAGCACCGGGCAGCAAGGTGACGCAGGCGGCAAGCCGCGTTTCCAGCAGCGAATGGGCAAGCTGTTGTGCACAGGCCTCGTCAGGTGCGGTACATAATATGACGACGGCATCGCAAAGCGGGCGGTCAGACATCATATCCTCCGTGTCAGATGAACAAATTCCAGACAACCAGAGCCACACTATACCTTGCTTTATTTGCGTGAGGAAATGATACGGATCGACCTGTCAGGCCGATCCGCGAGGGGCTATTCGAAGGATAATTTTTAGATCAGGATGCTGCCGAGGATAAAGCCAAATATCACCGACAGTGTAATCGCCATTACGCCGGGAATCAGGAAGGAGTGGTTAAACACAAACTTTCCGATGCGCGTTGAGCCGGTATCGTCCATCTCCACCGCTGCCAGCAGGGTTGGATAGGTTGGCAGAACGAACAGGGCGGAAACGGCAGCAAAAGACGCCACCGCCGTGACTGGTGATACGCCCAGCAGCAACGCCGCAGGCATCAGCGCTTTTGCTGTTGCCGCCTGCGAGTAAAGCAGCGTGGCAGCGAAGAACAGTACAACGGCCAGCATCCACGGGTAGCTTTGCAGCAGTGCGCCTGCGGTGTCCTGAATATCGGAAATATGCGCTTTAACAAAGGTATCACCCAGCCAAGCCACGCCCATCACGCAGATACAGGCGCTCATGCCGGACTTAAACGTGCTGGCAGAGAGGATGCGTGCGGTGTCGATTTTACAGGTGATGCAAATCAGCGTAGCGATGGTCAGCATGAAGACCACGATCGCTTCATTACGTGGCAGAACGGGGTTTTGAATCAGCCCAACCGTGCCGCTGATCGCCGTGGCATACAGAACGACAGCGACGATACCAATCAGGAACAGCACCACGGACAGCTTGGCACCCGGTTTGATCTCATGCTGGCTATTACCGCGCAGCGTGGTTTCACCTTTTTTCAGACGTTCCTGATAAATTGGGTCGTCTTTCAGCTCTTTACCTAGGAAGTTAGTCACTATCGCCGTCAGCATGATCGCAGCCAGCGTGGTAGGAATACAGATCCCCAGCAGCAGCAGGTAGCTAACCCCGTGTGGTTCAAGAATACCGGCGACAAACACCACCGCCGCTGAGATTGGCGACGCGGTAATCGCGATTTGCGAGGCGACAACGGCAATCGAAAGCGGGCGAGAAGGGCGAATTCCCTGCTCTTTGGCGACTTCGGCGATAACCGGAAGGGTGGAAAACGCGGTGTGCCCGGTTCCAGCCAGAATCGTCATAAAGTAGGTGACCAGCGGCGCGAGAAAGGTGACGTATTTCGGGTGCTTACGCAGCAGTTTCTCCGCCAGACTGACCAGATAATCCATTCCGCCCGCCACCTGCATGGCGGCGATGGCGGCGATAACGGCCATGATAATTTCAATGACATCAAAAGGGATTACGCCAGGTTTTATCTGAAACCCCAGCGTAAGAACAAGCACTCCCAGGCCACCGGCGAAACCAATGCCGATACCTCCCAGTCGTGCCCCCAAATAGATGGCGAGCAGAACGATGAGTAACTCAAGACCAAGCATGACTATGCTCCTTAATTAATAATAAAAATTCAATCTACTCGTCATACTTCAAGCTGCTTGTGCGTTGGCTGCCCTTACTCACCCCAGTCACTTACTTGTGTAAGCTCCTGGGGATTCATGCGGTTGCCGCCTTCATGCAACTCGAATTATTTAGAGTACATAACTTATTCTTATGGCCGTAGACGGCAAAAAATAAAGGCACGCGGTTCTTCGTGAACGGACGTGCCTGATAAAAATTAAACGTTGGTGTTAAGGAAGCTCGTTTTCATCGGTATAGCGTTTGGCTTTGTAAGCCGGATGCATCAGGTTCTGGATGGAGAAAATGTCATCCAGCTCCGCTTCTGTTAGCAGACCTCGCTCCAGTACGACTTCACGCACGCTCTTGCCCGTTTCCGCACAGATTCTGCCGACGATATCGCCGTTGTGGTGGCCGATGAACGGGTTCAGATACGTCACGATTCCGATAGAGTTGAAAACATAGGCTTCGCAAACGTCCTTATTGGCGGTGATGCCGTTGACGCATTTCTCCAGCAGGTTGTAGCAGGCGTTGGTCAGGATATGAGTCGATTCAAACATCGCCTGACCGATAACCGGCTCCATCACGTTCAACTGTAATTGCCCGGCTTCTGATGCCATGGTGACGCAGGTGTCGTTACCGATAACCTTGAAGCACACCTGATTGACGACCTCCGGCACCACGGGATTCACTTTTGCGGGCATGATCGAAGAGCCCGCCTGTAATTCCGGCAGGTTGATTTCATTCAGGCCAGCGCGAGGACCTGAAGAGAGCAGACGCAAGTCATTGCAGATCTTCGATAGTTTCACCGCCAGACGCTTCAGAGAACTGTGGACCATGACATAGGCACCGCAGTCTGACGTGGCTTCGATCAAGTCTTCTGCTGGTACGCACGGCAGGCCACTGACTTCTGCCAGACGCTGCACCGCCAGCTGTTGGTAGCCGTCCGGCGTGTTCAGACGCGTACCGATTGCGGTAGCCCCTAGATTGACCTCAAGCAGCAGTTCCGCCGTGCGCAGCAGATTTTTGATTTCCTCTTGCAGCAGTACGTGAAATGCATGAAATTCCTGGCCGAGCGTCATTGGCACGGCGTCCTGCAACTGGGTCCGCCCCATCTTCAGAACGTCTTCGAACTCGTTGGCTTTACGCTCGAAGCCAGCGCTCAACTTCGCTATCGCATCCGTCAATTTGAGTATGGCTGCGTAGACCGCGATACGGAATCCGGTAGGGTAGGCGTCATTGGTGGACTGGCATTTATTCAGGTGATCGTTGGGGTTCAGATACTGGTATTCGCCTTTCTGGTGGCCCATCAGCTCCAGACCAATATTGGCTAATACTTCGTTGGTATTCATGTTGACCGACGTGCCAGCGCCCCCCTGATACACATCCACCGGAAACTGATCCATGCATTTGCCGTTATTCAGTACTTCATCACAGGCGCGGATGATGACATCGGCAATTTTCTTCGGGATAGTTTGCAGTTCTGTGTTCGCCAGCGCGGCGGCTTTTTTCACCATGACCATGCCGCGCACGAACTCCGGAATGTCGCTGACTTTATTGTTACTGATATAGAAGTTTTCGACGGCGCGCAGAGTATGAACGCCATAATACGCGTCTGCGGGAACTTCTCGGGTGCCTAACAGGTCTTCTTCAATACGGATGTTTTCTGACATGAAAATTCCTATCCTGTTGTACGACTAGTGAGGTGGCTAGACGTTGTGGGCTGGTTTTTCAGATGGCCTTACTTCGGAAAATAGCGAGACTACGGATAAACCGTCTTCTCTCGGCAATAGTATTGGGATGTTTGACCAACCATATATCCATTGCCGTGAGGATATGTCGTTGTGACAGTGAAAAATAGGTGTTTAGATCACTATACTGGCGTTCTCTACCGTTACGGTAAATGAACTGTGATTGTAGTCACGAGTCATTATTTTAGAACAATAATCGTGGAGTGGCGGCTTGAAAACGTGCAAAGGCGTACCCATTTAACTAAATCATGATGTGCCAGATCGCAGAGCAGAGCGCGTGCCTTACCTAATCCATTGGGAGTAAAGCGTATCTGGATTTTCAATCGCGATGGCTTAACACGTTTTCATTAACACACGTTCTTATTAACGACAGTACGCGTTAAAAAACACAGGAGAACCGGGTGCGCTGGTTACCGTTATTACTGATTTTTCTTTTAGCTTACATCGAGATATCGCTGTTTATTCAAGTGGCTGAAGTGCTGGGCGTCGCCATGACCCTGCTGCTGGTGGTCTTCACGTCCTGCGTGGGCGTCTCACTGGTGCGCAATCAGGGGATGAAAACGCTGGTGCAGATGCAGCAGAAAATGGCGGCAGGTGAAAGCCCTGCGGCTGAAATGGTAAAAAGCGTTTCACTGGTGCTGGCTGGCTTCCTGCTGCTGATTCCGGGCTTCCTGACCGACTTTCTGGGGCTGTTGCTGTTACTGCCGCCAGTACAGAAAAGCCTGACGCTTAAACTGATGCCTCACTTACACATCTGGCGTTCCGCTTCCGGCGCACCGCCTTCTGGCGGGAACACCTTTGAAGGTGAATACCAGCGTAAGGACGGTGGGCGCGGAAATATTGAACACCGCGACGATCGAGATGACCGCTAACGTTGCGACAGTCTGAAAAATCGCTAAGGATTATCATGTTGATAATCCTTATTTTTTATCTGCTATCGGTAATACATAGCCGCCTAACGCAAAAAAAATGAATTGTCTCCCTTGAAGGGCGATTAAACGCCCCCACTTAGAAAACCACAAGGCCGATTATGAAAAGCATAATCGTTATGAAAACATAGTTGTTATGAAGACATCGTCGGCGTTTATCCTAAACCGATATGGACTTTCTCAAAGGAGAGCTATCAATGAATATTCGTCCATTGCATGACCGCGTGATCGTCAAGCGCAAAGAAGTTGAGTCAAAATCTGCTGGCGGTATCGTACTGACTGGTTCCGCTGCTGGTAAATCTACCCGTGGTGAAGTTCTGGCCGTAGGTCACGGACGTATCCTGGAAAATGGCGAAGTGAAGCCGCTGGATGTGAAAGTGGGCGACATCGTTATTTTCAATGATGGCTATGGCGTGAAAGCAGAGAAGATCGATAACGAAGAAGTGTTGATCATGTCTGAAAGCGACATTCTGGCAATTGTTGAAGCGTAATTGCGCGTAATCATCTGAACTGAACGAATTTAAGGGAAATACACCATGGCAGCTAAAGACGTAAAATTCGGTAATGACGCTCGCGTAAAAATGCTGCGCGGCGTGAATGTACTGGCTGATGCAGTGAAGGTTACCCTGGGCCCGAAAGGCCGTAACGTAGTTTTGGATAAATCCTTCGGTGCACCGACCATTACTAAAGACGGCGTATCTGTTGCGCGCGAAATCGAGCTGGAAGACAAGTTCGAAAACATGGGCGCACAGATGGTGAAAGAAGTTGCCTCTAAAGCGAATGACGCAGCAGGCGACGGCACCACGACCGCAACCGTATTGGCGCAGGCTATCATCACTGAAGGCCTGAAAGCTGTTGCAGCGGGCATGAACCCGATGGATCTGAAGCGCGGTATCGATAAAGCCGTTATCGCTGCTGTTGAAGAGCTGAAAGCACTGTCTGTACCGTGCTCTGACTCTAAAGCTATTGCTCAGGTGGGTACCATCTCTGCTAACTCCGACGAAACTGTAGGCAAAATGATTGCCGAAGCAATGGACAAAGTCGGTAAAGAAGGTGTTATCACCGTTGAAGAAGGTACTGGTCTGCAAGACGAGCTGGACGTGGTTGAAGGTATGCAGTTCGACCGTGGCTACCTGTCTCCGTACTTCATCAACAAGCCAGAAACCGGTGCGGTAGAACTGGAAAGCCCGTTCATCCTGCTGGCTGACAAAAAAATCTCCAACATCCGCGAAATGCTGCCAGTTCTGGAAGCTGTAGCGAAAGCGGGCAAACCACTGGTTATCGTTGCTGAAGACGTTGAAGGCGAAGCGCTGGCAACGCTGGTGGTTAACACCATGCGCGGCATCGTGAAAGTGGCTGCGGTGAAAGCACCGGGCTTCGGCGACCGTCGTAAAGCAATGCTGCAAGACATCGCTACGCTGACTGGCGGTACCGTTATCTCTGAAGAGATCGGTCTGGAGCTGGAAAAAGCGACGTTGGAAGATCTGGGTCAGGCAAAACGCGTTGTTATCAACAAAGACACGACTACTATCATCGATGGTACGGGTGAAGAAGCTGCGATCCAGGGCCGTGTTGCTCAGATCCGTCAGCAGGTTGAAGAAGCGACCTCAGACTACGACAAAGAAAAACTGCAAGAGCGTGTGGCTAAACTGGCTGGCGGCGTAGCCGTTATCAAAGTTGGCGCAGCAACTGAAGTTGAAATGAAAGAGAAGAAAGCACGCGTTGAAGATGCCCTGGCTGCGACTCGCGCCGCGGTAGAAGAAGGCGTGGTTGCGGGTGGTGGCGTGGCGCTGGTTCGCGTTGCCGCTAAACTGGCTTCTCTGACTGCTCAGAACGAAGATCAGAACGTGGGTATCAAAGTTGCGCTGCGCGCGATGGAAGCTCCACTGCGTCAGATCGTTTCCAATGCCGGTGAAGAGCCGTCTGTGGTTGCGAATTCTGTTAAAGCGGGCGAAGGTAACTACGGTTACAACGCAGCAACTGAAGAATACGGCAACATGATCGATTTCGGTATCCTGGACCCGACCAAAGTTACCCGTTCTGCGCTGCAATTTGCCGCTTCCGTTGCTGGTCTGATGATCACCACCGAATGTATGGTCACCGACCTGCCGAAAGGCGATGCGCCTGATTTAGGTGCTGCTGGTGGCATGGGCGGTATGGGTGGTATGGGCGGCATGATGTAGTGCGACGAGAGTCGTGTAGGTAGCTAGCCTAGCGGACTACTTCCATAGTGAGTATTAACGAATGTTATGCTCACTATTTCCCGCTAAATTAGCACAAATATGATAAATGTCCGATGTTCCGGACTTTAAATGCCTCCGGAACATCGGCTCTTCGCTAAGCGAAGAACTAACTTCTGGATATGGCTTTAAAGTCAGAATCCCCTAAAACTTACAAATGTATTAACTGTTATAACTATTTGAAATTTATCAAATATAGTAACGACAATAACTATTGTAACGTCCAAAAGATTCACGCTGAAGCAAGTTGAGGTTTGACTTGTGATGTAGCGGGGTAACTATCGTCTTTATCAACACTATGTGCACTAGCGCCTACCGGTGTGAAGCTGTACTGATGATTGTCTGACTGTATTGCTGTTTGATGCAGAGCCAGACCTGTTATGTAACTAACAGTAGCCTAGGAGCAGCGCGTTACCAGTAATGGTGAGGTGTGAGAGCGTTCTGACAATGTACTCCTCGATGTGTGGGCATTGCGTTACCGTGAGGTAAGCAATGGATTTTGCCAGTAGCAGGCGGATGAGAGGCTAGGCTGGATCATAGGGTTAACGTTAAGTGAACTGTTGTAAGCACCGTCAGCCGCAAGCAGCAAAAGCTACTGATATGCTGTGACCAAAAGGTACAGGGTCGGTTATTCCTTTTACATCTGGGAATACGTTGCCATCAGACCTTCGGTGTATAGGCAGAACCTAAGTGATTCGTGTCATGAGTACGGAACTCGGTAAGCCCGTATTTTTGCCCTTGTGGCAGGGGAGTCGTAAGACAAACTGTTGAGAGTGCGGGTAGCGGAGGTTGGAAGAAGCGAATGCCATTCTTTAATCGAGTGGATAAGGGGTTAAACGTTCCCCTACCGGAAACGGGGCAGACTTCTGGCTGGTCTTTAATTGTGTGCAGTACTGTAAAGCAAACCTAATGTGACAGAAAGTTGGCTAAGGTGGTTCATACCCACCTTAACCAGACCCTTGCGGGAGCAAAAGATAACTCCCGCAAGGGGGCTGTCCGTCTGCTTTCGCTCGGGGCTTTCTAACCAAAAGCACTGAGGAGAGTAGCAAGATGAGTACGTTAATAAAAGTATCTGCGCTTTCCGGCAGGGCGGAAAACTGGCACCAGATTAACTGGCGTCAGATACACCGTCAGGTCAGAGGGCTACAGATACGAATCGCAAAGGCAACGGAGCAGAAGCGCTGGCGTAGGGTGAAAGCCCTGCAAAGGATGCTGACGCGCTCGTTTGCAGCTAAAGCACTGGCTGTCAGACGAGTTACCGAAAATCGAGGCAAAAAGACGGCTGGAGTGGATCGTGAACTTTGGAACACTCCCGAAAAGAAATGGCTGGCGATAGGTCAACTGACGCGCACAGGTTACAAACCTGCTCCGCTGAGGCGTGTTTACATCCCTAAAAGCAACGGTAAACGTCGCCCATTAGGGATTCCGACTATGAAGGATCGTGCGATGCAGGCTCTATTCCTGTCAGCACTAGACCCGGTATCGGAAACCACGGCCGATCGTAATAGTTATGGTTTTCGTCCAGTGCGTTCAGCGGCGGATGCGATTGAGCAATGTTTCGTCAATCTCAGTCGGGGAAGTTCGTCTGAATGGGTATTGGAAGGCGACATTAAAGGATGTTTCGACAATATCAGTCATGACTGGCTACTTGCCAATATTCCGTTGGATAAACAGGTGCTCGGGAAATGGCTTAAAGCGGGATTCATTGAATCCGGTCGGTTATATCCAACCGAAGCTGGCACACCACAGGGAGGCATTATCTCTCCGGTGTTGGCGAATATGGCATTGGATGGACTGGAAGCGGTGTTAGAAGCTCACTTCGGGCGGAAGAACACCAAAGCCAGTTACAAGACCAAGGTCAATTATGTGCGTTACGCAGACGACTTCATTATTACGGGTATCTCGAAAGAGCTGCTGGAAAGTAAAGTCAAACCTCTTGTCGAGGCCTTTATGGCTGACCGAGGGCTGCAATTATCACCAGAAAAAACGGTGATCACGCATATTTCGGATGGGTTTGATTTTCTGGGGCAAAACGTGCGCAAGTATCGAGGCAAAATGCTGATAAAGCCTGCTGCTAAAGGTCTTCGCAATCACCTTCAGAAAATCCGGCAGATAGTGAAACGCAATGCGGCGTCAAAACAGGGTGACCTGATAAGGCAACTTAATCCGGTACTACGGGGTTGGGCAAATTATCATCGTCATATTGTTGCCAAAGAAACGTTTAGCTATATCGACTATCGCGTCTGGAAGTTGCTCTGGCGCTGGTCATGCCGTCGGCACGGTAATCGCAACAAGTACTGGGTGAAACCGAAGTATTTTCACTCAGTCGGTGGCGATAACTGGGTGTTCCAGAGTATCGATGCGGACAACGGCCTGCAAAGGTTGCTGTCCTGCAAAGATATCCCGATTAAACGTCACATTAAAATCAAGTCCCAGGCTAATCCATACGATCCGGTTGATGAGCTGTACTTCGAACAGCGGCAGGTTAAGCGCTGGAAAGAAGGCAAAATGCAGCGAGGAAAACTGCGAATGATATGGGAGCGACAGGGCTATCGGTGCCCGATCTGTCACCAGCTATTCAGAGATAATGATGATTGGGATGTCCATCACATTATCAGACGGGTAGATGGCGGTGGTGACGAAATCGATAATTTAATGATGTTGCATCCAAATTGCCATAGATTGATCCATAACCATTGAATGGTTATAGATGGATTAGTAAAATCATGAGGATCTCTAACTTCACGGGAATTCAAGGAGGCTTGTTTTGGCCAAATTTTTGAATGTCCCCGAGTTGTTCTCCGTGTAACGGCACAGAGTCCTGACCGGAAGGGGATCGACTCGAGAGACTAGGGAGCAAAAGGGTGGCACTGTGTGCATTGTGGGAAGAAGCCGTGCTCTTCCTACTTGAACCTTTACCGGACGGCCGTTACCTGAGGTTAACGATCCTGAAAGAGTTGGAGAAGGTCAGGTATGGATCGATACTTCCTCTATTACATGAATTTTGAGAATAATTATTTTGATACTGCAATCCCAGAGAGGCGTGGAGCCCCCTGAATTAATTAAAGCAATTTAGAATTGTTCTAGTTAAGCAACCTTGATTTCCAAGGGGTATTGATATAACTCGTTAATTTTTGATTATATGAAATATTGAGAAATAAACAAAAACTTCACTTTGTCTCAACTGATTTTGCTAGTTATTACGTTGTCGGCCCAAACAGTAGTGCGGGTTTATAAGGGCTTGAGCCGTATGCGGGGAAACTTGCATGTACGGTTCTTAGGGGGCGGCGGCACAGTAATGTGCTGCTGCTACCCGACATGTGACACTCCTGCCACCGGAAGCCATTTTCCGGTGACTGGCGGTCAGGTTACAGAAGCTCGTCTTTCTGTCCTTTAAAGAGCACTATCCGGTCGCGATACCGGGTGGTGCTTTTTTTATGCGCCTCTTTTCTATCAATCAATTCAATGCATTATTGAGATAAGCATACTTGTGCTTGTTGATTTCCCACCAAACTGCTGTGTGAATGACTAAAGAGGTATCGCGATGGCTGGCGCGTAACCAGCCACATTGCCAAAATGTTGCCACATCGGGGATGAATTGGTTTATAGCGTGTTATCGGGGGAAGCATTCTGCGCTACAATAGGGGCGCTTACTTTATTTACGAATGCTTTATCGATAAGCAACCCTGTCTGGAGTAGGGACAATGTCTGACGATGCGTCAACGCTTTTGCGCACCATATCCTGGTTTACTGAACCCCCTTCGGTATTGCCTGAACACATTGGTGACTGGTTGATGGAAACCAGTTCCATGACGCAGCGGCTTGAAAAATACTGTGCCCAACTGAGGGTCACGCTTTGTCGTGAGGGTTTCATTACGCCACAGGTATTGGGCGAAGAGCGCGATCAACTCCCTCTTGATGAACGTTACTGGCTGCGTGAAGTCGTGCTGTATGGTGACGATCGCCCTTGGCTTTTCGGCAGAACGATTGTCCCACAACAGACGCTCGATGGTTCAGGCTCAGCGTTGACCAAAATAGGCAATCAGCCGTTAGGCCGTTATCTGTTTGAGCAAAAATCGCTGACGCGTGATTATATTCATACCGGATGTTGCGAAGGTTTATGGGCGCGGCGTTCCCGCCTGTGTCTTTCGGGGTATCCGTTACTGTTGACTGAGCTTTTCTTACCGGAATCACCCGTTTATTACACACCTGGTGATGAAGGTTGGCAGGTAATTTGAGGAGATAAATCCTTGGAAAGAAGTGTTACAGCAGGGAAATGGCTGGCTTATTGTCGCTTGATGCGAATTGATAAACCGATAGGTTCTCTGTTACTGCTGTGGCCAACGCTATGGGCGCTGTGGCTGGCGGGAGGGGGAACACCTGCACCGTGGACGCTCTTTGTTTTTGTCGCTGGCGTTTTCCTTATGCGTGCGGCGGGTTGCGTTATCAATGATTATGCCGACAGGCATTTTGACGGCCATGTAAAACGTACGGCTTCTCGCCCATTGCCCAGCGGCGAGGTGAGCGAGCAATCAGCCAAAATTCTGTTCGTGGTTCTGGTCTTGTTGGCGTTTGGTCTGGTGTTGACGCTGAATAAGATGACGATTCTATTGTCTGTCGCCGGGCTGGCACTGGCATGGGTTTATCCGTTTATGAAACGAATTAGCCATCTGCCTCAGTTCGTGCTGGGGGCGGCGTTTGGCTGGTCGATTCCGATGGCCTACGTCGCGGTCAGTGAAAGCTTGCCCGTGACCTGCTGGATGATGTTTTTGGCGTATATTTGCTGGACGGTGGCTTACGATACGCAATATGCGATGGTGGATCGTGATGACGATCTGAAGATCGGTGTGAAGTCTACTGCGATCTTATTTGGTCGTTTTGATAATCTCATTATCGGGCTATTGCAGTTGAGTATGCTGGCCTTGCTGCTGATTTTAGGAAAGATCACCGGGCTGGGAACCCCCTACTATATCTCGCTGTTGGTCGCTGGCGGGATGTTTATCTATCAGCAAATACTGACTGCCGGGCGCGAGCGCGATGCCTGTTTTAAGGCATTCCACAATAATAAATATGCGGGTATGGCGATATTTATTGGCGTACTGTTTGGGCTGTAAGGTAGACAGTAGAGACAAAAAAGCAGCGATTTCTCGCTGCTTTTTTTATTGACGGATCGTCACGCTAAATGCGTCCACGGCTTGATGGCGGCGTGTTATCCACCATTTTACCGTGGTTCCTGCCTGACTATTCCTGCTTTACCTCTTCCACCGTCTGACCGGCTGTTTCCATTTCGGCAGACGAACTGGCACTTTCGATAGTCAACCTAACTTCCGGGGTGATCAAATCGCCAAGGATGTTGTAGATTGCCACGATATCACCTTGCGCTGCTTCCGCACTGTCGGTGATATATCCGGCTGTGCGTAACGTCGCGACCAGCGTTGAGAACACCGCTTTATCGAAAAACTCCGGCGCATTAATACCGTGCAGAACAGACAGACGCTGTGCCATATTTCGGCTTTCTTTCTCCAGCGTGCCACGGTTGATTTCTGGGTTCGCGCACAGCAAAGACAGCGTAATCGCATAACGTTGCAGCGTCTCACGCACGCCAGCTGATAACAGTTGCAGCGTACGGATGCGTGGTGGATTAATGGCGAGTTCGCCGTCACGGCTACACAGCAACTGTTGTCGAACCAGTTCATTAGCTAGCGTTTCCAGCACGCCCGGTAATTGCTCTTTGGAATAATGCAGGAACAACTCGGCTTGCAGCAGCGGATAGATTAGCGTGATTTGTTGCACGACGTCGGCGAGAGTAATCCGACGATGATGAATGACGATACTGGCGATCAGCGACGGCAAGACCAACAGGTGCTGGATATTATTGCGATAATACGTCATCAGAACCGCTTGCTCGCGCGGCAGAATGATGATGTCACCAATACTGTCCTTCTCTACTTCAAACTTGTTCATGCCCAGCGCGTGTTCCAACAGTTCATCCGCTGTCTTCTTAGGCGCTGTAATATCTTTGTGGTAAGGCACTTGGCGCAGTAGTTGCAGGTAGCAGTCTAGCTGTTCATGCATTTGCTCACGGGTCAGAGAACGCTGGCGCGATGCTAACAGGGCGGTAGAGCACAGGTTCATTGCGTTCGCTGCCGCAGAGTTATTGATGCGCACCATGATATCCATGGAGATATCCTGCACTGTCGGCGTTAGCCAGCTTGGGCGCTGTGCCTCAATCGGGTCAATCGCGTCACGCCATTGCGGCACATGCTGGTTCAGATAGGTGGTCAGCGGCAGAGGTTCGCCGAAGTTCACATAGCCCTGACCCAGATTACGCAGCTTGCGCAAACCGCGCACCATCTGCATAAAGCCTTCTTTTTCCTTCACCGCGCCGCGCAGCTCTTTCGCATAGGTGCCGACTTCCATCACGTGCTCGTAGCCGACATAAATCGGCACCAGTGTGATAGGGCGCGTACCGCCTCTTAGCATAGCCTGAATGGTCATCGCCAGCGTACCGGTTTTGGGCTCTAACAGACGTCCCGTGCGCGAACGCCCGCCTTCCATGAAGTATTCAACGGAATAACCACGGGCAAATAGCTCGCCCAAGTACTCGCGGAAAATTGTGGAATAGAGCTTGTTACCTTTGAAGGTCCGGCGAATAAAGAACGCACCAAGACGGCGGAAGATGGGACCCGCCGGCCAGAAATTAAGATTGATACCTGCGGCGATGTGCGGCGGAACTAAGCCTTGATGATACAGAACGTAGGACAGCAGCAGGTAATCCATATGGCTGCGGTGGCAGGGCACATAGACAATACCATGACCATCCTGCGCCAGTTGTCGCACGCGTTCGGCGTTATGGACGTTAATCCCCTGATAAAGACGGTTCCACGTCCAGCTCAATACGCGATCTGACAGACGCACCGCTTCGTAAGAGAAGTCGGCAGCGATTTCCTCCATCAGCGCGATTGCATTTTGCTGCGCTTTCTCGTGGGAAATCTTCTTACTGCGCGCCTCATCGTCTACGGCTTTCTTGATCGCTTTGGAGTCCAGCAGCTTGTTAAATAGCTCCTGACGTACGGGTAAGCGTGGGCCAACTGCCGCCAAACGCTGACGGGAGAAATGCATACGCGCGACACGCGCCAGTTTGTGGGCTATGGTTTTGTCAGTACCATGCTCGGTCGCCATATAGCGCAGCGACACCGGGCTGGAGAAGCGGACAAAGCTGTCACGGCCTAGCCACAGTACGGCGAAGAATTTCTCGATGCCGTTGAGCAATCGCAGGTGTGGTGTGGCCTGTGAATGGCCTTCCCGACCTGGAGAACGCCCAAACATCACGGAAACCGGCACCATCTGCACATCTAAATCTGGATTGGCACGGTGCAAGTCCAGATAGTCGTGGAACAGTTTGACGGATTTCTGCTTGGGAACGTAGTAGCGGAAAACGCGCGGCCCGTCATTAATAAAGACATGGCTGGGGAGTTCGACGCCATTGAATTCGAACGGCTGCGAGGGATCGGGTAACCCCAATGCCAGACATTTCGCACGTAGCGTCAATAGGTCCGCCTGAGAGTTATAAGGCAGAACATAGAGTATAGGACGTGAGGGATCTAACCCCAACTCGACCACCGGATCTGCGGGAATAACTTTGCTTTTCACCAACAGTTTCAGTGGGAGATTCAATAGTTTATAGTAAATTTTACGCCAACCTGACATAACAACATGGAGCCTCTTGTTAGCAACGCGCCGCAAGGATACCAGAAACTGCGCCAGAGATCTGTGGTGATGAGACAACGTAAGCGCGTTAAAATGCGAACTATTTTGCATATACTCGTCATACTTCAAGTTGCATGTGCGTTGGCAGCGTTCAGTCACCCGAATCACTTACTTGAGTAAGCTCATCGGGACTCCCTCTCTTGCCGCCTGCCTGAAACTCGAATTATTTAGAGTCTAAAAATGGAGGATAAATGAATAAAGCAACGGGGATGACCCGGATTATTAAGGCTACCGGTTATTCCTTTAAGGGACTGAAGCAGGCCTGGCAGCACGAGGCGGCGTTTCGTCAGGAAAC